>JBQCIU010000074.1:0-15379 GCA_051953395.1 Sphingomicrobium sp.
CGTCGATTCCGAAAACGCCTATCTCGGGCTGGTGGAAACGGCCAAGGCGTTCGACGCGAAGCTTGTCCCCTCCGACCAGGTCGGAACGATCGCGACGCTGGTGGACGTTGCGCTCCGGCCAAGCGAGGACATCGTCACGGCGATGAAGATCTTCGACGCGAGCGAAGCCGATGACCTCGCCGTGGTCGACCGCAACGGAAAAGTGCTCGGCACCCTGTCCGAACGGTTCGTCTATCGGCGCTACACGGACGAAATCGAAAAAGCGCAAAGGGAATTGTTCGGTGAGTGACGCGAGCGAGCGCGCCTTCTGGAGCCGGCCGCGCACCGTCGCGATCCTTGCCGGGACGGCGATTGTCGCGGCCGTCGCCGGCGCCTTGCTTACCCGCTCGATCCCCTCCGGTCCGAAGGCGCAGGCTCAGCCACGGCGGCCGATCGTCCAGATCGTCCGGCCGCAGCCCGGATTGCCGAGCCTGGCAGACACGATCGCCCGGCTCTGCCCCTCGATTGCGTCCATCGTTCCTGGACCGGCGAACAGCGGCCAGGGCGTTTCGGGCGGCGTTCCCGCCTTCGTCATCTCGGCCGATGGATGGCTGGTGACCACCGCAACGCTCCAATCGGCAGCGCACATGCACGCCGTTTTCGGGGACGGCAGCGAGGCGGACATTTCGGAGGTTAGGGTAGATCCGATTTCCGGGCTCGCAATCGCCAAAACGACCGCGACTGGCCTGACGCCGCTCAACATGGACGACCAGGCCTTTCCCAGAGTGGGCGATTTCGGCTTCGCTCTACAGGCGCCCAGCGGCAACGGCTGCTCGGCGCAGATCGCGATGATCGGCAGCGACTTCCTGGCCGATGGGGGCGGGCCCGTAAGCTACGTCAGGGTGCAGCCGACCACGCCGGCTATCCCGGCAGGAGCGCCCTATCTCGACAGCGACGGGGACGGGGTCGCCGTATCGATTTCCGACCCGACCGCGCCGGATGCGATGCTTCCAGCAGCGATTGCCGGAATCGTCGTTGACGAGCTCATCCGCGGCTCTCCCTCGCCAAGCATCGCTTTCGGATTTCGAGCGACGGACTTTGCAGCCGCGCTTGCGGACCGGCTCTCCGACGCGCGGCTTCGCGGCGCCGGCGTGGCGATCGTCCAAAAAGGGTCGAGCGCGGACAAGGCGGGGCTCCATGCAGGCGATGTCGTGGTCGCGGTCGGCAATTCGCCGGTGTCGAGCGCGTCGGAGCTTGGACGCGCGCTCGATGCGTCGCAGAAGGTCGCGGCGCTGCAGGTCATGCGCGGCGACAAGAGGCTTCAAATCACCGTGACGCGGTCGGACGCTGCCGGACCGGCTCAGGGATAGCCAGGAAAAATACTGGCAAACTCAATCACTTCCTGTATCCTTTGGGCAGGGCGGAGGTGAGTCATGGGTTCCCCGCAGCCGGGCGGGCTTCGAATCAGCGCCGACAGCGAAGCCGATTACGTCTCCGATTTCGCGCGCTACGGCTATGCCGTCATCCGCGGTCTTTTCTCGGCCGGGGAGGTGGCGGAAATCGCCGCGGCGGCGGACCTGCTTCACTCAGAAGCGCTGGCCCATGGCCGAAGCTTCCGGCACGGCAACCTCTTCTACAATGTCGCCGACCTCGCTGGAGAGCCGGTCGTGCGGATGGTGCAATGGCCATCCTACCACCAGGCGACGATGAACGCTGTCCGGCTCGATCGCCGAATCGCGCGGCTGCTGGAGCCGCTGATCGGTCCCGATCTCAAGCAGATCATCAACCAGGTGCACTGGAAGGCTCCGGGCTCGCTCGGCGATTTTGCCTGGCACCAGGACAGCCGGTCGCGCCGCCCCGCCTGGGCCTACCGCAACCTCGCGGATTCCTATGTGCAGACCGGCCTCGCCATCGATCCGCACACGCCAAAATCCGGAGGAATGCGCTTCATTCCGGGCAGCCACCTGCGCGGGGACCTGGGCATGGATTGTTCTCGCAAAGCGCTCGGCACGCCGCTGATGGATGCGGCGCTGGAAGACGTCGGCTTGCGATCCTCGGATGCCGTCGACCTGATCCTCGAGCCGGGCGACCTCGCCTTGTGGAGCCCTTACCTGGTCCACGGATCGGGCGAGAACCGATCGAGCCACAAGCGGCGCTTCTACATCAACGGCTATGTGCGCGCCGAGGATTGCGATCGCGGCGAGCCGGCGTTCCGCGGCGGCCGTCCGGTCCCGCTCGGCCCGGTACCGGCGCTGGTCCATTACGAAGAGCTTCGCGAGCGCCCCGAACCGCACTACGTCTAGGCGCATGAAGGTTCAGGGCGGATGTCATTGCCGAGCGGTTCGGTTCGAGGCGGAGATACCGGAGCCGCCGGTGCCGGCACTCGACTGCAATTGTTCGGTGTGCCGGATGACCGGCTATCTCCACATCAACGTGCCGCACGAGAAGTTCGATCTTGTGACGGGCCGCGATGCGCTCGCCAGCTATCGCTTCGGGACCGGCGCGGCGGAGCACCTCTTCTGCAAACATTGCGGGGTGAAGAGCTTCTATCAGCCGCGCTCGCATCCCGACTGCTGGAGCGTGAATGCCAATTGCCTCGATGAGCCGGTGGCGCTGGCAGTGGAGAAATTCGATGGCCGGGACTGGTCGGCGGCAAAAGCGAAACTCGACGCGGGGCAGGGCGGCGGGTAGGCCGCGCCGATGAATCGCCCGCTCCGCCTGAGGCTCGATCGCTCCGCACTGCAGCGCAATTGGCGCTGGCTGGAAGACCGCGCGGGAGTGCCCGCCGGCGCGGCCATCAAGGCCGATGGCTATGGGATCGGCGCGACCGAGACGATGCGCGCGCTTCACGAGGCGGGTTGCCGGACGTTCTTTGTTTCCACCTACGCCGAGGCGCAGGATCTCGGGCCGGTTCCAGACGACAGCTCGCTTGTCGTTCTCCACGGCGTGGGGGCGTCGGACGCGGAGGCCGCGGCTCAGTCACAGGCTCGGCCGGTGCTCAACAGCGCCGAGCAGGTCGCCCGGTGGAAGGCGATCGCGCCCGGCCGCGTGGCCGACGTGATGATCGATACCGGGATGAACCGGCTCGGGCTTCGGCCGGAGGAGATCGGAAGCCTGGACGGCGTCGCGATCGACACGGTTCACAGCCACCTCGCCTGCGCGGACGAGGATTCGCGGATGAACGCCCGCCAGCTTGCCGATTTCCGCGAGGTCGCCGCCACGGTCCCGGCGAAGCGCTACGCAATCGCCAATTCCGCGGGAATCTGCCTTGGACGCGATTACAGCTTCGACCTCGTTCGTCCGGGTCTCTCGCTTTACGGCGGAATTCCCCGAGCGGAGGCCGAAGGCGCAATCCGCCAAGTCGCCCGGGTTGACGCCCAGGTCGTGCAGCGGCGCCGAATCCGTACCGGCGAGAGCTGCGGCTACGGAGCGACCTTCGTCGCTCCGGCGGATACGGAGGCGGCCATCGTCAATGTCGGTTATGCGGACGGCTATCTCCGCGGCTTCTCGTCGCGCGGGACGGCCTTCGCCGGGGAGTTCGCCCTCCCGGTGCTTGGACGGGTTTCGATGGACCTGATCGCGCTCGGCTGCGATGCGGCAGCGGACCTCAAGGAAGGCGACTGGGTGGAGCTGGATTACGACCTTCCGACCGCGTCGGAAGCGTCCGGCCTCACGCAGTACGAGCTGCTGACTACGCTTGGGAGCCGGTTAGAGCGGATTTGGTCTTAAGCTTCGGCTCCGGCGTCTTGGGCGTGTAGCGGCACAGGTCCGCAACCACGCACCGCCAGCATTCCGGCGTGCGCGCCTTGCAGGTGTAGCGGCCGTGCAGGATCAGCCAGTGGTGCGCGTCGCGGCGGAACGGCTGCGGGACGACCTTGTCGAGCTTGGCCTCGACCTCGTCGGGGTTCTTGCCGAGCGCAAGGCCGGTGCGGTTGCAGACCCGGAACACGTGGGTGTCGACCGCGAACGTTTCTTCGCCGAACGCGGTGTTGAGAACGACGTTCGCCGTCTTCCGGCCCACGCCCGGCAGCGACTGGAGCTCTTCGCGGGTCCGGGGGACCTCGCCGCCGAAATCGCGGATCAGCGCCTCCGACAAGGCGATGACGTTCTTCGCCTTGGTGTTGAACAGGCCGATGGTCTTGATCGCGTCGCGGAGGTCGTCTTCGCCGAACGCGACCATCTGCTTGGGCGTCCGGATCGTCTTGAACAGCGGGCGGCAGGCGATGTTGACGCTGGCGTCGGTCGCCTGGGCCGATAGCACGACCGCGACCAGCAGCTGATAGGCGTTTTCGAATTCGAGCTCGGTCGTCGGCGACGGATTGTCCTCCGCCAGCCGCCGGAAGAATTCGAAAACCTGCGCCTTCTTCATCAGCCGGCGATGACGTCGCGCATCGAATAGAGACCCGCCGGCTTGCCGACGAGGAAGCGAGCGGCCGCGAGCGCTCCGCGGGCGAAGATCATCCGGCTTTCCGCACGGTGCGACAGGATCAGCCGCTCTTCGGTGCCGGCGAAGACCACGTCATGCTCTCCCGCAACGGTACCGCCGCGAAGCGAGGCGAAGCCGATCGCGCCCTGGTTGCGCTCCAGGCCGATGCCGTCGCGGCCGCGCTCGGCATGGAGCGGCGTGCCGCGACCGCGCGCCGCTGCTTCGCCAAGCGCAAGCGCGGTGCCGGACGGTGCATCCGCCTTCATCCTGTGGTGCATCTCCAGGATCTCGATATCCCAATCCGGGCCGAGCGCCTTCGCGGCCCGCTCGACGAGATCGGAAAGCAGCGCGATGCCGAGCGACGTGTTCGCGGCCCTTAGCACGGCGACCGAGTCCGCCGCCTCGGCGATCAGCCTGTCTGCGCCGGAATCTAGGCCCGTCGTGCCGACGAGGATCGGAATGCCCGCCGAGACCGCGCGGTGGAGGCTGGCACCGAGCGCCGCGGGGGCGGAGAAGTCGACGAGAACATCACCACCGTCCTGATCGATCAGGAAGCCGGGCGTTTCGGCGACCGCCGCGGCGATCGCTTTCCCCATGCGCCCGTTCGGCGCGAATAGACTGATCCGCACAGCGCTCATCGCCGGGTTGTTAGCCGAGCCGCTCCTGCAGGGCCAGCGCGGCGGCGGGGGCCCTGACTTTCGCGCCGTTGATGAGGAAGATGTAGGTGTCGCGCCCATCGGCGGACCACGCTTTGGCGCGAGCCGCGAATTCGTCGAGCTTCGCCTCGGGATAACCGGTCGGGACGTCCTCGTTCATGCGCTGCAGCCGCGCATAGGTGAAGTCGGCGGTGTCGGCTTCGATGCAGGGATAATCGTCGGAATCCTCGAACACGATGGCGATATTGCGATCACGGCAGAGGTCGAAGAACCGCTCGTTGCGGAAGCTGTCGTGGCGCGGCTCGATCGCGTGCCGGACGGCAAGTCCTTCGAGTTCGGTCGGAAGCAGGTCGATGAACGCGGCGATGTCGTCCGGCGCGAACTGGCGGCGGGGGTGGAACTGCCACAGGATCGGTCCGAGCTTGGGGCCCAGCGCGGCGAAGCCCTGGGCGAAGAAGTTGCCGAGCCCTTCGGCGCCCTCCGCCAGCCGCGAGCGCACCACGCAGAAGCGCGAACCCTTGATCGCGAACTGGAATCCGTCGGGGGCGGTCTCCGCCCATTTCTCCCAGCTCTTGGGACTCTGGCGGCTATAGAAGGTTGCGTTGATCTCGATCGCGCCGAGCTGACCCGATGCATATTCGAGCTCGCGTTTCTGCGGCAGGCCCGGCGGATAGAAGGTCCCGCGCCAGGGCGGGAACGTCCATCCGCCGATGCCAATGCGAATTCGACCGCGCGCCATCGCCTGACAATGGCGCGCCGGAACGGCGCCTTCAATACGAACGGCGCGTCCCGATTACTTGCCGCTCGAAGCCGCGCCGGCCGAGTCCGCGGCCTGCGGCTGCGGCGTTGTCGAATCCGATGTAGCGGCGGCGTCGGTACCGGTCGTCTGAGTCGCCAGTTCGTTGAGCTTCGCCGTGGTGATTCCCAGCGACGCGCCCTTGGCGCTTCCCGACACGCCGTTGCGCGGGACCCGGACCGACGCACCGCTGGCGAGCTTGATCGTCACCAGATTGTCGTCGATCGATTCGATCGTCCCGGCAAGCGTGCCGTCGCTGCCATAGACGTTGGCACCGGCGGCAACCGAAGCCTGGGCGGAGGCCATCGCAGCCTGAAGCTGCGCGGCGGTCATTCCGAAGAGCAGCTTGCCCTGGTTGGCGGTGAAGGAGGCCAGCGGCAGCTGAACCTCGTGCGTGCCGGTCTTGAGGATCAGGGAATCGCCTTTGACCCCGGCGACCATGCCGACCGCGCCGCCGCTCGGATCGACGACCTGCATGCCGGGCTTTACTTCGGCCGGTGTCGCGGCGGCAGCGGCGGAAAGAGCGAGCGGCGAAGCCGCGAGCGCTGCTGCGAAGGCCAGGCTGACGAGTCTATGATATTGCATTGGTTAGGTAATCTCCCTCCTGAAAATATCCGACCACCTTAACCAAAGATAAGGGTGCAGGGCAAATCCCGGCTCTCGGAAGCTCGCGCGTTTGCCGCTACCGAATGCCTATGGACCGGGCATTCAACATCGTCGTCCTGACCGGGGCGGGCGTCTCGGCCGAAAGCGGGCTCGCGACGTTCCGCGGGCCTGACGGCCTGTGGGAGGGCCATCGAGTCGAGGATGTCGCCACGCCGGAAGCGTTCGTGCGCGATCCGGCGCTCGTCCACGCTTTCTACGATGCCCGGCGGGCGAAGCTTGCGACCGTCGTTCCGAATGCGGCGCACGAGGCGCTGGCGCGGCTGGAGGCCGATTGGCCGGGAGAGTTCCTCCTCGTCACGCAGAACGTCGACGACCTGCACGAGCGGGCCGGATCGAAGCGGCTCATCCACATGCACGGCGAGCTGACGCGGGGCTGGTGCCTCAAGTGCAATGCGCGGTTCGGATGGAAAGGGCCGATGGGACTGGCGGCCCAGTGCCCGGATTGCGCCGCCATTGGCTTCGTCCGGCCGGATATCGTCTGGTTCGGAGAGATGCCGTACGAGATGGAGCGGATCGACGAGGCGCTTCGGCGCTGCGACGTGTTCGTCTCGATCGGGACGTCGGGTGCCGTTTATCCGGCAGCCGGTTTCGTGCAGACCGCCCGCCATTGCGGGGCCTCCACGCTCGAAATGAACCTCGAGCCGAGCCTGGGCAGCTTCCTGTTCGACGAGAGCCGAACTGGCCCGGCCGGCGAGCTCGTGCCGGCGTGGGCAGATGAAATTCTGGGTTAGTCGTACTCGCCTGTCGCCCGGACAGGCTGCGCGCGACTAATCAGCCCACTCCAGCCCGATGTCCTGATAGAGGTGCCGGTCCTCGCCCCATTTGGGGTTCACCTTCACGTGAAGGAACAGGTGCACCTTGCGGCCGAGATGCTGCGCGATGGCCTCGCGCGCGGCCTGGCCGATCTCCTTCAGGCGCCGTCCGCCCTTGCCGATGACGATCGCTTTCTGGCTGTCGCGCTCTACCAGGATCTGCTGGCGGATTTCGGTCGATCCGTCGGGTCTATCCTCCCACGTCTCCGTCTCGACGGCGGAGGCATAGGGCAGCTCCTGGTGAAGCTGATCGTAAATCTGCTCCCGCGTCAGCTCGGCGGCGACCATGCGGTCGGTCGCATCGGACACTTCATCTTCCGGATAGAGCCACGGCCCCTCCGGCATGGCTTCGGCAAGCGACGCCTTCAGGTCGGGCACCCCATCGCCCTGGGCCGCGCTGATCATGAACACCTGGTCGGGATCGAGCCGGTCGGTCAGCTGCGAAGAAAGCCCGAGCAGCTTCTCCTTTTTCACGAGGTCGACCTTGTTCAGCGCGAGGAAGAGCCGGTGCCGACGTTTCTCCAGGCCGGCAATTGCCCGCTCGACTTCGGCGGTAATCCCGTCGTCGGAGTCGATCACCAGAAGGATCAGGTCGGCATCCTCCGCCCCCGACCAGGCCGCCTGCACCATGGCCCTGTCGAGCCGTCGGCGCGGCTGGAAAATCCCCGGCGTGTCGACCAGCAGGATCTGGGCATCGCCTTCGATCGCGATTCCCATCAGCCGGGCGCGCGTGGTTTGCGCCTTGGCCGAGACGATGGCGACCTTCTGGCCGATGAGGGCGTTCACGAGGGTCGACTTGCCCGCATTGGGCGCGCCGATGACGGCGACGAAGCCGGCGCGATTCTCCCCCTCCCGCTCGCGGGAGGAGGCCGGGGGGTGGGATACCTTGGACATGCCCGCCCCTTTAGCCCCTCCCGCTCGCGGGAGGGGAGAGTTTGGAAAGAAGAGCCTTCGCCGCTTCGGTTTCCGCTTCCTGCTTGCTCGGTCCTTCCGCCTCGGCCTCGCCAAGAGTGCGGATGGACACGCGAACCGTGAACTTGGGCGCGTGGTGAGCGCCGGTCCGCGACACGACCTCGTAAGACGGATTGGGCAGGTCGCGGGCGGCGGCAAGCTCCTGAAGCGCCGACTTGGGATGTTTCGGAACCCCCCGCTGTTCGTCGATGAGCGGGGTCCACAGGCGTCGGATCAGCGCCTCCGCGGCATCCAGCCCGGCCTCGAGATAGACCGCTCCGATCACCGCCTCGACCACGTCGCCGACGACATTGTCGCTCCAGTTGGCGCCATCCTCGCGGGCCTGCTTGCCGAGACGGATCAGCGCGGGAAGGCCGATTTCACGACCGACATCGCTGCACGTCACTCGATCCACCAGCGTGTTGAACCGGCGCGACAGATTGCCTTCGGGCTCGGTCGGAAAGCGCTCGTAGAGCCAGCGCGCCATCACCAGACCCAGAACCCGGTCGCCGAGGAACTCGAGCCGTTCGTAATTGTCGCCGCGGCTGCTCGAGTGGGTCAACGCGGCCTCGAACAAGGCGAGGTCCTTCGCCTGGTGGCCGAGCTGGTCCGTGACGAAAGCGGCGACGTCCTCGCTCATTTCGACTCCGGCGAAAGGCTGTGGCCGAGACGGTGGCCGCGAAGCGCGGTGAACCAGGTCCACGGCTTGACGTAGCTGGAGCTTCCATCGGTGGACCAGAAGATCACGCTCGCCCTCCCGACCACATTTTCGACCGGCACCATTCCGATCCCGCCTTCCGCGATGGAGAAGCGGCTGTCGAGGCTGTCGTCGCGATTGTCGCCCATCAGGAACAGGTGGCCGGCCGGAACGGTGGTCGGCGGAACGTCGTCCGCAACCGGATTGTCCACCTGGTCGATCACGCGATAGCTTGCGCCGCCCGGAAGCGTTTCGCGATAGGTGCGGTAAATGCAGGCGCGCTGCGCGATTTCGCCGCGGACGACCGGCTCGGCGCCCGGAACCGTCCGGCAGGGGCTGTTCGCCGAAATCGGGATCGCCAGCGGCTGCTCGGAGTCCCGCCTTACCGGCTTGCCGTTGAGCACGACCACCCCGTCACGCACTTCGACCGTGTCGCCCGGAAGGCCGATCACGCGCTTGACGTAATCCTCGCGCTCATCGCCTGGAGGAACGAAGACGACGACGTCGCCGCGCTCCGGCAAATGGGACAGGACTCGCCCCTTGAACGGCGGGAAGTCGAACGGGAAACTGTGGCTGGAAAAGCCGTAGGGCCATTTGGCGACCGCGAGATAATCGCCGATGTAGAGCGTCGGAAGCATCGACCCGGACGGGATGCTGAACGGCGCGAAGGCGAAGCTCCGGAATGCCCAGGCGAGAATCGCGACGGTGAGGACGAAGCGCAGGGTGCCGCCGCGCTCGGCTCGACCGGATTTGCGGGCACGGGCGCGCTTCATCGGCCGCTTCTGCGGGCGAGTGCGCGCTCACGTCAAGCTATGGCAATCTCGCCCGCCTCGACTATGAGGCACGGCTGATGCCGAACGACGCCTGGAAACGGATCGAGAGCCACGAGCTCAAGCCGCTGACCGCACTTTTCGCCGATGAGCCCGACAGGCTCGGGCGGCTGTCTCGCGCGGTCGCGGGAATCTATTTCGACTGGTCCAAGACGCACCTCGACCGCGCCCTGCTCGACGCCTTCGCCGAGCTTGCCGAAGCGAAGGATTTCGCCGGCGCTCGCGAGGCCTTGTTCGCCGGAAAGATCGTCAATCCGACCGAGAACCGGTCCGCCGATCACATCGCGGAGCGCGGTTCCGGCGCTCCCCAGGCGGTCGAGCTTGCCGGTTCGCGCCGCGCTCGAATGCGCGCTCTGGTCGATGCGATCGAGGCGGGCGCCTTCGGCGATCTCACGGGCGTGCTGCACATCGGAATCGGCGGATCGGCGCTTGGGCCGCATTTGCTGGTCGACGCCCTTGCCGGCGACAGGCTTCGGCTCGACGTCAGCTTCCTGTCCAACATCGACCCTCAGGCATTCGACGATTCGGTCGCAGTTCTCGACCCGGCAACCACGCTGGTCGTCGCCGTCTCGAAGACGTTCACCACCGCCGAGACCATGGCGAACCTCGATGCGGCGGTCGGCTGGATGAGCGAGGCAGGCATTGCCGATCCCTACGGCCGGGTGATCGCGGTCACCGCCGCTCCCGAAGCGGCGCTGGAGGCGGGGATCGACGAAAGCCGGATCCTGCAATTCTCCGAAGGCGTCGGCGGCCGCTATTCCTTGTGGAGCTCGGTTTCCATCACGGCCGCCCTCGCGCTCGGCTGGGACGCGTTCGAGGAGCTTCTCGAAGGCGCGGCGGAGATGGACCGGCATTTTCGATACAGCGATCCGGACGGCAATGTCCCGCTCATCGCCGCCTTCGCCGACCTCACCGCGACTCAGAAGCTCGAGTGCCAGTCGCGCGGGGTCTTTCCTTATGACGAACGGCTCCGCCTGCTCGTGCCCTATCTCCAGCAGCTGGAGATGGAATCCAACGGCAAGTCGGTCAGCTCGGCCGGCAAGCCCGTCGACCGGCTCACCGCGCCGGTGACCGGGGGGGGAGTCGGCACCGACGCTCAGCACGCCGTATTCCAGTTGCTCCACCAGGGAAAAGTGATCGTACCGGTCGAGTTTCTCGCCGTGGTCGAGGCGGAGGCGGCTCTTCCGGCGCATCACCGCCAGCTGCTGCTCAACGCCTTTGCCCAGGGCGCGGCCCTGATGCGGGGCCGAAGGAGCGACGATCCCGAACGCAGGGAGCAAGGCAATCGCCCGAGCTCGACGATCCTGCTGGACCGCCTCGACGCGCGTTCGCTCGGCGCCCTGATCGCATTTTACGAGCACCGGACCTTCGCCAAGGCGGTGCTCCTCGGGATCAACCCGTTCGACCAGTTCGGGGTCGAGCTCGGCAAGCAGATCGCCCGCGAGCTTGCAGAAGGGGAAGGCGAGGAGGATCTCGACCAGTCGACCCGGGCATTGATGGAAAGAGCAGGCCTGTGAAGCGCTTCGCAGCGCTCGCCGCGCTCCTCCTTTCGTCCGCGGCTTCCGCAGCGCCACTGATCTTCGACAACGGCCGCCTCTTCATCCCGGCAAGTGTCGACTCCGTTTCAACGGAGGCTTTGCTCGACAGCGGCGCGGAAACCACGGTCCTCGATCCCGCTTTCGCCAGCCGGGCCAAGCTTCCCGAAGGCAAAGAGGTCGCGATCCGCGGCTCAGGCGGAAGCGCCCCGGCCCGCATCGTCGAAGGCGTGACGGTCGAGGCGCTCGGGGTGACGCTCCACCCGGAAGCGGTCGTCGTGACGGACCTTTCCGACATTTCGAAGCGGCTCGTGAAGCGGCCGCTGCAGATGATCCTCGGCCGGGAAATTTTCGACTCCGCCCGGCTTCGGGTCGATATCGCCGGCCGAACGGTGGAAGTGGTGCCGAAGGACAAGGCGCCTCCGGGGACGAGGTTTCCGCTGACGGCGCATGCCGGGATCGAATCGATTCCGGTGACGGTGAATGGAAAAGCCGCGCAGGCGGAGTTCGATCTCGGCAACGGCAGCGGCGTGCTGATTTCCCGAGCCTTTGCCGACACCCTCCGGCTGAAAGCGGTCGGGCGGCGATCGGGCGGCGGGATCGGCGGCGAGGTTTCGCGCGACCTGGTGCGGGTCGACAGCCTGGATGTCGGCGGAAAGACGTTCCGCGATGTGGAGGCGGCGATCGACGATCAGCCCAACGCCAACGATCTCAACATCGGCACCTCGATCCTGAAGAATTTCCTCATCACCACCGATTTCGCCGGACGAAGCGTGTGGCTGGCAGCGATTGGAGGCGAGCGTGGCTGATTTCGACCTGTTTGTGATTGGAGCGGGGTCGGGCGGAGTGCGCGCGTCCCGAATCGCCGCAGCCCATGGCGCCAAGGTTGCCGTTGCGGAGGAATATCGAGTCGGCGGCACCTGCGTGATCCGCGGCTGCGTGCCGAAGAAGCTGCTCGTCTACGGCGCGCATTTCGCCGAGGACATCAACGACGCGGCGATGTTCGGATGGGACATTCCGACGAAAAAATTCAACTGGCAGGTGCTTCGCGACAATGTCCTCGCCGAGGTCACCCGAATCGAGGGCGCCTACACCGACACGCTCAACAATCACGAGGTCGAGATTTTCCGCGAGCGGGCGGTGATCACCGGTCCGAATTCGGTGCGGCTGGCCTCCGGGCGAGAAGTGACCGCGGGCAAGATCCTGATCGCGACTGGCGCCCGGCCGCAGATGCTGGACATTCCGGGCATCGAGCACGCGATCAGCTCCAACGAGACCTTCAACCTGGACAAGATCCCGGAGCGCATCGTGATTGTCGGCGGCGGCTATATCGCCAATGAATTCGCCGGCATCTTCAACGAGTTCGGGTCGAGCGTGACTCTGGTGAACCGGACGGACGTGCTGCTTCGGGGTTATGACCAGCAGGTCGTCGACCGCCTCATCCAGATCTCGATCCGAAAGGGAATTGACTTCAAGTTCAACGCCAAGATCGAGCATATCGAGAAGCTTGCGAGCGGCCGCCTCAAGCTGGCGATGACGGGCTGCGACGACATCGAGGCCGACCAGCTGCTGATCGCCGCCGGGCGCATCCCAAATACGGAGGGCCTTGGCTGCGAGGATGCGGGAGTCGAGCTCGGCAAGCATGGCGCGGTGAAGGTGGACGACGACAACCGGTCGTCGGTCGATTCGATTTTCGCGGTCGGCGACGTCACGAACCGCGTGCAGCTGACGCCGGTGGCGATCCGCGAGGGCCAGGCATTCGCCGACACCTTCTTCGGCAACATCCCGTCACGAGTCGACTACGGCTGCATACCGTCGGCGGTATTCAGCCACCCGCCAATCGCGGCAGTGGGGATGACGGAGGGGCAGGCGCGCGAGAAGCTTGGCGCGGCAAAGACCTACACGTCCGATTTCCGGGCGATGAAGAACGTGCTCGCGGGGCGGAACGAGCGCTCGCTCTACAAGCTGGTGGTCGACGAGGGCAGCGACCGGATCGTCGGCGTGCACATGATCGGCCCGGATGCGCCGGAAATCCTTCAGGCGGCGGCCATCGCCGTCAAAGGCAAGCTGACAAAGGCGGATTTCGATGCGACGGTGGCACTCCACCCGACCATGGCGGAAGAATTGGTGCTGATGCGGTGAGCAACGAGGCGATCATCATCGGAGCGGGGCACAACGGCCTCACCTGCGCTTACTATCTTGCTCGCAAGGGGCTGAAGGTCACGGTGCTGGAGGCATCGGACAAGGTCGGCGGGGCGGCCGTCACCGATGAATTCCTGCCCGGTTTCCGCAATTCGGCGGCGAGCTACACCGTCAGCCTTCTGCAGCCCAAGGTCATTCGCGACATGGAGCTGGAGCGGCACGGGCTGAAGGTCGTGCTCAGGAAGCGGGATAATTTCCTTCCCGGCGACGGCGATTATCTGCTCGCTGGCCGTGGCGGCCTCACCCGCAAGGAGATCAAGCGGCTGAACCCCGCCGACGCCGAAGGTTACGACCGCTATCTCGCCGAGCTCGAGACGGTGGTTCGGCTGCTGAAGAAATGGCTGCTGCGCGCGCCTCCGAACGTGGGCCGCACGGCAAGCGCGATCCCCAAGCTGCTGAGTCTCGGGCGCGACATGATGGGCCTATCGCTGGCGGAAACGCGGGTGGTCTACGATTTCGCGGTGAAGAGCGCGGGCGACGTGCTCGACCGGCATTTCCAGAACGACCTGACAAAGGCGCTGTTCGGCTTCGACGGAGTCGTCGGGAATTTCGCTTCACCATACGATTCCGGTTCAGCCTATGTGCTTCTCCATCACCTGTTTGGTGAGGCGGCCGGGGTCGAAGGCGCCTGGGGCCATGCCATTGGCGGGATGGGTTCGATTACCCAGGCGATGGCGCGCGCCTGCCGCGAGAAGGGCGTCGACATCATCCTCAACACGCCCGTCGAGGAACTGATCGTCGAGCGCGGACGCGCCGCGGGCGTCGTGGCCGGCGGCAAGGCAATGCGCGCTCCCATCGTCGTCGCAGGCGTCAATCCGAAGCTGCTGTTCGACCGGCTGGTTCCGGAAGGCGCGGTCGATTCGGACGTCGCTTCGCGGATGCACGGCTGGCGGTGCGAAAGCGCGACCTTCCGCATGAACGTCGCGCTGTCCGAGCTTCCGAAGTTCACGGTGCTTCCGAAGAAGGGCGACCATCTCACCGCCGGGATCATCGTCGCGCCGAGCCTCGCCTACATGGACCGCGCCTATATCGACGCGCGGGTGAACGGCTGGTCGAAGCAGCCGATCGTCGAGATGCTGATCCCGTCGACGCTCGACACCACGCTCGCCCCGAAGGGCAAGCATGTCGCGTCGCTGTTCTGCCAGCATTTCCGCTACGACCTCGGCCCCGGCCGGAGCTGGGAGACCGAGCGGGAGAAGGCCGCGGACACGGTCATCGCGACGGTCGATGCGCATGCGCCGGGCTTCGCCAAGTCCATCGTCGGGCGCCAAATTCATTCGCCTTTGGATCTCGAGCGGAGGTTCGGCCTCATCGGAGGCGACATCTTCCACGGGAAGATGAGTCTCGACCAGTTGTTCAGCGCCCGGCCGATGATCGGAGCAGCGGATTACCGGATGCCGATCAAGGGCCTCTATCTGTGCGGATCGGGCGCCCATCCCGGCGGCGGAGTCACCGGCGCGCCGGGGCACAACGCGGCGCAGGCGATCCTCGCTGACCGCCGGCCGTGGCGGAGACGCGCGGCGTGAATGCGCCGCTTGCGGGAATCCGCGTTCTCGACCTCAGCCGAGTGCTCGCCGGTCCCTGGTGCACGCAATTGCTTGCCGATCTCGGCGCCGAGGTCATCAAGATCGAGCGGCCGGGGGCGGGGGACGACACGCGCCACTGGGGCCCGCCATGGCACGTCCGCGACGGGCAGAAGGTCGCCGCCTACTTCCTCTCGGCCAATCGCGGAAAGCGCTCCGCGGCCATCGATTTCGCGACGGAAGAGGGTGCTGCGCTCGTCCGCCGCCTCGCCGGCTATGCCGACGTGGTCGTCGAGAATTTCAAGG
>JBQCIU010000075.1:0-5749 GCA_051953395.1 Sphingomicrobium sp.
CAGGTCGACGTCGACGGCGAGCCGCTGACGTGGATCGCGAACTCGCAGGGCGAGGCCGATCTGCTCAATCAGGTGCAGGTCGTCTCGACCGAGTTCAACGACAGGCCGGTGCTGGTCGACGGCAAGGTCACCCGCTTCCTCGGCTGGGACATCGTCTACAGCGAGCGTCTGACCTCGACCTCGAACGTGCGGACGCCGTGGTCCGCGGCCTTGCGGCCGGCGTCTTCCGCCGCGACCTGCGCCGCGTACGGGGTTGACTTGCGGCTTCCCTTGAAGCCCATCATTCCCGCCGAGCTCCACGCGATGGCGTTGCCCTGAGCGTCGGTGATGGTGATCATCGTGTTGTTGAAGCTGGCGTTCACGTGAGCGACGCCGGCCGTGATATTCTTGCGCTCCCTTCTGCGGAGGCGCTGCGGTGCCTGGGCCATTCCTACAATCCTCTAAATTCGTTCGCCCCGATCGTCTCCGACGGGCGTGAGTTGCAGCTGCGCGGGGTTACTTTTTCTTGCCCGCGATCGGCTTCGCCTTGCCCTTGCGGGTGCGCGCGTTGGTGTGCGTGCGCTGGCCGCGGACGGGCAGGCCCTTGCGGTGCCTCAGGCCCCGGTAGGAGGCGAGGTCCATCAGCCGCTTGATGTTCATCGCGGTCTCGCGGCGAAGGTCGCCTTCGACGGTCTGGTTCGCGTCGATTTCCTCGCGGATGTGCAGGACTTCCTGGTCGGTCAGGTCCTGGACCCGCCGCTCCGGAGCGATTCCGAGCTTGGCGATGATCTGCTTGGCCGTGGTCGGGCCGATTCCGTGGATGTAGGTGAGCGCGACTTCGACGCGCTTGTTCGTTGGGATGTTGACGCCGGCGATACGTGCCATTCTGCTTCCTTTTTCAGCTCCACAGGGTCAGCTTTGCGAGGGGAAACCCACGCGAAACCCGACTCCTATCTCCTCGCTAGTTGGCACCCCGTCCAAACGAAAAACCGACGCGCGCACGAGTGCGCCGCCGGAAACCGGTTGATCGGGATGGCGGCGATGTAGGATTGGGGGCGTCCCAAGTCAAGGCAGCGCGTTAAGGCAAGCCGATGCGCGAGAAACGGATCCACCAGCTATTCGAGCTCAGCGTCGCTCTCAAGGGTTTGCATGCGCTGATCGAGATCGTGAGCGGCCTGCTTCTCACCCTCGTCAGCACTGCAACCGTGGTCGAGGTCATCGATCGCCTCACGCGTAGCGAGCTGATCGAGGATCCGAATGATTTCCTTGCCAGGCACCTGACCAAATTCGCGGGGGGCTTTTCGGTCGAGGCCCATCATTTCTACGCATTCTATCTGCTCAGCCACGGGATCGTGAAAGGCTTGCTCGTTCTCGGCCTTCTTCGTCAGAAGCTCTGGGCCTATCCCGCCAGCTTCGTCGTGTTCGGCGCCTTCATCGCCTACCAGCTCTATCGCTACAGCTACACGCACGAGTTCAGCCTCATCCTCCTCTCGGTTCTCGACCTCGTGGTCATCCTTCTGGCGATACACGAATACCGGTTGCTTAGGCGGCACCTCCCCACCGGTGAATTGCCGTCGCGGGCTCGCCCCGATACAGGCGCGACGATGATCCGCCTGACCCACGACCAGCCGCTGCCCGACGCCCTCCGCGGGAGCGTCATCGCGCTCGGCAATTTCGACGGTTTCCACCTCGGCCACCAGGCGGTCGTCAGCCGCGCCATCGCGCTCGGCTTCCACGAGCGGCGGCCGGTGATCGTCGCCACCTTCGAGCCGCACCCGGTGCGCTATTTCAAGCCCGACGTCCCGCCCTTCCGCCTGACCAGCCTCGACCAGCGCGAGCGGCTGTTCGCCCATGCGGGGGCCGACGGGATGCTGGTCTTCAACTTCGACAAGGCCCTGGCGAGCACCAGCGCGGAGGACTTCGTCGCCGAAATCCTGGCGAAGAAGCTGGGCGTCGCAGCCGTCGTTACCGGAACGGACTTCACCTTCGGCCGCGGCCGAGCGGGCAATGCGGAGGTCATGCGGACGCTCGGTGCAAACCACGGCATCGAGGCGGAGACGGTCGCGCCGGTCATCCTCGACGGCGAGCCTGTGTCGTCCAGCCGAATCCGCCAGGCGCTGGCGGCCGGAGACCCGGCGGCTGCGACGCACCTGCTGACCCGGCCGTTCGCGATCGAAGCGGTCGTCGAGCGCGGCGACGGGCGCGGTCACGATCTCGGCTTCCCGACCGCCAATGTCTCGCTCGGCCGGTACCAGCGCCCGGCGCACGGCATTTACGCGGTCCGCGTTCGGCTCGACGACGGCAGCGAGCATAGCGGAGTCGCGAGCTTTGGAGTCCGGCCCATGTTCGACGGCGGCGAGGAGGTCCTCGAGACCTACGTCTTCGATTGGGAGGGCGACCTTTACGGCCGGACGATCGAGGTCGATCTCATCGCGTACATCCGGGCGGAGGCGAAGTTCGACAGCATCGACGCTCTGGTCGAGCGGATGCGCGAGGACGAGGCGGAAGCGCGGCGGATTCTCGCTGCCGAATAATGGTCATTGCGAGCGTAGCGAAGCAATCCAGAGGCGGTCTGGATTGCCGCGTCGCCAGTGCCGTGCTCGCCTGTCTGGGAGACAGGCTGCGCGCGACACTCTTCTCGCAATGACGGTTTGCATTGGGCAAACCGCCCGCTAGAGCCGCCACCGAAGATGTCCGAAGCGCCCGACAAACCCGATTACCGGCCGACCGTTTTCCTTCCGAAGACCGACTTCCCGATGAAGGCCGGTCTTCCGCAGAAGGAGCCGGCGATCCTTGCCCGCTGGGAGGAACAGGACCTCTACGGCGAGATCCGCCGTGCGCGCGCCGGCCGCGAAAAGTTCATCTTCCACGACGGCCCGCCCTACGCCAACGGCGACATCCATATCGGCCACGCGCTGAACCACGTCCTCAAGGACATGGTGGTCCGGACCCAGACCCTGCTTGGCAAGGATGCGCCCTACGTCCCCGGTTGGGACTGCCACGGTCTTCCGATCGAGTGGAAGGTCGAGGAGCAGTATCGAAAGAAGAAGCTCAACAAGGACGAGGTGCCGGTCAAGGAGTTCCGGGCCGAGTGCCGCGCCTATGCCCAGCATTGGGTGGACGTGCAGCGCGAGCAGCTGAAACGGCTAGGCATCGGCGCCGACTGGGACCATCCGTATCTGACGATGCAGTATGAGAGCGAGGCGACCATCGTCTCCGAGCTGTTCAAGTTCGCCGAGACCGGCCAGCTCTACCGCGGCGCCAAGCCGGTGATGTGGTCGCCGGTCGAGAAGACCGCGCTGGCCGAAGCCGAGATCGAATATGAGGATATCGTCTCGACCCAGATCGATGTCGCGTTCGAGATCGTAGAGAGCCCGATCCCCGAGCTGGTCGGCGCCCGTGCCGTCATCTGGACAACGACGCCGTGGACGATCCCGGTCAACCAGGCGATCGCTTACGGGCCGGACGAGGATTACTACCTTTTCCAGCTCTACTCCGATCCGGGCATGGGCGCGAAGGAGACTACCCTTTCCGATAAGCGCCTAAGTTCGCTGGGTCTGCCAATCGGTGCAAAGCTGCTCGTCGCGAATGAGCTCTTTGACAGCTTCATTGCTCGATTGAAGGAGGCCGCTGCGGCCGCAGATTGGTCCGATTTGGGCGGGCAGGTTCCCGATTTGCTTGGTCTGTTTGAAACCAAGCACATTAAAGGCTCCGACCTCGCCGGCACGATCGCTCGTCACCCGATGCACAAGCTCGGCGGGTTCTTCGCCAGGCCGCGACCATTCCTCCCGGGCGACTTCGTTACGACCGATCAGGGCACGGGGCTTGTCCACATGGCGCCCGACCATGGCGAGGACGATTTCGAGCTTTGCCGCGCAAACGGCATCGACCCGGTCTTCGCGGTCAATGGCGGCGGATTCTATCGCGACGACTGGCTGTGGCTTGGCGGGCAAGGAAGCGTCATCAACGCCAAGTTCAACGCGCCCGACGGTCCGATCTGCACCGACCTTCGTGACAGCGGCGCGCTGCTCGCGGCGAGCGCCGACTTCAAGCACAGCTATCCGCACAGCTGGCGGTCGAAGGCAAAGGTCATCTACCGCTGCACCCCGCAATGGTTCATCGGCATGGACCGCCCTCTGACCCACTTCAGCCCCAAGACACGCGCGGAGAAAAGGTGGGAAGGCGAAGGCGGAGCGCTCAATATGGCGGACGAGGATTTCTGCGCCTCGCCGTCGCTTCGCCAGGTCGCCCTGCAGTCGATCGCCGACACGCGATTCGTCCCCGAAAAGGGCCGCAACCGCATCGGATCGATGGTCGAAGGCCGTCCCGACTGGGTGATCAGCCGCCAGCGCGCCTGGGGAGTCCCGATCGCGCTCTTCGTGGAGCGGACAAGCGGCGAGCTCCTGGTCGACTCCCACGTCAATCATCGGATCGTGCAGGCGATCCGCGAGCAGGGCGTCGACGCCTGGTCGCCCGACAATGCTGCGCATTTCCTTGGCCCCGACCGCAACCCGCAAGATTACGAAATGGTCGGGGATATCCTCGACGTCTGGTTCGACAGCGGCTGCACGCACGTCTTCGTGCTCGAAAGCGGCCGCTGGCCTGACGAGACGTGGCCCGCCGACCTCTATCTCGAAGGCAGCGACCAGCATCGCGGCTGGTTCCAGTCCTCGCTCCTCGAAAGCTGCGGAACCCGTGGGCGCGCGCCCTACGATGCGGTTCTGACCCACGGCTTCACGATGGATGCCAAGGGGATGAAGATGTCCAAGTCGCTGGGCAACACGATCAGCCCCATCGACCTGATGAAGGACTATGGCGCCGATATCCTGAGGCTCTGGGCGCTGTCGGTCGATTTCACCGAAGATCACCGCATCGGGAAGGAAATCCTGGGCGGCGTCGCCGATCAATACCGCAAGCTCCGCAACACGTTCCGCTATCTACTCGGCGCGCTCAGCGGATTCGACGGAGCGGATGGCGTCGTCCCGGCGGAGATGCCCGAGCTCGAACGCTACATGCTCGGCCTTCTCTCGGACCTCGACGAGCGGCTTCACCACGCTATCGAGGCCTTCGATTTCAACGATTACGTCCGGGCGCTGACGGATTTTTGCAATGAGGACCTGAGCGCCTTCTATTTCGATATTCGCAAGGACGTCCTTTATTGCGACGTCAACGCGCTGACCGGCGAGCAATCCCAGACCCGCAAAGCCTATCGCTCGGTGCTCGACCTGCTGTTCATGGCCCTTGTCCGCTACGCCGCGCCGGTGCTGGTCTTCACCGCCGAAGAAGTCTGGGGGACCCGCTTCCCCGACGCCGGCAGCGTCCACCTGCTCGAATGGCCGAACATCCACCTGCCACCTGAGCTTCGCGTCGACGACGCGCAGTGGAAGCGGCTGCGCGAGCTTCGCTCCACGGTGACCGAGGCGATCGAGCCGCTCCGCCGCGAGAAAGTCATCGGGTCGAGCCTGGAGGCGGAAGTTACCCTTCCCGAGCTTCCCGCCGCCGCGGGCCTGCTTGCCGAGCTGTTCATTTCTTCAACGGTTCATCAGGGCGACACGCTGAAAATTTCAGAGACCCGTAACCACAAGTGCGGGCGCTGCTGGCGCTACCTGCCCGAGGTCGAGGAGGACGGAGATTTGTGCGACCGCTGCGAGGAGTTTGTCGATGCGTGAGCGGACGTCGCCTCTCCCCCTCGGGGGGAGATGTCAGGCCGACGGGCTGACAGAGGGGGGGGGGGCGCCGGCGGGGGGGCCCCCCCCCCCCCAGGGGGCGG
>JBQCIU010000076.1:0-13617 GCA_051953395.1 Sphingomicrobium sp.
CGATTCCCGCCCGCGACGCCGCGCGGTCGAGGAGGCGACGGATCGGCCACCAGTCGGAAACGAGGGCGGTTGCAGCTCCAAGCGCGCAGCCCCGCCGCTCCGACCTGGCGAGGATTTCCAGTGCGTGCCGTTGCGCCACCAGGGTCGCTTCGGTCTCGGCGGCACCCGGAGTGCTCGGCAGCGGGCCGACGGCGGCGGTCAGGCGGACGAGATAAAGGCGCTCGCGCTCGAAGGCGTCGGCGGCGCGGCCAAGCCACTGGCGAGCGGGGCCGTCGGGGCAAAGATCGAGCGCGAGCTCGATCATCCCGGGGTGGTGGCCATGGACGCTGCAGAGCAAGTGAATGGAATCGGCAATGTCGCGAGCGGAGTGCTGGCCCGCTCCTTCGATAAGCGCGGCGAGGTGCGGATGCCGCGCGCAGCCTTCGGCGGAAACCCGCGCAAGCTGGGCCTCCGCGGCGCTAACCGCTGCACGGTCGACGAACCGATTAATCGCCATTCGCGTCCTTCCCTCCGTCCAGGTCCGGGGACGGGTCTACGGCGATGGCGTAACGCAAGGGCGTAAAGACGAGGTTTATGCGGGCTTAGGATTTCGGTGACCGCGGTAAACGGCGGCTTTTGCGCGGGCGGAACAATCCACAGCCTTATGCACCGATTCCTGCACAATTATTTGCGGTGCGTTGCTTTTTCGGGCTCGACTCCGCCGGCGGCTGCGGTAAATTCGTCTCGTGCTTCGGACTTTCGGGTCAGAAGCATGGGAACCCCGCCGGGTCAAACCGGCGGGGTTTACCGCATCTGGGGCACGGGATTTCCCCAGGCGGACCTTTGCGGCTCAGGCGGCCAGCCGCTCCTCGACAGTTTCGTCGGCCTCGACCGGTTGCGGCGCTTCCGCCGTATCGGCTTTGGACGACCGCGATTCGACCGGGAAGAACCAGCGCGATGCCGCGACAATGGCTCCAAGACCCAGATAGACGCCGAGCGTGATTATCGGGCTGAGCAGGATGAAGGGGGCGAACGCGACCCGCAGCCAGTTGGGATTGATCCCGAAGTCCTGCCCGATCGCCTCGCAAACGCCCAGGAAGGTGTCGTTGCGCAGCGGAAGCGCAACCTTGTCGTTCGAATCCTGGCTATTCGCGAACTGGGCGTTGGCGGCGGTCGACATCGAAAATCTCCTGTTGGCGTTGTCGCCAATTTCAAAGCAAGCAGTGTGCCAAAACCACAAAATTGCGCGAATTCAGTGTATTGGCTACGCTGGCTAGCGGCCGGTTGGGGAATTCCCCCACGCCGGCGCCCCGAGAGTTGGGAATTTGGACCTCATGCTGCAAGTGCGATATTGCGGTGCAGCACTTGATTCGGGGCTGTGCAGTTCAAATGTTTCGACGGACCGACTTCACGAAGGAGCAGCCCAGGTGATGCGGGTTATGCTGAAATCGAAGATCCACCGGGCGACGGTGACCCAGGCCGACCTCCACTATGTCGGCTCGATCGCCATCGACCGATCGCTGATGGAGGCCGCCGACCTGCTGGAAAACGAGCAGGTGGTGATCGCGGACATCACCAACGGTTCGAGGCTCGAGACCTATGTGATCCCGGCGCCGGCGGGCAGCGGGATCATCGGCATCAACGGCGCTGCTGCCCATCTGGTGAATGCGGGCGACCTGGTCATCATCATGAGTTACGCGACGGTCGATGACGCCGAGGCTCGGGCGATGAAGCCGACTGTCGTTCATGTCGACGAGCATAACAGGATCGTCGGGCAGGGCAGGGACTCCGGCGAGCCGGTTCCCGGAGCAGTCGACCAGAAGCGCGCTGTCCCAGCCGCCTAGCGCTCAGCGCCTCCACCACATTTTCGAAATGACGTTGCGGCCCCACAGCTTGTTGGCCGCTCTTCGGACGATCGGCGTCGGGGAGCCCGTCTCGACCGATCGCTCGACCGCGCGCGCGTCGGCGGAAAGGCGCGCGAGCCTGTAGAGAAACGAGGTAATGCTCATGCCGGGCCCCTCATCGATGCGAGCCCCATCTGGCTAGGCAAGGCCAGTCCCCAGGGCAAGGGACTCACCGGCCGACGGAGTCGCCGAAATTCATGTGCATGCCGTTACGATTCGGATAGGTTTCGGCTTCTCACATCCGTCGTCCACGTGTCGACAAACGGGGGATTTGAACATGGCAGACAACAAGCCCGCTCCAGAAGTTGACGTCACCCAGGAATGGCGCGCCACGCACGGCCAGAAGTCAGCCGCCACGCGCCTTCGCATTTTGGCGGCGCTGTCCTGGATCGTCGCGATCGGGACGGAAGTGGCCGGCATCGTCCTGCTGCGTCAGCACAAGTTCGATCACGGAAACCTGCCGCTGCTGATCGGCCTGCTTGTCGTCATCGCGATTTTCGCAATCGCCGGAAGCCTGATGTGGAAGGCGGCGAACAGGCAGGATCCTGCCCGCCGCTCGGATCCAGCGCGCTTCTTTTTCCAGAACCAGCTCGGCGCGATCATCACGGTGATCGCATTCCTGCCGCTCATTGTCCTGATCTTCATGGACAAGGACATGGATCCCAAGAACAAGAAGATCGCCGGCGGGATCGGCGTGGTGCTTGCGGCGGGCGCGGCGCTGATCGGAATCGACTTCAACCCGCCGTCGGTCGAGCAGTACACCCAGGACATGAACAAGTGCGCGGCCGAGATTAAAGCCAATCAGCCGACCACCGATTGCTCGCCCGAGGTGGCGGAGCAGGCCAAGGACATCGCCCGCGACAGCAAGACGGTTGCCGAGGCGACCGGCGGCCAGGATGTCGTCTATTGGATCGCTCCGGAAAGCGGCGCGAAAAAGTCCGCGACTCCGCACGTCTTCCACATTTGTGCAGGCGTCAGCCCGCTGCGCGGAAAGACCGTGAACAGCGGTTCGGTGACCCAGGCTTATTCGGAGAACGCGACCCGGATCACCAAGCAGATTCCGATGGAGCAGAAACAGTGCGGGTTCGGCGGTGCGGCGCCGTCGGGCGCCAACGCGGACGTGGTCAACGCGAACGGCTAGGAAAGCATGAACGAGGCCGCGAGCTCTTCCGGCTCGACGGCGCGGTAGAATTGCAGGCCGGCCCCCATTCCGTCCGCCCACACCACGCGGGCGGCGATGAACAGGTCGCCGCGCCGGAGGATGACGTCGGAGCCGACCTCCACCGGCACCTGGCAGGCGATTCCCGCGCCCTCGCTGGTAAGGTCCTTCACGCGCACGGTCTGCGCTCCGTCGGTCCCGATGAGCGTCGCGCGCATCAGGACCGAGTTGCGCTTCGACCGGCGGGAATCCCGTTTGAGAGCGAGTGAATGGACGGTCAGTTTCGCCTCCGTTTCCTTAGCGGCGGGCGAGACGGAAGGGACGTCTTGCTCGCGACCGCCCCTCCCGGCTCGAAAGGCAAAAACCAGCGCGGGCGGATTGGTTTCGTGGCTGCCCGAATTGTCCCAACTTGGCGCAGGATTTCGGTAACCACTTTCGGTCACCCGACCCTAAGACTGCGCGCGCAAAGCTTCGGACCGGCGGCGTCGCTGAACTTTAGCGAGCTCCGGCGGCGTCGCCACCTCGCCCATTGGAGTGAACGGATTCGAGCGCGCGGCATTGACTGTGCGTGTCAAAGCCGCTTCTCTCGGTGGGCTCGGACCATCAGCGGATTGCAACGATGCAACCGAGCGGCTCCGAATCGACAAAGACGACAGCGGCGGAGCCTTTCGGACAGGCCCGGTTCGGCGATGTCGCTTACCCCTATGTTTCCGCCGTCCTCCTTGTCCTCGTCGCATTCGCAATCCGCTACGCGCTCGGCTCGCTTCTTCTCGAGCGCTCACCATTCCTGATTTTCACGGCGGCGATCGTCATCGCGGCGGGACGCTATGGGACCGGTCCGGGGCTCGTTGCGATGATCCTCAGCCTTGTGCTCGGGACGCTCGTCTTCATGGGCCCGGGCCTTCCTCCCGTCCTGTCCATCGACGACATTGCCAGCGTCGGCGTGTTCATCGTCACCAGCGGCGCGATGCTGAGCTTTGCCGCCCATTTGAAGCAATTGCGCGAGCGGGAGGCCCAGCTGCAGGCAGAGCTTCGCCAGGTGCAGACCGAGACCGCGATGGGAACAATGGCAGCCACCCTGGCGCACGAGCTGAACCAGCCGCTTGCGGCGGCGGTGAACTATGTCGGGGCCGGAAAGCGCATCGCCGCCGGGCTCAAGGGCGACATGCAGGCCACCCTCGTATCGGGGCTCGATGAGGCGGAAACCCAGATTCACCGTGCGGGCGAAATCGTCCGACAGGCGCGCAACCTGGTTTCCAACGCATCTTCGAGCAGGAAGCGGACGTCGCTTCGCACGATGGTCGCGAACGCAGTGAGGCCTCTGCAGGCAGGCGGGGCCTGTGAAAATCTGAAGCTCAACCTCGACGTCGATCGCGATTCCGATGCTTTGCTGGTGAACGAGATCCAGATCGAGCAGGTCCTGCTCAATGTGATCCGCAATGCGTGCCAGGCGGCGGGTGCGGCGAACGAGGCCAGGATTGCGATCGCCGCTCGGGCCGGGCGGGACGAGGTTACTGTCGAGGTTCGCGATTTCGGGCCTGGGATTCCGCGCGAACGCGTGGCTTCGCTGTTCAAACCGGGCGGCGGGTCGACGAGCGGCGGGCAGGGGCTGGGATTGTCGATCAGCCGAACCATCGTCGAGGCACATGGCGGAAGGATGTGGGCACAGAACCCCGAGGGTGGGGGTGCGGCCTTCTTGTTCACTTTGCCGAAGGCGGAAAATCCCTGACCGTGCAGAGACTGCCGTTACGAGCCGCGCCGCTCCAGGGCTTCGAAGGCCGTGTCGAGCGCGGCCGCCAGCGCATCGGCGGAAAAGGGCTTGCTGAGATAGCCCGCGAACCCTCTCGCTTCGGCGTCGCGGCGCGTTTGCCCGTCTTCGCTGGTCATGAGGATCATCGGCCAGGCGACCCCCCGCTCGTCGAGCGTGGCCTTCAGGGCATGACCGCTGATGTGGGGCATGCTGAGATCGGTGATGATGCAGCCCGGCCGAAGCGAGGGCAGGGCTTCGAGGAACAGGTCGCCGTCCGCGAAGCATTCGACGCCATTGCCCATGGACTGGAGCAGGAATTCGGTCGAGCGAAGCATGTCCGGATCGTCGTCGATCACATAGACCTGTCGAGTCGTCATCCCCCGCTGACTCCTACCGAACAGCTTCCTCGGCAGAGCCGAGCGAAACTGCGTCTGCCCCGATTCACTGGGGGCGAAAGCCGGTCTACGCCGCCTGCATCAGCGCGTCATGCACCGAATGAAAATCGTGCCGCCATGCTTGCGTTGCAGCGGAGAAAATCGGGTCGCTTCCGGACGCCGAGGACTGTCCGCTGCGCCGGTTCGACCGCTCCTGCATCGCGCAATAATGGCGGGCGAGCTTCAGATAGGCGAGGCGCGAATCCTCGGTCGGAGCGCCGACGGCCTTGTCGAGCGCTTCGCCCAGCCTGCTCATCCAGAAATCGCGGGAAGTCGTGGTCATCGCCGTCCCTCTAGAAAAATTCGGCCCGGGAGCCGGAGTTGAGAAGGCATTCCTTCATTGCCGACGCGCCCGCTTCGGTGAGCTCGACGATCACTCGGCGACGGTCGAAACGATCCTCGGACCGGCTCGCAAAGCCGGCAGCGGTCAGGGTCTCGAGTGCGCGAAGGACGCTCGTTCCCGGAACTCCGGTGCGGTCGGTGAGCGTGTGGATGTAGATTCGGTGCTGGTAGACGTGGGCCGCATAGAGCTGGAGAAGAACCGCCCAGCAGGCGTCGCTTCCAAGGGCGCCGGGGAAATGCTTCTTCTGGTAGCGGCGGACCACCGACAGCCACTGCGCGACCCGGCCGGCCATTCCGACTTCCGGAGCGGAGTCCTTGCTGACGAATGGATAGACCACGCCTTGCCCGGCGCTTGCTTCACGGGCGGCCGAGGCATCCCCCCAGGGCTGGTCGCCCATCCTCTTCAGTGCTGCCTCGGCCATTCCCGTCCCCTGTTGTCTCGCTGTGTGTTGCGGGCATTTGGTCCGGATCGGCGCGAAGCGACATATCGGGTGGCTACTTACGGTAGTTCTACGGTGCCCCGGCGGCTCGGCGAGAACCATCCCTGCTCGCAGGCGTTGGCAAAGCCGGTGACACAATGATGTTAGATTCGACGCCCGACGAGGCGGGGGGCACCGGCAGACGGGTGAAGCGGGCCTATATCGTCGACGACGACGACGCCTTCCGGAAATCGCTCGAATTCCTCCTTTCCACCAATGGCTGGCTCGTCGAAGGCTTCGATTCGCCGCACAGCTTCATCGCCCGCTCGGCCGAGCTGGAGCCGGGGCTCCTGCTTCTCGACCTGCACCTGCCGGGGACGAGCGGGCTCGAACTGCTCGAATCGGGAATTCCCGAGCTCGACCGGTTCGCGATCGTCATGGTCACGGGCGCGGGCGAGATCCGAACGGCGGTTCGGACGATCCGGGCGGGCGCCATCGACTTCATCGAAAAGCCGTTCGCAGCGCCCGAGCTGCTGGACCGGCTCGACGCGCTCGATTCGACGCTTGCCGGCACGCTTCGCGAGAAGCGAGCGGCGATCGAGGCGAGGCAGCGGATCGACAGCCTTTCGCCACGCGAGCGCGACGTCCTCGAGCGGCTGCTTTCGGGAGCGTCGAACAAGCTCATCGGCCGCGCGCTCGGGCTGAGCCCGCGAACGGTCGAGATGCACCGCGCCAAGATGCTCGACCGGCTGGGCGCGGCAAGCACCGGGGAGGCGCTGGAGATCGCCCGGACCGCCGGGCTGCAGCCGGTCGAGGTCGGATAGCGCCGATGCGGCGGCTCAGCCGCTCACCCGGTAATAATCGATCCGGATCCGGACCCACTCGCCGATGAGCGGCTTGCCGTTCTTGCGCGGCGGGCGGACCCGGAACTGCCACGCCGCCTGGCGAACCGCCCGGGCGAGGTGCGAGCCGGCGGGGTAATTCTCCAGCTCGATGCAGTCGTCGACTCGGTCGTCCGGGATCGTCCTGCAGGCGACCAGGCCGTAGCCGTCGGGTGCGTTGGCCGGGAGGTAGCCGGAAAGCTCCGCGTCGGTCGGGTGGCGGGCCCATTCGGCCGCGTAGAGCACCTCGCCGTTGGGCGCCCGGCCGACCACCGCCGAATCGCCCGCCCCCGGGCTGTCGCTCGCCTTGGGCAGCTTGCTGATGTCCGAAGCGGCGAAATCGGCGGAGCTCAGCTCGAGAAGCGGAAGCGGATTGGTGGTCGGAAGCTTCGGCTTGTCGGGCACCGGCTGCGCCGGCTTCGGCGGGACGGGGCGCGGGGTGACCTCCTTCGCCTCCTTCGCCTTCGCCGGGCTGCGGCTTCGCGAGGCCGACGGCGAAGCGGAGGGCGAGGGCAGCAGGTCGACGATCAACGGCGCGGCCGACCGGGACACCGGCACCGGGATCACGCCGAGCGTGAGCAGCGCCAGAAGGAGCAGCAGGTTGACCCCGACGGCGAGGCCGAGGCCGGTCAGGCGGCGCTGAAGCGGCGTTCGGTCGCGGTCGGAAGGGAGCCGGTAGGAAAGCAAGGCGGGGGGCTTCGATCCGGTAAGACGAGGGCGGAGACGCGGCTTTTACCGGCCGCCAACGTGAACCGCGAGTGAAAGCGGCGGCCTGCGGCTCCATCGAACGGAAGTTCGCGAAGGTCACCCAAAAAACACACGGTCGGCGTTCCACCGCGAACTTCGCGAAGTTCGGGTAGCGGAATACCGGATTGCGATCCGCGGGACTGACGATCTGAAAGAGCCGTGCAGCAGTTTCCGGCTGCGCGCCCACGGTGTCACAATCCGGCTGCTGTAGGACAGAAGTTTCTGACCGCGGTCGCGAGGAACCGTTAGGAATTTGTTTGCCTGCAGCGAATTAACGAGAGCAGAATGGCTCTGCTCGGGGGCGAGTCTCACGAAGGGGGATTGCGATGACTATTCTTCTGCTCCTTGCCGCGCAGGCGGCAGGCCAGCCGGTTACGACCTACTATCCGCCGGCACCCGCCGCACAGGCAGCTCAGGCTGCGACTGCCGCACCGATTTCGGCGCCAGCAACGACCAGCGCCATTCTGCGCACCGGAACCGAAGTGCCGCTCCGGCTGGATGAAGAGCTCACCACGAAGCACAAGCAGGTGCGGGTCGGGCAGCGCTTCCATATGTCGGTTTCGGAGCCCGTGATGGTGAACGGCGTGACAGTAATCCCGGTCGGGACACCGGCGATCGGGGAAGTTACTGAAGTCCGCAACAAAGGGATGTGGGGCAAGTCGGGGCACCTCGCCGCGCGAATCCTTTACCTCACCGTCAACGGCCGCCAGATTCACATGAGTGGGACGTTCGACGACAAAGGGGTCGCGGGTGGCGTCGCGGCCGCCGTGGTATCGGGGCTCGTGTTTCTTCCCGCCGGCTTCTTCATGACCGGCACCAGCGCGGTCGTTCCGGCGGGTTCCACCGTAAAGGGTTTCATCGACGAAGACGTGCCGCTGAACATCGCTGCAGCCCCGCAGGCGCCGCTGACGGTAGGCGCACCAGCTGCGCCGATGACGGTCCAGCCTTCGGCCCAGGAGCAGGTCAAGGTCGTGTCGGTAGCACCGGGAACGGCTCAGCCTCAGCATTGATCGGATCGGTACCGGACGGACCTCAGGCGTCCGTCTGGTCCGAATCGGACTGGGGCGAAAGCCTGGGTTAGCCGTGGCGGGCGAGGGTGCGCCTCCAATCAATGGAGGTGCCATCATGAAGATCGCCAAACTGGCGTTGCCGCTGCTCGTCCTTTGCGCAGGCGCGCTGCCGAGCGCTGCCCAGGCGAGCACGCTCAACTCCTCGATCATGTCGCAGATCCGCGGCCATTTCGTGTGGCCGACGAGCTGGTACAATTGCGTCGGCCTGTTCCGCGGCGGCTGAGCCGGCGCCTTGCGAAGGGCGGAGACAGACGGTTTCCGCCCACTCGCCCTAACGGCGGTCAGGCGACGTCGCCGGTGTCGTCGTCGTTGGCAGGGTGGGGCGCGGCTTCGGGCGCGTTGGAGTTCGCCGCCATTTTCGAGCGCCAATCATCGAGGATCGATCGGCAGCGGTCGATGCTTGCGTTGAGCTCGCCGCTGAGCTCGTCGAGTTCGGGTTCGGCTTCCTGGCGGTCGCCTGAGCTGTCCTGGGTCACAATCAATTCAATCGTCTTCTGGTCCGAAACCTAACTTATGTGATTCCATTCGGTTCCGGCGTTTGTCTCGGTCGGCCCGCGCCGAAACCGGCGGATTTAATCTTCGAGTCATCGGCCGTACCGGCGCGGCGCCTTATGCTTCGTCCTTCCCGGTGCCGAGGGAGAGACAAATGAAGAAGCTGATCCTTGCCTTCACCGCGCTCAGCCTGGTGGCGGGCGGCCCCGCGATGGCGGCGCAGCACTGCCGCGATGCCAAGGGCAAATTCGTCAAATGCCCGGCCAAGCCCGCCAAACCAAAGGTCTGCCGAGACGCCAAGGGCCATTACGCCAAGTGCGCATAAGCCGCCGAGGCTAAGCCAGGCTTAGCCGAGAGCCGGCGCATGCCGGCTGATTGCCTATTCTGCTCCGGATTGGCGTAATTTTGCCGCCGCCTCACGGATCGCGGTCACCGCTGTTTCGAAAGGTCTTCCCGCAGCTTTTGCTGTGCCATCGCAAGATGTGCGGCGGCGACGGGAGAACCCCCGTATGCATCGAGCAAGTCCATGGCTTCCGTGACTAGCTCCGCTGCTCGTCGAGCCGCGTCGGTTGGCCGGACCTTCTTGCTGTCTTCGGGCACCAGCACCCCCACGCCAAGAACGCGCGTTTCGGAAGCGCCGACTTGTGGTCGGAAGTTCCGATTACGAGGGGAAAGGCGTATCCCAATCGCAGAGGCGAGTCAGGTACTTTTCGAGCAGAGTCCGACCTTTATCGGTCAAGTTCACGAACTGACGTCTTCCGTCCATCTTGTCGGCCACTCGTTCGACCAAACCTCGCTCGATAAGGACTGTCTGCCATCTATAGCCGGTCGTCTGCGGAACGTCGGCGGTGAGGCTGAGTGCCGTAACCGACAATCGTTCGCCGCCGTCGGGCAGGCAATAAAGCGCGAGAAGCATGTCCCACGCCGGTTCTCCGAACAGCTCCTGATCGAAGATCCGGTTGCGAAGGCGCCGTGCCTTGTAGATGCGCAACGCGACTTCCCGCAGTCGCGTCTTAGTCGGTGCCGGGGCGCCTCGGTCCTTCTCTCGGCCTTCCAGTATCGCGAGATCGTCTGGCCCGAGGCGCAAGCTGATGTGAAGGTGCAGGTCCTTGGCACCTGGGTTGGCCGAGACAATTTCGCTCGGCCGCTTGATGGTTTCTTCGCGTGACAAGGGGGCGCGGCTTTCCTTCGGGTCGCTTCTGGGGCGGCACAAGCAGTACCGAGCAACGGGTACGGCTATATCGAAAGGTAGCACCGGGCAACAACATCCGCTTCCGATTCGGATTGATCCGATGCTGAGCGGCAGAGGGCCAGGGGACAGCGCGTCCGACGTTGCGCGGCGCATTCTCGTCGCGACAAATTCCGTATTGTGTCCCCGGAATTCCGGTGCCGTATTGTGTCCCCGGAATTCCGGTGTCCCCGGAATTCGCGGTGTCCCCGGAAGTTCGCTGAGGGCGGCTAATTAGAATCGTGTCCCGAAATTTGGTGCTGGGCCGCCCAAGGGTGCCGTTCGAGGCATTGCGGCGTCAGAAAGGTCGCCGTACTCGGGAAAAAATTTCCAAGCGAGAAACGAAGCATGGCAACCCTCATCGACTACAGCACAATCGATCACAAAGTCGAAGAGTGGAAGGATTCCGACCTAGGGATTGTCGAGAGCAGCAAGGCTTTCATGCCCATGATGGTCGCCGCCATCTTGGATATCACCGATGAGGAAGCGTACGACGCCATAACCGATGGATCTAAGGACAGGGGGGTAGATGCGCTCTTTCTCGACGAGCGCGACGGGAAAAACGTCATTCACATCTTCCAGTTCAAATATGCCCTCGAGTTCTCCAAGACCAAATCGAATTTTCCGTCGAACGAGATCGACAAAATTCTCTCTTTTCTCAGTGATTTGTTGGATCAAGAACCAACAATGCAGCAAAGTTGCAATCCGATCCTTTGGGAAAAGGTGAAGGAAGCCTGGCAGGGCCTAAGCAAAAAGAGCCCATCCATAGAAATTCATTTTTGCTCGAATACTAAAGAAATGACCGATGGTGAGAAGGGTCGCCTTCGAAAATCGATCGAAAAATACAACTACGTTCGCGAGCAACATTATGGTCTAGATCAGATTATCGATCTGTTTATTTCATCACAAAAGCCAGTAATAGATAGAGAAATCAGGATTGTTGATAAGGATTATTATGAACGAACGGACGGAAACGTCCGTGCTCTGATATGCACGCTAGATGCTAGAGAGCTTGTTAACATGATCGTAGACCCTGATGATGACAGATCAGTGTACACGCCGATATTCGACGAAAACGTGAGAATTTATCTTTCCTCGCGAAATACGATAAATAAAGAAATTATCTCAACCGCGTTGTCGGATGAACGTCATTTATTTTGGTACTTGAACAATGGCTTGACAATTACATGCAGTTCTTTTTCGTACGTCAAAGGAAGCCGGAGTCCCATAGTTACTCTCAAGGGCTTACAAATCGTCAATGGAGGCCAAACCTCAAATGCCCTGTTTGAGGCTTATCGCGAAAAGCCTGAAGAGGTAGCTGACGTCCTCCTCCTCGCTAGGATAATCGAAGCTAAAGAGGCGTCGGTTGGGCATAAAATTTCAGAGACCACTAATAGCCAGACACCGATCAAGAGTCGTGACCTTCGCGCCAATACGCTCATTCAGCGCAAGATCGAGCAGGCGCTTGCTGCGAAGGGTTTTTACTATGAGAGGAAAACCAATCAGTACGCCGCCAAGCCGAAGGACAAGCGTGTTGATGCACAGACTGCTGGTCAGGCCTATCTTGCTTACGCCCTAGATATGCCTGAAGTGGCAAAGAAGGATCGCGGAAGGGTTTTTGGGGACCTTTTTGATACAGTGTTCTCCGACGATCTCCTGCCGGAAAACCTGATCCTTCCCTTGCAGGTTCTCGGCAAAATCGAGGCCGTCAAAAAAGATGTCCAACGACGCGTTCGGAATGAGGAACCCGTCGACGCTACCGAACTCTTCATAATCGATGGCGCATACCACGTTCTTTTCGCGGTACGGCGCATTTGCGTCCACGACGGCGTGGATGAATTTTCGGACCTGGCGCTTGATAGGGTCGGGAAAGCCCTCGAAGTCGTGAAGGACTGCGTCGCAAAAAATCAGAGCGACACTTTTTCCTTCAACCGTTTCTTCAAAGATGCGGGAACTCGGACTAAAATTGAAACACTGATTTCATCGGAATGAGGGACTCTCTAGACTGCTGAACCGGTCCGCAGATATCCACCGACAAAACGACCACTTCCTCCGGCTCCGGCTCGGATGCTTCAGCGGCGTGCTCGATAGAATGAAGAAAGAGCCGTCACGGGAGTGAATCCCGTGACGTCGGTCCTGTCGGTCAGCGCAGCCGAAGCTGCTCGACCGCAGGCCGGCCGAATCTTGCCGGCTCTTCGACACAAGCTCGCGCTGCGGCACAGCGGCTTCGCTTGTGCTCGGCGGCTCGATTATTGATCTAGGAAGCTCCGCATCTTCCGGCTGCGGCTCGGATGCTTCAGCTTCCTGAGAGCCTTCGCCTCAATCTGCCGGATACGCTCGCGGGTGACGCTGAACTGCTGCCCGACCTCCTCAAGCGTATGATCGGTGTTCATGCCGATGCCGAAGCGCATGCGGAGGACTCGCTCTTCGCGGGGGGTTAGGCTCGCGAGCACGCGGGTCACGGTTTCCTTGAGGTTCGCCTGGATCGCGGCGTCGACCGGGATCACGGCGTTCTTGTCCTCGATGAAATCGCCGAGGTGGCTGTCTTCCTCGTCGCCGATGGGGGTTTCGAGGCTGATCGGCTCCTTGGCGATCTTCATCACCTTGCGGACCTTCTCCAGCGGCATGGAGAGGCGCTCGGCGAGCTCTTCGGGCGTGGCTTCGCGGCCGGTTTCGTGCAGGAACTGGCGGCCGGTGCGGACCAGCTTGTTGATCGTCTCGATCATGTGCACCGGAATTCGGATGGTCCGCGCCTGATCCGCAATGCTGCGGGTGATCGCCTGGCGGATCCACCACGTCGCGTAGGTCGAGAACTTGTAGCCGCGGCGGTATTCGAACTTATCGACCGCCTTCATCAGGCCGATGTTCCCTTCCTGGATGAGGTCGAGGAACTGCAGCCCGCGGTTCGTGTACTTTTTCGCGATGGAGATGACGAGGCGGAGGTTGGCCTCGACCATTTCCTTCTTGGCGATGCGGGCCTCGCGCTCGCCCTTCTGGACCATGTTGACGATGCGGCGGAACTCGCCGAGCGAGGTGCCGGTCGCGTGGGCGATCTCGGCGATCTCGTTGCGGATGCGCTCGACCGTGTCCTTCTCAGACGCGGCGAAGGCGGCCCATTTCTTGTCGAGGCCGGCAACGTCCTTCAGCCAGTTCTCGTCGAGCTCGTGGCCGGTATAGGCCTCGAGGAAGGCGCGGCGGGGGACGCGGTGGCG
>JBQCIU010000077.1:0-4438 GCA_051953395.1 Sphingomicrobium sp.
GGGCAAGAAGGTCGCGACCCTGCTTTGCGGCGGCAATATCGACACGCATCTGCTCGCCAACGTTCTGGTCCGGGACCTGGTCAGGCGGGGACGGATCGCTCGCCTGCGGGTCGCGGCGCAGGACCAGCCCGGCGCCCTCGCCAGGATCACCGCGCAGTTTCACGAAGCCAGCGTCAACATCATCGAGATCCGCCACAGCCGGATCTTCACCGCTCTCCCCGCCAAGGACACGGTGATCGAGGTGGAGTGCGAGGCGCGCGACGCAGCGGCGATCGACCAGGTTGAGGCGATGCTGAAGAAGGCCGGGTTCAGGGTCGACCGAGCCTCGCTGGACTGACCCGCGGCGTCCTGTTCCGGGACAGGAATTCGGCTTTCGGGAATTCGCGCCGCCACCAACTCTTTTCAAGCGCGTTTACCAGTCGCATAAACAGCAGCGAAACCATGAGCGCACCGTTCCGCTTTCCCAAATTCTTTGTCACGAACCCTTCGCCGTGCCCGTATCTTCCCGGCAAGGTGGAGCGGAAGGTGTTCACCGAGCTGACCGGCCGCAACGCCAGCGAGCTGAACGAGGCGCTGGGCCGGATCGGCTTCCGCCGAAGCCAGTCCGTCGCCTATCGCCCCAGCTGCATCGATTGCACGGCCTGCGTTTCCGTGCGCGTCGTCGCCGGCGAGTTCCAGCCGAGCGCGACCCAGCGCAAGCTCCTTCGCCGGCATGGCGACCTCGAGGTCATTGCGTGCAAGCCGTGGAGCACCGAGGAGCAATATGCGCTGCTTCGCCGCTACCTCGCGCGACGCCACCCGGGCGGCGGAATGGCCGACATGGACGAGACCGATTTCGCCGACATGGTCGAGCAGTCGCCGGTCCGCACCTACATGATCGAGTACCGCGAACCGTCGGAGAACGGCCGCCGCGGACGGCTCATCGGATGCTGCCTGTCCGATCACCAGAACGACGGGCTGTCGATGATCTACAGCTTCTTCGATGTCGGGGAGGACGCGCGCAAGGGGCTGGGCACCTTCATCATCCTCGATCACATCATTCGCGCCGCGCGCGCGGGGCTGCCCTATGTCTATCTCGGCTATTGGGTCCAGGGATCCAAGCGGATGGACTACAAGACCCGCTTCCGGCCGCTCGAACGGCTCGGCCGCGACGGCTGGAGACGGATGGACGAGGCCGAAGCCGAGGCAAGGGCGGCGACGATGGATCTGCCGGCGCGGCGCAAGCGGCGGCTCGTCATCGACGCCTGATCCGGAACGGACACACTTCCCGCCGCCTCCGCCAGCTCGCTTCGCTACGCTGCTTTTCCGCAACGCGTGCAAAGGGTTGTTAACAGGCGCGTGCGTAGCGGAGTGATCGTGAAGCACAGCAGCATCGTCAATGCGGCAGTTCCGCTCGAGCTCAGCCACAGCTGGCCGCTGTTCGAGCAGCCACGCCACTTCGAGCTCGGCTGCATCCTCAACAGCGCCGCTATCGACGCGATCGTGCCCGCGCGGGTGGGCGAGGTCGGCTTGCAGCATGCCGGCGTGTGGGAGTGCGACCTCAGCGACAATTCGCTGATCTGGTCGGGCGGAGTCTATGACATCTTCGGCCTGGCGCGCGGGTCGACGGTTACCCGGGACGAGGCGGTGTCCCTCTATTGCGAGCATTCCAGGGCCGCCATGGAGCGCCTTCGCGCCCACGCCATCAAGCACAAGCGCGGGTTCACCATCGACGTCGAGATCCGCCCGGCGAGCGGCAACAATCGCTGGATGCGGCTAATCGCGGCGCCGCTCTGCGACGGCGACCAGGCCGTTCGGCTGCACGGGCTGAAGCTGGCGCTTTAACGAGAAAAGGCGGCGCCTTTCGGCACCGCCCCGTCCCACCCCCGATTGAATTTGGTTTACGCGACCGCGGCTTCGGACTCCGGCTGCGGCTCGCCGATCTCATCCGGATCGCGAAGCACATAGCCGCGGCCCCAGACGGTCTCGATATAGTTCGCGCCGCCGCAGGCGAGGCTGAGCTTCTTGCGGAGCTTGCAGATGAAGACGTCGATGATCTTCAGCTCCGGCTCGTCCATCCCGCCGTAAAGGTGGTTGAGGAACATTTCCTTGGTCAGCGTCGTGCCCTTGCGGAGCGAAAGCAGCTCCAGCATCGCATATTCCTTGCCGGTCAGGTGCACCCGGGCGCCGTCGACCTCGACGGTCTTGGCATCGAGGTTCACCGCCAGCTTGCCGGTGCGGATGACCGACTGCGAATGGCCCTTCGAACGGCGGACGATCGCGTGGATTCGCGCCACCAGCTCGTCCCGGTGGAACGGCTTGGTGACATAATCGTCGGCGCCGAAGCCGAGCGCGCGGACCTTGGAGTCCATCTCGCCGATTCCGGACAGGATGAGGACCGGAGTGCCGACCTTCGCGGTGCGAAGCTTCTTCAGCACGTCATAGCCGTGCATGTCGGGCAGGTTCAGGTCGAGAAGAATGATGTCGTAGTCATACAGCTTACCGAGATCGAGGCCTTCCTCGCCCAGGTCGGTCGTGTAGACATTGAAGCCTTCCGTCCCGAGCATCAGCTCGATGCTCTTGGCGGTGGTCGGCTCGTCTTCGATCAGCAGCACGCGCATTGCTGGCTCCCCCGTTCGCGGCCGTGAAGGTAAGTCCCTCTTAACGGCCTTGAAGCGTTCATTAACCATGTGGGGAATGAAGGCAAAAGGTTAATAAAGCGTAACAGGCTGGAATCCTTTGATTCGTTGCGGCAGTGCATCAGCAGGTGAACGCGCGCGCTTCGGGGAGGCTGCAATCGACCAGTCCAAATCGGATCGACTCCTCGCGGACCGGGTGCTGTTTATCGATGCGGAAGCGATCGTGATCGACAAGCCCGCCGGGCTTCCGGTCGACGAGCCGAGGGCGGGGGGCGACAGCGTCGCCAGGCGCCTGGACGAGCTGAAATTCGGCTTTCATCGGTCGCCGGTCGCGGTGCACCGCCTCGATCGCGACACGTCCGGATGCCTGCTTCTTGCCCGCCACCCGAAGGCATCGGCCCGGTTCGGTTCGGCCTTTGAGGTAGGCAAGGTCCAAAAGCTTTATCTGGCGGTGGTGGAAGGCTCGCTCGAGGGCGAAGGGGTGATCGACCTGCCGCTGGCGAAAATCTCCTCGCGGGAGCAGGGGTGGCGAATGATCGGCGACGACAAGGGCAAGCCCGCGCGCACGCGATGGAAGGCGGTCCGCCAGCGCGACGGACGATCGCTGGTCGAGTTTCGCCCGGAAACGGGCCGCACGCACCAGATACGCGCGCACGCGCGCTACGGGCTGGACGCGCCGATCGTTGGCGATCCGGTCTATGGTGGCGGCGGCGCGGCGCTCCTCCTCCACGCGCTGCGATTGGTCGTCCCGCGGGAAAAGAAGCCCACCATCGACGTCACGGCTCCGATTCCGGAGCGCTTCGGGGACTGGCGCGATGCCGTTTGAAATCCCGGAGGACGCGCTGAGCGAGACCTTCCTGGCAGCGACCGGTCCGGGTGGGCAGAACGTCAACAAGGTCGCGACCGCCGTCCAGCTCCGCGCGGACCTGTTCAAGCTCGGGCTTCCGCCCGACGTTTATGAGCGGCTGAAACGAATTGCCGGATCGCGGCTGACCGGAGCAGGCGAGCTGCTGATCACCGCGCGCCGGTTCCGCACTCAGGAAGCGAACCGGGAGGATGCTCGGAGGCGGCTGGCGGAACTGATCGACGAGGCGCATATCGTTCGGGCCAAGCGCAAGCCCACGAGGCCAAGCCGGGCCGCCAAGGCGAAGCGCGTCGAGGCGAAAAGGAACCGGTCGGCAGTCAAAGCCGGGCGTGGGAAAGTGAGTTTCGATTGAAAGCACGTCATGCCAGCGAAGGCTGGCATCTCAGGCCGGTGAGGCGGAGACGTATAAGCCTCACCACCCCGAGATCCCATGGTGAAAACCAGGACTGTCTGGGGGACAGTCCGTTTTGACCATTTCGCCGGGATGACGACGGAGGAATAGATGTTCGATTTCAAGATTGCAGCCGCCGACACACCGACTCTCTATCGCGACCTGGCGTCCGCGCTGGAGGGCCTGGTCGCGGGCGAACCGGACGCGGTCGCCAACATGGCCAATGCGGCGGCGCTCATCTGGGAATCGCTGCCCGGGATCAATTGGGCCGGCTTCTATCGCAATATCGGCGGCGAGCTGGTGCTCGGCCCGTTCCAGGGGCGCCCGGCGTGCATCCGGATCAAGTTCGGCGAGGGCGTGTGCGGAGTCGCCGCCCAGACGCGGCAGGTGCAACGGGTCGAGGACGTCAACGTCTTCCCCGGCCACATCGCCTGCGACAGCGCGTCGGCGAGCGAAATCGTCGTTCCGCTGATCCGCGACGGCGAAGTGCTGGGCGTGCTCGATATCGACGCGCCGAGCAAAGGGCGGTTCACCGAGGAGGACGAAGCCGGCTGCGTCCGCCTC
>JBQCIU010000078.1:0-26954 GCA_051953395.1 Sphingomicrobium sp.
TGGGGTGGGGTCTCCGGAAAAATTGGCGTGGTCTCCACGCTCACCCCCACGCTGCCCTCCCCCATCAAGGGGGAGGGTTCTCACTTCTTCTCCGGCGCCACGTAGGGCTTGAACGCGCCTCCCGGCACCGCCGAGGCGACCGGGCTTTCGAAGCCGTTCGCGCCGACCGAGGAGACTCCGAACACCCAATCGTCGACACGGACGTGCGGGAGGACGACCTCGCACTTGCTGGGGTCGACGTAGTCCTCAGGTGGATGCTCGCGCGAGACAAGCGTGCATGCCTCCGAAATTTTCACGGATTTGCTGTGAGTCCACTGATTTGCATCGGTCGGGCGCCATCTCACAATGTACCCTTCAGGAAGACGACCAGTCATACTGAAGGGCTTCCACATCACAGTCGTATCCGTGCTCACCGCCCCCTCGACCTTGGGCGCCGGCGGCGGCGGGGCGCTGGCGATTGCGGCGAGGGCGGCGATGTTCAGCTTCGCCACCTTCTCGAGATAATTGAAGTCCATGTGGTCGATGGTGTCGCCGTAAACGACGCCCTTCTCGCTCCTCAAATCCTGGTGCTGCCAGTTGTAATTCTCGACCGCGACGCTGAGCCGCGCTGCGGGGAAGCCGAGCTCGAGAAACGGGATATGATCGCCGCCGCGTCCGAACCGGTCGGTGCGCCAGATCTGGCGGACGTCGAGGCCGATGTTCAGATGATCCGCCAGCCCGTCGAGGAAGCGCGAGATGTTGCGCGACGGCGCGTCATTCTCGCCGCCGAGGCTGTGCGTCGCGGCCATCAGATCGACTTCGCCCTGGCTGCGCGGCCCTTCCGACAGCACGCGCACATGGGTGTCGTCGCATACCCCGTCGGAGCCGCAGCTGTTGCCGATGATGTCGTTGTTGAGGACGGTGACGACGTTCCAGCCCTGCGCCTTGGCGTAATCGGCAAGCACCTTGCCGCCGTAGAGGCCCTGCTCCTCGCCCGACAGAGCGGCGAAAACGAACGTCCCCGGAAATTTGTGCTTCGACAAGACTCGCGCCGCCTCGATCACCGCCGAGGTGCCCGAGCCGTCGTCGTTCGCGCCCGGCGCGTCGGAGGTGAAGTTCATCACGTCGGTGACGCGGCTGTCGATATGACCCTGGATGATGACGACGTCGTTGGGTCGCTCGGTCCCGCGCTGGATCGCGACCATGTCGCAGACGCGAGTCGGGGTCGGGATCCGCTTGCCGGTGAAGGTGTCGCACGGGCGAACCGTCTCCAGCCCGAAGCTCTTGAACTGGCTCTCCGTCCAGTTGAGCGCCGCGCCGATGCCGCGCTTCGGATCGGTCTGCGACGACAAGGTATGCCGGGTTCCGAAGCTCACCAGCTTCTCGACCGTCTTCCTCATCTCGGCGCCGCTCACCGGCGCGATGATCTGTCTCAATTGCGCATAAGGCTCGGCCGGGACGGGTGCCGGCGCGGGCGCCGCTCCGATCGATGCAACGGACGCAAGCAAGAGCGCAAAACTTTTCATGGACCTCTCCCTCGGGTCCGCAACTGGCATTTGGAGCGCCTCGGGTCTAGGGGAGCGGCGCATCCACAGACTCCAGATTTTAGGACACAGCACATGTTGCGTGACATCGATCATTTCATCGCCGGCGAAGCTTATGCCTCCAGCGGCCGCTCCGGCGACGTCTTCGACCCCAACCGCGGCGAGGTCCAGGCGAAGGTGAAGCTCGGGACCGCCGCCGACCTGCAGAAAGCGGTCGATGCCGCCAAGGCCGCGCAGCCGGCCTGGGCCGCGACCAACCCGCAGCGCCGGGCGCGGATCATGTTCAACTTCCGCCAGATCGTCGAAGCGCACATGGACGAACTCGCGCACCTGCTTTCCTCCGAGCACGGAAAGGTCATCGCCGACGCCCGTGGCGACGTTCAGCGCGGGCTCGAGGTGATCGAATATGCGTGCGGAATCCCGCAGGCGCTTAAAGGCGAATATACCGGCGGCGCGGGCACCGGGATCGACGTCTATTCGATGCGCCAGCCGCTCGGGATCGGCGCTGGAATCACCCCGTTCAACTTCCCGGCGATGATCCCGATGTGGATGTTCGGACCGGCAATCGCCTGCGGCAACGCCTTCATCGTCAAGCCGTCCGAGCGCGATCCAAGCGTTCCCGTCCGCCTTGCCGAGCTGATGAAGGAAGCCGGGCTTCCCGACGGGCTTCTCAGCGTCGTCCACGGCGACAAGGAAATGGTCGACGCCATCCTCGATCATCCCGACATCGCGGGGATCAGCTTCGTCGGATCGTCCGACATCGCCCAGTACATCTACTCGCGCGGCACCGCGAACGGGAAGCGCGTACAGGCCTTCGGCGGCGCCAAGAATCACGGGATCGTCATGCCCGACGCCGACCTCGACCAGGTCGTCAACGACCTCGCCGGCGCGGCCTTCGGTTCGGCTGGCGAGCGCTGCATGGCGCTTCCGGTCGTCGTGCCCGTCGGCGACGAGACCGCGGACAAGCTCCGCGAAAAGCTCATCCCGGCGATCCAGGCGCTCCGCGTCGGCGTCTCGACGGATGCCGACGCGCATTACGGCCCGGTCGTCAGCCAGGCGCACCGCGAACGGATCGAGCATTATATCCAGATGGGGGTCGACGAAGGCGCCGAGCTGGTCGTCGACGGCCGCAACTTCACGCTCCAGGGCCATGAGAAGGGCTTCTTCGTCGGCCCGACCTTCTTCGACCACGTCACGCCCGACATGCAGGCCTACAAGGACGAGATTTTCGGCCCGGTCCTGCAGATGGTCCGCGCGAAGGATTTCGACGAAGCCGTCCGCCTTCCGTCCGAGCACGAATATGGCAACGGAGTCGCCATCTTCACCCGCAACGGCCACGCGGCGCGCGAATTCACCGCGCGAGTCAACGTCGGCATGGTCGGCGTGAACATCCCGATCCCGGTGCCGGTCAGCTATCACAGCTTTGGCGGCTGGAAGCGTTCGGGCTTCGGCGACATCGGCCAGTACGGACAGGAAGGAATCCGCTTCTGGACCAAGAACAAGGTCGTCACCCAGCGCTGGCCCGACGGAATCGCCGACGCCGACGACAAGAGCGCGTTCCACATTCCTACGTTTGGCTAAACGGAAACCTCGTGCGCCCTCGATCAGTTTGGGGGCGCATGAGGACCTTCATCACCTGTGCAGCCGCCCTCGCCCTTGCGGCGTGCGGCAAACCGGATGCGGTCGCGAACGGCGCGAACAATGTCGACGGACTGCCGACAGTGAACACGCCCGCTCCGAGCCCCAGCGGCGCTCCGCCCGCCAACGCCACGGCCAACAGCAGCGGGACTCCGGCTCCCGCCGCCGCGATCCCCGCCGCTCTGCAGGGCCGCTGGGGCCTGACGCCCGTCGACTGCACGACCACCCTCGGCGACGCCAAGGGCCTGCTCATCGTGAATTCGGACGAGCTTCGCTTCTATGAGTCCCGGGCCGTGCCCTCCCCCGGCGTCGAAACCTCGCCCGACTCCGTCTCCGGCAACTTCGCCTTCACCGGCGAAGGCCAGGAATGGGAGAAGCACGAGAGCCTTGAGCTTCAGAAGGACAAGCTGATCCGAACCGAGCGCGATCCGGTCGCCAGCTTCACCTACGTGCGCTGCAAGTGACCGCCGCGCGGGGGCTGGCCCAGTTCAAATCGCCAAGCTAGAGCCGCGGCCATGCATCAGTTCGAGCTCACCGACGACCAGCTCCAGATCCAGGAGATGGCGCGCAAGTTCACCGCCGACGCCATCACGCCCTTTGCGGCAGAATGGGACGAGAAGCACATCTTCCCCAAGGATACGATCCGCGAGGCGGCCGAGCTCGGCTTCGGCGCGATCTACGTGTCGGAGGAAAGCGGCGGGATCGGCCTCGGCCGGCTCGACGCGGCGCTGATCATGGAGGCGATGGCCTACGGCTGCCCCAGCACCAGCGCCTTCATCTCGATCCACAACATGGCGAGCTGGATGATCGATCGCTTCGGTTCGGACGAGGTCAAGCAGAAATATTTGCCGTCGATGATCACGATGGAGCGGATCGGAAGCTACTGCCTGACCGAGCCGTCTTCCGGCTCCGACGCCGCCGCGCTCAAGACCAAGGCGGTTCTCGACGGCGACCATTATGTCGTCAGCGGCTCGAAGGCCTTCATCTCCGGCGGCGGCGAGAACGAAATCTATGTGACGATGGTCCGGACCGGCGAGGACGGGCCGAAGGGAATCACCTGCCTCGTCATCGAAAAGAACATGCCCGGGGTCAGCTTCGGAGCGCAGGAGAAGAAGCTCGGCTGGCATTCGCAGCCGACCGCGCAGGTGAATTTCGACGAGGTCCGTGTGCCCGTCGCCAACCGCGTGGGAGCCGAAGGCGAAGGCTTTCGGATAGCGATGATGGGTCTCGACGGCGGCCGCCTCAACATCGGCGCCTGCTCGCTCGGCGGGGCCCAGCGCTGCCTCGACGAGTCGATCAAATACACCAAGGACCGCAAGCAGTTCGGCACCCCCATCGCCGACTTCCAGAACACGCAGTTCATGCTTGCCGATATGGAGACCGAGCTCCAGGCGGCCCGCTATCTGCTCTACGTCGCCGCGGCCAAGGTCACCGCCAACGCGCCCGACAAGACGAAGTTCGCGGCCATGGCAAAGCGGCTCGCGACCGACAGCGGCTCGGCGATCGTCGACCGCGCCCTGCAGCTGCATGGCGGCTACGGCTATCTCATGGACTATCCGATCGAGCGCTTCTGGCGCGACCTCCGCGTCCATTCGATCCTGGAAGGCACCAACCAGATCATGCGCGTGATCGTCAGCCGGGACCTGCTTCGCCAGTGACCGACGACGTCCTGATCTCGGCCGAGCGCGGAGTCGGCCGGCTGCGCCTCAACCGGCCCAAGGCGATCCACGCGCTGACCACCGAAATGTGCGAAGCGATGAGCGCGGCGCTTCTGCGCTGGCGAACCGATTCGAACATCGAATGCGTGGTCATCGACCATGCCGAAGGCCGCGGCTTCTGCGCCGGCGGCGACGTCGTCATGCTTGCGAAGAGCGGCGCGGGCGACGCGCGCAAGGCGAAGGAATTCTTCTTCGCCGAATATCGCCTCAACCACCTGCTCTTCACGTATGAGAAGCCGACGGTCGCGATCATGGACGGGATCACGATGGGCGGCGGCGTCGGAATCTCCCAGCCCTGCACGTTCAAGATCGCGACCGAGAACACGCGGCTGGCGATGCCCGAAACCAGCATCGGCCTGTTCCCGGACGTCGGTGGCGGTTGGTACCTCCCGCGCCTCCCCGGCCGAGTCGGCCAGTTCATGGCGCTGACCGGAGCGCGGCTCGACGGCGCCGAATGCGCCTATCTCGGCCTCGCGACCCACTACATCTCGAGCAGCGGAATCGAGGAACTGGTCGACCGAATCGTCAAGGCGCCCGATCGGCTGAAGGGGACGCTCGGAGCGGCGTCGCAATCGGCTCCGGACGCGAGGATTTCCGACAATCTCACCCTGATCAACCGCCTCTTCGCCTCCGACCGCCTCGAAGAGGTGATCGCGGCGCTGGAAGCGGACGACAGCGACTGGGCCGCCAGGGAGCGCAACACGCTCGGCACCAAGAGCCCGCTGTCCTGCAAGGTCTCGCTGCGGCTCCTTGCCGAGGGCGCGAACCGCGCGACCTTCGCGGACGAGATGCGCGTCGAATATGCGCTTGCCGGCCACATCGTGAAGACTCACGACTTCAAGGAAGGCGTGCACGCGCTGCTCATCGACAAGCATAACCAGCCGAAGTGGAACCCGCCCACGCCCGAGGGCGTGACCGACGCGATGCTCGACGCCCTGTTCGCGCCGCTTCCCGAGGACGAAGAGTGGAGCCCGTTCCCGGAGGTATCGTCATCCCGGGCTTGACCCGGGAACCGCCTTTTCCTCTGGCTGCCGAAAGGCAGGCAGGCCCCGGCTCAAGGCCGGGGTGACGACAGGAGTTCGAATGACCGATTACAGCACTGTCCTCGTCGAGAAGCGCGGAGCCGTGACTCTCGTCACGCTCAACCGGCCGGAGGCTCTGAACGCGCTCAACAGCAAGGTCCTCGAGGAGCTGATCGCCGTCTTCGCCGCCTATGACTCGGATGACGGCCAGCGCTGCCTCGTCCTCACCGGAAGCGGCGAGAAAGCCTTCGCTGCCGGCGCGGACATCAAGGAAATGCAGCCGCAGAATTTCTCCGACATGTATTCGAGCGACTTCTTCGCCGGGTGGGAGAAGGTGACCGCGACGCGCAAGCCGTGGATCGCGGCGGTGAACGGCTTCGCGCTCGGCGGCGGCTGCGAGGTCGCGATGATGGCCGATTTCATCATCGCATCGGAAAACGCGAAGTTCGGCCAGCCGGAAATCAAGCTCGGCGTCACGCCCGGAATGGGCGGGTCGCAGCGCCTGACCTGGGCAATCGGCAAGGCCAAAGCGATGGAAATGTGCCTGACCGGCCGAATGATGGACGCGGCGGAAGCCGAGCGCTCCGGCCTGGTGGCGAAGGTCGTTCCCGCGGGCCAGCTGATCGAAGAGGCCATGAAAACGGCGGAGGCGATCGCCTCGATGCCGCCGCTCGCCGCGATCGCGGTGAAGGAAATGGTCAACGCGGCGTTCGAAATCCCGCTCAGCCAGGGCATCCGGTTCGAGCGGCGCCTGTTCCACGGCCTGTTCGGGACCGAGGACCAGAAGGAAGGCATGACCGCTTTCGTCGAAAAGCGGCCGGGGAACTGGAAGGGACGATAGAGCTGTTCCCCGGCAAAGGCCGGGGCCCAGGCGGCGCTTTGCGCCGGTTCTTTGTTTGGACTGCACCCCGGCCTTCGCCGGGGCACGAGGAGTATTGAAATGGCGCGGATCGCATTCATCGGGCTTGGCCACATGGGCGGGGGAATGGCCCCGAACCTCGTCAAGGCGGGCCACGATGTCTGGGCCTTCGACCTCAGCGACGCGGCGCTCGATGCGGCGGTGAAAGCCGGCTGCAACCGCGCCGGATCGACCGAGGAAGCCTGCCGCGACGCGGACGTGGTCGTCACCATGCTTCCCGCCGCCAAGCACGTCCTCGAAGTCTATCGCAATCACGTTCTCGACACCGCGCCGAAAAGCGCTCTCCTGATCGACTGCTCGACCATCGACGTCGCAAGCGCCCGCACGGTCGAAGAGGAAGCGAGCGCCAAGGGCTTCACCATGGTCGACGCGCCCGTCTCGGGCGGAATCGCGGCTGCGGCCGGCGGATCGCTGGCCTTCATGGTCGGTGGCTCCGACGACGCCTTCGCCCGCGCCAGGCCGATCCTCGATCCGATGGCCAAGGCGGTGATCCACGCCGGCGGCCCCGGCGCCGGGCAGGCGGCGAAGATCTGCAACAACATGATCCTCGGAGCGACCATGGCCGCAACCTGCGAAGGCTTCGTCCTCGCGCAGAAGCTCGGCCTCGACCCGCAGGTCTTCTTCGACATTTCCTCGCAGGCGTCGGGCCAGAGCTGGTCGATGACGAGCTATTGCCCGGTCCCGGGCGTCGGTCCGAAGACTCCCGCCGACAACAATTACGAAGGCGGGTTCGCCGCCGCGCTGATGCTCAAGGACCTCAAGCTGGCGATGGAAGCCGCCAGACAGGCCGGGGTCGACGCCGAAATGGGCGAGGAAGCGGAAGAGCTTTACGAGGAGTTCGTCGAAAAGGGCGGCGGTTCGAAGGATTTCTCTGGGCTCATCCAGATGATCGATGGAAGCTGGAAATCCAACTGACGGGAAAGGGGAATGATGGTCGCGAAAACAGCCTACGCCCTGTGCGCAATCCTGCTGCTTGCCGGTTGCAAGGGGCAGGAGCCCGCCAACCAGGCGAATGAAGTCATCCCCTCCGCCGAGACTCAGAACACGGCGTCCGCAGCGCCGCTGACCAAGGACCAGGCCCTCGCGCTGATGAAGGAGCGCGAGCACCACATGGATGCCTTCGGCGACGCGATGAAGAAGGCCGGCAATGCGCTGAAGGCTTCGTCGCCCGACGCGACTCCGGTTCGCGAAGCGGCGGCCGAGATCGACGGCCTCGCGCCCAAGCTCGAGTCCTGGTTCCCGACCGGGACCGGACCGGACGTCGGCAAGACCCGCGCGAAGCCCGAGATCTGGCAGAAGCCCGAGGATTTCGCGCTCAAGGCCCATGATTTCGAGCAAGCTGCGATGCTGTTCAACGTCGCTGCGAAGAGCGGCGACCTCAATCGCATCACGGCGACCTTCGACGCGCTGGGCAAGAGCTGCAAGGCCTGCCACGACCTCTATCGGGCGCCGAAAAAAGACTGAAGGCCGTGAAGCAGCGCGTCTGGGATTTGCCGACGCGGCTGTTCCACTGGGCTCTCGTCGTCCTTGTCGGCCTGAGCTGGTGGACCGCCGAAACCGGCCGGGACAGCTTGCACCTGTGGTTCGGCTACGGCGTCCTGTTCCTGCTCTTCTTCCGCATCCTGTGGGGATTCCTCGGCAGCTCCACGGCGCGATTCTCGGCGTTCGTCCGCGGCCCCCGATCCGTCGCGGAATATATCCGGAACCGCTTCCGCTGGCCGCTTGCGGGGCACGCGCCGCTCGGCGCGCTCAGCGTCCTCGCGCTCCTCGCCCTTCTCCTCGCGCAGGTGGGGACAGGCCTGTTCGCGATGGACGAGGACGGGCTGTTCGGCGGGCCTCTCGCCTATCTGGTCAGCGTCGGGGCGACGGACCGGATCACGGAGCTCCACGAGGAATTGTTCGACTGGCTGCTGGTCCTGATCGGCCTCCACGTCGCCGCCATCCTGCTCTACCGGATCGCTCTCGGCCGCAACCTTCTCGGCCCGATGATCACGGGACGGGCCGACCTCCCGCGCGGAATGGAGCCGATGCGCCCCGCGACCCCGCTGGTCGCGATCCTCTGCGTGATCCTCGCCGCCGCGGCGACCACGTGGATCCTGTTTGGAGCACCGCCGCTCGGCTCTTGATCGGCGCGTCGCGGAGGGCCACATCGCCGCCATGCTGATCCGAACCGAGCAAACGCCCAATCCTTCGACCCGCAAGTTCCTTCCGGGACAGACGGTCATGGAGTCCGGGACTCGCGATTTCCCCGATGCCGAGAGCGCTGCAGCCTCGCCGCTCGCGGAGGCGCTGTTCGCGACCGGTATGGTCGAAGGCGTGTTCTTCGGCCGCGATTTCGTTTCCGTCACCGCCGCTCCGGGCGTGTCGTGGACCGATCTCGACCCCGTCGTTCTCGAGACCCTGCTTGACCATTTCGTGACCGGCGCGCCGCTCTTCAAAGCCGGGAGCGCGGCGGGAATCCAGGTCGACTCGGACTTCGAGGAAGACCCCGAGGACGCCGACATCATCGACCAGATCAAGGAACTGATCGAAACGCGGGTCCGCCCGGCGGTCGCCAACGACGGCGGCGACATCGTCTACAAGGGCTATCGCGAAGGGCATCTCTATCTGTCGATGCACGGCGCCTGCTCCGGCTGCCCATCCTCGACCGTGACCCTGAAGCGCGGGATCGAGAGCCTGATCAAGCATTATGTGCCCGAAGTGGAATCGGTCGAGGCCATCTAGGGGCTTGCCCCGCCACTGAGCCTGTGGCCCATTGGCCGCGATGATCCTGGCGCTCGACACCTCCACCGCAGCCTGCACGGCGGCCCTGTTCGACAACGCCGGCGAGTGCATCGCGTCGAGCGACGAAGTCATCGGCCGCGGCCATGCAGAGCGTCTTGCGCCGATGCTTGCGGAGCTCCTCGACGGGCGGTCGGCGCAGACCATTCTGGTCGGGGTCGGTCCGGGCAGCTTCACCGGAATCCGGGTCGGGATCGCCGCCGCGCACGGGCTCGCGATCGGCTGGGGCGCCGAGGTTCGCGGAATGGCCTCGCTCGCGCTGCTCGCCGCCTCGGCCGATGGTGACACGGATGTCGCCGCGGCGATGATCGGCGGCCACGGCGAAATCTTCGTCCAGCAATTCGACCGCGCGCTCCGCCCCGCGGGCGAACTTTTCAACCTTCCGCCTTCGGCTGCGGCGGCCGCAATTTCGGCCGAGACCGTCGTCGGCCCCGCCGCTCGGCTCCTGGTCGAAGCGCGCGGCAGCGGGACGCCGATCGACGCGTTGCCGTCCGCTTCGCGGGCGCTTAGGCTTCCTCGATCGCTCCGCGACCTGCCTGCCGCACCGGTCTACGCCCGTGCCCCCGACGCAAAGGCGACGGCGGCATGAACGTGCATCTCGACCGCGGCAACGCCGACGACCTCGACTGCGTGATGGAGGTGATGACCGCGGCCTTCCCGGCCCGCTTCGGCGAGGCGTGGACACGCTCCCAATGCGCCGGAATCCTGCCGATGACCGGGGTGCGCCTGGTGTTGGCTCGCGACGGCGACGGCACCGGCCTCGGCTTCTCGCTCTACCGGACGGTCGCGGGCGATTCGGAGCTGCTTCTGCTTGCCGTCGATCCCAGGGCCCAGCGCCGGGGGATCGGGCGACAGCTGCTCGACCATTTCATCGAGGATTCGAGGGCCAGCGGCGCCGAGAAGATCCATCTCGAAGTTCGCGACGGCAATGCCGCTATTCTGCTCTACGAGGCAGCCGGCTTCACCGAGGTCAATCGCCGCCGCAATTACTATCGTGGAAAGGCCGGGGCGCAGTTCGATGCGCTGACCTTCGTTCTCGTTACGCGCGATTAACCGGAATCAATATTCGCGCACTATTGCCGACCTACCGACAAGTAGCTAGGGCCTTTGCGTCCAGCATTTCCATGCAATGTGGACGAAAATAAACGGAGAATGAACGAAATGGCGGACAACGAGGTCCCGGAAGACACCCTGCTCACGTTAACTGCGGATATCGTTGCTGCGCATGTCAGCAACAACAGCGTCGCCGTGAACGATCTTCCCAACCTGATCCAGAATGTGCACCAGGCTCTGACCGGAATTTCGGGAACCGGCTCGGTCGCCGAAGCGAAGCAGGAACCGAAGGTTTCGATCCGCTCGTCGGTCAAGCCCGAATACATCACTTGCCTGGAATGCGGAAAGAAACAGAAGATGCTGAAGCGGCATCTGATGACCAATCACGAAATGACTCCTGTCGATTACCGGCAGAAGTGGGGACTTTCGTCGGATTATCCGATGGTTGCGCCCAATTACGCCGAACAGCGCCGAACACTTGCGAAGTCCATCGGACTTGGCACGAAGCGTCGCCGCACACGCAAGGCGAAGTGATTTGGGAGGGAGTGCCGGGACACTCCTTCTCTTTACCCCTGCAACGCTCACGCCTACCTTGTGGCGTCTATGACCCACACAACAATCGACGTTGAAGCACTCTGCGCCGACAAGGGCCTCAGGATCACCGAGCAACGACGGGTGATTGCCCGAATTCTCTCGGAATCCGAAGATCATCCGGACGTCGAGACGCTGCACGAGCGCGCGTCCGCAATCGACCCCGGGATCTCCATCGCGACGGTTTACCGGACCGTGCGCCTCTTCGAGGAAGCGGGAATCCTCGCCCGCCACGAATTCGGCGACGGCCGGGCCCGCTACGAGGCAGCGTCCGAAGAGCATCACGATCACCTGATCGACGTCGAGACGGGCAACGTGGTCGAGTTCGTCGACGAGGAGCTCGAGGCGCTTCAGAAGCGGATTGCGGAAAAGCTCGGCTTCCGCCTCGTCGATCACCGGATGGAGCTGTACGGCGTCTCGCTCAACCGAAACCGGCAATAGCCGCCCCTCGATGATTGTCGCCGCAGCGCGCATCGCCGCGCTGGTCCTCCTGTTCGTCTTCTGCGTCCCCGCGCACGTCGTGACACGGCTGGTCTTCGGCTGGTCGGACTGGCCGAGGCGCTTCCTGGCCGCCGCCGCATGGATCTGCGGCGCCCGGGTGCGGGTGACCGGAAAGCGTATTCGTCCCCACAGCCTGCTCGTCTGCAACCACACCAGCTGGCTGGACATCCCGATCCTCGCTGGTGCGACCGGTTGCGCGTTCGTCTCCAAGGCGGAGCTTGGGCATCCGCTCGTCCACTGGATGGCCGATCAGAATGCGACGCTGTACGTCCGGCGCGACGACCGCCGCGGTTCGGCGGCCCAGGCCCGGGCGATCTTCGAAAAGCTTCGCGACCCGCAGCCGCTCGCTTTGTTCCCCGAAGGCACGACCGGTCCCGGAACCGAGATGCTGCCGTTCCGCTCAAGTCTGTTCGAAGCGGTCTCGCCGGCGCCGCCCCGCGTGGAGGTGCGGCCGGTAGCGATCGACTATGGCTCCGCCGCGCCCGAGTTCGGATGGCACGACGAGCCGGGGAAGGAGAATGTCCTGCGGATCCTCGGCCGGAGGCGAACAGTCGCGGTCACCATTCGCATTCTCGACTCCCTCGAGCCGATGAAGGACCGCAAGGCCCTGGCCCAGGCCGCGCGCGACAAGATCGAGGCGGCGCTGGCTTCAAGTCGCCGGCACCCTCGCGTATAGCCGCGCCGATGCAATCCACCCCAAAGACCTTTCGGATCAAATCCTTCGGCTGTCAGATGAACGTCTATGACGGCGAGCGGATTGCCGAGCTCCTGAGCGACAAGGGACTCTCCGCGGCGGACGACGGCGAAGACGCGGACCTGGTCGTGCTCAACACCTGCCACATCCGCGAAAAAGCGGCGGAGAAAGCTTATTCGGACGTCGGGCGGCTGAAACGCGAGGACGGATCGCGCCCGATGATCGCGCTGGCCGGCTGCGTGGCCCAGGCCGAGGGCGCGGAGGCCAGGCGTCGCTCGCCGATGATCGACATGGTGGTCGGCCCGCAAGCCTATCACCGGCTTCCCGAAATGGTCGCCCAGGCGAGCCGGGGCGCCCGTCCGGTGGACACCGACATGCCGGCGATCTCCAAGTTCGACGCGCTCCCCACACGCCGCCGGGCGAACCCGAGCGCGTTCCTGACGGTGCAGGAAGGGTGCGACAAGTTCTGCACTTACTGCGTCGTGCCCTACACGCGCGGCGCCGAGATTTCCCGCCCGCGCGGCGACATCGTCACCGAGGCGCAGGCGCTGGTCGAAGCGGGCGCGAAGGAGATCGTCCTCCTCGGCCAGAACGTGAACGCCTGGAGCCATGAGGGCCGCGGGCTCGCCGACCTGATCCGCGAAATCGCGCGCATCGATGGGCTGGAGCGCATTCGCTACACGACGAGCCACCCCGCCGATATGACCGACGCGCTGATCGCAGCCCACGGCGAGATCGGGAAACTGATGCCATACCTCCACCTTCCGGTGCAGTCGGGAAGCGACCGGATCCTCAAGGGCATGAACCGAAGCCACACGACCGAAACCTATCTGCGGACCATCGAGAAGATGCGTGTCGCGCGTCCCGATGTCGGAATTTCCGGCGACTTCATCGTCGGCTTCCCCGGCGAGACCGAAGAAGATTTCGAAGCCACCCTTCGGATCGTCGACGAGGTTCGCTACGCTTCGGCTTATTCGTTCAAGTACAGCCCCCGCCCCGGCACTCCCGCGGCAATGATGGAGGACCAGATCGCGCCCGAGATCATGGACGAACGGCTCCAGCGCCTGCAGGCGCGAATTGCCTCCACCCAGCTCGCCTTCAACCGATCGACGGTCGGCCTGGCAACGCAGGTCCTGATCGAGCGCCCGGGGCGCCGCCCCGGCCAGATGATCGGCCGCTCGCCCTGGCTTCAATCCGTCCATGTCGAGACCGGTGCGGAGCCGGGCGCGATGCTCGACGTCACCCTCACCGCCGCCGGCCCCAACAGCATGACCGGCGCCGTCGTCCCGGCGAAGGCCGGGACCTCAGGTCGGAAAGACTCGGCCCCTCATTACACTGAGACCCCGGCCTTCGCCGGGGAGACGAGGAGCGCCGCCTGATGGGCCGCAAACCGGAACTGGCGGTCCCCGCCAACGAGCAGGGCCGCGCCCGGCTCGAGCTCGAATTCGACGAGCCCTACCTGCTCGGCCCGCTGTTCGGCGATTACGACCGGCACCTCATCACCATCGAGAGCCGGCTAGGCGTGCACATCAATGCGCGCGGGAACCGGGTCCAGGTCGAAGGCGAAGCCGATTCCGCGGCGCGTGCCCGCGACGTCCTCGTCGGCCTCTACAAGAGGCTGGAACAGGGCCATGACATCGATTCCGAGGCGGTCGAGGCGGTGCTTGGAATGGCCGCGCAGCCGAACCTCGACGGGATCATCAACGAGGAGGTCACCTCGCCGCCGCGGGTGATGATCCGGACGCGCAAGAAGACCATCGTCCCGCGCTCTCCGACCCAGACCGTCTACATGGAAGCGCTCGCCCGCGACGAGATGATCTTCGCGCTTGGCCCCGCCGGCACCGGGAAGACCTATCTCGCCGTCGCCCAGGCCGTGTCGCAACTCATCAGCGGAAGCGTCGACCGGCTGATCCTCTCCCGCCCCGCCGTCGAAGCGGGCGAACGGCTCGGCTTCCTGCCCGGCGACATGAAGGAGAAGGTCGATCCCTATCTGCGGCCGCTCTACGACGCGCTTTACGACATGCTCCCGACCGAGCAGGTCGAGCGGCGGATCGCGTCCGGCGAGATCGAGATCGCGCCGATCGCCTTCATGCGCGGCCGAACGCTGAACGACGCCTTCATCATCCTCGACGAGGCGCAGAACACCACGCCCGCGCAGATGAAGATGTTCCTGACCCGCTTCGGAATGCGCAGCCGGATGGTGATCTGCGGCGATCCGCGCCAGGTCGATCTTCCCGAAGGCGGCAAGTCCGGCCTCTACGACGCCGTCGAGCGCCTCACCGGCGTAAAGGGAATCGCGGTCGTGCCGTTCACCGCGGCAGACGTCGTCAGGCACCCGTTGGTCGGACGCATCGTCGAGGCGTATGAAGGCCCCGGGGCCTGAGCCATGACTCTCGACATCGACATAGACGCCGACCCGGAGTGGGACAGTAGCACCCGCTGGGAGGCGCTCGTGCGCACCGCCGCCGAAGCCGCCATCGCGTCGAGCGCATTCCCGCAGCTCGCGCAGTCGGAGCGGCCGGTCGAGCTCTCCGTTCGACTGACCGGCGACGACGAGGTCAAGGCCCTCAACGGCCAGTGGCGCGGCAAGGACAAGCCGACCAACGTCCTCTCTTTCCCGCAGGCCGAGCCGGCGGAACTGTCGGAAGTCGGCGGCGACGGCCCGGAGCTGATGCTCGGCGATCTGGTTCTCGCTCGCGGTGTGTGCGAGCGCGAGGCGGCGGAGAAAGCGATCCCGCTGGAAAATCACGCAGCTCACCTGATCGTCCACGGCACGCTTCACCTGCTCGGCTACGACCACCACGACGACCGCTCGGCGGAGGACATGGAATCGCGCGAGGTTCGCGCGCTCGCCCTGCTTGGAATCGCCGACCCTTATTCGGATGACCGATAGAAATGGCCACGAACAACGACGACGCGGGCTCTCGATTATGGCGCGGAATGCGCGCCCTGATCTGGGGTGAAGACAGCGAACAGACGCTCCGCGAGGAGATCGAGGAAGCCATCGACGAGGCCGAGGAATCGCGCCAGGTCGCGGGCGACCTGACGCCCGTCGAGCGGCAGATGCTCCGCAACCTGCTGCACTTCGGCGACGAGACCGCGGGCGACATCTGCGTCACTCGCGGCGACATCGTCTCCGTCCCTTCGACGATCAGCTTCGAGGATCTGGTCCAGGCGTTCGCAGAGGCCGAGCACAGCCGCCTTCCGGTCTATGGCGAGAGCCTCGACGAGATCGTCGGAATGGTTCACATTAAGGACGTCTTCTCGGCAATGATCGACAGCGGCCGCGACCGGTCGATGCAGGCGCTGATGCGGCTTCCGCTGTTCGTGCCCGAATCCATGGGAGTCATCGACCTGCTGGCACGGATGCGGGCGCAGCGGATCCACCTCGCCATCGTCGTCGACGAGTTCGGCGGCACCGAGGGCCTCGTGACGATCGAGGACGTGGTCGAGGAGATCGTCGGCGAGATCGAGGACGAGCACGACATCGAGGAAGCCGGGATGCTGTCCCGCCTCGACGACGGCATCTGGGAAGCCGACGCCCGGATCGAGCTTGAGGACCTTGCCGAAGCGGTCGACGCCCGGCTGGTGTGGGAAGAGGACGAGGTGGACACGCTCGGCGGCCTCGTCTTCCTTCTCGCCGGCCACATACCGGCCCGCGGCGAATCCGTGCTTCATCCCTCCGGCTGGCGCCTCGAGGCGATCGATTCCGATCCCCGCAAGATCCTGCGCGTCCGGCTCCACGCGCCGGAACCGGAAGCCGAAGCGAGCTAGTCCTTCGCGAACAGGTTCGCGGGGTTGGCCATCGCCTTGAACTCGAGCGCGTTGCCGGCGGGGTCTAGGAAGAACATCGTCGCCTGCTCCCCCGGCTGGCCCTCGAAGCGGACGGTCGGCGGAATGACGAAATCCGTACCGGCCTCGACCAGCCGCTCGGCAAGCGCCTTCCATTGCTTGATGAGCAGCACGATCCCGAAATGCGGGACGGGCACATGCTCCCCATCGACCTCGTTGCTCGCACGCGCCCGGGCCGCGTCGGGCGCCAGGTGGGCGACGATCTGATGGCCGTAGAGGTTGAAGTCGACCCAATCGTCGGCGCTCCGGCCCTCCGGGCATTGCAGCAGGTCGCCGTAGAAGCGCCGCGCCGCGGCGAGGTCGTCGACCGGGAAGGCGAGATGGAAAGGCGGAAGGCTCATGGCCGCCCCGTGGTCGCGATCCTGGGCGCTGTCCAGACTTTCGTTCGCCCCTCGACTTCGGCTAGCGGTGCGCAAAGTCTCGGTTCCCCGGGGAGGGTGACATCATAAAAGCGCTCAAATCGCCGAAAGCCGTTCCCGTCCTCGCCTTCGTCACCGGAGCAGCGTCGGCCTTCGCTTTCGAGCCCGCCGGCCTGTGGCTGCTAATGCCGGTCGCCTTCGCCGTCCTCCTCTGGCTCCTGTGGCGGACGTCGAAGCTCCGCACGGCCCTGCTGATCGGCTGGCTGTTCGGGCTGGGCCAGTTCGTCGTCGGGCTCAACTGGATCGCGACCGCCTTCACCTACCAGGCGAAGATGCCGCCCTCGCTCGGTTGGGTCGCGGTCGTGCTTCTGTCGATCTACCTCGCCGTCTACCCCGCGCTGGCGACGGCGCTCGCGTGGAGGATCGGCAAGGGCAACGAGGCCGCGCTTGCGCTCGCGCTCGGCGGATCGTGGGCGATCGCCGAGTGGCTCCGGGGCGGAATCTTCACCGGCTTCCCGTGGAACCCCGCTGCCGCTGCGATGGCTCCGACCGCGCTCATCCAGACGACCCCGCTGATCGGCACCTATGGCCTGTCCGCAGTCACCGTCCTCCTGGGAAGCGTGATCTGGCTGGAGCTCCGGCGCAAATGGCTGCCCGGCGTGTTCATCGTGCTCGGCACTGCGCTGCTCTGGCTGCTGCCGTCGTCGCCCGTTCCCGACGACCCGCTCACCATCAAGCCGATCCGAATCGTCCAGCCCAACATCGGCCAGCAGGACAAGTGGCGGCCGGAGCTGGCCGACGAAGCTGCGTTGAAGCTGGCCAGGCTTTCCGCGGCGCCGGGCGAGGACGGACCGCACCTCCTGTTCTGGCCGGAAGCGGCGGTCACCGAGCCGCTCATGGACGAGCGCCCGGGCCTTCCCGCCGACCTCGCCCAGTTCCAGCGCCGCCGCGCCGCGCAATCGGCCGTGCCCGGAAGTTACCTGCTGACCGGTGGGATCGGGCTGACGTCGAAGGACGGGCGGACGATCACCGGCGCCACCAACAGCATCTTCGTGCTCGCCCCCGACGGCACCGTCGCCGACCGCTACGACAAGGCGCATCTGGTGCCCTACGGCGAATATCTGCCGATGCGTCCGATCCTGGAGCCGCTCGGCCTCGCCCGCCTCGCGCCCGGCGATTTCGACTTCAACGCGGGCCCGGGGCCGAGGACCATCGACCTTCCCGGCTGGGGCAAAGTCGGGCTGCAGCTCTGCTACGAGATCATTTTCTCGGGCCATGTGGTGGACGAATCCGACCGGCCCGATTTCATCTTCAACCCGTCCAACGACGCCTGGTTCGGACGCTGGGGCCCGCCGCAGCATCTGGCGCAGGCCAGGCTTCGGGCCGCCGAGGAAGGGCTTCCCGTGGTCCGCGCAACGCCGACCGGGATCAGCGCGATCATCGATGCGCGCGGCAATGTGGTCCAGCAGCTCGGCTGGCGAAAGGAAGGCGTGATCGACGGCTATCTTCCGCCCGATTCGCCGCAGCCGACGCTGTTCGCCCGGTTCGGCAACGCCATCCCGCTCCTGCTTGCGGCGCTGCTTCTCATCGGCGCCATTGCTCTTGCCGGGGGCTGGCGCTATCGGCGCATATAACGAATCCTTTATATCACCTCCTCAAGCACTCGCCGAAGGACGTCATTCTACCGATGCGCAGCACTTACCTCTTCACCTCGGAATCGGTTTCCGAAGGCCATCCGGACAAGGTCGCGGACCAGATCAGCGACGCGATCGTCGACCTTCTCCTGTCGAAGGATCCCGAGGCGCGCATCGCCTGCGAGACGATGACGACCACCAACCGCGTCGTTCTTGCCGGCGAGATTCGCTGCAAGCCGATGTTCGACGAGGAGCGCTGGCCCGAGCATGGCGGCTGGGCGCCGGGCGCTCGCGACCAGATCGAGGAGGTCGTTCGCGGCACGGTGAAGCGCATCGGCTATGAGCAGTCGGGCTTCCACTGGTCGACCTTCGAATTCGCAAACCACCTGCACGGCCAGTCGGCGGACATCGCCCAGGGCGTGGATTCGGCCGGCAACAAGGACGAAGGCGCAGGCGACCAGGGAATCATGTTCGGTTTCGCCTGCGACGAAACCCCGGACCTGATGCCCGCGACCCTCGACTACAGCCACAAGATCCTCCTGGAGATGGCTTCGGACCGCCATTCGGGCGCGGCACCGTTCCTGGAACCGGACGCCAAGAGCCAGGTGACTCTTCGCTTCGAGAACGGCCATCCGGTCGAAGCAACGGCGATCGTCGTCTCGACCCAGCACAAGAAGGGCTATGACGAAGGCGCCAAGGAGGCCGAGCTCCACGATTATGTGAAGAAGGTCGTCGCCCGGGTCCTCCCGGCGGAGCTCCTGACCGCCAACACGGTCTATCACATCAACCCGACCGGAGCGTTCGAGATCGGCGGCCCCGACGGCGACGCCGGCCTGACCGGCCGCAAGATCATCGTCGACACCTATGGGGGCGCTGCGCCGCACGGCGGCGGCGCCTTCTCCGGCAAGGACCCGACCAAGGTCGACCGCTCCGCCGCTTACGCCGCGCGCTACCTGGCGAAGAACATCGTCGCTGCCGGCCTCGCCAAGCGCTGCACGATCCAGCTGGCCTACGCGATCGGCGTGTCGGAGCCGCTGTCGCTCTATGTCGACACGCACCGCACCGGCACGGTCGACGACGCGAAGCTTGAAGAGGCGATCGGCAGGATCGAGAAGCTGGGCGGCCTGACCCCGCGCGGGATCCGCACGCACCTGCAGCTCAACCGTCCGATCTACGAGCCGACGGCCGCCTACGGCCACTTCGGCCGCGAGGCCGCCGGCGATTTCTTCCCGTGGGAGCGGGTCGACCTTGCCGACGATCTCAAGGCAGCGCTCGGTGCCGGCTCGGTCGCCGCGAAGGTCGACGCCTAAAGCCTAGCTGCGGTCGTCCACCCCGATTCCGTGGCGGAAGACGAGATCGCCGCCTTTCCAGCCGCTGTAGAGCAGGATCAGGACGACGATTCCGGACATGTAGATTCCGGTGGAATCGATGAATCCGGTGTCCCTCCACCGAAGGATCAGGTTCACCAGCTCCAGAACGACCGCGGTGACGTTGGCCAGCATGTGCTTCACGGCGTCGCTTGCGCCGCGGATGCGGTCGTCGCCGAGGAAATCGGTCAGCCCCGCGACGGCCGCGAGCGCACCCATGACCAGGCCGACGACGAGCAGCCAGATCGATGCGGTCGCCCAGGTCGCGTCGTGGGTCCGCGTGTAGACGATGTCCGCGACGAAGGTCAGAATGAAGCAGACGATCGGGAATGAAACCAGCATCGGGTGGATCGGATGGTCGCCGATCCTGGCCGTGCTTCTCGGATGAACGTGCGAACGGTCGCTGTCTGACATCTCCCCTCTCCTCCTGGTTTGGACGCGATTCTGAACGCCGCGCCTTATGCTTCGACTCCGCAACGACCGCGAAGGTTCCCGTCGCGCCGCCGTCCGGCTAAGCGCCGCGGCCATGACCGCGCACAAGACAGGCGATCCGACCACGCTTAACCGGCTTTACGGGCGGTCGAGCGGCCACAAGCTCCGTAAGGGGCAGCAGGAGCTTGTCGATTCGCTGCTCCCGCAGATCGCGGTGCCGGAAGAGGGCGAGATCACGTCCGCGCGCCTGTTCGGAGACGAGCGCCCGCTGCACCTCGAGATCGGCTTCGGCGGCGGCGAGCATCTCGCCTATCGCGCCGACCTCCTGCCCGACCACGGCTTCATCGGCTGCGAGCCCTTCCTCAACGGCGTCGCGACTGCCCTCGCCCATATCCGCGACCAGCATCTCGCCAACGTCCGCCTGTGGCGCGGCGATGCGCTGGAAGTGCTCCGGCGGGTGCCGGACCGGGCCTTGAGCTTCGTCTATCTGCTTCACCCGGACCCGTGGCCCAAGGCCCGGCATTCGAAGCGGCGGATGGTCAATGACGGCCCGATCGACCTGATCGCCTCCAGGCTGAAACCGGGCGGCGAGCTTCGGATCGCGACCGACCATCCGGTCTATCTGGAATGGACTTTGATGATCATGCAGCGCCACCTCGCGCAATTCCGCTGGCTCGCTGAAAAACCTTCGGATTTCCTCGAGCGGCCGGGCGGCTGGCCGGAGACCCGCTACGCTGCCAAAGCGGCGCGCGAAGGCCGCCGCGCTTATTATTTGCGGTATCAGCGCTGTTCCTGACCTTTCGCGACTCGGCGGACGGCCCTACATGGCCGACGCAATGCAGGTGCGCGAAACCGTCCTCGACGCGATCGGCAACACGCCGCTGATCAAGCTCCGCAAGGCGTCGGAGGAAACCGGCTGCACGATCCTCGGAAAAGCGGAATTCATGAATCCCGGCGGCTCGGTGAAGGACCGCGCGGCGCTCGGGATCATCTGCGACGCGATCGGCGACGGGCGGCTGCGGCCGGGCGGGATCATCGTCGACGGGACCGCCGGCAATACCGGCATCGGCCTGACGGTCGTCGGCAATGCGCTGGGCATGCGGACCGTGATCGTCATCCCCGAAACGCAGACCGAGGAAAAGAAGACGGCGCTTCGGGCACTCGGAGCGACGCTCATCGAGGTGCCGGCCGTTCCGTACCGCAACCCGAACAATTACGTGAAGGTGGCCGAGCGGCTCGCCGAACGGCTGAACAACGAGGATCCGGACGGCGCGATCTTTGCCAACCAGTTCGACAACACCGCCAACCGCGACGCGCACGTGAAGACCACCGGTCCGGAAATCTGGGAGCAGACGGAAGGCACAGTCGACGCGTTCGTCAGCGCGGTCGGCACCGGCGGGACGCTTGCCGGAGTGGCAATGGCGCTCCGCCAGCGCGACCCGAACGTCACCATCGCGCTCGCCGACGTGCCGGGGGCGGCGCTGTTCAATTATTACACGACCGGCGAGCTTCGCGCCGAGGGAAGCTCGATCACGGAGGGCATCGGCCAGGGCCGGATCACCGCCAATCTCGAAGGGCTGAAGGTCGACCACAGCTTCCGCATCCCGGACGAGGAGACGGTCGAGACCATCTATTCGCTGATCGAGCACGAAGGGCTGGCGCTCGGCACCTCGTCGGGAGTCAACGTCGCCGGCGCGATCCGCCTCGCGAAGGAGCTCGGACCGGGCAAGACGATCGTCACCATGCTGTGCGACCCCGCCACCCGCTATCAGTCGCGGCTGTTCAACCCGGAATTCCTCCGGTCCAAAGGGCTGCCCGTCGCGCCCTGGCTTGAACGGCCGACCGATATCCGGCCAGATTTCATCAGGGAAAACGAACCAACCGCTTGAAGGAGCAGAATTCCATGACCGACCTGCGCATCGGCAGCATCGCGCCCGATTTCACGGCCGAGACCACCCAGGGGACGATCCATTTCCACGACTGGATCGGCGACAGCTACGCGATCCTCTTTTCGCACCCGAAGGACTTCACGCCCGTGTGCACGACGGAGCTTGGCTACATGGCCAAGATCGAGCCCGAGTTCACCAGGCGCAACACGAAGATCCTCGCTCTGTCGGTGGACCCGGCGGACAGCCACGGCCGCTGGCTCGGCGACATCAAGGACGTCGGCGGAGCGGAGGTGAATTACCCGATCATCGCCGACACCGACCTGAAGGTGTCGAAGCTCTACAACATGCTTCCGGCCGACGAGCCCGGCACGCACGAGGGCCGCACGTCGGCCAACAACCAGACGGTGCGCACGGTCTACATCATCGGCGCGGACAAGAAGATCCGCGCGATGCTGATCTACCCGATGAACTCGGGCCGCAATTTCGACGAGATCCTTCGGCTCCTCGAATCCGTCCAGCTCACCGACCGCCACACGCTGGCGACCCCGGTCAACTGGAAGAACGGCGAGCAGTGCATCATCCCGCCGTCGGTCTCCGACGAAGCCGCGCGCGAGAAATATCCGCAGGGCTTCGAGACCATCAAGCCGTACCTCCGCAAGGTGAACCAGCCGGCGGACTAATCTCGACCGTCATTGCGAGCACAGCGAAGCAATCCAGACGGCAGCGCTGCTGGATTGCTTCGTCGCTTCGCTCCTCGCAATGACTAGCGGGGGTCGAGCCTCAACAGCTTGGCCCCCTCGCCGTCCTGAAGCAGGTACACCGCCCCGTTTGGACCCTGCGCGATCCCGCGCAGCCGCGCGCCCATCGGCCATTCGTCGGCCTTCTTCGCACTGTCGCCGTCGATATCGACCCGGATCAGCGATTCTCCCGACAGGGCGGGGATCAATGCGTCGCCCTTCCAGTTCGGGAACAGCGCGCCGGTGTAGATCAGCAGCCCGCCGGGCGAGACCGACGGGTTCCAGAAGACTTTCGGCGCCTCGAATTGGGGGTGCGATGCGTGGTCCGGGATGGGAACGCCATCGTAATTCTCGCCGTTCGAAACGACCGGCCAGCCGTAGTTCCGGCCCTTCACGATCAGGTTGAGCTCGTCGCCGCCGCGCGGGCCCATTTCCGTCTCCCACAGCCGCCCGTCCGGAGCGAACATCAGGCCGTAGGGATTGCGGTGGCCGCTGGTCCAGGTTTCGGCCGGCGTGAGGTTCGGCCCGGGCCAGCGCACCTTGCGCTCCGGCGCGCTCTTGGCGACCTCGGTATCCTTCGGCGGATCGGTCACTTCGACCGTCTCCGCGCCGGTCTTGCCTGCCATCGGATTATCGGCCGCCGGCTTCCCGTCGAGAGTCAAATGGAGGATCTTGCCGAGCGGCTGGCTCGGGTCCTGCGCGGGCCTGAAGCGCTGCCGCTCGCCGGAGCTCAGGAACAGGCTCTGCCCGTCGGGCGCGAACGCGATTCGAGCCCCGAACTGGCCGCCGCGTCCGCCGGCCGGATCGTGCCAGAGTACGCTCAAGCCTTCGAGCCGCGCCGAGCCTCCCTCGCGCACCAGCTTGCCCCGAGCCAGCGCAAGCCCGCTCCCGCCGTTCGGCGATGCTTCGGAATAGGTCAGATAGACCAGTCCGGTGGAAGCGAATTGGGGCGACGGGGCGATGTCCATCAGCCCGCCTTGCGACGTGACCACGACCTGCGGCGCTCCGGCAACCCGCTGCTTCTGCCCGTTGGCGACGTCGATCAGCCAGATCTGCCCCGGCTTCTCCGTCACCAGGGCGATCGGGCTGCCCGGCAGGAAGGCGATCGCCCAGGGACGGTCGAAAGTCGCGACCTCCGCCACCTTGAACGGCGGTCCGCTCTGCGCCGCTGCCGGGGCCGCCGAATTGCCCGACTGGGCGGAAGTCGGGCCGGATGCCCCGCAGGCCGCGACCGCTAGCAAAAGAGAAGCTTGTATTAGGCGCACGTCCATCCCAACTGTTTCACTCCCGGAAGGGAACCTGTGGGGCTGCCACACTGTCTAAAGGTGCATAATGCAACCGTGCAGCCTTCTATCCCTGGCCACCGCAGTCCCGCCCCACATCGTCGAGCAGTCCTACGCCAAGGAGGCCGCTCGCCGCGCCTGGGGCGGCAAGCCAGCCCTGTTCGACCGGCTGTCCGGCGTCTTCGACAATGCGGGGATCGCGACCCGCCACATCGTCGCCCCGCCCGACTGGTATGAGCAGCCGCACGGCTGGCACGACCGCAACGCCCTTTACCTCGCCGCGGCGCAGGACATGTTCGAGCGCGCGGCGTCCGAAGCGATCGAGAAAGCCGGGCTTCAACCGCACGAGATCGACGGCGTGGTCACCGTTTCGACCACCGGCATCGCCACCCCCAGCCTCGAAGCGCGGCTCGGTCCCAAGCTCGGCCTCCGGCCCGACGTCCGCCGCGTGCCCGTCTTCGGCCTCGGCTGCGCGGGCGGGGTCAACGGTCTCGCCATCGCCTCGCGGCTTGCGAATGCCGAGCCCGGTTCGAACTGGCTGTTCGTCACCGTCGAGACCTGCTCGATCTCGATCCGGCTCGACAGCGACGACCCGGCCGCGATCGTCGCCACCGCCTTGTTCGGCGACGGGGCGGCGGCGGCCGTCCTCCGGAGCGGCGCCCATTGCATCGGCCGGATCACCGGGGCCGCCGAGAAATTGTGGCCCGACACCCAGCGGATCATGGGCTGGGAAGTCGAGGACCCGGGCCTCGCCGTCGTCTTCGACCGGGCCATCCCGCCTTTCGTCGAGGAGAATATGGCCGGCGCCGTCGACGAGATGCTCGGCGGGTTCGGCAAGACCCGCGACGACGTGGACCGCTATTGCTGCCACCCCGGCGGGGTGAAGGTCATCGACGCCATCGAGACCTCGCTCGACCTCCCGCAAGGCGAGCTCAACCTCGAGCGCGAAGTACTCCATGACTACGGCAACATGAGCGCTCCGACCGTCCTCTTCGTCCTCCAGCGCCTGATCGAGCGCGGCCTCCCCAGCCGAGTGATGCTGACCGCCTTCGGCCCCGGATTCACCTGCGCCGGGATGCTGCTGGAGAGCGCATGAACGTCTTCGCGATCCTCGTTCTCGGCTATGTCACCATCGAACGGCTGGTCGAGCTCGCCTTCAGCGGCCGCAACACGAAGCGCCTGCTGGCGCGGGGCGCGCGCGAACATGCCGCCGGGCACTACCCTCTGATCGTCGCCGTCCACGCGCTGTGGTTGGTCACGCTGTGGATTCTCGCTTACGACCGCACGCCCGATGCCTTCTGGCTCGCGCTCTACATCATCCTTCAGTTCGCGCGCTTCTGGGTGCTTGCGACGCTCGGGCCGCGCTGGACGACCCGGATCATCGTCCTTCCCGGCGAGGACCTGGTGAAGGAAGGGCCGTACCGCTTCCTCAACCACCCCAATTACTGGGTGGTGGCGGGCGAGATCGCGGTGCTCCCGCTGGTGTTCGGCCTTCCGTGGGTGGCGCTCGTCTTCACCATCCTCAACGCCGCCGTCCTCAGCATCCGCGTTCGCGCGGAGAATCGCGCGCTGCGGCGTTGAGTCGCTTGCGCCTGTTCCTCGACAGTCCTATATCGCCGCTCTCTCCTCGACATCGTAATTGATGCTGAGGCTGGGGCCGACCTCGGCTCCGGTCCAAGAGGCGTTTGGATAAGGACGATATGGCGGACGTTGCCGCGCTGACACGGTTGATCGAGCCCGAGCTCAAATCGCTCGGCTACGATCTCGTGCGCGTGGCCTTCGTCGGCGGAAAGTCGGACCCGACGCTCCAGGTCATGGCCGAGCGGCCGGACACGCGGCAGCTCGACCTTGGCGATTGCGAGACGATTTCGCGCCGGCTGTCCGACCTGCTCGACAGGCTCGAAAGCGAGGGCCGCGACCCGATCGACGGCTCCTACCGCCTCGAAGTCAGCTCGCCCGGAATCGACCGGCCGCTGACCCGCCTCAAGGATTATGACGACTGGGCCGGCCACGAGGCACGGATCACGCTCGTCGAGCCGATGGGCGGCCGCAAGCAATTCTCGGGCACTCTGAAGGGCACCGGCGAAAGCGGTGTCGTCCACGTGCTCGGCAAGGACGGCAAGGATTATGTCCTGCCCTTCTCCTCGATCTCCTCGGCGAAGCTTCTGCTCACCGACGAACTCATCAACGCAACCGCCCCGCTCAGCACCGAAGGGGCCGATTCCATTCAGACCGTAGAGGACTAAGACCCATGGCTACCGCAGCACCAGCGGCACCGACTGCAAACAAGGCCGAACTGCTCGCGATCGCCGACGCGGTCGCCCGCGAGAAGCTGATCGACAAGGGCATCGTCATCGAGGCGATGGAGGATGCGATCCAGCGCGCCGCCCGCGCCCGCTACGGCGCCGAGAACGACATCCGCGCAAAGCTCGATCCCAACACCGGCGACCTTCGCCTGTGGCGGGTTCTCGAAGTGGTCGAGGAGCCGGAGGATCATTTCAAGCAGGTCGACCTCAAGGGCGCGCAGAAGCTCGACAAGGGTGCTTCGCTGGGCGACTTCATCGTCGACCCGCTGCCGCCGATCGAGTTCGGCCGAATCGCCGCCCAGGCCGCCAAGCAGGTCATCTTCCAGAAGGTCCGCGATGCCGAGCGCGAGCGCCAGTATGAGGAGTTCAAGGACCGCGCCGGCGAGGTCATCACCGGAGTCGTCAAGCGCGTCGAGTTCGGCCACGTCGTGGTCGACCTCGGCCGCGCCGAGGGCGTCATCCGCCGCGACCAGCAGATCCCGCGCGAAATGGTCCGCGTCGGCGACCGAATCCGCTCGCTGATCCTGCGCGTCGCCCGCGAATCGCGCGGCCCGCAGATCTTCCTGTCGCGCGCCCACCCCGACTTCATGAAGAAGCTGTTCGCCCAGGAAGTCCCCGAGATTTACGACGGCATCATCGAGATCAAGGCCGCCGC
>JBQCIU010000079.1:0-11205 GCA_051953395.1 Sphingomicrobium sp.
CGCTATTATGAGCGCTTTCCCGGAATTCGCGCTTTCTCGCATGCAACGCTGGCGTTCGCGCGCGAGCATGGGTTCACGCGGACGCTGTTCGGGCGGAAGACTCACTTCGAGCCGAATATCCGTTCACCCAATCCCTCGATCCGGGGCGGCGCGGAACGGGCGGCGATCAACGCGCCGATCCAGGGCACGAGCGCCGACCTCATCAAGCGCGCGATGGCGCGGCTGGACGATGCGCTCGCCGCCGCCGACCTGGAAGGCGTGAAGATGCTGCTGCAGGTGCACGACGAACTGGTGTTCGAAGTGCCTGAAGGCCGCGAGGAAGAGACCGCCGCGGTGGTCCGCAAGGTCATGTCGTCCGCGGCCGAGCCCGCGCTGAAGCTCGACGTTCCGCTGGACGTCGAGGTGGGCTGGGGCGAGCATTGGGGCGCCGCGCATTGACCAGGGCCGACCGAGGCGCCGCAACCCGCGACGCGGCGCCCGATGCGGAGATGGCATCGCTTGCCCGCGGCGGGCGGCTCAATGCCTTCGGCTTCGTCCTTCGCCTCGCCGGAATGGTCCCGTTCCTGTTCATCGGCGGACGGATTTACGGCGCCGCGGCGCTCGGCCGCTTCGCTTATGCGGTGCTGGCGGTCGAGTTCGCCGCCCAGATCGCCGCGCTGGGCCTTCGCCGCGGGCTCGCGCACCTGCTGGCCAACGCGAAGAAGCCGCAATCGTGCATCGTCGCCGATGCGATGCTGGTCGCGGCCATCGCGTCGGCGGTCGGAACGGCGATCCTCGTCCTGTTTCCCAAGGCGATGTACCCGACGACCGACGTGCACGGCCTCGACCGCCTGCTGGCGATCACGGTCCTGGCGATCAGCTGGACCGACATTGCGCTCGCCGCGCTCGCCTATCGCGACGATGTCGCCTCCACAGTCCGCGCGCGCTCGATCGTCCAGCCCTGGACGATCACCCTCGTCGCGCTCGGCTGGTCCTTCATCTCGCTCGATGACGGGCTGATCATCGCTTATGTCCTGTCGATGGTGGCGGCGCTGATCGCCGCCCTCGTCCCGCTGGTCCGCTCCTTCGGGCTTCCCCATGACTGGAAACCGGACCTCCGCACGTCGTGGGCGACGGCGTGGCGCAACGTCCCGCTTGCGGCCGCGGACGCCGTCGAGTGGGCATCGCGGCGAATCGACCTGGCGGTCCTCGGAGCCTTCATGCCGGCGAACTTCGTCGGCATTTATTATGCCGCCCAGCAGGTCGCGACGCTGCCGGCGAAGCTGAAGACCAGCTTCGAGCCGGTGCTCGGGCCGGCAATCGTCCGGCGGATCGCGGCGGGAGACCTCGCCTCCGTCGCCAAGCAGGTCCGCCAAGTCACCTACTGGATCATCGCCGCGCAGCTCGGAATCGCGCTCGCGCTCGGCATCCCGGGCCGCGCCGTGATGGGGCTGGTCGGGTCCGACTTCACCGGCGGCACGGCAATGCTCGGTTTCCTGCTCGCGGCCGAGGTGATCGCCGCGACCGCCTTCGTCAGCGAGGCGGCGCTAATCTATCTGGCGCGGACGCAGAACATGATCCTCAGCCTTGTCATGCTGGCGCTCGAGGCGGGGCTCGCGGCCGGGCTGATCCTGCTGATGAAGGGCGAGGGCTTTCCGCAATCCTATCAGGCGACGGGGCCGGCGATCGGCCTGTGCATCGCGCTCGCCTTCGCTTCGCTGAGCAAGTCCTGGCTGCTTCGACGCAAGGTGCATGCGTCGGTCTCGGGCTGGCGCTGGGACCTTGCGTGGGCGACCGCCGCGGGCGTTGCCGTCGGCGGGGCGACTCATGTGTTTCTGCCCGAAGCGCTGGAGCTGATCCTCGGCGTCCCGGCGACCATGTTCGCTTTCTTTGCCGTTCTTTGGACCAAGGGCTTCGGACCGGAAGACCGGGAGCTTTTCCGGCTGCGCAAGCACCAGATCAGCGACCTTCGAGCAGCCGAGGCCGCGCAGGGAATGGACGATATCGTCTGAAGCGCTGGTCAGTGGCGGAAGTGCCGCATGCCCGTGAACAGCATCGCCAGGCCGGCTTCGTCGGCGGCGGCGATGACCTCATCGTCGCGGATCGAGCCGCCCGGCTGGATGACAGCCGTCGCACCCGCTTCGGCCGCTGACAGGAGCCCGTCGGCGAAGGGGAAGAAGGCGTCGGAAGCAACGGCCGAGCCGACCGTCCGGGCTTCGCTCCAGCCGTTGGCCTCGGCGGCTTCGCGGGCGCGGATGGCGGCGATCCGGGCGCTGTCGCGGCGGTTCATCTGGCCCGCTCCGACGCCGGCGGTGACGCCGTCCTTCGCGTAGACGATCGCGTTCGACTTGACGTGCTTGGCGACGGTCCAGGCGAACAGGCAGTCCTTCAATTCCTGCTCGGTTGGCTGGCGCTTGGTGACGCATTTCAGCTGGTCGCGGGTGATGTGGCCGTTGTCGCGGTCCTGAACCAGCATCCCACCGGTGATGATCGCCAGGGTCTGACCGGCGCGGGCGGGGTCGGGAAGCTCGCCAGTCAGGAGCAAGCGAAGGTTCTTCTTTTTCGCGAAAATGGCTTTCGCGTCCTCGTCCGCATCGGGCGCGACGACGACTTCGGTGAAGATGTGCGCGATGGCTTCGGCGGTGGCGCCGTCGAGCGGGCGATTGGAGGCAACGATCCCGCCGAAAGCCGACACGCTGTCGCAGGCGAGCGCCTCCGTCCAGGCGTCGAGCAACGAGCCGCGGGTCGCGACTCCGCACGGGTTGGCGTGCTTGACGATGACGATGGTCGGCTCGCCGTCGCGGAACTCCGAGACCAGCTCGAGCGCCGCATTTGCGTCATTCAAATTGTTGTAGCTGAGCTCCTTGCCCTGCACCTGAAGCGCCTGGGCGATTCCGCGCGCGTGGGGGCCGGCGGGAATATAGAGCGCCGCCTGCTGGTGCGGGTTCTCGCCGTAGCGCAGAGGCATCTTGAGGTTCGCGGAGAGGGTCCAGCTTTCCGGCCAGCGCTGTCCCTGGTCGGCGAAGGCGAACCATTGCGAGATCATCGAATCATAGGCCGCGGTCAGAGCGAAGGCCTTGGCCGCCATGCGCTTGCGGAAGGCGAGCGACGTCGCGCCGCCGTTGGCGTCGAGCTCGGCGATCAGCTCTTCATAATCGGCGGGATCGGTGACGATGGTCACGAAGCCATGGTTCTTGGCCGCCGAGCGGACCATCGAGGGGCCGCCGATGTCGATATTCTCGATGATCTCGTCGCGCGAGGCGCCGCGCATCACCGTGGCTTCGAACGGGTAGAGATTGACCACGACCAGGTCGATCGGCGCGATCCCGTGCTCCGCCATCGCCGCGCTGTGCTCCGCATTGTCGCGCACTCCGAGAAGGCCGCCGTGGACCTTCGGGTGGAGGGTCTTCACCCGCCCGTCCATCATCTCGGGAAAGCCCGTGAGGTCGGAGACGTCGCGAACCTCTGCGCCGGTTTCGCGAAGCTTCGCCGCCGTGCCGCCGGTCGAGACCAGCTCGACGCCGTGCTTGGCGAGCGCCTTCGCAAGCTCGTCGAGCTTCGACTTGTCGGAAAGCGAAATCAGCGCCCGGCGAACGGGCACGAGGTCAGTCATCTTCATCCTTTCATTCTTCAGCCGTCATTGCGAGGAGTGGAACGACGAAGCAATCCACTGCACGCACATCTGGATTGCTTCCCCCGGATTGGATCCGGGGTCGCAATGACTGCGATCAGCTCGACCGGCGGAACTGCCAGTGCACTTCGGCGCCGGATGCCGCCGCCTCGCCATTGATCACCAACTGCATGGTCCGGTGCGGGATGCCCCGCCCGTCGACCGTCAGGCTCTCCTCGACCCCGATCGCGGCGCCGCGCGAACGGAAGTTCCACGGCGGCGCGCCCGGAGAGCGGAGGATCGCGCCCATTCCGTCCGCCGTTATCGTCGGCTCGATCCCATGGGCAAGATGGAAGCGGATCGCGAAGGGCGTGCCGTCCTTGCGCCGCTTCGACTTCGGAGCGAGCTCGTCGGTGCCGCGCAATTCCTTGCCGTCATTGCCGAGCGTCAGGACTCGGCGGTGGGTGAGGCCGAAGCCGCGGACATAGCCGTCGTGGCTGGCGTCGATCCGGCTTGAATCATTGTCCTCCGAGCGGTCGACCAGGACATCGGAAACGCCCTTGCCGAGCGAGCCGTCGGGCAGGATCGCGGTAGAATTGGCGTCGGCCACGGTGACGGTGCTGTGCGCCGCGGTCGTTCGAAGCGCGGTGACGAGCTCGCCCGGCAGGTCGACCGGAAAGGGAGCGGGGCCGCCGCAATTGACGACGATCCGCTGACGCCCGTCCGACATTTCGAACGCGAGGGTCGAGGCGCAGCCGGACGGCGCGGCTTTGGGCGGCGGCGGGGGAGCGGCGTCCATGACGACGACGGTTCCCAGCGCCGACAGGCGGTGGAAGCCCCAGCCGCGCGGCTGGCGGAGCGCACGGGCGCGAAGGCCGCAGCCTTCGATGATCGCGGTCAGCCGCGCCGGGTCCTCCGGATTGCCGCCCTGCCAGCTGGACAGTCCGCCGTCGCCGAGGATGATCCCGTGAAGCGCGGACAGCGCGGCCGCGGCGGCGGTCTCGAGGCTTTCGGGCGGGTTGTGCTTGGCGGCGAAATAGGCCGAGCGGAGGAGGCCGAGGCGGTCGACCAGTTGCACCTGCTCGTACGGCGTTCGGCTGATCAGGCCGCCGTCATCGGACTGCGCCGAGCCGAGCGCCCGGCCGAGCCCGGACTCGCCCCGAGCGACGCGGGCGACGCCGCCTTGGATGACGAGCGCCGCAGCGATCGCCCCGGCCCAGGCGGTGACCCGCTTCAGGCCGGCAGGCGCCTTGTCGGCATTCGCCTCGAGGTGGCGCGCGCCGCGGGCGAGCGTGTTGAGCAAAGCGGAACGGTAACCGGTGTCGGTGCTCGACAGGATGTAGGGCGCATAGGCGGTCCAGAAGAGGATCCGCTCGCCCCACAGCTCCGGCCGCCAGGCGGGGTCGACGCGGGTGCCGTGGGCGAGGAGCCAGCGGCCGACGATCGCCTCGGCCAGCTTCGATCCGCGCTCGCGCGAGGTGGCGGCGGCGAGATCGCGAAGCCAGGAGAAGCCCTGGAGCTGCTCGGCCAACAAGCCGTCCGCGCCGACCGCCGCGAAATCGAGATCGGCGAGCGGAAGCTGCTCGGTGCCGCAGACGAACCGGCCGGCGAGCAGGGCATCGCCCCTGCCGCGGTCGCCCTGCACATGGTCGCGCGGGACCGCGACAAGGCGCAATGGCTGGCGACGCGAACCGGTCAGCCTGGAGAGCAGCGACCCCTTGGCGAGCTTGCGGACAACGGCATTCTGGGCCGCCTGTGAGCTCATCCTTCTCCCCGAAGGGCGCGGATGTTGGCGGCATAGTTGTCGGGGCCGCCGCGGAAGGTGGCGCTCCCGGCGACGAGGATGCTGGCGCCGGCGCTGACAGCGAGCGGCGCGGTTTCGGGATCGATTCCGCCGTCGACTTCGATGGCCACAGAGAGGCCGCGGCCAGCGATCTTTTCGGCAATCGCCTCGATCTTGCGGAGCTGGCTGGAGATGAACTTCTGCCCCCCGAAGCCCGGATTGACGCTCATCACCAGAACCAGGTCGATGTCGTCGAGGACGTAATCGAGGACGTCGGACGGCGTTGCCGGGTTGAGCGAGACGCCCGCCTTCTTGCCGAGCGCCTTCACCCGCTGGACGGTGCGATGGAGGTGCGGGCCCGCTTCGGGATGGACCGTGATGATGTCGGCTCCGGCCTCGGCGAAATCGTCGAGGAACGGGTCGACCGGCGCAATCATCAGATGGACGTCGAACGGCTTCGTCGTGTGCGGGCGAAGCGCCTTCACAACGGCCGGGCCGATGGTGAGGTTGGGCACGAAATGCCCGTCCATGACGTCGATGTGGATCCAGTCGGCGCCGGCCTGGTCGACGGCGCGCACTTCCTCGCCGAGCCTGGCGAAGTCGGCGGAAAGGATCGATGGGGCGATGAGCGGTCCGGCCATTGGACCGATTAGACGATATTAAGCGGCGCGGACAAGGCGCGCGGTGAAGAAGCCGTCGAGTCCGCCGTCGGATTCTAGAAGGCCGGGGAGGATTCGAACGAACCCTTCGGGAGTCGGCGTCACGAAGTCGGGCAGTTCTCCTTCGTGCGGCGGTGCGACGCGGAATTCGGGGTGATCCGCGAGGAACGCCGAGACGACCGTCTCGCCTTCTTCGGGTTCGAGCGAGCAGACGGAATAGACGAGCGCTCCGCCTTGCCGGACCCATTCGGCGGCGCGGGCAAGCAGCCGGGCCTGGAGCTCGGCGGATTCGGCGATGATGCGCGGACGGGCGCGGTAGAGGACCTCCGGATGGCGGCGGAAGGTGCCGGTCGCCGAGCAGGGCGCGTCGAGCAGGATGGCGTCGAACTGGCGGCCCGGATTCCATTGCAGGATGTCGGCGGCGACGAGCCTGGCGGAGAGGCCGGTCCGCTGCAGATTCTCGCGCAGGCGATCGAGCCGTGGCTCGGCGAAGTCGACCGCGATGACGTCATGACCCGCCGCCGAAAGCTGCATCGCCTTGCCGCCGGGGGCGGAGCAGAGGTCGAGGACGCTTTCGGCATCGCGGGGAATCAGCCGCGCCGGAAGCGAGGCCGCGAGGTCCTGCACCCACCAGTCGCCGGAGCCGAATCCGGGAAGCTCGGCAATTGCGCCGGCGTCGTGCAGCCGCACATGCCGCTTCGCCAGCGATGTTCCACCCGCGAAGCCTTGCGCCGCCTCGTCCGTCTTGAAGCTGAGGTCGAGCGCGGGGCGCGCCGCGATCTGCCGACGGGCCGCTTCGACGACGGGCTCGCCCCAAACCTTCGCCCAGCGCTGCTCGACATCGTCGGGGAGGCGCGGCGTTTCGATTTTCGGTAGCCCACGGCGAAGAAGGGTGCCGAGAACACCGTGCACCAGCCGCCTCGGGCCGCCATCGACCAGAGGCAGAGCGGTCGCGACGACCGCATGATCCGGGGTGCCGAGGCCGATCTTCTGGGCGAGCGCGATCCGCAGGACCATCCGCGCCTTGCTGTCGTCGGGCAGCCGCTTTCGGGTCGCGCTGTCGATCAGCGAATCGATGTCGGGCAGCCGGCGGAGGACTTCTCCGGCAATTGCGATCGCCAGCCCATGGTCGTTGGGCGGCAGGTTGCGCTCGCCGAGCGCCGCCGAGTCGACCGTGCGGCCGCGGCGGAGGACGGAATCGAGCATCTGCAACGCAGCCCGTCGGGCGCCGAGGCCTTCAACGCTTGGCATCGGCCTAGGCAGGCCTCATCTTGAGTGGGTGAAACGGCCAAAGCATCTCGACCCGCCAAGCTACCTGTCCAAGTCCCCGCCGGTCCCGGAGCCGGAGCCGGTCACCAGGACCGATCCGCCGCCCGGAGAGGAAGAGCGGCCGGACCCGACGCGCTACGGCGACTGGGAGAAGAAGGGCATTGCGATCGATTTCTAGATGCCTTCGGATTTGGGCGGCCGGGCGAGGAGGGCTTCGACGACGGAGTCGATGGCCGCGCCTTTCAGAAGACGATCCACCGCATCGACGATCGGCATGTCGATCCCGCGCGCCTTTGCGATCCGAGCCAGCACCGGGGCGGTGAACGCCCCTTCGGCGACCGTCCGGCGGTCGGCCATCAGCTCGGCGGCCGAGCGGCCTTCGCCGATTCCCTTGCCCAGCGAATAGTTGCGGGAGCTCGTCGACGAGCAGGTGAGGACGAGGTCGCCAAGGCCCGACAGGCCGGCAAGCGTTTCGGGCCGAGCGCCCATCGCGACGCCGAACCGCGTCATTTCCGCAAAGCCCCGCGCGATCAGCGCCGCTCGGGCGTTCTGGCCGAGCCCGCGGCCCTCGACGACTCCGCAGGCGATGGCGAGCACGTTCTTGACCGCGCCGCCGATCTCGGCGCCGGCGACGTCGTCGCTGAGGTAGATTCGGAAGGTCGGCAGCGCGAGCAGGTTGCGAAGCTGCTCGCCGATGGCGCGATCTTCCGCGGCCAGGGTGACTGCGGTCGGCATGCCGCGCGCGACTTCGTGAGCGAAGGTGGGACCGGACAGCACCGCAACTGGGGCGCCGGGGCAAGCCTCGCCCGCGACCCTGTGCAGCAATTCGCCGCTGTGCTCCTCGATTCCTTTCGAGCAGAGGACTCGCGGGACGTCGCAGCGCGGTGCGCGTTCGAGGACGGAGCGCATGTGCTGCGCCGGAGTCACCACCAGCCACGTATCGCAATCGCCGACGGCGTCGAGATCGCCGGTCGCGCGAATCGCGGGATCGAGAGGGATTCCCGGCAAGAAGACCGGATTTTCGTGGGCGGAGTTGATGGCGTCGACGACGTCGCCTTCCATCGCCCAGAGAAGCACGTCGCGGCCTGCCTTTGCCGCCACCTGGGCGAGCGCCGTTCCCCACGCGCCGCCGCCGATCACCGCCACCCGGTTCATGCCTTCACCCCCGCGCCGCGGACCTTCTCCGCATCGGGATCGAGCGGCCAGCGCGCCCGCGCGGGAGCGGACAGGTCGTCGCACAAGCCAAGCGCGAATCGTTCGGCGCCGGCCCAGGCGATCATCGCTGCATTGTCGGTGCACAGCCAACCGGGCGGAACGCTGAAGCGCCGCCCGGATTCGGAGGCGAGCCGCCCGAGGGCGGATCGGATCGATCCGTTCGCCGCAACTCCGCCAGCAACGACGAGCGTCGGCGCATCGGTTCGGGCGAGGGCGAGGCGGGTGCGGTCGACCAGGCAATCGACGACCGCCTGCTGGAAGCTCGCTGCGATGTCGGCCGGCGAATGCTCGCCGGAAGCGACGGCGCGCTGCACCGCGCTCTTGAGCCCGGCGAAGGAAAAGTGCGGCTCGCCCGAACCGACCAGAGGGCGCGGCAGCGGCACCGCGAACGGATCGCCCGCCTTCGCCAGCTGTTCGATCGCCGGGCCGCCGGGATAGCCGAGCCCAAGGAGCTTGGCGGCCTTGTCGAACGCCTCGCCGGCGGCATCGTCGATGGTCGTCGCAAGCCGCCGGTAATGGCCGACGCCGAGCACCTCCAGCAGCTGGCAATGGCCGCCCGAGACAAGAAGCAGCAGATAGGGAAAGCCGAGGTCGGGATCGACAAGACGAGGGCTGAGTGCATGGCCTTCGAGATGGTTGACGGCGACCAGCGGCTTGCCGGCGGACAGCGCGATTCCCTTGGCGGTCAGGAGCGCGACCATCACGCCGCCAATCAGGCCCGGGCCGGCGGTCGCGGCGATTGCGTCGACGTCGCCGATTTCGAGTTTCGCTTCGTGCAGCACCTGCTCGACGAGGCCGGGAAGGATCTGCACGTGGGCGCGCGCCGCAATCTCCGGAACCACGCCGCCGAACGGGCGGTGCGCTTCGTTCTGGCCGACGACCGCCTGCGCCAGAATCCGCCGATCGCTGGTCACCAGCGCCGCTGCGGTGTCGTCGCACGAGGATTCGAGGCCGAGGAGGATTGCCATGCGTTCTTTCCTTTGCCCGAACCATTGGACTAGTGGAAGCTGATGGCAGCCAATCCGAGACTTGGAACGCGTGGGTCGCAGCTGGCCCTGATCCAGGCGCGCAAGATCGCGTCCGCCCTGGAGGTCGCGGAACGGTGGCCCGCCGGTCATGTCGAAATCGTCCCGGTGAAGACTACCGGCGACCGAATCACCGACCGGCCGCTCGCCGATGTCGGCGGCAAGGGACTGTGGACCAAGGAGCTGGACGCGGCGCTGCTGGCCGGAGACGTCGATTTCTGCGTCCATTCGATGAAGGACGTGGAGGTCGTTCGACCGCGGGAGATCCGTCTCGCCGCGATCCGGCCGCGAGTCTATGTCGAGGACAAGCTGATCGGCGCGAATTCGATCGACGAGCTGAAGGACGGTGCGGTCGTCGGCACCTCCTCCCCGCGCCGCGCGGCGCAGCTTCTTGCGGCGCGTCCCGACCTGAAGATCGTCACCCTTCGCGGCAATGTCGACACGCGGCTGAAGAAGCTCGATGCCGGCGAAGTCGATGCCACCATACTTTCCGCCGCGGGCCTGCATCGGCTGCGCCTAGACCATGTCGGAACGCCGATTCCGTTCGACGTCATGCTTCCCGCCCCCGGCCAGGGCGCGCTGGGGATCGAGTGCCGGGCCGACGACGAGGAGTGCATGCAGCTCCTGAAGCTGCTCGACGACGCCGCGAGCCGGGCGGCGGTGCAGGCCGAGCGGGCCTTTGCCCGGGCGCTCGGCGGCTCGTGCCACTCGCCGGTCGCCGCGCTTGCGACGGTGAAGCAGAACCAGGTGCATCTGGTCGGCGAAATCCTGTCCGCGGACGGCAAGGAGCGGGTCCGCGACGAAGCGACCTTCGCCGCCGGTCACGAGGAGAAAGCGGCGGAGCTTGCGCGCGCCATGCTGGATCGGGCGGGCGAAGCGATACGGACCCTGTTCGCAGCCGCATGAGGTCGCTGGTCATCGTTCGGCCGGAGCCGGGCGCCACCGCAACAGCGACAGCCGCCCGGACGATGGGGCTCCAGCCGATCGTCATTCCATTGTTCGAGGTGCAGCCCGTGGAGTGGGATGCACCCGACCCGACCGGGTTCGACGCGCTGCTGCTCACCAGCGCCAACGCGGTCCGCATGGGCGGAGCCGGCCTCGACCGGCTGCGGTCCGTTCCCGCCCATTGCGTCGGCGAGGCCACCGCTGCCGCCGCCCGCAATGCCGGCTTCGAAATCGCCACCACCGGAAAGGACGGCGTCGATTCGCTCCTCGATTCGCTTCCCCAAGACCTTCGGCTGCTGCACCTCTGCGGACTGGACAGGCGCGAACCGAAACGCGCGAACCAGGCGATCACGCCGGTTGCGGTCTATCGGGCAGAGGCGATCGGCGCTCCGGACTCGCTCGCTGCAATCCATGATTCGGTTGTCGCGATCCACTCGCCCCGAGCCGCCCGGCGGCTCGGCGAGCTCGTCGACAGCCTGGGTCTAGAGCGCCGCCGGATCGCGATCGCGGCCCTCAGCCGCGAAGCGGCGGCGGCCGCCGGGAGCGGCTGGCAGGAGGCGCTTTCCGCCGACCGGCCGAACGAGGCCGCGCTTCTCGCCATTGCCGCAGAGCTGTGCAAGAAGCCACGCTGATGGAGCGGGCGGGGACGAGGCAAGGCATGGGTTGGGGAGCGCGGTTCCTGATCGGGTTGGTTCTGCTCCTCGCCGGGGCGGCCGCCGC
>JBQCIU010000080.1:0-41397 GCA_051953395.1 Sphingomicrobium sp.
TCGACGGCGCCGTCGGCGAGCGGGCGTTCGTCCTTGCTGTCCGCGGCACTCTCGGCGGCGCGGTCCGCGCCTTCGGTCTCGATCACTGCGAGGACCGAACCGATCGGGACCATGTCGCCGACTTCGCCTGCAAGCTCGACGACCTTGCCGGCGACCGGCGATTCCATCTCCACGGTGGCCTTGTCGGTCATCATGTCGGCGAGCTGCTGGTCTTCGGCGACCTCGTCGCCGACCTTGACGTGCCAGGCGACGATCTCGGCCTCGGCAATGCCTTCGCCGATGTCGGGCAGCTTGAACTGGTATCGTGCCATTATTCAGCCATCACTTTCTCGAGGGCTCTCTTCATTCGCTTCGGGCCGGGGAAATAGGCCCATTCGTAAGCATGCGGGTAGGGCGTGTCCCAACCGGTAACCCGGACGATCGGCGCTTCGAGATGGTAGAAGCAGCGCTCCTGCACCTCGGAGACGAGCTCGGCGCCGAAGCCGGTGTTGCGCGGCGCTTCGTGGACGACGAGGCAGCGGCCGGTCTTCTTCACCGATTCCTCGATGGTCTCGATGTCGAGCGGCACGAGGCTTCGAAGGTCGATCACTTCGGCGTCGACGCCATTCTCCTCGACCGCCGCAAGCGCGACATGAACCATCGTTCCATAAGCGAGAACGGTCAGATCGGCGCCTTCGCGGACAATCGCGGCCTTGCCCAGCGGGACGGTATAATGGCCGTCGGGAACGTCGCTCGCCTTGTGCTTGGCCCAGGGCGACACCGGTTTGTCGTGGTGGCCGTCGAACGGGCCGTTGTAGAGCCGCTTCGGTTCGAAGAAGATGACGGGGTCGGGGTCCTCGATCGCCGCGATCAGAAGGCCTTTGGCGTCGTAGGGGTTGGACGGGATCACCGTCTTCAGGCCCGCGATGTGGGTGAAGAGGCTTTCCGGCGACTGGCTGTGGGTCTGTCCGCCGAAGATCCCGCCGCCATAGGGTGAGCGGATGACCATCGGCATCCCCCACTCGCCGGCGGTGCGGTAGCGGATCTTGGCCACCTCGCTGACGATCTGGTCGTAGCCGGGATAGATATAGTCGGCGAACTGGATCTCGATGACGGGCCTGAGACCATAGGCCGCCATCCCGACGGCGGTGGCGACGATCCCGCCTTCGCTGATCGGAGCGTCGAACGCACGGGTCTTGCCGAACTGCTTCTGAAGGCCCTCGGTGACCCGGAAGACGCCGCCGAAATAGCCGGCGTCCTCGCCGTAGACGACGACGTTCGGGTCGCCTTCCATCGCGACCTTGTGGGCGCTGTTGAGCGCCTGGATCATGTTCATCGTCGCCATTACTCGCGCCCCTCGCTGACGGCCTGGGCGCGCTGCTCGGCCAGGTTCCAGGGGACGTCGGCATAGACGTCGTCGAACATGCTCTCGATATTGTGCTTGCCCTGCTCGGGAAGGACGCCGAGCTTTTCCGCGTCCTTCTGCGCTGCGCGGACTTGGGCGTCGCATTCGGCGCGGGTCGCTTCGTGCCGTTCCTCGTCCCACTCGCCGAGGCTGATCAAATGTTGCTTCAGGCGTTCGATGGGATCCCCGAGCGGCCAGGCCTTGGCCTCTCCCGCGGGGCGGTAACCGGTCGGATCGTCGGACGTGGAGTGCCCCTCGGCGCGATAGGTGAAGAACTCGATCAGGGTCGAGCCGAGGTTCGAGCGGGCGCGATCGGCGGCCCAGCGGATCGCCGCATAGACGGCGAGCACGTCATTGCCATCCACCCGAAGCCCGGGAAGACCATAGCCAACCGCGCGCTGAGCGAAGGTCGCTTTCTCCGCGCCCGCGATCCCGGAGAAGCTGGAGATTGCCCACTGGTTGTTGACGATGCACAGGACTGCCGGCGCGTTGTAGACGGCGGCGAAAGTCATTCCCGAGTGGAAGTCGCCTTCCGCGGTGGCTCCGTCGCCGATCCAGCCGACCGCGATCCGGCTGTCGCCCTTGATTGCCGAGGCCATCGCCCAGCCCACGGCTTGCGGGAACTGGGTCGCGAGGTTGCCGGAGATGGTGAAGAAGCCGTGGTCCTTCGACGAATACATGATCGGCAGCTGGCGGCCGTTCAGCTTGTCGCCTTTGTTCGAATAGACCTGGCACATCATCTCGTAGAGCGGATAGCCGCGAGCGATGAGCAGCCCCTGCTGGCGATAGGTGGGGAAATTCATGTCGTCGCGGTCGAGCGCGGCGGCGGCGGTGATGGCGATCGCCTCCTCGCCCGTCGCCTTCATGTAGAAGCTGGTCTTCCCCTGCCGCTGGGCGCGGTACATGCGGTCGTCGAAGATCCGCTGCAGAACCATGTCGCGCAGAATCTTGCGAAGGGTGTCCGCATCCAGCTTCGGATCCCACGGCCCGACCGCCTTGCCGTCGTCGTCGAGCACTCGAATGAGGCCGGTGGTCAGCGCTTCCGTCTCGGCAGCGGATGCGGAGATATCCGGCTTCGGAGCGGAGCCCGCCGCCGGAATCTGCAGCGACGAGAAGTCCGGCGTGTCGCCGGGGCGGAACTTGGGCTCGGGCACGTGGAGCGAAAGCTCCGGCCGGTTCGCCTTGGGTTTGTCCTTGTCTCGCATTTGGTGGAGCCGCTTAGTCGCGAGTCACGCGGGCGGCAACTCCGCGAGACAAGTTTCCTTTACATCGGCTGCGTCGGACCGTTCGTCGATTGCCCGGTCGACAGCGGACGTGCTGCGAGGCACGGTGCGCGGAAAGAGGAAATCCGATGAAAACAGCCTTCGCCGCGCTTTTCCTGTTCGTTGCCGCGCTCGCCGCCCCGGCGTCGGTCGCCGGGGCACAGGTGCAGGCGCTGGTGAAGGTGGATTCCCCGGTGTTCGTCATCCGCCATTTCCAGAAGGGCGCGGGTACCGATCCCGCGCTGACGGCGCAGGGCAGCGCCAACGCCCAGCGGCTCGCGGCCATTCTCAAGGACAAGGGCATAAAGGCCGTCTTCGCGACAGCGACTCGCCGGGCGATGGAAACCGCGGAGCCCCTGGCGAAAGCGGTGGGAATCAAAGTCACGCCCTACGATCCTTCCGACGTGTCGTCGCTCGCGAACGCCGTCAGAGCGGCTTCGGGGCCGGTGCTCATCGTCGGCCACAGCAATACGGTGCCCGAATTGGTCGCGCTGTTCGGGGGCGCCAGGCCTGCGGAGATCGGCGACGACGATTATGGAACCCTGTTCGAAGTTCACCCCGACGGGACGGTGACTTCGCAGCGGGTGCGTTGACGGCCCGCGCCCCGCAACGCTAGGCGCGTCGCATGGCTGATGACGTATCGAACCTCCCTGACCGGCTGTCGCTCGATCCGCGCAGCCCCTATTTCGACGGCGAGATCCTGAAGAACCCCGTCGGCATCAAGTTCAACGGGCAGGAAAAGACAAACGTCCAGGAATATTGCGTGTCGGAAGGGTGGATAAAGGTTGCCGCCGGACGCAGCCGGGACCGCTTCGGCAATCCGATGACGATCACGCTCAAGGGCAAGGTCGAGCCCTATATCGAAGCGCCTGAAGGAAGCAGCGAAGAGCCGGACGCCTAGGCGGGCTCTTCCTCGCGTTCGAAATAATCCTTCGCCTTCTTCGCCGCGTAGCCGAGGATCGCGATAGCGGCGACCGTCGGGATGACCTTCCTGGCAACACTCTCGGCGATCACGCCGATAATCGCTCCTTTGCCCCCCGAATTCCGTCCGGCGATCCTGTCGCCGATGATCGCCGCCGCAATTTTACCAAGCATCGCCCTGCCTTTCCGATTCTCCTGAAGCCCTAAGCCCCGGCTCCGCGAGCGGTTCCTTTCCGGTTGGGAATTTTCGCCAAGGCGGGTTGGCGTTCCGTCCCACTTCCGATGGCGGCGACCACAACTCTTCTCCATTTTTGGCAGATTTCAGCAATTGGCACGGCCTTTGAATAACAATGTTCATCGGCCCGCAAGCATGGATGAGCCGAGAAAAAGGAGATTAGAAATGTCCGGTCAGACGACCATCACTCGGACCCTCATCGCCGCCGTCGGCGCGCTCCTGATGAGCACCGTCGCGGTTGGTTCGGCCATTGCTCCGGCGCATGTCGCCGTTGCCTCCACGCAGTCTTCGGCCAATGCCTGAACTCGAGATCCTCGAAGCCAAGGTGCCGGTCCGCACACCGGCGCTGGTCAGGGAGCCGGAGGGCACCACGGTGCGCCTCGCCCCGGTGACCAGCTGGCTCAACGGCCCGGTGTTCAGCCGCGCTCGCGACATCTTCGCGGCGAACATGACCGAGCTCCTCGACCGGGCCGAAGACCCGGCGCGGATGATCCGAATGATCATCCTCGAGATGGAGGAGACATTGGTCGAGGTCCGCGCCACGGCCGCCCGCTCAATCGCCGATATCAAGGAGATGCGGCACTCGCTGGCGAGGCTCGAGGGAATCCAGGCGAACTGGACGGAGAAGGCGGAACTGGCGCTCAGCAAGGGTCGTGAGGACCTGGCGAAAGCCGCGCTCGTCGAGAAGCAGAAGGCGGCCGACATGGCCGACGCGCTGACCGCCGAGGTCGGACAGATCGAGCAGGTGCTTCGCAGCTACGAGGCGGACATCGCCAAGCTGCAGGCCAAGCTTCGCGAAGCCCGCGCGCGGCAGAATGCGATCCAGCATCGGCTGGAAAGCGCGGTCACCCGCGCCAGGGCGAACGAGCTCCTGCACGGCGGCCGCACCGCCGACGCGTTCAGCAAGTTCGAGATCCTCGAGCGCCGGGCCGACTTCGCCGAAGGCCGCGCCGAAGCGCTCGGGATGGGAAGCCTGGAAAATGAAATCGACCAGTTGCGGTCGTCGGACACGATCGACGCCGAGCTGGAAGCCATGAAGGCCGCGCTTGCGGCGAAGGACCAGTAAGGAAGGGGACGGCACAATGGCCCGCAAGACCTATCGTTACTCACTCAACCGCGGCGACTCCAAGCTGGCCGGCGTCTGCTCGACGATCGGGGAGCAGTTCGGGATCGACCCCACCTTCCTTCGGGTCGGTTTCGTCGCGGCGGCGATCCTGATCAGCTTCAAGCTGACCCTGGCGCTCTACGCGGGCCTCGGCATCTGGTTCGTCGTGCAGAAGCACCGGGTGAAGAACCGGCGGCACATGAGCGACTTCGACCGGATGGAGTTCGCGGCCAAGGTGCGTCCCTCGGTGCACAAGATGCGGACCGAGCTCGACCCGATCGACCGGCGGCTGATGGCCATCGAGAACGAGATTTCCAAACCCAATGACGAGCTGGCGCGCGAAATCGAAGCGCTGCGGGAGGACAAGTGATGGACCCCCTTTCGATCGGACTGGTTGCAGGCACCGTGCTCGCCGCACTCGGAACCGCCGCCTTCGCAGGGCTCAAGGGCTGGAACAGCTGGCTCGAGCTGAAGCGGATGGAGATCACCCACACGATCGCCGACGGTCACCTTCCGCCGGCCGGAAACCGGATCGAGCTCGCCGACCTGAAAGAGCGGGTCCGCAAACTGGAAGCGATCGCGGCCGGAATCGACCTTTAGGAACCCCAGCCCGCGTTTTCTCCTCCCCTGAAACGCGGCACAGCAGGCGGCCCGGGATAACCCACCCCGGGCCGCCTATTCTTTATGTGCAAACCGACCGTGCCGCCGTTCCGGTGCTGTAATAACATAACCTAACCATCTGACTTTGAAGCGAGAATCGGACAGTCGTCACTTGCCTGAGGCGCCGCACCGCCTAAGAAGCGACCGATGGGCGGAAGTCACGATCACCAGCATCACCATGCGCCCGCGACGTTCGGGCGGGCATTCGCCTTGGGGATCGCCCTCAATGGCGCCTTCATCATGGCGGAAGTCGCCGCCGGCCTCGCCGCCGATTCCATGGCCCTTCTCGCCGATGCCGGGCACAATCTCTCCGACGTGCTTGGGCTGGCGCTGGCGTGGGCGGGCGCGGCGATGGCCAGTCGCCCGAGCTCCGAGCAGTTCACCTACGGCTTCAAGAAGGCACCCATTCTCGCCGCGCTGTTCAACGCCATCCTGCTGCTTGTCGCGGTCGGCGCAATTCTCGTCGAAGGCGTGACGCGGCTCGTCCATCCCGAAGAGGCGAACGGCTCCATCGTCATGCTCGTCGCCGGAGCGGGCATCGTCATCAACGGAATCACCGCGTGGCTGTTCGCGTCCGGCCGCAAGCACGATCTGAACATTCGCGGCGCCTATCTTCACATGGCCGCCGACGCAGCCGTGTCGCTGGGCGTCGTCGCCGCCGGCGCGCTGATCCTCTATACCGGCAGGCAGTGGATCGATCCGGCGGTCAGCATCGTCGTTGCGCTGGTGATCCTGTGGGGCACGTTCGACCTCCTCAAGCAATCGACGGGAATGTCGCTGGCCGGGGTTCCGCGCGGAATTGCGCTTGCCGAGGTGGAAGGCCGGCTTTCGGCGCTCGAAGGGGTGCGGGCGCTGCATGACCTGCACATCTGGCCGATGAGCACGACGGAAAATGCGCTGACGGTCCATCTGGTCGTGCCCGACGAGCGATCGCGGCAGCGGGTGCTCGGGGAAGCCAAGCGCCTGCTCCACGACGATTTCCATCTCGAACACGTCACGATCCAGATCGAGGCCGAGGTGGACGACGAATGCGTCGACTGCTGATCGGGTCGCCCCTGGCGGAATGACCGATCCCTAGAAGGCCACCCTGGCGGAGAGCCGGATGTCCCGGCCGCCGAGCGGCGCATAGTCCTTCAGCACGCTGGTCGAACGCCGCGCATCGACATCGAACAGGTTGTTGCCTTGAAGCGAGAGCGTCAGCTCGGGCCTGGCCGCGAACGGGTGCCAGTCGAGGGAGGCATTGACGAGCGTGTAGCCCGGCGTGTCCGTCTCGTTCGGAGCGGTTCGGTCATGCGCGAAGGCATGTTCCAGCTCCAGCCGTCCGTCGACCTGGCCGCGCGATCCCGTCAGTGCACCGAGAATTCGAAGCGGCGGGATCAGCGGTGCCGGGCCGAAGTTCTCGATGGTTGCCTTGACCGCATCGCTGACGAGTTCGCCGCCCCAGTCGATGCCGAAGGCGTGACCGAACTTTGCGTCGCTCTGAAGCTCGAAACCGTAATAGTCCGCCTTGCCGGCGGCATAGACGTAGACCGGCAGCCCGTCTCGAACCGCTCCCGTCGGCGCCTGGTAGATGAAGCTTCCGAAGCGGCTGTAATAGAGGCTGCCCTGGACGTGCACGCGGCCGCTGGTGTGGTGGACGCTGAGCTCGATCGAGTTGCTGCGCTCCTTGCCCAAATCGGGGTTTCCGACGAGGAATTGCTGGCTTCCGCCGTGCGCTCCGTTCGAGAAGAGCTCGTCGATCGCCGGCGCCCGCTCGCTGTGCGACAGCGAAAGACCGGCGCGCCAGCCAGACACGAGGTCGTAATTGGCTCCGACGGAACCGGAGATGGCGGTGAAATCGCGTGAGAGCGGCGCGGCGCCGATCGGTCCGCCGTTCGCCGCCACCTGGGCGTCCGCGTCGGCGTCGAGACTTGCGAATTCGACCCGAAGGCCACCCTCGAACCGGACCGGGCCACGGACCAGCGATTGCATGGTGAAGATCCCGAACTGCTTGTCGCGGCTGTCCGGCAGATATTTCTCGTCGCCGCGAATCCGGACGTCGGTGTCGAGATACTGGATTCCGGTCGTGCCGCCCCAGCCGCCGCGCTTCGCCTGGACGAGGTCGGCGCGCATCTCGCCGCCGTTGGTGAAGAAGCTGGAGTCGACGTCGCCCTCGGGCGTCAGTTCGTCGTGATGATATTTGGAGATTCCGCCGCGGAACTCGAACAGGTCGAACAGGCCGCCGCCGAGCGGCACGTTCACTCGGGCGTCGCCGCGGTCCTGGTGGGCATCGATGGTCGGCTGCTCCGGCTCGACCGAGGGGTCGAGGGAATAGCGGATCGGAACGCCGTACCGCGCGTCGTGGTGATTGTAAGAGATGCCGATGTTGAGGCCGTCGTCGATATAAGCGAGCCCGCCTGCAATATCGTCGATCCGGCCGGCGGTGTTCGGAAGAGTGCCCTTGAGATCGGCCAGCGCCCGGATCGCCGGATCGGGACTGGCGAGCGCCTGGCGCCGGAGCGGGTCGGAAAGGACGTAGCCGCCGATATCGAGATCGTCATATTTGGAATAGGACCCGTCGAAATGGCCGACGAAATGTCCGCCCAGCGGAACGTCGACGGAGAGGTTGCCGGAACGTTCGTCGGCTGCGGTGCCGTAGGAGGCGAGCGCGTTCACCGCGATCGGGCCGTCGGGAACATGGCGCGGAATGCGCGTGTCGATCACGTTGACGACCCCGCCGATCGCCGACGATCCGAACAATAGCGCCGAGGGGCCGCGGAGGACTTCGATCCGCTCTGCAGTCAGCGGGTTGATCGCAACCGCATGATCCGGGTCCGATGCGGACAGGTCGAGGCTTCCGATCCCATCGACGAGGATCCTGACCCGCTCGCCCGAAAGACCGCGAAGGATCGGCCGCGACGCTGTCGGGCCGAAGCTCGAGGCGCTCACCCCGGGCTGGGAGGCCAGGGTTTCGCCGATGCTCGGGCGGACGTCGTGAGTGAGCTTTTCCGCATCGAGAATCGACACGCCGCCCAGCACGTCGCCGGCGGGCCGCCGAACGCCGGTAACGACGATCGTCTGGTCGGTGTCGGGATGCGCCTGCTTGGCCGATCCGGGAACGGGAGCAGCCGAGGAATCCGAGGCCGCCGCGCCGGCGCCGGAATCGCCCGATCCGATCTTGGTCCGGGTCGGCGGTTCCTGCGCGTTTGCGGTGGCGGGAATAAGTGCGAAGGCTGCCACTCCGGACAGCAGGATGCGTGCGATCAAGGGAATCCCCGTCATTCGAGAAAGGACGGGTCGGTAGCGATGATGATACAACATAACAATGGCCGCTACGTTACATTCGGCGAACGGAGGCGTCGCGTCGCCGAACGGCGGGGTTGCGGGCCCACGGCAGCGGCGGATAAGGCGCGGGCGATGGCCGACGCGACCGATCCGATTGCGCTGTTCGACAGCTGGTTCGCCGAGGCCCGCGAGGCCGAGCGCGACGAGCCGAACGCGATGGCCATCGCCACTGCAACGCCCGATGGAAGACCGTCTGTCCGGATGGTTCTGTTGAAGGCGCACGGGCCGGAAGGCTTCACCTTCTACACGCATTACCAGAGCCGGAAGGGCGGCGAGATCGCGGCCAATTCCAACGTCGCCCTGCTGTTCCACTGGAAATCCTTGTGCCGGCAGGTGCGGATCGAGGGATCGGTCGAGCGCGTGTCGCCCCAAGAGGCCGACGCCTATTTCGCCACCCGCAAGCGCGATTCCCAGCTTGGCGCCTGGGCTTCGGACCAGTCGCAGCCGTTGCCCGACCGCGCGACCTTCGAGGCGCGTTTCGAGGAAATGAAGCAGAAGTTCGAGGGGATGGAGGTGCCGCGGCCGCGCGACTGGTCGGGCTTCCGTGTCGTTCCGGAGAGGATCGAATTCTGGACGGCCCGCGAGCACCGCCTGCACGAGCGCCGGCTGTTCACCCGAACCGCCGAAGGCTGGTCTGAAGGGCTGCTCTACCCATGACCGGCGCGCACCATCATCACGGCCACGGCCATGTGCACGGCGAGGACCGTTCGAGCCTCACGTCCCGAGCCGCCTTCGCCAGCATCGCGATGGCGATCTTCCTCATCGGCCTGAAGACCTGGGCCGCGTTGCAGACGTCTTCGATGGCAATGCTGGGCTCGCTCGCCGACAGCACGCTCGACCTCGTCGCCAGCCTGGTCGTCCTGCTCGGCGTGCGCGTTGCTGCCCAGCCCGCCGATCGCGAGCACCGGTTCGGCCACGGCAAGGCGGAAGCTCTGGCGGCGCTGATGCAGGTGATCATCATCAGCATCTCGGCTCTCTTCATCGGAGTCCGTTCGGTCCAGCGGATCCTCGGCGGGGCGGAGACTTCGGATGCGGAGCTGGGCATCGGCGTATCGCTCGTCGCCATCGCCTTCACCTTCGCGCTGATCGGCTACCAGAGATATGTCGTCCGCAAGACCGGCTCGGTCGCAATCGCCACCGACCGGCTCCACTATGCGTCGGACCTGATGCTCAACGCGTCGGTGATCGTCGCCCTGGTGCTGGATCAATATGCCGGCGTCGTCGGCGCCGATGCGGTGTTCGGACTGCTCATCGCTCTCTGGCTCGCATGGGGCGCCTGGAAATCCTCCAGCCACGCGCTCGATCAGCTGATGGACCGCGAGTGGCCGGAAGAGATGCGCGAGCGCTTCCTTGTAGCCGCGCGCAAGTTCCCTGAGCTCGAAGGGCTCCACGACCTCAGGACGCGTACCAGCGGGACTCACAATTTCGTGCAATTCCATGTCTGGGTGCCGGCCGACTGGACAGTGCGCGACGCGCATGACCGGATGGATCGGATCGAGCAGGAGCTGGAGAAGCAATTCCCCGCGACCGAAATCCTGATCCACCTCGACCCCGAAGGCCATACCGATCGCGAGGGCCTGCTTCCCTCGCATATCGCGGAGCAGGCGGAATGAGCGAGCTTCCCTTCTTCCAGGTCGATGCTTTCGCCGAGGCGCCGCTGAGTGGGAATCCGGCGGCGGTGATGCCGCTGGAGCAATGGCTCGACGACGGGCTGATGCAGGCGATCGCGGCCGAGAACAATCTCAGCGAGACCGCGTTCGCGGTGCCTTCGAACGCTGATGGAGCGGACTACGACCTGCGCTGGTTCACACCCGCGACCGAGGTCGACCTGTGCGGGCACGCGACCCTGGCGTCGGCGCACGTGCTGATCACGGGCGAGCGAATCCGGTTTGCAACGCGTTCCGGCGTTCTCACGGTCAGCCGCGAGGACGACCTTCTGAAGCTCGACCTGCCGGCGTTCGAGGTGCAGCCGGGCGAAGCGCCGGGCCTGCTCGAAGCGCTCGGCGTTGCCGGGGAGATTTTCGTCGGCGAAGGTGGCAACAACAGCGCGATCGTGCTGCTGCCGGATGAGGCCGCGGTCCGCGCCGTCCAGCCGGACTTCGCCGCCCTGAAGGCGTTCGACCGGCTGGTGATCGTGACTGCCCCCGGCAAGGAGCAGGACATCGCGAGCCGGGTCTTCGCCGTCTATCACGGGATCGACGAAGATCCGGTGACGGGATCGGCCCATGCGGCGCTGGTGCCCTTCTGGGCAAAGCGGCTGGGCCGGCGCGAATTCACCGCCGTCCAGGCCAGCAAGCGCGGCGGCCTTTTGCACTGCCGCGACGCGGGCGACCGGGTCATTCTCGGCGGCCACTGCCAGACGGTCATCACCGGGACGTTCCAGTTATGAAGCTGCTGCTTGCCCTGCTGGCTCTCGCTTTCGTCGCCGCGCCGGCTTCGGCCGCCACTCCGACGCAGGATCGAGCGGCGATCCTGCGCACCATCGACCGAATGGAAGCAGCGTGGAACCGCGGCGATTTCGAAGGCTATATGGCGGGCTTCAAGAAGCCGGACGTCGTCTTCGTCTCAGGCGGCAAGTTCCAGAAGGACTGGCAGGGAACGCTCGACCATTATGTCCGCGATTACGGCGGGTCGGCGGAGCGGCGCGGAATGCTCCACTTCTACAACATGAAGGTCGACATCCTCGCGCCCGACGCCGCGATGCTGATCGGCCAGTACCGGCTGGTGCGCGGCAAGCGGGTCACCGAAGGCGTGAACACGCGGCTGTTCCGCAAGATCCACGGCAAGTGGCTCATCACGATGAACCACGTTTCCGCTTATGACGTGGACGCTACTCCGAGCGCTTCAGAAGCTCGATAAGGTCCGCTTTCCAGAATTTCGCCCAGGTGTGGGTACCGTGTCCGTGCGTCTCGGCGCTCTCCGGGATCAGTCGGAATCGGGCATTCGTCATGCGCTTCACCGCCTGCTCCGGAACCGGCAGGTTGCGCGGATTGATGAAATCGTCCGCCGAGTTCACCCACATCAGCGGCGCGGTGATCTTCTCCAGGCCTGGCCATGGATTGTAGTTCCGCGACGAATCGAACTGGTAGATCATGTCGTTGGCGTCGAGTCCCTTGATTCCGTTCGTCACCGTCTGGCGGACGTAGGCCGTGGCTTTCTCGCGCGTTGGATATTGCGCCTGAAGGTAGAGCGGCGCTCCGCCGGCGATCACCAGGATCGATTCCGCGGTTCGAAGCCCCTGCATCGGCTCGCTTGTGTAATTGCCGCCGTTCCACGCCGGGTCCGCCTCGATCGCGTCGATGATCATCTGCCGCCACATGCGGTTGAGGCCCGCGATCTCGATCGGTTCGCAGGCAAGCGGCATGAGCGCCTTGGCGAAGGTCGGGAACATCTCGCCCCATAGGAAGCTGTGCATGCAGCCCATCGACGTGCCCATGATCAGGCGCATCTGCGTGATTCCGAGACGTTGCAGCATCGCGTGCTGCGCCTCGACCATGTCGGCATAATCATATTTCGGGAAATGCATCTTCAGCCCGTCGGACGGCTTCGATGATTTCCCGTGGCCGATATTGTCCGGAAGGATGATCCAATATTTGCGGATATCGAGCGGCTGACCCGGTCCGTAGAGCTCGTCGGCGAATTGCGGCCGCAGGAACTGCTGTCCTGTCCCGCCCGTGCCGTGGAGCACCATCACCGCATTGTCGATCTCGCCGGCGGCGTTGCGGTGCGGCTGGCCCAGCGTGGTATAGTGGATCCGAAGCTCGGGCAGCGTTTCGCCGCTCTGGAAGCGAAAGTCCTTCAGCAGGACATCGCCTTCCCGAGTCGGCCAGATCTTGCCGACCGCTGCGACCGGGGCGGCCACGGGCCTGGCGGGCGCGGCCTGGGCGATTGCAGCGAGGGCGAGCAGTTCGAGCATTCCTTCACCTCATCGAGTTCAGTTTCGCTTCCAGCGCTTCGAGCATCGGAAGCTGGCTTTCCAGCATCATGCGTCGCGCTTCGGACAATGTCATCCAGCGCGCCCGGTCCGCCTCGGGAAAGCGCCTGAGCTGGCCGCTTCGCGGTGGCCATTCCATTTCGAATTCGGTGCTGGTGAGCCCCGCAATGTCGAAATCGCCCTCGGCCGCGAAGACATCGACGATCTTGCCGCCCGATTGCTTTACCCTGCAGAGCGCGAAAGCTTCGGCGGGAAGAGGCGCCCCGGTCTCTTCCTCGAACTCTCGCGCCGCCGCTTCGCTCGGGCTCTCGCCCTGGTCGACGCCGCCCTTGGGGATCATCCAGGCGCCGGCATCCTTGCTCGCCCAATAAGGGCCGCCGGGGTGAATGAGCAGGACTTCGGTGTCGTCCGAGCGGCGACGAAAAAGCAGAACCCCGGCGCTAAGCGGCGGCGGCACGGAATCGCCGGTCTGCGGCTTCGGTTTGTGCGATCCAGCCGCCGCCGAGCACTCGCGTGCCGTCGTAGAAAACGGCCGCCTGCCCAGGCGCGACGCCATATTCCGCCCGCTCGAACATGACCCAACCATTCTCGATCCGGGCCGGAACGGGAGGGGCGAGGGAGCGCACCTTCACGCTCACTTGGCGCTGGTCCTCGCCGATCCAGCTCAGCTCCTCGACGCGCATGCGCTCGACCGCCAGGGCGCTCCTCGGACCGACGACCAGGCGCCGGGATTCAGGCTCAATGCGGACGACGTAGAGCGGCTCCGGGCTTCCACCGATCTCGATCCCGCGCCGCTGGCCGATTGTGAAATGGACGACCCCGCGATGCTCGCCGAGCACCCGGCCGTCGAGATCGACGATCTCGCCCGGGGCCGACGTTTCCGGCCGAAGCCGCTTCACCAGCGAGGCATAATCGCCATCAGGGACGAAGCAGATATCCTGGCTGTCCGGCTTCGAAGCGACGGCGAGCCCGGTTTCGAGAGCGATCCGGCGCACTTCCGGCTTGGGCAGGTCGCCCAGCGGGAAACGCAGGAAATCGAGCTGTTCGGCGGTGGTGCCGTAGAGGAAGTAGCTCTGGTCGCGCCTCGGATCCGCGCCCTTGTGAAGCTCCGCGCGTCCGCCATTGATCACGCGCCGCACATAATGGCCGGTGGCCAGGCAATCGGCGCCGAGCTCCTTCGCGAAAGCGATGAGGTCGGTGAACTTCACGCCCTGGTTGCACAAGGCGCAGGGAATCGGAGTCCGGCCCTGGGCATATTCGTCGGCGAACCGGTCGATCACGCCTTCGCGGAAGCGGCTTTCGTAATCGAGGACATAATGGGCGATTCCGAGCCGATCGGCGACGGTCTTCGCGTCGTAAATGTCCTGGCCGGCGCAGCATGAGCCGCTGCGCTTCACCGCCTCCCCATGATCGTAGAGCTGGAGCGTGACCCCGATCACCTCGGCGCCGGTTCGCGCCGCGAGAGCAGCCGTCACCGAACTGTCGACGCCGCCGGACATGGCGACGACGATCCGCGAGCCCTTTGGGCGTTCGAGGCCGAAATCCAAATTCATTGTCGTTGTGGGGCGGCTCTTTACCCGAAGTTCACTCCTGACTGCTAGTCCGGCCCGGACAAAGGCAATTCAGGGGGTGCCGTGTCGCGGATCGAAGGAAAGATTGCTGGCAAAGGCAAGGAGCCCGTCGACGGATCGGACATTCTCGCCGCCCTTGCGAAGGAGGCGGCGGATCCCGACGAGCGGCGGGACGCGGTCAGCCGCTATCTTTCCGCGAGCGAAGGATGGCGGGAAGCGTCGAGTATGCTTGGCGGCGCGTTCGCCGGGCCGGAGCCGTGGTTGAAGGCGGAAAAGGATGGGTAAGCGTCAAATTAACCAGCGGTTTTGAGAATATCTTCAATGGGCGGCCGTTAAGACAGGTGCGTCGATACTTAATGAAGCAGGTTTGAGGCGAATGCTCGAGAATCAAAAAATTCGGCCAGCACAGGTGATCGGTCCCCTTGGGGAGCCGCTGACCCTCGACAGCCTGCCGCCGGCGAACACGACCCGATGGGTGGTGCGTCGCAAGGCGGAGGTCGTGGCGGCCGTCGCGGGCGGACTGCTGTCGGTCGACGAAGCGTGCAAACGCTATTCCCTCAGCCTCGAGGAATTCACCAGCTGGCAGCGCGCGGTCGAGCGCAGCGGCATGCCGGGCCTGCGCGTGACCCGCATCAAGCATTATCGCGACGTGTACGAGCGCCAGCAGCGCTACTGACGCTCGTTACTCGTCCTCACCGAGCCGCAGTTTTCTGCGGATAAGTCGATGCGGCATTAACCCTCAAGCTGGACAGACCCTTGCGAATCCGGAACAACCTTCCGGCATCGTGCGTCTTTCGATGCTCAAGGCCACCGAGTGAGTTGGCGGCCGTGAACAGGAGGGAAGGCTCATGGGTTTCATCATCTGGCTGATCGTTGGCGGCATCGTCGGTTGGCTTGCCAGCCTCATCATGCGCACTGACGCCCAGCAGGGCATCATCATGAACATCATCGTCGGCATCATCGGAGCGGTGATTGCCGGCCTTCTTCTCGGCAAGGGCAACATCAATGGCGGTCTCACCATCGAGACGTTCCTGTGGTCGCTCCTTGGCGCAATCATCCTGCTGGCGATCGTGAACCTCATCCGCAGGGGAACGGTCCGCTAACGGCCTTCGCAAGTTTCAAAGGCTAGGGGCCGCGCGGGCGAACCGCGCGGCCCTTTTCGTTACTGAAGCTCGAACACCATGGACAAGGTCACCTGGAGCTTCTGCTCGCCGGGCTCGATCCTGGTGTAGGACCGCTCGGCCGCCGCCATCAGGGGCGCGGGGGGAGGCGGAGGTGCCGGCGGCGCGTAATAGCTTCCCCCTTCGCTGACCGAAACGACCCGAACCACGCGAAGGCCGAGCGATCGCGCGTAGAGGGCTGCTCGAGCCCGTCCGGCAGCAATTGCGTTGGCGCGCGCCTCGTCGAGAGCGGCTTCGGGATGCTCGACGGTCATGTTGGGACCGTTGATCTGATTGGCGCCCTCGCGGACCAGCGCGTCGAGGATTTTGCCGCTGTTGCGGATGTCGCGGAACTTCACCGTAACCTGGTTCGAAGCTGTGTAGCCGACCAGCTGCGGCGCCTGGTTCTCGACATATTTATATTCGGGGTTGAGGTTGATCGAGCTCGTCTGGACGTCGCGATCGGCGAGCCCGGCGCTCTTCAGAGCGGTAATCACCCGGTCCATCCGCTGCGCATTGTCCTGCAGCGCAGCTGTTGCCGTGGAGGCCCGGCTGACCACGCCTGCGGTGATGACCGCCAAGTCGGGAACCCGGGTCACCTCGCCGGTCACGCTGAGGTCCAGGCGAGTTCCGGTGATCGCCTGGGTGACCTGGCCGGTGGTCTGGGCCGCCGCCGGGACGGCGGGAACCGCTGCCCCGATGAGAAGCGCGGCAAGAAGTCGTTTCATCGTCAATCCCTCGTTCACTAGCGTTGAACCATCAGCGTGCCGTAACGATATTGGCTGCAGACTGAACGGGATGAGCGGGGCGTTATGCCCGCCGGCCGACGATCAAGCGATAAATTGCCAGGATAATGAAGGCGCCGACGATGGCCGCGATGAAACCAGCACCTTCGCCGGTGTCGTACCAGCCGACCGCATGGCCCAGCCAGCCGGCGACGAACGCGCCCGCAATGCCGAGGAGGATGGTGACCAGGCAGCCGCCCGGATCGCGGCCCGGCATGAGAAATTTCGCGATGGCGCCGGCGATCCCGCCGATGATGATCCACCACAGCCAGCTATATGATTCCAACATTCCCGCTTTCCCTTTTCTTCTGAAGCGGCCAAAGGCGCCGCCGGCATTGAATCCACGGCTGTTGATTGTGCCAACGCGCCTTCGCCGTTCAAGTGCCGCGGTTGGCAGAAAAGTCGTGGAAACGACGGGGCGCGCACTGTCTGTTGCTCTTGGTGAGTTATTCGCGTAATACAGCTGCTGCAATATGACCGCTCGGGGGGCGGACAAGTCGAAAGATGCTTGAAATGAACCGGGAAACGCCAATTCGAAGCACCGATTCCGACACGGTCGTGGTGGTCGACGACGGTGCGCGGCGCCGCAAGCGCATCGCGATCATCGGAGCGGGCGTGGTCGCCATCGTAGCGCTCGTGCTCGCCCTTCTGATGATGGGTGGGAAGAAAGAGGATGCCGCCGGAACTGCCGCCGCGGGCGCGGGGCAGCTGCCGACCGTTTCCTATGTCGTCCCCGGCAGGGCGACGGTCGGCCGGACCGTCACCGCCAGCGGCCCGCTTGCCGCCAAGCGCGACCAGCCGGTCGGAATCGCCGGCTCGGGCGGCAAGGTCGTCCGAATCCTCGTGGATTCGGGAAGCTGGGTCCGTGCCGGGCAGGTGCTCGCCGTAATCGATCGCTCCGTGCAGGCGCAGCAGGCGGCGCAGCTCGCCGCGCAGGTGCAGGCGGCCAAGGCCAATGCCGACCTCGCGCAGTCGAACTACGACCGAGCTCTGGCGCTCAAGGATCGCGGCTTCGTCTCCAAGGCGGACCTCGAATCGAAGAAGGCAACCCGCGACGCCGCATTCGCCCAGGTCAGGGTGGCGCAGGCGCAGCTCGGCGCGACTCGCGCGGAAATCGGCCAGCTCAACGTCACCGCCCCGACCAGCGGCCTGGTTCTCGACCGAAACGTCGAACTGGGCCAGATCGTCGGCCCGGGCTCCGGAGCGCTGTTCCGGATCGCCGAAGGCGGCGCCATGGAAATGCGCGCGCAGCTTGCCCAGCAGGACGTGACCTACATCCACGTCGGAATGCCCGCGCAGGTGACCCCTGTCGGCGCCGATCACTTTATCGCCGGAACGGTGTGGCAGGTTTCGCCGATCATCGATCCGCAGTCTCGCCTGGGCGAGGTCCGGATTTCCGTCCCCTACGACAAATCGATCCGTCCGGGCGGCTATGCCGAAGCGAAGATCACCGCCGGATCGGCGGCTGCTCCGGTGCTTCCGCAGAGCGCGGTGCTGAGCGACGACAAGGGCAATTATGTCTACGTCATCAACGGCAAGGATGAAGTCGAGCGCCGCGACATCACCATCGGCACCGTCAGCGATGCCGGAGTGACCGTTGCGCAGGGACTCAGCGGGCAGGAGCGGGTGGTCCTTTCCGCCGGACCGTTCCTCAATCCTGGCCAGAAGGTGCATCCGCGCCGCGAAAGCGAGAGCCAGGCGCTCTCCTCCGTCGAGTAACAGTCCATGAATTTCCGCAACATCTCATCCTGGTGCATCCGCAACCCGGTTCCGCCGATCGTGCTCTTCGTCGGCCTGATGCTGGCCGGCCTGATCGCGTTCGCCGGAATGCAGGTGAACAACAATCCGGACATCGACTTCCCGGCTGCCATCGTCTCGGTGTCGCAGCCCGGCGCCGCCCCGGACGAGATGGAAACGCAGATCACGCAGCGGGTGGAATCGGCGATCCGCGGAGTGAACGGCGTCGACGAGATCGACAGCTCGATCAGCGAGGGCAACAGCCAGACCTTCGTCCAATTCCAGATCGGAACGCCCACCGACCGGGCAGTGAACGACGTCCGCAACGCGATCGGGCAGATCCGGGGAAGCCTTCCGGAAGGAATCCTCGAGCCGCAGATCACCCGCGTCGATGTCGCCGGCGACCCGATCCTCTACGTCGGCGCCGAAACCACCGACATGGGGCTGAAGGAGCTCAGCTGGTATATCGACAACACGATCTCCAAGCGCCTTCTCGCGGTGCCGGGCGTCGCAGCGGTGACCCGGACCGGCGGAGTCGACCGGACGATCCGAGTCATCCTCGATCCCGCAGCGCTGCAGGCGCAGGGGATCACGGCTTCGCAGGTCAACCAGCAGCTTCGGGCCAGCAACCTCAATGCCGCAGGCGGACGGGCCGAGATCGCCGGGTCCGAGCAGTCGGTTCGAGTGCTCGGCAACGCGCAGGACGCCTACCAGCTGTCGCAGATGCAGATCGCGCTGTCGAACGGCCGCTTCGTCAAGCTGGCCGATCTCGGCCAGGTGAAGGACAGCTATTCGGAGCAGCGCACGCTCGCCATCCAGGACGGGCGCCAGGTCGTAAGCTTCGAGGTCCAGCGCGCGAAGGGCGCGTCGGAGGTCTCGACCTATGACAATGCCTGGGCCGAGCTGAAGAAGATCGAGAAGGAGGATCCCAAGGTCCGCTTCACCGAGATCTTCAACACCGTCGACTATACCAAGGAGCAGTACCGCTCGGCGATGGAGGGCCTCGTCGAAGGCGCCCTGCTGGCGGTGTTCGTGGTCTTCCTGTTCCTTCGCGACATCCGCGCAACGGCGATTTCGGCGCTCGCCATCCCGCTCTCGGCAATCCCCGCCTTCTTCTTCATGAACATGATGGGGATCACCCTGAACGGGCTTTCGCTGCTCGCGCTAAGCCTTGTCGCCGGCGTTCTCGTCGACGACGCGATCGTGGAAATCGAGAATATCGTCCGCCACATGCGCATGGGCAAATCGGCCTATCAGGCGGCGATCGATGCGGCGGACGAGATCGGCCTCGCGGTTCTGGCGACGACGATGTCCATCGTCGCGGTGTTCCTGCCCGTTGCGCTGATGCCCGGAATCTCCGGCCAGTTCTTCAAAGCGTTCGGCTTCACCGTCGTCATTTCGGTGCTGATGAGCCTGCTCGTCGCCCGAATGATCACCCCGCTCGTCGCGGCTTATTTCCTCCGCTCGCACGGCGTCCAGCCACACGCCGCGTTCAAGTGGATGGACGTCTATCTGAAGACGCTGAACTGGAGCCTGGATACGACCAAGGCGCATGCCTATCGCAAGGAGCATCCGGGCTTCTGGGGCTGGACCAAGTCGCTGTTCCGCGACCACCGTATGTACATGGTCGGAGTGGGCGCTGCGGCGCTCGTCCTCAGCGGCGTCATGTTCGCCACTCTGCCGATGACCTTCCAGCCGCCGCTCAACCTGGACTTCTCGCAGGTCAACGTGACTCTTCCGCCGGGCGCGACGCTGGAGCAGACCAAGGCGGTCGAGGACAATGTCGCCGCGATCCTCAAGAAGGATCCCGACGTCGAGCACGTCTACGAGCGCGTCAACGTCGGCAGCGGCCATCTCAATATCGTCCTGAAAAAGAACCGCGAGAAGACGAGCACCGAGTTCGAACGGACCCACGCCCCCGACCTTTCCGCGATCGCTGACGCCCGCGTGAGCTTCCAGAGCCAGGGCGGCGGCGGGCCGGGCGGAGATTCGCGCGACATCATGCTGTATCTGGGCGGCGACGACCCGGTGAAGCTGAACGCGGTCGCCAACCAGATCGCCAAGGAAATGGGAACGATCCCGGGCCTTCGCGCACCGCGCGTCGGCGGCTCGCTTCCGCAGCCCGAGATCACGATCAAGCCGCGGTTCGATCTTGCCGCCGACCTCGGGGTCACGACGGCCGCGCTCAGCCAGACGATCCGAATCGCGACGCTTGGCGAGATCGAGCAGAATGCCGCTAAATTCTCGCTCTCCGACCGCCAGATCCCGATTACCGTCTCGCTTAGCGAGAACGACCGCCGCGACCTGTCGGTTCTTCAGAACCTGCCGGTGCCGACGACCAGCGGCGGCTCAGTGCCGCTCAAGGCGGTCGCGGACATCGGCTTCGGTTCCGGTCCGACGACCATCGAACGGACCAACCAGATTCGCCGCACGGCCGTTGGCGCCGACCTTGCTCCGGGCCTGGTCAGCGGCGACGTCTGGCCGAAGATCAACCAGCTGCCGACGGTGAAGCACCTGCCGATGGGCATTCAGCAGATGAACCTGGGAAGCCAGAAGTGGCAGGCGGAGCTGGTCTATTATTTCGCTCTGGCACTGATGTCGGGCGTCCTGCTGGTGTTCGCGGTCCTGGTGCTCCTTTATCGCCGGTTCCTGGCTCCGTTCGTCAACATGGGCTCGCTCGTCCTCGCACCGCTCGGCGCTGCGATCGGGCTTCACGTCGCTGGCCAGCCGGTCTCGCTTCCGGTGCTGATCGGAATCCTGATGCTGTTCGGAATCGTCGCCAAGAACTCGATCCTTCTGGTCGATTTCGCGGTGGAGATGATGAACCACGGGATGCCGAAGAACGAAGCGATCCACGAAGCTGGCCACAAGCGCGCCCAGCCGATCGTCATGACCACCGTCGCGATGGTGGCGGGCATGTTGCCGATCGCCTTGTCGCTGACCGGCGACGCCAGCTGGCGCGCCCCAATGGGCGTGACGGTCATCGGCGGCCTGCTGTTCTCGACCATGCTGACGCTGCTTCTGGTCCCGGCCTATTTCTCGATTGCGATCTCGATCGAATCGCGGATCGGGCGGCTGTTCCACCGGTTCGTCGGAAGCGACGCCCACCAGGCTGGCCACGCGCTTCCTGCCGAGTAAGCCGCGCGGCGTGATTCCGGCGGCCGGGGCCGCTATGCGGGACCGATGACTCCGGCTGCCCTCGCCCGGTTCAACCCAGCCCAGCCGGGCGCCGCCGGCATGAAAATCGCCGCCACTGGCCTCCTGCTGGCCATGGCTGTGTTGTTCGCGGTGACCCGCTGGCTGGAGCCGTCCTATCCTTGGCTCGGTTATGTGAAGGCCTTCGCAGAGGCGGCGATGGTCGGCGGGCTTGCCGACTGGTTCGCGGTCACGGCCCTGTTCCGCCATCCGCTCGGCCTGCCCATCCCGCACACCGCCATCATCCCGCGCAACAAGGATCGCATCGGCGAGGCTCTGGCCACGTTCATCAACGAGAATTTCCTGATCCCGTCAGTCGTTGCCCGGCGGATGCGCAACATCGACGTCGCCGGCGCGGCGGGGCGATTCCTCCAGACGCCTGCCGGCGAAGGCACGAGGATCCGGCAAGGCGCATCGCGGCTGATCGCGGACATCTTCGAAGGCCTCGACGACGAGCGGCTGGGCGGGATCGTCAAGGGCGCCGTAGCGGCCCGCATCCAGAAGCTGGAAGTCTCGCCTTTGCTGGGCCACGCGCTTGCCTCGGCGATCAACGAGGACAGGCACGTGCCGATGCTCGAGGCGGCGATCCGCTGGATGGCCCGCGCGCTGGAAGCGAACGAAGAGCTCATCCGGGAGATGGTGCACAAGAAGGCAAACTGGGCGCTGAAGCTCGCAGGCCTCGACGCCAAGCTCGCCGATGCGATTTTGGACGGATTGCGAAAGCTCACCGCGGAAATGTCGACGGACCCCGCGCATCCCGTCCGGCTGAAGGTCGAAGAAGCGCTGGCCCAGCTCGCGAACGATCTCCAGACCAGGCCGGAAACCAGGGCCAAGGTCGAGGAGATGAAGGAGCAGCTCCTCGCCAACCGGTCGATCGCGCTCTGGATCGACACGCTCTGGCAAAAGGGGCGGGAGGCGGTGATCCGGGCGGCGCGCAATCCCGACGCCGCGATGGCGGGCCGGCTCGGCGAAGTGCTGAAGTCGATGGGCACCTCGCTTGAAAAGGACGCCCGGATCCGTTCCGCCATCAACCAGTTCGTCCGCCGTGCCGCAGCAGGAATGGCGCAGAGTTACGGGAGCTCGATCGTGAAGCTCGTATCGGAAACGATCCGCAGCTGGGACGCCCGAACGGTCACCGCCCGTCTGGAATCCGCCGTCGGCCGCGATCTCCAGTACATCCGGATCAACGGCACGCTCGTAGGCGGGCTGGTCGGCCTCGCGATCCACGCGCTGGACACGATCTAGCCGCCGTTCGTCGGTCCTCGAATCACGCCCGTCGAAATGAACGGAACGGTCAGTCGCGATTCACCTTGCGAGGCCGAACGGAGCCGCATGAACACGCAAACCCTACTCCTCGCCGGGACGGCACTGCTTCTGGTTCCAGGTCTCGCCCACGCGCAGGCGGCGACTCCGCCGGCGACCTCCGATCAGGAGCAGCAGCAAAATGCGCAGCAGGCGCAGGAGCAGGCGGACGCCGACGCGGCTGCCCAGGACGAGGAGGATTCGCAGACCATCTACGTCACCGGGACCAAGCTTCGCGGTTCCGTAATCGGAGACATCCCTCCGGAAAACGTCCTTTCGTCCGGCGACGTTCGGGCAACCGGAGCGACCAACATCAACGACCTTCTCGACGCGATCGCGCCGGAGATCGGGAGCACCCAGGGCCGAGGTGGCGAACGCCCCGTCATGCTTCTCAACGGGCAGAGAATCTCAAGCTTCCGCGAGCTTCGGGACATCCCGACCGAAGCGATCAGCAGGGTTGAGATCCTGCCCGAGGAAGTCGCGCTGAAATACGGCTATTCGGCAACCCAGAAGGTGGTGAACATCGTCCTCAGGCCGCGCTTTCGCTCCACCGCGGCCGAGCTCGAAGGCAAGGCCGCGACCGAAGGCGGCTATGTCGACGGGACGGCGGACGTCACTCGGCTGATGATCGCCCAGAACGGGCGAACGAGCATCAACCTTCACGCCGAAGGTAATAATATGCTCACCGAAAACGAGCGCGACATCTCCGTCGAACAGATCCCCGGAGGCCCCGATCCGGCCGACCTGCTGGCGGCGCGTTCGCTGATTGGCAGCAAGCGCGATCTTCGCGGTTCGGTCACCGTGAACCGCCAGCTCGGCACAGTAGGCGCGACCGGGAATGTCGAGCTCGAGCACAATGACGGGCGTTCGCTGATCGGCCTTGGTCAGACCCTGCTCGAGCCGCTGGCGCGCAACACGACGACCGATACCGCCCATGCCGGGCTTGCGCTCAACGGCAACATCAGCAGCTGGCGCTGGTCGGTGACCGGCAATGCCGATGCGTCCCACGGAGTGACGCGCACCGATCGCGACGTGACCGACATCCGCGACCGCGCGACGACCACGACCGTGTCCGGCGACATCGACGCGACGGCAAACGGCAATCTCTTCAGGCTTCCGGCAGGCGATGCCTCGGCGACGTTCAAGGTCGGCGCAGACACCTTGCACCTCGACGCCGACCGAACGCGCAACGGAGTCGAAAATTCGAACTCCTTGAGCCGGACCAGCGGCAATGCTGCGGTCAATGTCGATCTTCCGGTGTCGCGTCGGAACAGCGACTTCGGAGCTCTCGGCAATCTCAGCCTCAACGCCAACGCCGCGGTCCAGCAATTGTCGGATTTCGGAACGCTGACAACGATTGGGGCAGGCGTGAACTTCTCCCCGGCCCAGCGGCTGAACCTGATCGGCAGCTGGACCCGGGAAGAAGGCGCACCGACCGTCGATCAACTCGGCGATCCGGTGCTCGAAACGCCCGAGACCCGGATTTTCGACTTCACCACCGGCCAGACGGTTCTCGTCAACGCCATCACCGGCGGCAATCCCAATCTCCAGTCGGACCGGCGCAACGTGCTCAAGCTCGGCGTCAACTGGCAGCCGATCGAGACACCGAGCCTCAGGCTTCGGGCCGATTACGTCCACCAGGCGATCCAGCATCCGATTTCGAACTTCCCGGGGCCGTCCGCGGCGCTCGAAGCGGCTTTCCCCGATCGCTTCGTCCGTTGCCAGACCGTGGATCCCGATGCCGGATGCGATTCGATCGGCCAGTTGCTCAGCGTCGACCTGCGGCCGGTGAATTACGACCGGTCGCGGCTCGACACGCTCCGGATCGGGTTCGACTTTTCGAAGTCGCTAAAATCGGCAGCGCCCTCGCAAGCGGCAATCGCCGCCTTCCGCGCCCGGCGCGGCGCAACGGAGCAAGGCAGCGCGCAGCAAAGCGGAGCGCCACAGGGGCAGCAGCAATCGCCATCCGGCGCCGCGCCGCAGGTACCCGGCGGCGGACGCGGCTTTGGCCGCTTCGGCGGCGGCCGCAACGGCGGGCGGCTCACTTTCTCGCTGACCGACACGATCACGCTGGTCGACAATGTCACGATCCGCGACGGGCTGAAGCTCGACTATCTGCACGGCGACGCGCAGGGCCAGGCCGGCGGGCAGCCGCGCCATAGCGTCGAGGCGCGTGCCGGTTATTTCAACAACGGGCTGGGCGCTCGGCTGTCCGCCAATTGGACGAGCGGCACCGAGGTGACGACCGCCATCGGCGACAATCTCCATTTCTCGCCGCTCGCGACGTTCAACCTTCGCCTGTTCGCCAACCTCGGCCAGCGGTTCGACCTGGTTGCGAAGCACCCCTGGCTGCGCGGCACGTCGGTCCAGTTCGAGGTCGACAATATCTTCGACACGAAGCCGAATGTGCGCGACGCGTTCGGGAAGGTCCCGATCGGCTTCCAGCCGGACCTTCTCGACCCGCTCGGTCGGACCGTCGGAATCACTATCCGCAAGCTGTTCCTGCCGCCGCCCAGCGCCTTTCGAAGGAGCGCTCCGGGCGGCGGAGGAGACGAATAGGGCGGGCTATTTCCTCGGCGCGAGCAGCTTGTCGAGCGTGCCCTCGCCTTTGCCGGTCTTGACCAGCCGCGGGTATTTCAGCCCGTCGTGCCAGTTGAGGTCGACGGTGCGGAACAGGTCGCCGCTCTTGACCAGGAGCTTCACCGGAGCCGTCGTGCCCTTGGCCGCGGTGATGGCATCCTTGAGCGAATCGCCGCTATATTTGCGGCCATTCACCGCCAGCACCTCGGTCCCGACGGTCAGCCCCGCGTTGAAAGCGGCGCTGTCCCAGATCACGGTCGAGATTTTCCCGTCGTTGCCGACCACGAGCCCGCCCGAATAGGTCAGGTCCGTATTCTTGCCCTTCTTCTCGGCAAGCTTGATCCAGTCGGTCGGCTCCTCGGTGAAGACCAGATTGTATCCGCCCTTGGTGATCCCATCGAGCGGCGGCGCGGCATAGATGTCGTAGACGTGCTTCTTCAGATAGCCGGCCCAGTCGTAGGGCTGGACGGCGTTCAGAGTCCTCACGACGTCGTCCAGATTGTAGGTCAGCTCGCCCCAGTCGCCGTCGTTCATTCCAAAGAAGGCGCGGGCGAAATCGTCGATCGACTTCTTCCCGCCCGATTGCTCGCGGATGATCCGGTCGACATCCATCCAGATCAGCTGGCCTTCGCTGTAATAATCCTCGCTCCGCTGCCAGCTTCGCCATGGCGCGGGTGCGCGGCTCGCGATGATCGGGTCGTTGGTCGTGTCGACCAGCGGTCGCCACTGCCGGCCGGGGGTCGCATAGCCGTAAGTGGCCGCTGTCGAAGCGATCGCCTGAAGCGTGTCTTCCTTCGACAGCATTCCCGAGCGGGCACCCAGCACATAGCCCCAGAACTGGGTCTGGCCTTCGTAGACCCACAGCATGCTGTCCTGCATCGGAGTCCGGAAATCGGGCGTCCACAGGTCGGCGGCGCGGCGGTACTTGCCGTTCCAGCTGTGCGTATATTCGTGCGGAAGCAGGTTGCGGTCGCGCCCTGCGTTCTTCCAGTCGGTGAAGTAGCCGAGACCGACCCCGTCCTCCGAGCTCCGGTGATGCTCGAGCCCGTTCCCGCCGAGATTGTCGGAAATGGTGAACAGGAAATCGTAATGGTCGTAATGCTCCGCCCCGAACAGCTTCACCGCCTGCTCGACCAGCTTCTTGTGGATGGCGATGACCTCGGGGCTGGCGGCAAGCTCCGCTTCTGTATCGGCGATGACGTCGAGATTGACCTTGTCGCTCAACGGGATCCGCCGGAAGTGCCGGCCGGCGATCATCGGCGAGTCGGTGAGCACCTGGTAGTTCACCTTGTCGAAGGTGATCCTGCTTCCCGCGCCGGGGCCGCTCGGGCGGAGCGCGGTCGCGACCGTCCATCCTTCTGGCACGATCACCGTCGGCTCGACCGGTATCTGGCGCGTGTAATAGCCCGCCGGATACAGCGTGGTCGAAAGCCACTGGATGCTCGCCATGTCGGGCGTGGCAACGATGCGTCCCTGATTGCCGGTCGTGGCCGTCACGAACTGGAAGTTTGCGTCGACCGCCTGCACGCCTTCGGGCACTTTCACGTGGAAGGCATAGACGTCGAGATTGTCGCGCACCCATTCGAGCGGCTGTCCATTGGCGGTGAAGGTGATTCCCGTCACCTGGCGAATGGGGTTGCGCGGGTTGTGCCCGCCGGGGACCCACTCGGGATAGAGCAGGACGAGATCGCCGGCGGCGCTGACCGGGATCCGCTCGTGGATTTTGAAAATGCCGCGCGTGACGTCGGTCGCATCAACAGTGATCTGGATCGTTCCCGGGTAGGGCACGTCGCGAGCGGCCGCGATCGGCGCAACCTTGTCGGTGGGACCGGCCGGAAGGCTGACCTGGCCCGGCATGGGTTGGGCAGCCGCCATTTGCACAGGAGCGGCGGAAGCAAGCAGTAGCAGGGCAAGCGCAGTCACGCGCATTCGTCTCTCTCCCCAAATTGGAAGCGTTGAGGATTGGAGAGTTTCGGGCCTTCAGTCCACCCGAGTTCCGCCGCAGGCCGACGCATTCCTTTCCTTTGTCGAATGTTTTTGCCATGCGCGCGGCAATGACCAGCCCGCAACCGATCCGTGGAATGCAGAGCCTGCTTGGCGAGGAAGCCGATCGGAAGGCCGCGGTTGTCGCGGCATTCGATCGGGTGCGGCGCCTTTACGGGTTCAAGCGCGTCGAGGTTCCGGTGCTCGAGCACACCGACGTATTTGCCCGGACGATGGGCGAAACCACCGACGTCGTCTCGAAGGAGATGTACAGCTTCGAGGACAAGAGCGGCGAATCGGTGACGATGCGGCCGGAGTTCACGGCGGGGATCGCGCGCGCTTATCTTTCCGAGGGGTGGCAGCAGTTCGCACCGCTGAAGGTGGCGACCCATGGTTCCGCCTTTCGCTACGAGCGCCCGCAGAAGGGCCGGTTCCGCCAGTTCCACCAACTGGACGCGGAGATCATCGGCGCAGGCGAGGCTGCGGCCGACGTCGAGCTTCTCGCCCTCGGCGACCAGCTGCTGAAGGAGCTCGGAATCAGCGGCGTGATGCTCCAGCTCAACACGCTGGGCGACGCGCCCACGCGCGAGGCTTGGCGCAAGGCGCTGGTCGATTATTTCTGGCAGTCGTTCGATAGCCTGTCCGAAGACAGCCGCGACCGGCTGGAGCGCAATCCGTTGCGGATCCTCGACAGCAAGGACCCGCGCGACAAGGCGATCGCCGAGGCTGCACCCTCGATCGACGATTTTCTGACGCCGGAAGCGAGCGACTTCTTCGATCAGGTGAAGGCGGGCCTCGAAGCGGCGGGCGTGCAGTGGGTCCGCGATCCGCGCCTCGTTCGCGGTCTGGATTACTACCGGCACACCGCCTTCGAGTTCGTCACCGACAAGCTCGGCGCCCAGGGAGCGGTAATTGCCGGGGGCCGTTACGACGGGCTTGTCGAGGCGCTGGGAGGCCCGCACACGCCCGCCGTCGGCTGGGCGGCAGGGATCGAGCGGCTGGCGATGCTCATCGATGCTCCCGATCTTGAACGGCCTTCGGTCGTCGTCGTCCCGCTTGGCGAGCGAGCGGAGCTGGCCGCAGCGGGGATCGTCGCCGGACTTCGGCGCGAAGGCGTCGCCACCGACATGGCGTATCGCGGCAACATGAAGAAACGGATGAGCCGAGCGAATGCCGCGGGCGCGAAATATGCGCTGATCATCGGCGATGACGAGCTCGACCGCGGCGAAGCCCAGCTCAAGGAGCTGGCGACCGGCGAGCAGCGCGCAGTTTCGCTCGACCTCATTGGCCAGGCGGTCGCCCGGTGAGCGGGATTTCGTCCGAGCGCATCGCGTCGATCGAAGCGCGCAAGCAGGAACTGGCCGAGGCCATGGCTCGCGGCGATCTCGCGCCCGACGAGTTCGTTCGTTTGTCCAAAGACTATGCGGCGATCGAGCCGGTCGCAGCGGCAGCGCGCGAGGTGCGCCGGCTCCGCGCCGAGCTCGAAGTGCTCAATGGCATGCTTCACGATCCGGCCGCCGAAGCCGAGCTCAAGGAAATGGCCGAGCTCGAGGTCGAGGAGATCAAGCGGCGGTTGCCGGAGGCGGAGCGCGCCCTGGCGGTCAAGTTGCTTCCTCGCGACGCCGCCGACGAGCGCGCCGCGATGCTCGAGGTGCGGGCGGGGACCGGCGGCGACGAAGCTGCCTTGTTCGCAGGCGACCTGCTGCGCATGTACCAGCGCTTCGCCGACGAGCAGGGGTGGCGGTTCGAGCTGATCTCCGCGAGCCCGGCCGACGTCGGCGGCTACAAGGAAGCCGTCGCGTCGATCAGCGGCGCCGGCGTCTTCGCGAAGCTCAAGTTCGAAAGCGGCGTGCACCGTGTCCAGCGGGTCCCGGTCACCGAAGCGGGCGGGCGAATCCATACGTCTGCGGCGACCGTCGCCGTTCTTCCTGAAGCCGAAGATGTCGACGTTCAGATCGACGACAAGGACTTGCGGATCGACGTTTACCGCTCTTCGGGTCCCGGCGGCCAATCGGTCAACACCACCGACAGTGCGGTTCGGATCACCCACCTGCCCACCGGCCTGGTCGTGATCCAGCAGGACGAAAAATCGCAGCACAAGAACAAGGCCAAGGCGCTCAAGGTGCTCCGCACGCGTTTGTTCGAAATGGAACGCGAGCGGCTTGCAAATGAGCGTGCGGGAGCGCGCAAGTCGATGGTCGGGTCGGGCGATCGTTCGGAGCGAATCCGCACCTACAATTTCCCGCAGGGGCGGGTGACCGACCACCGAATCAATCTGACACTCCACAAGCTCGACCAGATCCTGGAGGGTCCCGGCCTTGGCGAGCTCGTCGGCGCGCTGGTCGCGGAAGACGAAGCGCAGCGGCTCGCGGGGCTCGAGGAAGCGTGAAGCCCGTAACCCGCGCGCTCGCTGACGCGGCGCGCCAGCTTGGTGAAACCAGCGATACCGCGCGTCTCGATGCCGAGCTGCTGATGGCGGAAGCCTTGCACATCGACCGCGACAGGCTGCTCCTCAATCCGCCGGACCGGGAGCCGCCGAAGCGCTTCTGGACGATGGTCAAGCGGCGCTCGAAAGGAGAGCCGATCGCCTACATCACGGGGCGCCGGGCCTTCTGGAACATCGAGCTCCACGTCGGGCCGGGCGTGCTTATCCCGCGCCCCGACAGCGAAGTGCTGATTGCGTCCGCGCTCGAGCATTTCGAGGGGACGGCGGGGCCGAAGCGAATCCTCGACCTCGGCACCGGGCCGGGGACCTTGCTGCTCGCCGCGCTGGACCTGTGGCCGGAAGCGACGGGTGTTGGGGTCGATTCCTCGCGGCGGGCGCTGTCCTATGCCGCTGCCAACTCGCGGCGCCTGGGATTCGAGAAGCGAGCCAAGCTCAAGATCGGCGACTGGGCCGAGGGCATCGCCGAGCGGTTCGACCTCATCCTGTGCAACCCGCCTTATGTCGCGGTGGACGAGCCGCTGGGCGCCGGAGTTGCCGAATATGAGCCGGAGGAAGCGCTGTTCGCCGGGCCCGAGGGACTGGAATCCATCCGTCGGCTCGCGCCCGAAATCCCGCGCCTTCTCGCTCCGGGCGGGCTTGCGGCAATCGAAATTGGCGCCGACCAGGGCACGGATGCGCTGAAGATCCTCGAACGCGACGGGCTCACCGGCCGAATCGCGCCCGATCTTGCGGGCCGCGACCGGGCTGTGCTGCTCACATGGGTTTAGAAGAAATTCACTTGGAATTGGTGAGGATCGGCACTACATCCTTGTTTCAGGACCGGGTCCGCTTCGAGATGGATGAGCGCACCAGTCCTACCCCCGACGCAATCGGCCGTTCGCTCAAGCGCTTTGCGCAGGCCCGAACGACAGAGGCGGAGCAGCGCTGAGCGCGCCGCCGGCCCGAAGAAAAACGGGGGCACGCTTCTATAGTTTAAGGAAGTCGGCATTTGATCAACAATCGACAGGGCGGCCGCCGGCGCGGTCGTGGGGGCCAGAGGGGTCCGAATCTCGGGGGCAACAACCGGCAGGACAATCGCCAGCGCGGAAACGCGGCGCAGCTGCTCGAGAAATACAAGAACATGGCCCGCGACGCGCAGCTTGCCGGCGACCGGGTGCAGAGCGAATATTATCTCCAGTTCGCGGACCATTATTTCCGCGTCCTGGGCGAGAGCCGCGCGCGCTTCGAAGAGCAGCGCCGGCAACGCGGCGAGGATTCGTCCGACGACGATGAGAATGACAACGAGGACGAGAGCCTCGAAGTCTCCGAAGACGAACGCGAGGAAGACAGCCAGCGCCAGCGCCCGCGGGGCAACGGCCGCGACCGGCCGCGGCGCAACGAGCGCAACGGCAGCCGCCATGTCGAGTCCGAAGACGGAGACGAGGAGCGGATCCCCATGGCCGCGCTTCCGCCCGCAATCGGGCGCGACAATGACGACGAGGAAGAAACGGTCGCCAAGCCGAAGCGTCGTACGCGCAAGCCGCGCAACGACGGCGACGAGGCGGAGATCGCGCCGGCCGCCTGAGCGGCTGTGCCGGGAGCGCAAGAGTGACGGCTGATTCCGCCGAGTCTTCACGCTCCCTGATCGAAGGCCTGCGCGAGCCGACGCTTGTCGTCGCGCAAGACGGGCGGGTGACGTTCGGCAACGCCGCCGCCCGCAAATTGCTCGGTGGGTCGATCGAAGGCGCAATTCTTTCGCAGGTGATTGCCCACCCCGCCGCGACCGAGTGGCTGGAGCGGCGCGACCGCGGCGGCGCCGAAGAGGTCGAGCTTTCCGCCCTCGCCGGCTCGCGACGCCATTGGCTGATGCGCATGGCCCCGCTTGTCGACGGACAGCTTCTCATCCGCCTGATGGATCGCAGCGAAGCCCACGCCGCCGAACAGATGCGCGTCGATTTCGTCGCCAACGCGAGCCACGAACTCAGGACGCCGCTTTCGACCCTCATCGGTTACACCGAAACGCTTCGGGACCAGGGCGATGAGATCGACAGCGCGACGCGCGAGCGATTCCTGGCGGTCATCGACGATGAAGCACATCGGATGCAGAGCGTCGTCGAAGACCTGATCTCGCTGTCGCGGATCGAGGCCGAACGCTTTTCTACGCCGACCGACGCCGTCGATTTGGGGCCGCTGATCGCCCGTGTCGTCGAGAACAGCCGCCGCGCGGCCAACGAGCGGAATTCGAAGCTGGAGGTGCAGGTTGCGTCCGGCCTTCCAGCCGTCGCAGCAGACAGCGGGCAGATCGTCCAGCTCCTCGACAATCTTGTTACCAACGCCCTTCGCTATGGAACGCCGGGAACTCCGGTGACGATCAGCGCCGAGCCCGAAGGGGCGATGGTGCATGTCGTCATCGCCGACGAGGGCGAAGGTATCGCCCCCGAGCACATCAAGCGCGTCACCGAGCGCTTTTACCGGGTCGACACCAGCCGCAGCCGGGCGCTCGGCGGAACCGGACTCGGCCTGTCGATCGTCAAGCATATCGTCGAGCGGCACCGCGGACGCCTGACAATCGAAAGCAAGCTTGGCGTGGGCACGAAAATGCACGTCCTGCTCCCGGTGCACCGGTCATAAAAGTGTAACCTGGCCGTCACGAACCCGACCCCGTCGGGCTGTAAATCCGTCGCAGATGAGACGGAGAAACAGAGTGAAAGCGATGACCTTCGCCGCGGCGTCCGCGGCGCTTTTTGTATCCGCGTGCGGTGGACCGACCGGTAACCAGGCGAGCGGGAATGCCGCAGCTTCGAGCGCCGAGATCACCGGTGCCGGTTCGACTTTCGTTTACCCGGTGCTTTCCGCCTGGGCCGGCGATTACCAGAAGCAGTCGGGCGCGAAGGTCAATTACCAGTCGATCGGGTCCGGCGGCGGAATCTCGCAGGTGAAGGCCGGTACCGTCGATTTCGGCGCATCGGACCAGCCGCTGTCGAGCGACGAGCTGGCGCAAAGCAATCTCGCACAATTCCCGATCGTCATCGGCGGGATCGTTCCGGTGACGAACCTGACCGGAATCGAACCGGGCAAGCTGCGGCTGACGGGACCGGTGCTCGCCGACATCTTCGCCGGCAAGGTGAAGACCTGGAACGATCCCTCGATCGTCAAGATCAACCCGGGCGTGAACCTCCCCAGCGCGCCCATTGCGGTCGTGCACCGGTCCGACGGGTCGGGCACGACCTTCAACTTCACCCATTATCTCAGCCAGGTGAGCCCGAGCTGGAAGGCCGGTCCGGGCGAGGGCAAGGCGGTGTCGTGGCCGACCGGTGTCGGAGGCAAGGGCAACGAGGGCGTCGCCGCTTATGTGAAGCAGCTGCCGAACTCGATCGGCTATGTCGAATATGCCTACGTGCTGCAGAGCAAGATGAACTATGCGATCCTGCAAAACGCGGCCGGGAACTTCGTCGCGCCGAGCGCCGAAACCTTCTCGAATGCGGCCGAGACGGCCGACTGGGCGAAGGCGCAGGATTTCAACCTGGTCATGACGAATGCACCGGGCGCGAACGCGTACCCGCTGACCGCGACCACGTTCATCCTGATGCCGAAGTCGCCGAAGGATGCGGCCCGGTCGAAGGCGGCGCTCGATTTCTTCCGCTTCGCTCTCGATAGCGGCCAGGACCAGGCGAAGAGGCTCGATTACGTGCCGCTGCCGCAGGCGCTGGTGAAGCAGATCGAAGATTATATCGCCCGCACGATCAAGTGACGGCCCATCTACCGATAATCAGAAGCCGGAGCGCCGCCGCCGACCGGGTGTTCAACCTGGTCACGGCCGGCGCTGCCTGGCTCGTGCTGATCCTGCTCGGCGCAACGGCAGCGTCGATGGCCTGGGGCGGGCGGCTCGCGTTCCAGACGTTCGGGCTCGGCTTCATCACCAGCACCGACTGGGACGCCGTCGGAGGCCAGTTCGGCGCCCTGGTCCCGATCTACGGAACCATCGTCACGTCGATCATTGCGCTGGTCATCGCTGTCCCGGTCAGCCTCGGCATCGCCCTCTTCCTGACCGACATCGCGCCGCGCTGGATTCGCGGCCCGATCGGGATCGCGGTCGAGCTGCTCGCGGCGATCCCCAGCATCATCTACGGAATGTGGGGCCTGTTCGTGTTCGCGCCGTTCATGGCGCTGCACGTCGATCCGTGGCTCAACGACAAGCTGGGACCGCTTCCGATCGTCGGCGCAATGTTCACCGGGCCGCCCATCGGCATCGGGATGCTGACCGCCGGGATCGTGCTCGGGATCATGATCATCCCGTTCATCGCGGCCGTCGCCCGCGACGTGTTCAACGCCGTGCCGCCGCCGCTCAAGGAATCTGCCGTCGCGCTCGGCTCGACGCGCTGCGAAGTGCTCAGCCGAGTCACCTTGCCCTACGCGCGCTCCGCGATCATCGGCGCGATCTTCCTCGGGCTCGGCCGGGCCCTCGGCGAGACGATGGCGGTGACGTTCGTCCTCGGCAACGCGCACGATTTGTCGATCTCGCTGCTGATGCCGAGCAATTCGATCGCTGCGGCCATCGCCAACGAATTCACCGAAGCGGATGCCGAGCTCTACCGTTCGTCGCTGATCGCGCTCGCCTTTCTGCTTTTCGTCGTGACTTTCATCGTGCTGAGCGCGGCCAAGCTGCTGCTCCTGCGCATCAACCGCGCGCACGGGAGGACCAACTGATGGGCCTGATCCTGGCCCGGCGCCGGGCCGTCGACGCGCTCGCATTCCTGTTCGCGAGCGGCGCCACCCTGTTCGGCCTGTTCTGGCTGTTCTGGATCCTGTGGACGACGTTCCGGCAGGGGCTCGGAGCGATCAACGTCGCGCTCTTCACGCAGATGACGCCGCCGCCCGGATCGGCGGGCGGGCTGCTGAACGCGTTCTATGGAAGCGCCGTGATGATCCTTCTGGCCGTGGTCATCGGCGCTCCGCTCGGCGTTGCGGCGGGCACCTATCTCGCCGAGCATGGCCGCTATTCCCGGCTCGCGAAGGTCGTGAGCTTCCTCAACGATGTGCTGCTCAGCGCGCCGTCGATCGTCATCGGCCTGTTCGTCTATGAAATCGTGGTTCGCACCGCGGGCCATTTCTCCGGCTATGCGGGCGCGGTTGCGCTGGCGATGATCCTGCTTCCGATCGTCGTTCGAACCAGCGACGAAGCGCTCCGCCTCGTGCCGGACCAGATGCGCGAAGCCGCCTTCGCTCTGGGAATCCCACGTTGGCGGGTGACGGCGCAGATCCTCTACAAGGCGGCGCTGACCGCGATCCTTACGGGCGTGCTTCTCGGCGTCGCTCGGATCGCCGGCGAAACCGCGCCGCTGCTCTTCACCGCGCTCAACAACCAGTTCTGGAGCGGCAGCCTGTCCGGTCCGCTGGCCAACGTTCCCGTCGTCATCTTCCAATATGCAATGAGCCCCTACGACGAGTGGCACGCGCTCGCCTGGGCTGGTGCGCTGGTGCTGACGCTGTTCGTGCTCGGGCTGAACATTGCGGTGCGCATGATCGCGAAAAGGACATCCAAGTGATTGAGTTGATGGAACCACAGGTCCGCGCGGATCGGCAGTCGGATGCGCCGGCAAAGATCGAGGTGCGCGATCTCGATTTCTTCTACGGGAAATCGCAGGCGCTGAAGGCCGTCTCGCTGGATGTGCCGGCGCACGCCGTGACCGCGATCATTGGCCCATCCGGTTGCGGCAAGTCGACGCTGCTTCGGACTCTGAACCGCATCTACGAAATCTATCCCGAACAGCGCGCCGAGGGTGAAATCCTGATCGACGGGCAGGACATCCTCGACCGCCGCTTTCCGCTATCGGATCTCAGGCGGCGGGTCGGGATGGTGTTCCAGAAGCCGACTCCGTTCGCGACCTCCATCCGCAACAACGTCGCTTTCGCGCTTTCCTATTATGAGCGGCTGTCGAAATCCGACATGGCCGACCGGGTCGAGTCCGCGCTTCGGCAGGCCGCCCTGTGGGATGAGGTGAAGGACAAGCTCGGCGCAAGCGCGCTTTCGCTGTCCGGCGGACAGCAACAGCGGCTGTGCATCGCCCGCACCCTCGCCGTGAAGCCTGACGTGATCCTGCTCGACGAACCGACCTCGGCGCTCGACCCGATTTCGACGGCGCGGATCGAGGAGCTGATCCATGAGCTTCGCGATCAATTCACGATCGTGATTGTCACCCACAACATGCAGCAGGCCGCGCGGGTGTCGCAACGCACGGCTTTCTTCCACCTCGGCGAGCTGATCGAGATCGGCGACACCGCCCAGATTTTCACCAATCCCCGAGTCCAGCGGACTCAGGATTACATCACAGGCCGCTATGGCTGAGGAGCAGCAACGCATGACGCCCGCAGGCGCACATACACTCACGGCGTTCGACGAGGATCTGCGCCGCCTTCGCGAGCTGATCGCCGAAATGGGCGAGCGCGCGGAAGCCGCGATCCATGAAGCGATGCGCTGCCTCGTCGAGCGCGACCTCGAGGCCGCCGCGAGGTTGGTCGAGGCGGACCAGGAGATCGACCGGCTCGAGGCTCTGGCCGAGGACCGGGTCGTGCAGCTGATCGCGCTTAGAGCGCCGATGGCCGACGACCTTCGCGATGCGCTTGCCGCCTTGAAGATCGCCGGAGTCGTCGAGCGGATCGCCGACTATGCGAAGAACATCGCGAGGCGGGTGAAGCGGCTGCCGAAGAAGGGGTCGATCGAGCCTCTGTCCCTGCTCCCGCAGATGGCGAACATGGCGGCGGCGATGGTTCATGACGTACTCGACGCCTTCGTCGAGCGTGACTCGGCAAAAGCGAAGAGGGTGTCCGAAAGCGACGATGCGCTCGACGATTTCTACGACAGCATCTTCCGGACGCTTCTGACCTTCATGATGGAAAACCCGCAGAATATCGGTCCGTCGACCAGCCTTCTGTTCGTCGCCAAGAACCTGGAGCGGATCGGCGACCACGCGACCAATATTGCGGAAATGGTCTATTTTGCGGCTACAGGAGAGCGACTGCCCGACTCTCCGGAGCGTGATATCCCGTGAGCAAGAAGAAGCTGCTTCTGGTCGAGGACGACAAGGCGCTCGCCGAGCTGCTGATCTGGCATTTCGAGCGCGCGGACTTCGATGTCGCCCGGACCGGAGATGGCGAAGAGGCGCTGCTCCTCGCCCAGGAAAACACGCCTGACGTGATCATCCTCGACTGGATGATCGAAGGGATTTCCGGGCTTGAGGTTTGCCGGAGGCTTCGGCGCAAGGCCGACACCGCGAACGTTCCCATCATCATGCTGACCGCACGCGGAGAGGAAAGCGACCGCATCCGCGGCCTCGAGGTCGGCGCCGACGATTATGTGACAAAGCCGTTCAGCCCGCGCGAGCTCATGGCGAGGGTCAGCGCGGTGCTTCGCCGGATCCGGCCGGGACTGGCAGGCGAGCAGCTGTCCTACGCCGATCTCGAAATGGACGTCGCCGCGCACAAGGTGCGGCGCGGCGGGAAGGCCGTTCCGCTCGGTCCGACCGAATTTCGCCTGCTCAAACATTTCCTGGAACATCCCGGCCGGGTCTTCTCGCGGGAGCGCTTGCTCGACACCGTCTGGAGCCACGATCCCGACATCGAGCTGAGGACCGTCGACGTCCACGTCCGCCGCCTGCGCAGGGCGCTGAATGAGGGCGACAAGCCGGACCTCATCCGGACCGTCCGTTCGGCGGGCTATTCGCTCGACTCCGAGTCCTAGAAAGAAGAACGGCCCGCCCGGCTGGGGGGAGCCGTCCGTATGCGACCGGCGAGGGCTTATTTGATGTTGCCCGCAATGTAGGTCTGGATGCGCTTCACCAGCGTCGCCGGAAGCGGAACGTAATCCAGCGCAAGCGCCTGCTTCTGGCCCCTGGTCAGCGACCAGTTGAAGAACTTGCGCGCAGCGGCGCTCGTCGCGGCATTCTTCGGCTGCTTGTACATCATGACCCAGGTCGTGGCTGCGATCGGCCAGGCGTTCGTCCCCGGCGCGTTGGTCATCAGCTGGTAGAAGTCACTGGACTTCGCCCAATCCACGGTCGCGGCTGCTGCAGAGAAGCTGGCGGCATTGGGTTGGACATAGCGGCCGGCGCGGTTCTGGACGACAGCGTGGCTCATCCTGTTCTGCAGCGCGTAGGCATATTCGACGTAGCCGATCGAGCCTGACACCTGCTTCACATAATTGGCGACGCCTTCGTTGCCCTTGCCACCGAGGCCAGTCGGCCAGTTGACGGTGGTCCCTTCGCCGATCTGATCTTTCCAGCCCTTGCTGACCTGGCTGAGGTAATGGGTGAAATTGTACGTGGTGCCCGATCCGTCCGAGCGGTGGACGACCGAGATGGCCACGTTCGGAAGCTTCAGCCCCGGGTTCAGCCTGGCGATCACCGGGTCGTTCCACTTCTTCACCTGACCCGCGAAGATGCCCGCGAGAACCGGGCCGGTGAGGTGAAGGCGGCCAGGGCGGAGACCGGAGAGGTTGATCACGGGGACGATCCCGCCGACCACGACCGGGAACTGGACCAGCCCGGCCGCCTGCAGCTCGTCGGGAGTGAGCGGCTTGTCGCTGGCCCCGAAATCGACGGTGGCCGCCTTGATCTGCGCAATGCCCGCGCCGGACCCGACCGACTGGTAATTGATCTCGTCGCCGCCGGCCTTTTTGAAGTCGGCCGCCCAGCGCGAGAGCACCGGGTAGACGAAGCTCGATCCGGCTCCGGTCACTGCTGCCTCGGCGCCACTGCCGGAAACCAGCGTAGCGGCTGCGGCAAGGCCCAAAATCCAATTCGTCTTCTGCATTATCGCTTTCCTCGTGGAGATGGATGGCCAAATGCCATCGCGCGCCGATTAGGCCGGCGAATTGACGCCCGAATGACGGGTGCGTGGCGGAAGTGTTGCGGTCGGGCGGAAGCCGGCGCCGGCGCTGTCACAAAAGTGAAAGACGCAAGTCACGGACGCATCGCACAGCGTCTGTAGGGCGGCCCCAGACAACAACCGAAAGCCCGATTGGGGGGAATGAATGAAACTCGCCTACCTTATTCTCGCGTCCACTGCCGTTGCCGCATCGCCGGCTCTCGCCCAGACGGCGCCGGCTCCGGCCGCCACCATTACGCCCGAGCAGATCCAGGCGCTGCAGGCCCAGATCCAGGCACTCCAGGCGCAGGTGAACCAGCTGCAGACCGCGCAGTCGGCGACTGAAGCCAAGGTGGCCGCGGTTCCGGCCGCCGCCCCGAAGTCCGACTCCTCCAGCTGGACCAAGGACACCAAGATCACCGGCAAGGCCTATTTCAACATCAGCTCGATCGACAACGAGCGCGACGGCGTGAACCAGGCCAGCAACGGCACGCAGACCGAGCTGAAGCGCTTCTACCTGGGCGTCGATCACCGCTTCAACGATGTCCTCTCAGCCAATCTGACGACCGACTTCCGCTACGGGAGCAACGGCACCAGCAACGACGTGCTGGTCTATGTGAAGAAGGCCTATCTGCAGGCGAAGTTCGCTCCGGAGTTCTTCGTTCGAGTCGGCTCGGCCGACCTTCCGTGGGTGCCGTTCGCAGAAGGCATCTACGGCTATCGCTTCGTCGAGAATACGCTGATCGACCGCACCAAGTTCGGCACTTCGGCCGACTGGGGCGTGCATGTCGGCGGAAGCTTGCTCGACGGCAAGATCAGCTACGCCGCTTCGGCGATCAACGGCGCCGGCTACAAGACGTTGTCACGCAGTTCCAACACCATCGATCTCGAGGGGCGGATCAGCGCCAACCCGATCAAGAACGTCACGCTTGCGGTCGGCGGCTATAGCGGCAAGCTCGGTAAGAGCGCCGACGGCGGCGCCGACACACGGCGCGCGACCCGCTTCAACGCGCTTGCAGCCTACACCGACAGCCGGGTCCGGCTGGGCGTCGAATATTTCCACGCCAAGAACTGGCTCAACGTCACGGGTCCGGTCGGCGACAGCGCCGACGGGTGGTCGGCGTTCGGCTCCTTCGCCTTCACCAAGCAGTTCTCGGTATTCGGTCGCTATGACTGGGTGAAGCCGAAGAAGGATGCGAGCCCCGATCTGCGCGACCGCTATTTCAACGTCGGCGTCAATTACAAGCCGGTCAAGGAGTTGGACCTGGCGCTCGTCTACAAGGGCGACCGTGCGAAGAACGGCTTCCTTTCGACCTCCAACGGCACGATCGGCGGGTTCGATAATCTGACCAGCGGTAGCTACGACGAGGTCGGGCTGTTCGGTCAGTTCGCCTTCTGAACACCAGCAGCCTTCGGCAACCCTCCCCGCGCGAAGGCCGGCCTCCTCGCCCAACCCGGGCGGGGAGGTCTTCTGCTGTCAGGCGACCCTGTCGACGCTTCGCGGCCGATATTCCTCGTCGAGCGCGACGAAGGTGAAGAGGCCCTCGGTGACCTTGACGTCGGTCTTGCCGCGATCGCGATTCGCGACGACCTCGATCCGTACGCCCATCGACGTGCGCCCGACCCGCTCGACATGCGCGTAGACCGAGATGACGTCGCGGATGTGGATCGGGGCGATGAACTTCATGCCCTCGATCGCGACCGTTGCGACCGGGCCGTTCGCCCGCTGCGAGGCCGCGATGCCGCCGGCGATGTCCATCTGGGCGAGCACCCAGCCGCCGAAGATATGGCCGTTGGCGTTGATGTCGGTTGGCCCCGGCACCACCCTCAGCACCGGCTCGCGCTTCAAATCTGTCATCTTTGTCCTTCGGTCCGACGTGGCTGCGCTTCCCTTTGACCGCCGTGCGTGAGACTATCAAGCACTGCTCGAAAAGCCGGAGTCGGACATGACGATCGAGGCGATTTTGGCCGGCAAGGGCCACGAGGTTGCGACCATCGCACCGGATTCGACGGTGACGGAGGCGGTTGCCAGGCTGGGCGAAAAGCGAATCGGAGCGCTTCCCGTGGTCGAGAACGGCTCGGTGGTCGGCATCTTCTCGGAACGCGACGTGATCTACTGCCTTCGCGACCGGGGCGCGGATGTCCTTCAATGGCCGGTGTCGCGGGCGATGAGCGCACCGGCGATCACCGTCGAGCCTGCGACTCCGATCGTCGTCGCCCTGGCGATGATGACAAAGCGGCGGATTCGCCATTTGCCGGTGCTCGATCGCGGCGAGCTGGCCGGGATCGTGTCGATCGGCGACCTCGTCAAACACCGCATGGAGCGCATCGAGGACGAAGCCGAAGCCATGCGCGCCTACATTCAGAGCGTCTGAAAACGGCGATATATCAACGGCCTCGCCCTTGAATCGCGGGGCTTCGACCCCATATCGGGATGACGGCGCTGGCCATTCGGCCGCCGCTTTTTTCAAGGCAGACAGGTTTTTTGAGCCATTCGCACAAAAAGCCGTTGACGGGTTCGGAGGCCGCCCATATATGCGCCTCCAGCAACGGCGGCGGCCCAATCTTGGGTCGGCCACCGTTTCGCGCCTCTTCTTAGTCGGTACAACCGATGCCCGGAACCAATCGAACCGGGGGAGGATGCGCGTCGGCTCTTTGACATTGTCGGTTAGATGAAGGGACATGTGGGCGGCGGCCCGGTCACCTGGAGCCTCTGGGTTCAGGGTAGACTGGTAAAAGCCAAGCCGTTCGTATGTCTCAAAACGCAATACACCAATTGTGATTTTGTGCAGGAACGGCTCCCAGAGATGCCGGTCTTGCTTCGCGTATTCCCGCGGGGCTCGATCGTACATCAACTTGAGAGTTTGATTCTGGCTCAGAACGAACGCTGGCGGCATGCCTAACACATGCAAGTCGAACGAGACCTTCGGGTCTAGTGGCGCACGGGTGCGTAACGCGTGGGAATCTGCCCT
>JBQCIU010000081.1:0-19044 GCA_051953395.1 Sphingomicrobium sp.
GCGGCGGTGCCGGGCACGTCTCGGTCGCCAGGATCACCGTTCCATCCGGGCACGTCTGCGTCGCCGGAGGCGGCGGCGGAGGCGGCGGGGGTGGCGGCGGCGGCGGCGGCGGAGGCGGCGGCGGCGCGAAGTTGTAGATCAGGCTCAGAAGCAGGCTGTGCGACCGCCAGCGAGTCCTGACCGAGTCACCGTCGAAGTCGCCCTTCATGTTCGGAACGTTGAAGAAGCGATACTTCAGGCCGAGGTCGAGCGTCGGAGTGATCGCCGTGCGAACGCCCGCGACCACCTGCCACGCGAGGCGCGTGTCGGAGATCGATGCGTCGACGGGAAGGCCGCCGATTTCGCTCGCCTTCAGCTTGGCGTCGGCAATGCCGATACCCGGTCCGACGTAGCCGCTCCAGCTGTCCTCGTCACCGAAGTCGAGGAGGCCGTTGATCATGAACGACAGCGAACGGGCACTGCCGTCCGCGGGAACATGCGCGCCGAAACCAAGCCCGGTCGGGTCGGCGAGTTCGACTTCGTCGAGGCTCGCGTGCTTGTAACCGAGCTCGCCCTCAAGGCGAACCATCCCGAAATCGTAACCGGCGACGACATCCACGTCCCAGCCCGGCTTGAAGTCCAGGACTGCGGCATTGTTGGTCGTCGTTGCACCCGTAGTGTCGGTAATGTCGATACCGGTGTCTTCGACCAGCATCACACCACCTTCGATACCCGCATAGAAGCTATGATCGCGGGCAAGCGCCGGGGTCGCCAGCGCCGACGAAGCGAGCGCCAGAGAGATGGCAAGCTTGCGCATATAAAAGTCCCCTTTCAAACGCGTTCGTAACAGAACTGCCGTAGCGCTCTTATGAGAGGGGCTGATTTCACGCAACCGGGGCGCCACGCCAGCTGTTGCCTAAAAGCATCAATTGCGGTCGACAAACATGTACAACTTACTGCGCCGCAACGATTTTCGATTATGTGGAGATTAGTCCATGTTGGCGCAGGGCCGATAGCATTGCGGTGATTGTCGAGCGCGCCTCCAAATCGACCGTAGTGCCGCCCGCGGGCTCCGCGATTGCAGCTTCCTGGGGGCCGACAACTTGTTGTCCGCCAATCAGAATCCGGGAAGCCCGAAGCGTTCCGGCTTCCCAGCCGGAGGGACCGTAAGAGACCGGCAGGCCACTCGATTTGTCGATGACCGCCATCCCCTCGACTGGAGCAACAAATCGCCAGCCGCCCGCGCTGAACGCCGCAATATGATGCGGATATTGCGCCCATTCATTGGTGGGCGATGATCCGACGAGATGGACCTGACCTGGTGCAGGCGCGGCGGGAGGATCGTTGCGGGCCGGCTCCTCGATTGCGCCCGCGACCAGGCAGTCGAGCAGCTGGAGCGCCCCAGGCGAAATCATGCTCCGGCCCGCGCAGCCCGTCGGGATTGTCGCCCGAGAAGATCTGCGCCTGGCTTCCGTTCGGCCAGGTCAGCCGCCCCAGGCTCGGCTCCCATTTCACCTTGTGGCGGCGCCTCCGGGCGACGCTCAGCACCCCGCTCACGCCCTCGACCATCACGCGCCGAGCTTCGTCGATCGTCGCCCCCACGAGCGCGATGCGGACCCCTGGCCGGCTCAGCGCGATCTTCTCGATCCATTCCGCACCCGCCCGGGTCTTCCCGAACCCGCGGCCCGCAAGCATCAGCCACGTGCGCCAGCCTTCCTGCTTCGGAGGAAGTTGCGCCTTGTGCGCCCACTCCTCGAAGTCGGCATCCCAGCTGAGCATGTCCGAGAAGGTCGTCTTGTCGAGGACCTCCTCTTGCTCTTCGTCGGTAGCGTTCGCCAAAGTCCGCGATGAACGTACCGGCAACTCCAGCTTCATGCCTGCTCTTGTTCCTCAGCCTGGATCCTCTTGCGCAGCCGCCGAAGCTTCTCGAGCAGCCGCCCGCGTACTTCTTCGACTTCGGCTTCGTCAGGTTCGTTGATGATCTCCGATGCCGTCTCCCGATGCATCTTCAGCAGGTGCAGCGCGACCTGGTTCGGGTATTCGCGCATCCGCTCTTCCGACCCGTCCTTGCGGACGACGATCTTGTCCGTGCCGTTGAGCGCCCGGTCGAGCATCACCAGCTCCAGCCGCTGGTAAGCCATGGCGATCGCTTCCGCCCAGCCGGCGCGGAACGCAGCAACCTTCTTCCGCCGAGCATAGGCCGCGCTCACCGACACGCCCGCCGCCTTGGCCGCGACAGTGACGTTGCACGTCTCCGCCAGAGTCGTGAGAAACGTCTCCTCCTTGGCCTTGGTCCAGTCCCTCGCTCGCGGCTTGCGGAGCCTGGGCGTCGCGCCGCCGGTGATCGTCAGCTCCGCTTTGCACCTTTTTGCTCCACCCCGTTTCGCCACCCGTATCCTCCAAAATGAAAACGGGCCCGCCCCGGTTGGGGCAGACCCGAATCGCGATTTCCCGACTGTTGCAGGATGTACCGAAACAGCGTCACGATGTCAACACTTATTTTCCAAATAGGTTCGTTGTTCCAGGCTGGGACACTGTGGAACCGGTTGTGGAAACAACCGTAGGGCAAGAGCCGGGTCGCCCACCAAATCGGACGTAGTTCTCTCCTGAATTGACCAGCTTCCCGTCGCTCTACGCACTCGCCTTATTTACCGTTCAGCTGATGCGCCATCAGCGTGCCGAACTTCCGCTGAAGCTCGACGGCCTCGCCGCCGCGCGCGCATTCTTTGCCGGCTGCTTCGCCGAATCCGATCCGGCCTGCGAACGGCTGTGGGTCGCGCACCTCGACCGCGATTCCAATTGCCTTCGGATCAGCCGGCATGACGGGGATTCGTTCGGGACCGACTTCCCGCTGCGCTCGATCATCGCCGACGCGGCGCTTCACGGCAGCGCCGGGATCGTTCTGGCGCATAACCACCCAAGCGGCGATTCAACGCCGAGCGCGGCCGATAAAAGAGCGACGATCCGTCTCGCCTGCGCCGCCGAAGCGCTCGACTGCGCCGTCCTCGACCATCTGGTCTTCGGCGGAACGGGCTGCACGAGTTTCAGGCAGCTGGGCCTGTTGTGACCCCGTTCAGCCCCTGCTGAGCTCCAGCACGACCGCCCATTCCTCGTCCCGCACCGGCGCGACCGACAGCCGCGACTGGCGGATCAGCTCCATCTTCGCCAGGCGCGGTTCGCTCTTGATGTCCTTGAGAGTCACCGGCCGCTCAAGCGCCCGAACCGGCTCGACCTTCACGGATACCCAGTCCGGATCCTTCGGGTCGGGCCCCACCTCCCGGACGATCCGCATGACCCCGATCACGGCGCGTTCATCCATGCTGTGGTAGAAAAATGCCTCGTCGCCGGCTTTCATCGCCTTGAGATGAAGGCGGGCGGCGTTGTTCCGCACGCCGTCCCATTCGGTCGAGCCGTCGCGGACCAGGTCCTGCCAGCTATAGCTGGACGGCTCTGATTTCATCAGCCAGTGCGCCATGCCTTTCCTCCTTGGGAACCGCACTTAGCTCCTCCCCCGGCAAAGCCAAACTGTTGTTTTTCTTGTGAGAAATCAATGAGTTCCGCCATTCGTCCCGCCACCGGCTCAATTCGCCGCTGCAAGGGTTGGCTTGGCCGGGAAAATCCATATTTGGCACTCATCGGTTAACGAGAGCGAGCGGGCCTAAGAGCGCACAAGACGCCGGGCCCCGGGCAAGACGGACGACCCTTCGCAACCGGATCATCGAGACGCCGCCTCGGCGCCCGATCATCCCTGTGCCGGTCGGCCGCCATGGGCAAGAGAGAACCAGTTTGAAGAAGCTTTTCAGCCGCGGCCTCGTCGCGGCCATCGGAACCGTCACGCTTACGATGGGCGCCGGCAGTGCCGCTGCGCAATCGACGGCGCTGGTGAACACTAATTTCACGCTGAGCGCCGGAGCCGTCGACAGTTCGGCCGCCCCGCTCGGCTCGAAGCTCCCCGTCGTCTCCGCCGTTCAGCGCACGATCGCTTCGACCGGCAACGTCTTCTCCAACACGCTTGGCGCAGTGTTCGGCTCGCATTCGCAGACGACGCCGCAGCAGACCGAGCTCCAGAAGATCACTCGCGAGGGCCGCTGGCTCTATAATGCGGGCTGGCCGCTCTATGCGCTCGTCGGCCGCTACAGCACCGGCGCCCCGCTCGACGAGCAGGCCAATTGCCTCGCGACCGCCGTCTATTTCGAAGCGCGCGGCGAAACGCTCGAAGGCCAGCTCGCGGTCGCTCGCGTCGTCATGAACCGCGCCGCCTCCGGCCAGTATCCGTCCACCTGGTGCGACGTGGTCAAGCAGCCGTGGCAGTTCTCGTTCGTCCAGCACGGCCAGTTCCCGGCGATCACGGACATGGACTCGTGGAAGACCGCGCAGGGCGTGGCCCGGGTCGCGATGGCGAACATCGTCCCCAGCCTCCCGTCCGACGTGCTCTGGTATCATGCCGACTATGTCCACCCCTCGTGGGGCGGCCGCCTGACCGAGGTCGAGAAGATCGGCGCGCACATTTTCTTCAAGGCCTGATCATCGGTCCGACTCAGGAACCGCTCGCCTCGGCGTAAACCCGGTTTACGGGGGATTCGCTTCCCCCGCCTTTTCTGACTCCCTCCCCTCTCACGTCGCCACGATGTGTCGGGGGAGGGTGTTTTTGTGTTGAAGATCCTGGTCGTCGAAGACGACGCGCAGCTCGCAACCACCGTTCGGTTCCTGATCGAGGACAATCCGCGCTACCGGGTCGTCGCGATCGCCGACGATTCCGACGGCGCCGTCGCCGCAGCCGAGCGGCACAAGCCGCACCTTGCGCTGGTCGATCTCCACCTCGCCCGCGGCTCGACCGGTTTCTCGGTCGCCGTCCGGTTGAGCGATTTCGACGTTCCCTGCCTGTTCGTCAGCGGCAAGGCGCCGAGCTTCGCAATGCCCGACCTTGCGCTCGGCTGCCTGATGAAACCCTTCACTGCCGAGGACGTCCACCGCGCCCTTGCTTTGGCAGAGGACAGGCTTCGCGGCCGGCAGGCGCACCGAAGCAGCGTCCCGCGCAACCTCAGGATCTACGATTCGGCCGAACCGACGGTCGAAATCCGCGGCTTCATTCCGTCCAGGCCGTCGATCCGTACCCGCCTCGGCCACTGGATCGCCGCCCACCAACGCTAGGCGGCTTCGGCGCAGCCGAACTGGCCGTACAGGCCGAATAGCTCGCGGAAGTGATCCTGCATCAGCCGGGGTGCGGCGGGCCCGCCTGCCTTGTGGCCGAACGCGCCGGAATCGAGCAGCTCGAACAGCGCCCGGGTCAACCCCGCCTTTGCCCCGGCCGGATAGGACAGGCCGCAGCCCGGCCGAAGCTGCTCGAAAGCGCCGCCGCGGTCGGGGACGATGACCGGCGTTCCGCAGGCCAGCGCTTCCGCCAGCACGAGGCCGAACGTTTCCGCTTCGCAGGCGTGCACCAGGGCGTCGGCGCTGGCCATCAGCCGGGCGACGAGGTCGCGATCGGAGATATGGCCGAGCAGCCGGATCCGCCCGCTCGCCGCAGCGATCTTCTCGAGCTTCCGGCGCATCGGCCCTTCGCCCACCAGAACCAGCCCCAGCGGCCTGGTTCGAGCGGCGTCAGCAACGGCCCTGGCGATCAATTCCGGCCGCTTCTCGGGTGCCAGGCGACCCACCGAAAGCAGCAGCTTCGCTTCCGGCGCCAGCCCCATGTCCGCCAGCAGCGACCGGCGCAGCTCGGGGTCGTGCCGCGCCGGAGAAAAGCTCCCCTCGACGCCCAGCGGAACCGTCCAGACGTTGGTGAGGCCCCGCTGCCTCAGCCGCTCGGCAAGCTTCCGGCTCGGGCTGACCACCGCGTCGAAGCTTCGGCCGAGGAAGCGCATATGGTCCCAGAAGCGGGAGAACAGGCCGTCAACCACCGCGGGATTGAGGAATCCGAACCAGCGATAGGCATAAGCCGCCATCGGGTCGCTGTGCATGAAGAGCGACCGCGTCGCGCTCCCGCGCCAGCGCGCGACTGCCGAGGCGCTCGACCAGGGCGAAGAGCATTCGACATGGTCGGGCCTCCAGATGTCGAGCTCGCTATGGAGCCGGGCGGCGTCGTTGAAATAGCGGTAGCGGCGGTCGAACGGCATCGTCGGGGCGGGAATTCCGGCGATCAGCGCGCCCGGCGCAATCTCCGTGACCTCAGCCTTTTCCGAAGGGACGAGAACCACGATCTCGTGACCGAGCTTCGACGCCGAGCGAAGCTTGGCGTCGACATAGGTCCTGACGCCGCCGCCGGACGGGCTGTAGAAGGCGCAGACGTCAACGATCCTCACCGGCATCGCTCCCTTGGAACGCTGCCGGAATTGGATTCGGGCGGGCGAACATCAAGTGAACTTTTGTTCAATTTCAATGCCGCGCGCGCGGGTGCAGAGAGCCGCCATGCCCAGTGCCAGGAAGCGGCTTCTCCTCGCGTCGATCCACGATGTCGCGCCCCGATTCGAACACCAGATCGACCATCTTGCCGCCGAGCTGGAGCCGTTCGTCGGCACCCGTTTCGCGATGCTCGTGGTGCCCAATCACTGGGGAAGCTCGCCGATTGTCGCGGGCTCGCGTTTTGCGACCCGGCTTCGATCCTGGGCCGACAGCGGGATCGAGATGTTCCTTCATGGCTATTTCCATCGCGACCGCCGCCACCACCGCGGGCTGAACAAGCTTCGGGCGCGCTACCTGACGGCCCATGAGGGCGAATTCCTCGGCCTGTCTCGCCGCGAGGCCGAGGAGCGCATTGCCGAGGGACGCGCCCTCATCGAAGACATCACCGGCCGTCCGGTCGCGGGATTTGTCGCCCCCGCCTGGCTCTACGGGGTCGGAGCGATGGAAGCGCTGGCAGGCAGCGATCTGCCCGTCGCCGAGGACCATCTGCGAGTCTGGCGCCCCAGCGACGGACGGACTCTGGCGCGCGGCCCCGTCATCACCTGGGCCAGCCGCACCCCGGCACGGCTCGCCTCGTCGCTCGCCGCTGCAGCCATCCTCGGCCGCGTCGCCCCGCAACGGGCGTTGCGGATCGGGGTCCATCCCGGCGACTGCCGGTCACCCGCGCTTCTGAAGAGCATCCGCTCAACGTTGGAACGCGCGGCGCGAGACCGCCGCCCGGCGCATTATTCGGAATTGGCGTGAGCCGCTGGATGCCCCGCGTGGATTCGAACCACGATTGACGGAGTCAGAGTCCGTAGTCTTACCATTAGACGACGGGGCAATGCCGGTTCGGCGAGCGGGCGAGATAGAAATGGTGCCCGCGGGTGTCAACGCCTGCCGGCCTCGGTTGGTGAGGGTCGCGCCCCACCAGAAAAGCCCCGCGAATCCAGCAATCTTGCCCTTCGACCCCAATCGCGCCTACATTCGGGGCAAGTCAGCCGTCGGTATGTCCGGCGGTGCAAGATAAGAACGGGCGTTGTTGATGGCGCAGGATGTCGCCAGCGCGCCGGCGCCGCAGATGCGGCACGAGCCGGCCTTCCCAGGCCCGCCGGAGCGGCGGGCGCTCCAGTCGCACAAGCAGCGCCACACCTACGGCGCGCTTGATCTCGGCACCAACAATTGCCGGCTCCTCATCGCCCGGCCGAGCGACGGCGGCTTCACCGTGATCGACGCATTTTCGCGGATCGTCCGCCTTGGCGACGGGCTCTCGCAAAGCGGCAAGCTGTCCGATGATGCGATGGACCGCGCGGTCGGAGCGCTCTCCATCTGCGCGGAAAAGCTTCGTCGCCGCAACGTTTCCCTGTCGCGATCGGTCGCGACCGAGGCCTGCCGCCGCGCTGCCAACGGCCGCAAGTTCCTGGAGCGGGTGCGCGACGAAACCGGAATCGCTCTGGAAATCATCGAGCCGGCCGAGGAAGCCCGGCTTGCAATGCTCGGCTGCCACAAGTTGCTGGAGCCCGGCGATGGGCCGGCGCTGATCTTCGACATCGGCGGCGGCTCGACCGAGCTCGTCCTCATCGACCAGGTCAGCGGGGTCCCCAAGATCCGGAGCTGGTGGAGCGCGCCGTGGGGCGTCGTCTCGCTGACCGAAAGCGAGGGCCGCGAGGCGCTCGAGGGTGAGGACCGGGTCAAGGCGTACCGGCGCATGCGCGAGCGGGTCCGGCGATCGTTCGACCAGTTCGAATCCATGCTCCCCCGCGATCGCGAAGGCATTCGCCTGCTTGGCACCAGCGGTACCGTCACCACCCTGGCGAGCGTCCATCTTGCGCTCCCCAGCTACGACCGGCGGGCGGTCGACGGGCTCCACGTGCCGATCGACGCGATGCGGGCGATCAGCACCATGATCGCCGAAATGGATTATGAGGAGCGCTCCGCTTTGCCCTGCATCGGCCCCGACCGGGCCGATCTGGTGGTCGCCGGCTGCGCGATCCTGGAAGCGATCCTGGAGATCTGGCCGGCGAGCAAGCTCGGCGTCGCCGACCGCGGAATCCGCGAGGGAATCCTGCGCTCGCTGATGGCGCGCGACGGATATATCTTGTGAGCGGCGGCCGCGGCCCGCGGCAGCGAGTCCGGACCGCCCGCAACCGCTCCGCCTCCTCGACCCGCTGGCTCGAGCGGCAGCTCAACGACCCCTATGTCCGCCGCGCAAAGGCGGAGAACTACCGCAGCCGCGCCGCCTATAAATTGCTCGAGCTCGACGAACGGTTCGGCCTTCTGAAAGGCGTCGGTACAGTGGTCGATCTCGGGATCGCCCCCGGCGGCTGGAGCCAGGTGCTTCGCCGACGCGCGCCCAGGGCGAAAGTCGTCGGGATCGACCTCCTCCCGACCGACCCGATCGAGGGCGTCGAAATCCTGCAGATGGACTTCATGGATGAAACCGCGCCGGACAAGCTGAAGGCCGCGCTCGGCGGGCCGGCCGACCTCGTCCTGTCGGACATGGCCGCGAACACCGTCGGCCATCCGCAAACCGACCACTTGCGGACCATGGCGCTGGTCGAGGCCGGGCTGGAATTTGCCAAGGAGGTGCTTCGCCCCGGCGGCGCCTATGTCGCCAAGGTGCTCGCAGGCGGCGCCGACAACCAGCTCGTCGCCGAGCTGAAGCGGCACTTCGCCACCGTGAAGCACGCGAAACCGCCGGCGAGCCGCAAGGACTCGTCGGAATGGTACGTCATTGCTCAGGGATTCAAGGAAGCACGTCATCCCGGCGCAGGCCGGGATCTCAGCGAGGACAAGCCGCCTTACTGACCTGAGGCCCCGGCATCCGCCGGGGCGACGAGCCTTAACTCTTGCGGGCGTCGTCGACCGCTTTCTTCAGCTCGTCATAGCTCACGGCGCTGTTGATCACCCGGTTGCCGATGACGAACAGCGGCGTGCCCGTGGCTCCGAGCGCGCTTGCAAGCTGGAAATTCTTCTTGAGCTCGGCCTCGATATCCGGGCTGTCGGCCGGCTTGTCCGGAAGCCCCGCCGCCTGGCTTGCCGCGGCCAGCGTGTCCGGCGCGGGCCGCCCGGCTTCCCACAGCGCGTCGTGGAATTGCGCGAACCGGCCGGCCTTCGATGCGGCCAGCGAGAGCCTCGCCGCCTGGACGCTTTCCTCGCCCAGGATCGGAAGCTCGCGATAGACGACCCTCAGCCCCTTGTCCTCGCTCAGAAGGCGTTCGACTGCGGGGTTGCTGGCCTTGCAATAGGGGCAGGCGTAATCGAAGAATTCGACCAGGGTGACCTCGGGCCGGGGCGAGCCCTTCCACGATGTCCCGAACGGCGTTTCGATCTCGGCGCGATGCTGGGCCAGGACCGGCTCATATTGCTGGTCGCGAAGCGCTTCGCCGGTGTCGACCAGGATTTGCGGGTCGGCCAGCATCCCGGCGCGGACGATGCGCGCTCCGACAAGCTGCGGTGCGGCGAAAAACAGAAGCGCGGCCATCGCGGCCGCGCCGATCACGCCCCCCAGAACCGCCGCTCCTATTCGCCCGGAGGACGGACCCTTCAATTGTTGCACCGCGCCGCCCACTCCTTCTTCAAATTCTTGTCGTTGCCGTTCTTGTCGGTCGTCAGCTCGGCGCACGAAACCATGGCGATGTCCTGGGCTCGAAGATAGTCGGGCGAGCCCTTCGGGATTCCGCGCATCGCCGTCTGGGCGCTGACCAGCGCAAGCTTCGAATCCCCTTCCAGGTTGTTGCGCTCGGCCGTCGCCAGCGCCGCGCGCGCAGTGTCGCCTTCCTGCTCGTAGATCATCCCCAGCTGGAACCAGGCGAAGGGATTGTCATTGTCGCGGCTCACCGCGGTCTTGAGCACCTGCTTGGCCTCTGGATAATTCTTCGGGTCCTCGGTCGCGATCAGCGCGTGGCTCAGCATCGAAGCGATCAGCGGAGCGTCGCCCGACAGCTTCGTCGCCTGCCGAAGCGGCTCGATCGCATCCTTCGGGCGACCGGTTTCGAGCAGGATCTGCCCCTTCAGCTCGAGGAAATAGGGATCGTTCGGCTCGGCCGCGAGCAAGGTGTCGGCTTCCGCCAGCGCCTTCTCTGGATAAGTGCCGACATGATAAGCATAAGCGCGCGCGTAGTGGGCGGGGATGCTCTTGTCGCTCTCCGGATATTTGATCAGCGCCTGCTTGGGATCGATGAAGCCCTGGAGCTTCGCCTTCACCCGTTCGAACCGCTCCTCCAGCTTGGGATCGGCCGGCTTGTTCCAGGCCGGATCGCTCTTGAAGCTCTGCTCAAGCGTCTGGATTCGCTCACTCGACAGTGGGTGGGTGCTGTCGAAGCTGTCGGTCGAGTAGATGGCGAGGCGATATTCCTCCTGCTGCAGCTTGCCGAAGAACTGCAGCATGCCCTTCCCGCTGATCCCGGCGGTGTGCAGGAACCGGACCGCCGATGCGTCCGCGGTCGACTCCTGGCCGCGGGTGAAGGCCAGGAACTTGCCCAGCGCAGCGCGCTGCCCGGCCATCATCACGCCCATTCCGGCATCGCCGGCTCCGGCCGCGATGGCGATCGCCCCGAGCACCATCGTCGCCAGCTGGATCCCCAGCGCCGATTTCTCGCCCTGGGAGGCGCGGATCGCATCGCCGGCGGTGATGTGGCCAAGCTCGTGGGCGAGGACGCCCTGCAGCTCGTTCACATTGTCGAGATCGAGCAGCAGCCCCGAATAGACGTAGATGTGCTGGCCCGTCGCGACGAACGCGTTGATCGTCGGGCTTCCCAGAAGGATGACGTCGACATTGTTGGGGTCCAGCCCGGCGGCCTTGACCAGCGGCGCGACCGTGTCGTGGAGCAGCGCCTCGGTCTCGGTGTCGCGAAGGACGCTCGGGTTGGAATCGTCGTCCGCTGCAGCGGCGGGCTGGACCAGCGAGACCGCCAGCACCAGCGCCATCATCAGGAGGCGCGTCATCCGCGACAGTGCAGAGATCATGGCGGTCCCAATCTCATTGCCGGGCTGAACCTCTCATGAAACGCTCAGCCGAACGTCCGCTGCCACCATCCGCTCCTGGGCTTTCCGCCTTCCTCGCCGCCGTTGGGATCATTGTCGGCAGCGGGGACCGGAGCCGGCTCGGCAGCTTCCGTCTTCGGCTTGGCCTTGCGGCCCTTGGGCTTTTCGGCCGGCGCTTCCTCGGCGGCGGGCTCGGGCGCTTCTGCCGGTGCCTCGGCTTCCGGTTCGGCCTTCTTCCGGCGCGAGCGCTTGGGCTTGGGCTGTGGCTCGGCGGGCGCCTCGGTCTCGGCGACCGGCGGCTCCTCGTCGGTGGGCCGCTCGACCATCGGCGAGCTGTCGGGCTCGACCTGCGGCGCCTCGGCGGCTTCGCCCTCGGACCGCGCCTTCGGCTTGCGACGGCGGCGGCTGCGCTTCGGCTTGTCCTCGCCTTCCGGCTGCGCCTCGGCGACCTCTTCCGCCGGCTCTTCGGCGGTGCCGGTTTCCTCGAGCGGCGGTGGCAGTTCGTCGGCGGGGAGCCCGCCGTCCTGGCCGCCCCCGCGCTTGCGGCCCCGGCCGCCGCGACGACGACGGCGGCGGCGGCGTCCGCCATGCTCTTCCTGCCCTTCGCCGCGCTCGTGCCTGCGGTCGCGCTCGTCCTCTTCCGCTTCCTCTTCGTCTTCGCCCTCGGCGCCGACCAGGGCGGTTTCCAGCTCCTCTTCGTCTTCCTCGGGGCTCTCGACGACGCGCGGGCTCGGCTGCGCCGGAACCGGCTTGGGCCCGGAGCTTTCGACCGTCATCCGGGCGCCCTCGAAGCCCTCGTCGATCGCGATCTCGATCGAGACTCCGTAGCGGTGCTCGATTTCGGCAAGCTCCGAACGCTTCTTGTTGAGCACATAGACCGCCGCGTCGCGGCCGGCGCGAAGCACGATCCGGTCGCCGCGGCCCCTTGCGGCCTCGTCCTCGATGATCCGAAGCGCCGACAGGCCGGCCGAAGCGGCGGTCCGCATCAGGCCGGTGCCTTCGCAATGCGGGCAGGCCTTGGTCGAAGCCTCGAGCACACCGGTGCGAAGCCGCTGGCGGCTCATTTCCAGAAGGCCGAAGCTGGAGATTCGCCCGACCTGGATTCGGGCGCGGTCGTTCTTCAGCGCCTCCTTCATCGCCTTCTCGACCTTCCGGACGTGGCCCGACTGTTCCATGTCGATGAAGTCGATGACGATCAGCCCCGCCATGTCGCGCAGGCGAAGCTGGCGGGCGATCTCGGCCGCCGCCTCCAGGTTCGTCGCATAAGCGGTCTGCTCGATATTGTGCTCGCGGGTCGACCGGCCGGAGTTGATGTCGATCGACACCAGCGCCTCGGTCGGGTTGATCACGAGATAGCCGCCCGACTTCAGCTGGACGACCGGTTGGTACATGGCGCTCAGCTGGTCCTCGACCCCGAAACGCTGGAAGAGCGGCGTCGATTCGGTGTGCTGCTGCACCCGCCGGACATGGCTCGGCATCAGCAGCTTCATGAACCCGCGGGCGGCCTTGTAGCCTTCCTCGCCCTCGACGATCACTTCGTCGATGTCGCGGTTGTAGAGGTCGCGGATCGCGCGCTTGATGAGATCGCTGTCGCGATAGACGAGGTTCGGCGCGGTGCTCTTCAACGTCCGCTCGCGGATCTCGTCCCACAGGCGGGCGAGATAATCGAAGTCGCGCTTGATCTCGGTCTTGGTGCGCTGCAGCCCGGCCGTCCGGACGATCAGCCCCATCGTCGTCGGCAGGTTGAGGTCGCTCATGATCGACTTCAGCCGCTTGCGGTCGGCACCGTTGGAGATCTTCCGGCTGATTCCGCCGCCGTGCGACGTGTTGGGCATCAGCACGCAATAGCGGCCGGCGAGGCTGAGATAGGTGGTCAGCGCCGCGCCCTTGTTGCCGCGCTCTTCCTTGACGACCTGGACCAGCAGCACCTGGCGGCGCTGGATGACGTCCTGGATCTTGTAGCGGCGGCGGAGCGACTGGCGGCGCTTGCGCAATTCGTCGGCGGCGGATTCGTCGACCGGCGAGCGCGCCGACCCGGTCCCTGCCTCGTCCGCCTCTTCTCCGGCAGCGGCTTCGCCGTCGCCCGCTTCCTCGTCCTCAGGCTCGGATTCCGCGGCCTCGGCCCGCTCGGCTTCGGCGTTGCGGAGCCGCTCTTCCTCGGCCGCCTGCTCCGCTTCCTCGCGAAGCAGTGCGTCGCGGTCGGCCTTCGGGATCTGGTAATAATCCGGGTGGATTTCGCTGAAGGCCAGGAAGCCGTGGCGGTTTCCGCCATAATCGATGAACGCCGCCTGGAGCGACGGTTCTACCCTGGTGACCTTGGCGAGATAGATATTGCCTTTGAGCTGCTTGTGCTCTGCGGATTCGAAGTCAAATTCCTCGATCCGGTTTCCCTTGACGACGGCGACCCGGGTCTCTTCCGGGTGGCGCGCATCGATCAGCATGCGCATGGACATTGAAAATTCTCCGGGCGCGGCGGACCGGTTCCTGGGCCGGCGGGCGCGCCATTGACTGGGCCTTCCGGAGCGGGTGTCGGCCGCTCGGGCTGGCGAAAGTGGTGAAGAGCGTGTCTGCTGCGCGCGCGTGTCCCGCGATTGCCGCGGGAATGCCGCCCCGGTGCCCGGATGGGCTCTGTCGGGGGGAAGAAAGTGGCGTCATGCAGCGTCAACCTGTGTCATGCCGCGTTCCAGGTAGGCGCGGCGCAACCCTGCGGTTCTTGGAAAACCGAGGATTCAAGCCGGTTAGCATCGCCGGACGCCCACGGCAACAAAGTTGGATGGTGCAGTCGCATTAACCGGTAAGTAGCTGTTAACCATAAGCTTGTGATAGAGAACGGACTGGGCGGGGTATCTGGAGAGCCAATGCCAGGGCGTTGGAAAGCCAAGAAATTGATTGCTGGGGCGGGTGTCGCGTGCGCCGGCGCGCTTGCGGCCGCCGTCGGCTTCATTTCGCTTGGCGGCGCGGCCGCGGCGGGCATCGAGCCCGGCTGGAGCGGCAACAGCGTCACCGTTACCCTTCCCACCGCCGTCGAGCGCGTGCCGATCGTCGAGGCGCGCACCCCCGGCCGGCCGCTGGTCCTGATCGACCCCGGCCACGGCGGCCAGGATCCGGGGGCGACCGCCGTTTCCGGCGACGTTTCCGAAAAGGACCTCGCGCTCCAGCTCGCCCGCGAGCTTCGGGCCAAGCTGGCGAGCGACGGGCGCGTTCGAATCGCGATGACTCGCGACGACGACCGCTATTTGACTCTCGACCAGCGGTCCGCGCTGGCCCGCGAGCTCGGGGCGAGCCTCTACGTCTCGCTGCACATGGACAGCGCGCCCAACCCGCTGGCGCGCGGAGCGACCGTCTACTCCCTTTCGGACGTCGCTTCCGATGAGGAATCGGCGCGGCTCGCCCGGTCCGAGAATAGCGCGCTGAACCGAGCCGCGGGTTCGGACGGCTCGGTCCGGGCCATTCTTTCCGACCTCGTCGTCCAGAGCCAGATGCGGGCGTCCGCGACGCTCGCCGAACGGCTGGTCCGCAACGCCGGCGGGTCGGTCGAGCTTCGTCCCAACCCGCACCGCTTCGCCGATTTCCACGTGCTTCGAAGCGCCGGCGTCCCGGCGGTGCTGTTCGAAGCGGGCTACATCAGCAATGTCGACGACGAGGCGATGCTCCGCGATCCGGCACAGCGCGGACGGATCGTCGCGGCTTTGGCCCGGGCCATCGAAGCCGATATCGCGGCGCGTTCGGTCCGCTAGTCCTTTCAACCTTTTCGCGGTTCGCGGAACGGGCTAGACCCCGTCGGCACACATGAAGTTCGAACGCCTGTCGCCCCCCTCGATCCCACTGCCTGACCTCGTCGCGTTCAACCAGCGCGTTCACGAGTGGGTCGATCCGTGGTTCGCCCGCCGCTGGGTCAGGCGGCTTGCCATCCTCGGAGCGATCCTGTTCGCCCTGTTCGGCGGCGTCTGGCTGTTTTTCGCCAGCACCATTCCCTCGACCGACACGCTGCTCGCCTACAAGGTGCCGCTTCCGACCTATGTCCGCGGCTATAACGGCGACCCGGTGCAGAGCTATGCCCGCGAGCGGCGGGTGGAGCTGGCCTATGACGAAATCCCGCCCGTCGTCGTCCACGCCTTCATCTCGGCTGAGGACAAGACCTTCTTCTCTCACCACGGGATCGATTACACCGGCCTGATCGGTGCGGTCGCGGATTACGGCGTCAAGACGATCACCGGCGGCGGCCGCGCCAAGGGCGGATCGACGATCACGCAGCAGGTCGCCAAGGGGCTGCTCCAGGACAGCAGCTACAATATCGGCCGCAAGATCCGCGAGGCGATCCTCGCCTTCCGGCTCGAATCCGTGCTCACCAAGCAGCAGATCCTGCAGCTCTACCTCAACCAGATCTTCCTTGGCCGGAACGCCTACGGAATCCAGGCGGCAGCCCGGGCCTATTTCGACAAGGACGTTCGCGAGCTTAGCCTTCCAGAAGCGGCCTATCTCGCCGTGCTTCCCAAGGCTCCCGCCAATTACGATCCGATCCGCGAGACGCAGCGCGCCCTCGACCGGCGCAACTACGTCCTTCGGGAAATGTACCGGAACGGCTACATCAGCGAGGCGGACTGGAAGTCCGCGGCCTCCACCCCGCTCGGCACCATCCGCTACGGCGCGGGAGAGCATTTCCGCGACATGGGCGGCTATTTCATGGAAGCGGTCCGGCGCGAGCTGCTTCGGCGCTTCGGCGAAACCGCGGAAGACGGACCGAACAGCGTCTATGCCGGCGGCCTGTGGGTGCGCTCGTCGGTCGACCCGACGATGCAGTCGGCGATGGCCAACGCGCTGCAGGAAGGGCTTGCCAGCTTCGACGGCGGCCGCGGCTGGCGCGATCTCAAGAAGAGCATCGACATTTCCGGCGATTGGGCGGGTCGGCTCGACCGGACTCCGGTCGGGACCGGTTTCCCCGACTGGAAGAAGGCGGTGGTCCTGTCGAAGGATTCCGGCTCGGCGACGATCGGCTTCGCCAACGGCAAGACCTACGAGCTTCCGGCGTCCGCGGCCTCGATGCCGAAGCGCGGCGGCGGCGGCTCCGCGTTCGACAATTTCCGCCCGGGAATGATCATCGTCGTCAAGGACAATGGCGACGGCAGCTACGCGCTGCGCTCCATTCCCCTGGTGTCCGGCGGAATGCTTGCCGAAGAGGTGCATACCGGCCGGATCCTGGCGATGCAGGGCGGCTTCGACGTCATCGAATCCTCCTACAACCGCGCCATCCAGGCGCAGCGCCAGCCGGGCTCCGCGTTCAAGCCGATCGTCTATGTCACCGGGCTGGAGAACGGCTTCACCCCGGCCACGATCGAGCTCGATGCGCCGTTCTGCGTGTGGCAGGGCGCGGGACTCGGGAACAAGTGCTTCACCAATTTCGACGGCCGCTACGCCGGGCCGCACACGATGCGCTGGGGCCTGGAGCAGTCGCGCAACCTGATGACCGTTCGCGCCGCGTCCGAGATTGGCATGGCGAAGATCACCGATACGGCGCGCAAGCTCGGGGTCGGCGATTACCAGAACTATCTGTCCATCGCGCTCGGCGCCGGCGACACCACCGTTGCAAGGCTCGTCAACGCTTATGCGATTCTCGCCAACCAGGGGCGGTCGGTGAACCCGACCCTGATCGACTATGTCGAGGACCGGAACGGGCGGATTATCTATCGGTCCGACAACCGCTGCGCGATCATGCAGGGCTGCAACGCGCCCGACTGGAACGGCAAGCCGATGCCGCGGCCGCCGGTCAGGACGAAGCAGCTGGTCGACGCCATGGCCGCGTTCCAGATGGTGCACGTGATGGAAGGCGTGATCACCCGCGGAACCGCCGTCATCCTTCGCGACCTCAACCGGCCGCTGTTCGGCAAGACCGGAACCACAAACGGCCCGACCAACGTCTGGTTCGTGGGCGGAACTCCGGACATCGTCGCAGGTGTCTATGTCGGCTACGACCAGCCGCGCCCGCTCGGCCATGTGCAGGGCGCCAGCGTCGCCGCCCCGATCTGGAAGGACTGGGCGAAAGTGGCGCTGAAGGACCAGCCCAAGGTTCCGTTCGTCGCCCCGCCTGGAATCCGCTGGGTTCGGATCGACCGCGCCACGGGCAAGCGCGTCTATGGAGTCTTCCCGACCACCGAGGAGGCGCAGTCACCGGTCATCTGGGAAGCGTTCCAGCCGCAGACCGAACCGCGCCGGAGCTTCCGCCGCCGCCACGGCGACGAATCCACCGACGAGCAGGGCCAGGAGACTCCGGCTCCCGCCCAGCAGGCCCCTTCACGGCGGCCGGCCCAACCCCAATATCAGATGCCGGCGCCGGTCGAACCGTACCAGGCGCCGCAACCTGCCCCCTTGCAAAACACCACCGCCGCTCATTAGCGCTCGGTAGCAACAGCTGACGAAAGCCGAACCATGCGCGCCGAAGCGCAAGCCCATGTCGACCAGATCAATGCCGCGACCGCGCTCCTTCGCCGGTTCCTGGACTGGGACCGCGCCCAGCGCCGTCTCGAGGAGCTGAACGCGAAGGTCGAGGACCCCACGCTTTGGGACGATCCCAAGGCGGCGCAGGACGTGATGCGCGAACGTCGGCGGCTCGATGAAGCGATCGGCGCGACCCGCGCCATCGAGCGCGAGCTGACCGACACGGTCGAGCTGATGGAGCTTGCGGAGAGCGAAGGCGACGACGGCCTGGTCGACGACGCGGTCAAGAGCCTCTCCGACCTTGCCGAGCGGGCCGAGCGCGACAAGGTCGCGGCGCTGCTGGCCGGCGAAGCGGACGCGAACAGCGCCTATGTCGAAGTCAACGCCGGCGCCGGCGGGACGGAGAGCCAGGACTGGGCGGAGATGCTCCTGCGCATGTATTCGCGCTGGGGCGAGCGGCACGGCTACAAGGTCGAGAGCATCGATTATCACGGCGGCGAGCAGGCCGGGATCAAGTCGGCGACCATCCTCGTCAAAGGCGAGAACGCCTACGGCAATCTCAAGACCGAGAGCGGGGTGCACCGGCTGGTCCGGATCAGCCCCTATGATTCCAACGCCCGGCGGCACACCAGCTTCTCGAGCGTGTGGGTCTATCCCGAGGTGGACGACGACATCGACATCGAAGTCAATGAATCCGAGCTTCGGATCGATACCTATCGAGCGTCGGGCGCCGGCGGGCAGCACGTCAACACGACCGATAGCGCGGTGAGGATCACCCACTTGCCGACGGGAATCGTCGTCGCCTGCCAGAACGAGCGTTCGCAGCACAAGAACCGCGCCCAGGCGTTCAAGCAACTCCGCGCCCGGCTTTACGAGGCCGAGCTGCAGAAGCGGGAAGCGGAAGCCAACGCAGCCAATGCGGCCAAGACCGACATCGGCTGGGGCCACCAGATCCGGAGCTACGTGCTCCAGCCCTACCAGCTGGTGAAGGACCTTCGCACCGGAGTGACCTCGACCGCGCCCGGCGACGTCCTCGACGGCGACCTCGACCGCTTCATGGCCGCCGCCTTGTCCCAGCGAGTCACCGGCGAGAAGGTCGAGGTTGAAGACGTTGATTAGGGAGCTCCTCCCCCCACGGGGGAGGTGGCTGCCCGAAGGGCAGGCGGAGGGGGGCCCCCCAGGGCCGTGCCGCCGGATGCCCCCCCGGGGGGGCCGCATTGGTTTTTTTGTGGGCCTCCCACCCGCCGGGCGCGCGGCGCCCGCTGA
>JBQCIU010000082.1:0-16213 GCA_051953395.1 Sphingomicrobium sp.
CGCGGTGAAATAAACGAAGACGGGATGGCCCTTCGCAAGCTCTTGCCGGACCGAGGCCTCGCTCCAGGTCGCAGCGCCGGCGATTTTCGCCGGGCCGGCTTCCACGGTAGCAGGCGCCAGCGCGATCGCGGCCACCACAGAAGCTCCCGCGAGCAGGATCCCCAGGATCGGCAGGTGCTGGCCAAGCCGTTGCGCTCGCCCGACGAGGGTTAGCGCAACGGCGAGGACTGCGGCCGCCGCGATCCCGATCCACAGGGCGGGAGCGCCCGCTTCGCGGTAAAGAAGCCACAAGGCGGCAACAGCCGTGGCCGCCATCGGAATTGCGAGGAATCGCTGCAAGCGGGCCATCCACGCACCCGGCGCGGGAAGTTTCCGGCGAAGCGCGGGAATGAAGGCGACCGCGACGAACGGCAAAGCTAGCCCCAGGCCCAAGGCCGCGAACACGGCGATCGAACCGGCGAGCGGAAGGAGGAGCGCGGTGCCGAGCGCCGCTCCGAGGAACGGGCCGGCGCAAGGCGTCGCAACGAAGGCGGCGAGCGCGCCGGTGCCGAAGCTGCCCGCCGGGCGTGCGCCGCCACCGACGGTCGGAAGCTCGAAAAGCCGAACGAGATTGAGCGTGATCGCCGTCGCCAGAAGCAGGAGCAGCATGATCGTCCGTGGGTCCTGCAGCTGGAAGGCCCAGCCCGCGGCGCTGCCGCCGGCGCGGATTGCCACCAGGGCAATCCCCAACGCGCCCGTCCCCGCGATCGCTCCGGCGGCATAGGCCAGCGAGTCTCGCCGTGCGTGCTTGGCCTCGCCGCCGCTTCGGGCGAGATGAAGCGCCTTCAGCGCCAGGATCGGGAACACGCACGGCATCAGGTTGAGCAGGATCCCGCCCGCGATTGCGCCAAGCACCGCCCACAGCAGCGAATCCACGCCCAGGCCGTCGATTTGCGTGCCGCCTTCGGGGACCGCGCCGGGCGTTGCTTCCACCTCAAGCCCGCGCCCGTCGCCGAGCGAAAGCACGCCGGCAATCTGCGACGGCTCATCCCTGCGCCGCGGAAGCTCGGCAATCAGGAGGTCGTCCTTGCGGCTGAAATGCTGCTCGCCCGCATAGTCGATCGGCCCGTCGACCGACGGGAAGAAATAGGGCTTTTCGACCTTCACATCGCGCGGAAGCGGAATTCCAAGGCGGATTGTATTGCCGGCCAGCTGGAAATGCGCGGCGCTGGCGAGCGGCCGCGGTAGCGCCTTTCGCCACGAGTCGAATTGCGCCTGGTTCGGAGCGCCGCTCCCGACCGGGATATCGAGCGACAGATCGCCGCTTTCGGGAACGCAGATCTTGTCCGTGCAGGCGAGCCAATGCGCCTTGGCCCGGATCGCCGCCGTTCCGGCCGCGCTCGCCGGAGCCTTCAGCTGCACGAGAACGGCATAATCCTTCTCGTAAACATAGTTCATCAGGCCGGCGATCGTCAGCCGCGTCGGAACCGGGTAGCGGAGCTGGCCGACCGACCAACCGGACGGAAGCTGCCACTTCACATCCATCGGAAGACCGGCATCGCCGGGGTTCAGCCAGTAGCCGTGCCAACCCGGCTTGGTGTGCATGACGATCGCAAGCTCGACCTCGCCGCCTGCGGGCGCGGGTCCTTCGGCCACAAGCTGCGGGTCGATCCCCCGCGCGTGGGCCAGCGCCGGGGCGAGCAGCAATGCGAAGAGGATGAGCAAGCGGCGGAGCATTTGGGACCTAGTAGCCTGCACTACTCCAGCTGAGTAGTCAGCCGTTCCCCGGCGAAAGCCGGGGTCCAGGCCGCTGCAAAGCAGAGGTTCCCACTGCCCTGGGCCCCGGCCTTCGCCGGGGAACAATCAATCCAGGTTCGGCCTCAGCCAGCGCTCGGCCTGTTCGAGCGGGACGTCGCGCCTGCGGGCATATTCCTCGACCTGGTCGCGGCCGATGCGCGCCACGCCGAAATACTGGCTGTCGCGGTGGCCGAAATAAAAGCCAGACACCGCCGAGGTCGGAAGCATCGCGAAATTCTCGGTCAGAGTCACCTCACCGGGATTGCCGCCCAGCATCCGGAACAGGATCGGTTTCAGGCTGTGGTCCGGGCAGGCCGGATAGCCGGGCGCCGGCCGGATGCCTTCATATTTCTCGCGGATGATCTGCGCGTTGGACAGATGCTCTTCGGCATAACCCCACAGGCGGTTGCGGACCTGCCCGTGCATGGCCTCGGCGAAGGCTTCGGCAAGACGGTCGGCGAGCGCCTTCAGAAGGATGTCCGAATAATCGTCATGCGCCGCCTTGAACCGCTCCAGGTGCGGCTCCAGGCCGTGGATGCCGACCGCGAACCCGCCGATCCAGTCCTCGCCATCGGGATCGATGAAGTCGGCGAGGCACATGTTCGGCCGGCCTTCCCTTTTCTTCACCTGCTGGCGGAGCATCGGCACCCGCGTCCAGTCGTTGCCGGCAAGGACGAGGATGTCGTCGCCCTCGCGCTTGCAGCGCCACAGGCCGACGGTGGCCTTGGGTGTCACCCAGCGCTCGGCGACGATCCGGTCGAGCATCGCCTGCGCGTCGTTGAAGAGGTTGGTGGCGGTTTCGCCGACGACCTCGTCTTCGAGGATCGCGGGATAGGTTCCGGCGAGCTCCCAGGCGCGGAAGAAGGGAGTCCAGTCGATCGTCGCGCGCAAGTCCTTGAGCGGCCATTCGCCGATATGGTGCATGCCCGGATATTGCGGGGCCGGAGCCTTGCCGGTCGGGTCCCAGGGGAAGGCGTTGGCACGGGCCTCCTCGAGCGTCGAAAGCTCGCTGTGGCCGCTTCGCTCGCGCGATTTGCGGAGCTTGTCGTAATCCTCGGCCGTGGTCTCGATCAGCGGTTCGCGCTGCGTGTCGGACACCAGCGAGGAAGCCACGCCGACGGCGCGGCTGGCGTCGAGCACGTGGATCACCGGCCCTTCGTACGCGGGATCAATTCGGAGCGCCGTGTGCGCCTTGCTGGTCGTCGCTCCGCCGATCAGCAGCGGGGTCTTCAAGCCCAGTCGCTGCATCTCGCCCGCGACCGTCACCATTTCGTCGAGCGAGGGCGTGATCAGGCCGGAGAGCCCGATCATGTCGGCCTGGTTGTCGTTGGCGCATTTGAGGATGTCCTGCCACGGCACCATGACGCCCAGATCGATCACCTCGAAGCCGTTGCACTGCAGGACCACGCCGACGATGTTCTTGCCGATGTCGTGGACGTCGCCCTTCACGGTCGCCATCACGATCCGGCCCTTGCCCTGGGTGATCCCCTTCTCCTCTTTCTCCTTCTCGATGAAAGGGATGAGGTGGGCGACCGCCTTCTTCATCACGCGCGCGGATTTGACGACCTGGGGCAGGAACATCTTGCCGGAGCCGAACAGGTCGCCGACGACGTTCATTCCGTCCATCAGCGGCCCTTCGATGACTTCGATCGGACGGGCGAAGGCCTGCCGAGCTTCCTCCGTGTCGTCGATGATGTGCGCGTCGATCCCTTTGACGAGCGCGTAGGAGAGGCGCTCCGCGACTGGAAGCGAGCGCCATTCGGCGGCCGCCTTCTCCGCCGCGACGTCGGTTCCCTTGTACTTCTCGGCGAGGTCGACGAGCCGCTCGGTCGCGTCCTCGCGCCGGTCCATGATCACGTCTTCGCAGGCTTCGCGAAGCTCCGGATCGATGGCGTCGTAAATGTCGAGTTGGCCGGCGTTGACGATGCCCATGTCCATGCCCGCCGGAATGGCGTGGTAGAGGAACACGCTGTGCATCGCCCGGCGAACCGGCTCGTTGCCGCGAAACGAGAAGCTGAGGTTCGACAGGCCGCCGGAGATGTGCACGCCGGGACAGCGACGGCGGATTTCGGCAGCGGCTTCGATGAAATCCACCGCGTAGCGCCGGTGCTCCTCGATTCCCGTCGCGATTGCGAAGATGTTGGGGTCGAAGATGATGTCCTCGGGCGCGGTGCCGTTGGCGGTCAGAAGCTTGTACGCGCGCTCGCAGATCTCGATCTTCCGTTGCGCGGTGTCGGCCTGGCCGGATTCATCGAACGCCATGACGACGACCGCCGCGCCATAGGCCCGGCACTTGGCGGCGAGCTCCAGGAACGGCCCCTCGCCTTCCTTCATGCTGATCGAATTGACGATCGGCTTGCCGGACACGCATTTCAGCCCCGCCTCGATCACGCTCCACTTGGAGCTGTCGATCATCACCGGCACTCGGGCGATGTCCGGTTCGGCGGCGATCCGCTTGAGGAAGATCATCATCGCTTCTTCGGAATCGAGAAGCGCCTCGTCCATGTTGACGTCGATGACCTGGGCGCCGTTCTCGACCTGCTGGCGCGCCACCTCGACCGCGGCGTCATAGTCGCCGGCCATGATCAGTTTCTTGAATTTCGCCGAGCCGGTGACGTTGGTCCGCTCGCCGACGTTGACGAAACGCGCGCCGGCGCCGGCCTGAACCTCGGGTTCGGCAATCACTTCGGAAATGTCGTTCACGCGGCGATCACCATCGGCTCCAGGCCGGCCAGCAAGGTGTGCTGCCGCCGTATCGGTATCTTGCGCGGAGGCTTGGCGGCGGCGGTCTGTGCAATCGCGCGAATATGGCCGGGAGTCGTCCCGCAGCAGCCGCCGACCGCATTGACGAGGCCGTCGCGGATCCACTCGGCGACCTGGGCCGCGGTCTCCGCCGCCGCCTCGTCATATTCGCCGAGTTCGTTGGGAAGACCGGCGTTCGGATAGGCCATCACCAGCGCATCCGCCTGCGCCGAAAGGGCGGCGAGGTGCGGGCGAAGCTGGGCCGCGCCGAACGAGCAGTTGAGCCCGATCGTCAGCGGCTTCGCGTGCCGCACGCTGGCCCAGAACGCCTCGACCGTGTGGCCGGACAGGTTACGCCCGCTGAGGTCGGTCAGGGTCATCGACACCATCAGCGGGAGCTCACGGCCCAGCGCCTGCTCCGCCTCCAGAGTGGCCATGATCGCCGCCTTGGCGTTCAGCGTGTCGAACACGGTCTCGACAAGAATGAAGTCGACACCGCCCTCGACAAGCGCATCGACCTGCTCGCGATAGACCGCCTTCACCTCGTCGAAATCGACCTCGCGGAAAGCGGGATCGTTGACGTCGGGCGACAGGGAAAGCGTCTTGTTGGTCGGACCCATCGCGCCGGCAACCCAGATCGGACGGCCGTCCGACGCCGAATGGCGGTCCGCGACGTCCCGGACGATGCGTGCCGCCGCCCGGTTGATGTTGCCGACCAGCCCTTCGGCGCCGAAGTCGGCCTGGCTGATCCGATTGGCGTTGAACGTGTTGGTCGCCAGCACGTCGGCGCCCGCATCGGCGAAGCTGTCGCAGATTTTCGTGACGACGTCCGGCCGAGTGAGGTTGAGCAGGTCGTTATTGCCCTTCTGGTCCTTCGTAAGATCTAGATCGCCGCGATAGGCGTCCGCGGATAGTTTCTCGGCCTGGATCGCGGTCCCGTAGGGGCCGTCCTTGATCAGGATTCGTTTCGCCGCTTCGGCGCGGAACTGTGCGGCGCTACTCATTTTTTCGCCCTTACTCCAAGAAGATGACAGATCGCGTAGCTGAGCTCCGCGCGATTGAGCGTGTAGAAATGGAAGCAGCGGACGCCGCCGGCATAGAGCTGTCCGCACAGCTCCGCGGCGACGGTCGCGGCAATCAGCTGGCGGGCGGACGGAAGGTCGTCGAGCCCTTCGAACAGCTGGTCCAGCCATTCGGGGATCGAAGCGCCGCACGTCTGCGCGAAGCGGCGCGTGGTCGCCACGTTGGAAACGGGCAGGATCCCGGGAACGATCTCGATGTCGATGCCCGCAGCCGCCGCCTCGTCGCGGAACCGCAGGAAGCAGTCGGCGGAGAAGAAAAACTGGCTGATCGCCCGGTCGGCTCCGGCATCGACCTTCCGCTTCAGATTCTCGAGGTCGAACGAGCGCGACGACGAATCCGGATGCACTTCGGGATAAGCAGCGATCGAGATGTCGAACGGAGCGACCTTCTTGAGCCCAGCAACCAGGTCGGCGGCGTCGCGATAGCCGTCCGGGTGCGGCTGGTATTTCGCCCCCGGCTCGGAAGGGTCGCCGCGAAGCGCGACGATGTTGCGAACGCCAATGTCCCAATATGCGCGCGCGACGTCGTCGACCTCAGCCTTGCTTGCGCCGACGCAGGTGAGATGCGCGGCGGGAGTCAGGTCGGTCTCGTTGAGGATTCGCTCGACCGTGGCGTGGGTCCGCTCGCGGGTCGAACCTCCGGCGCCATAGGTGACCGACACGAAGCGCGGCTGCAGCGGCGCCAGGGTCTGGATCGATTCCCACAGGGTCTCGCCCATTTTCTCGGTCTTCGGAGGGAAGAATTCGAAGCTGACCCGAATGTCCCCGCGCGCCTGCGCAAACAGCGGCTCATGGCGGCTCAGCTGCTCGAATGCGTTCATGCCGCCCTCCGCTGCCGAAGCGGCGCCTTGATCCCGCGCCACAAGGTGACCGTCAGCTCCCCGCCTTCGAGGTGCTCGACGTAATCCACTTCCCGGCCCGCTGAATCGAACCAGGATTCCATGACCTCGTCGGCGAAGCCGAGACGAAGATGCGCGTCGAACGTCCGAAGCTCCTCGCGCTCGTGGGCGGCGAAGTCGACGACCAGCAACGTGCCGCCGGGCGCCAGCACCCGTGCCGCCTCCGCGATCGCGTCGGCCGGAGCATGGGCGTAATGCAGCACCTGGTGAATGATGACGCAGTCGGCCGAGCCGTCGGCAAGCGGAAGCGCATACATGTCCCCCTGCCGAAGGCTCGAGCGGACGCCGGCGGATTCCAGCTTTGCACGGGCAAGGCGGAGCATGTCCGACGAGCGGTCGATCCCGATCGCTTCGCTTGCCCGCGGACCGAACAGCTCGATCATCCGCCCGGTCCCGGTGCCGATGTCCACGAGCGTTCCGAATGGGTGGCGGCCGAGCGCGCGGTCGATTGCCCGCTCCACCTCGGCTTCGGCGACGTGGAGCGAGCGAATGGAATCCCACACGTCCGCCTGCGCCGCGAAATAGCGCTCCGCCGCCTCCGCCCGGTCGGCGCGAACGGCATCCAGGCGGGCTCCGTCGCTGTCGAGAACGGCGCGGCTGCGCTCGTCCATCCAGGAGTCGATCAGCTGCAGAAGCGGCCGCGTCCGTTCCTCATCGCCCATCGCGAGGAAAACCCAGCTTCCTTCCTTGCGCCGTTCCACGATCCCGACATCGGCAAGAATCCGGACGTGGCGCGAGACCCTGGGCTGGCTTTGCTCGAGCAGCTGCGCGAGCTCGCCCACCGACAATTCCATCCGGGCGACGAGCGCCAGGATTCGAAGCCGCGTCGGGTCCGAAACAGCCTGGAACAGGTCTGCGAGAGGAAGGGCGTCCATTGCCCGATCGGCATATAAAGAATTCTTTATATGGTCAAATGGAGTTGTCCCGCTTATGACCTCGGCCTCGGTCCGGTGGTCGAATGACACGCGCGGCGAGGCAATTGCAGGACGGTTCCCTCGTCTGTAATGGCGCGCCATGGCCTGCGCGATTCGCATGCCAGGCCGAGCCCACGGCCCAACAGGGGCTTATTGAGGGAGTGGAACGATCATGAAGAAAGTTGCAGTGACCGCTCTGGTCCTCGCGCTCGGCCTTGCCGCCTGCGCGAAGAACAATGCCGCCAACAACGAGATGACGGCGAACGAGAGCTATACCGAGAATGCGGCGACGACCGACATGAACGCGTCGATGAACGCGGAAGCGGTTGCCACGAACGCGCTCGAGAACGCCGGCAATGCCGTCGACAACGCGCAGGACGCGGTTTCGAACCTCGCCGACAACGCCACGACCAACAAGTAAGGTCGAAGGCCAGTGATCAAGGGCCGCATGCCTTACCGGGCGTGCGGCCCTTTTCTATTGGCGCTGCTGCTTGCAGCCTGCGGAAGCGGCACCTCCCCTTCGGCGGAGGAAAACCGTCAGCTCGACAATGCCGCCGAAATGCTGGACGCCGCGCCCCAGGCTCTCGGCAATATCGACGACACTACCGTCGACAATTTCGCGATCGCCAGCGTCAATAAGGACGAGTCAAAGCGTTGAGCACCTGCTCGACGATCAAGGTTCTCGGGTTGACCCGATAGAGATAGCCATCCCGATAATAATAGCGGTCGCCCGCGCTCAGGTCGTAGCGCTGGCGCAAATCCAGCGGGATCTGATTGTAGCTCCAGCGGTGGCCGTAGCGCGATGCATATCGCTGGCCGACTTCGTATCGTTTCTTCGCGATTCCGGGCGGCAGGCAGCCGTTGTTTTTCTTCGCAAGGCCGGGCGGGCAATTGCGGGCGTCGTAGCGCCACGAGTGGGATCGATCGTTATGATGGCCCGGCTTGGCGATCGCCGGGACCGAGGCGACGGCCAGGGCCGCGCCGGCCATGAGGATGAGCTTCGTCATACGAATTCTCCTTTCGGGTTTTCCCCAATCGCGCCGTAAACGAACCGCCCGGAAAGCGGTTTCTGCCCTGTTCATCGGACAGCAAGGTGCCGCCGGTTGCCCGACTCCGCCGACAGGGCTAGAGCGCCGCCAACTTGCCCGCGCCGCTTGTCCGGCGCCGACCCACAGGAAAGGAAAGCAGCAGCTTCATGGCTCGCAAGAAAATCGCGCTGATCGGCGCCGGAATGATCGGCGGAACCCTGGCCCACCTCGCCGCGATGCGCGAGCTCGGCGATATCGTCCTCTTCGACATCGCCGAGGGCATTCCCGAGGGCAAGGCGCTGGACATCGCAGAGGCCGGACCGGTCGACGATTTTGATGCGAAGCTGAAGGGCACGTCGGACTACAAGGACATCGAGGGCGCGGACGTCTGCATCGTCACCGCCGGTGTCGCCCGCAAGCCCGACATGAGCCGCGATGATCTTCTGGGCATCAACCTCAAGGTCATGAAATCGGTCGGCGAGGGCATCAAGGCGCACGCGCCCAATGCCTTCGTCATCTGCATCACCAACCCGCTGGACGCGATGGTGTGGGCGCTCCGCGAATTCTCCGGGCTGCCGCACAACATGGTCGTCGGGATGGCCGGCGTTCTCGACAGCGCCCGGTTCCGCCACTTCCTCGCCGAGGAGTTCAACGTCAGCGTCGAGGACGTGACCGCCTTCGTGCTCGGCGGTCACGGCGACACGATGGTTCCGGTCGTCGAATATTCGACCGTCGCCGGAATCCCGATCCCCGATCTGGTGAAGATGGGCTGGACGACGCAGGACAAGATCGACGCCATCGTCAAGCGCACCCGCGGCGGCGGCGGCGAGATCGTCGCGCTGCTGAAGACGGGATCGGCCTATTATGCGCCGGCGACCAGCGCGATCTCGATGGCGGAGGCGTTCCTGAAGGACAAAAAGCGCGTCCTTCCGTGCGCCGCGCATTTGTCGGGCCAGTATGGCGTCGAGAATCTCTATGTCGGTGTTCCCTGCGTGCTCGGAGCCGGCGGAGTGGAGCGCGTGGTCGAAATCGCGCTCAACGAAGAGGCCAAGAAGAACTTCCAGGTCAGCGTCGACGCGGTGAAGGAGCTGCTGGAAGCCTGCAAGCAAATCGACGGAAGCCTGCAATGAGCATTCTCGTCGACAGCAGCACCAAGGTCATCACCCAGGGGATGACCGGCGACACCGGCACGTTCCACACGCGCCAGGCGCTCGATTACGGGACCAAGATGGTCGCGGGCGTGACTCCCGGCAAAGGGGGCACCGAGCATCTCGGCCTGCCGGTATTCAACACGGTCGGCGAAGCGAAGCATGCGACCGGAGCGACCGCTTCCGTCATCTACGTCCCGCCGCCCTTCGCAGCGGATTCGATCCTCGAGGCGATCGACGCGGAAATCCCGCTGATCGTCGCCATCACCGAAGGCGTTCCGGTTCTCGACATGGTGCGCGTGAAGCGGGCGCTGTCGGGCTCAAAATCGCGGCTGATCGGGCCGAACTGCCCGGGCGTGCTCACTCCGAACGAGTGCAAGATCGGGATCATGCCCGCCAATATCTTCAAGAAGGGCAGCGTCGGAATCGTCAGCCGCTCCGGCACGCTGACCTACGAAGCCGTGTTCCAGACGACCAACGAGGGCCTGGGGCAATCGACCGCGGTCGGAATCGGCGGCGATCCGGTGAAGGGCACCGAGTTCATCGACGTGCTCGAGATGTTCCTCGCTGACGACGAGACGAAGTCGATCATCATGATCGGCGAGATCGGCGGCAGCGCCGAAGAGGACGCGGCGCAATTCCTCGCCGACGAAGCGAAGCGCGGACGCAAGAAGCCGGTCGTCGGCTTCATCGCTGGCCGGACGGCGCCTCCGGGCCGCCGGATGGGCCATGCCGGCGCCATCGTCTCGGGCGGCAAGGGCGACGCCGAAAGCAAGATCGCGGCGATGGAGGCGGCTGGAATAACCGTCTCGCCGAGCCCATCTGAGCTCGGCACCACGCTGAAGGAGTTGCTGGCGACAGCGTAAGCGACATGGCCAACGACCAAGTCACTCAGATCCCGTCCGAACCGGGCCCGAGCTGGGCGCGGCCGAATTGGCCGCTGACGGAGCTCGACGACCTCAATCTCGGGCTCGATCCGACCCAGGCGACGATCGAGACGTTCAGGAAGGCCGCCGCCGCGCAGGCCGCGACGACGACGGCCGACCCCGACGCGATCCGCCGGGCGGCCGAGGATTCGCTTCAGGCGATGATGCTGATCCGCACCTATCGCGTGCGCGGTCATCTCGCCGCCAAGCTCGATCCGCTGGGACTCCATCACAGCGTCATTCCGGCCGACCTGACTCCGGCCTATCACGGCTTTTCCGATGCCGATCTCGACCGGCCGATCTGGATCGGCGGAGCGCTCGGGCTCGAGCGCGGCACCATCCGCGAAATCGTCGCCATCCTGCAGGAGAATTACTGCGGGACGATCGGCGTCGAATATATGCACATCAACGACCTGGAGGAGCGCCGCTTCATCCAGGATCATATCGAGGGCATGGACGAGACCGTCCAGTTCACCCCCGAAGGCAAGCAGGCGATCCTCGCCAAGGTCGTCGAAGCCGAGCAGTGGGAAAAATTCCTCGCCCGCAAATATGTCGGCACGAAACGTTTCGGGCTCGACGGCGGCGAAAGCGCGATCCCTGCCCTGGAGGCAGTGATCAAATATGGCGGGCTGATGGGCGTCGAGGAAATCGACGTCGGCATGTCGCACCGCGGTCGGCTCAACGTCCTCTCGAACGTCATGGGCAAGCCCTACCGGGCGATCTTCCACGAATTCGCCGGCGGAGCGACCAACCCGGCGGACGTCGGCGGCTCGGGCGACGTGAAATACCATCTCGGCACCTCGTCGGACCGGGAATTCGACGGGGTCTGCGTCCACCTGTCGCTCCTCCCCAACCCCTCGCACCTCGAGGCCGTCGACCCCGTCGTCCTCGGCAAGGCGCGGGCGACGATGACGTTCAAGGGCGACCGGCACGGCAAGAAGGTGCTTCCGCTCCTCCTCCACGGCGACGCGGCGTTCGCCGGACAGGGAGTCGTTGCCGAATGCCTGAGCTTCTCCGGCCTTCCGGGCTACGGAACGGGCGGCACGATCCACTTCGTCATCAATAACCAGATCGGCTTCACGACCAGCCCGCAGTTCGGCCGCTCCTCGCCCTATCCGACCGATATCGCCAAATCGATCCAGGCCCCGATCCTGCACGTCAACGGGGACGATCCGGAGGCGGTGACCTATTGCTGCAAGCTGGCGACCGAGTTCCGCCAGACCTTCGGCCGCGACATCGTCGTCGACATGTGGTGCTATCGCCGCTTCGGCCACAACGAGGGGGACGAGCCGAGCTTTACCCAACCGCAGATGTACGCGGCGATCCGCAACCAGCCGCCCATCAGCGAAATCTACGGCGCCCGGCTGATCGACGAAGGCGTGGTCGACAAGCAGTGGATCGACGACCACCGCCAGCAATTCATCACCCGCCTCAACGAGGAGTTCGAGGCGGCGTCGAGCTATCTCCCCAACAAGGCGGACTGGTTCGAGGGCCGCTGGGCCGGCCTTCACAAGCCGAGCGAGCCGGTTCTTGGCCGGCGCAACATCAACACCGCGGTGTCGAAGGACGAGCTGTGCCGGATCGGCAAGGTGCTCACGACGGTTCCGGCCGATTTCCACGTCCACAAGACGCTTCAGCGGATCCTCGACGCCAAGAAGGCGATGTTCGATACCGGCGAGGGTTTCGATTGGGCGACCGGTGAAGCGCTCGCCTTCGGCGCACTCGTCGCGGAGGGCCATTCGGTGCGCCTGTCCGGGCAGGACAGCGGCCGCGGGACGTTCAGTCAGCGCCACGCCGTCTGGGTCGACCAGCAAACCGGCGCCAAATATATCCCGCTCGACAGCATCGAAGGCGGCCGCTTCGAAGTTCGCGACAGTCCCTTGTCCGAATTCGGCGTCCTCGGCTTCGAATATGGCTATTCGCTCGCCGACCCGAAGACCCTGGTCTGCTGGGAGGCGCAGTTCGGCGATTTCGCCAATGGCGCCCAGACGATCATCGACCAGTTCATCGCCAGCGGCGAAGCCAAGTGGCTTCGGGCCAGCGGCCTGGTGATGCTCCTCCCCCACGGCTTCGAGGGCCAGGGACCGGAGCACAGCTCGGCGCGCCTGGAGCGCTACCTGCAGCTGTGCGCGGAGGACAATATGCAGGTCGCCAACTGCACGACGCCCGCCAATTACTTCCATATCCTCCGGCGGCAGCTGCTCAGGCCGTTCCGCAAGCCGCTCGTGATGATGACTCCGAAGTCGCTTCTCCGGCACAAGCTTGCGGTCTCGAAGCTCGACGATTTCGTCGGCGACAGCCACTTCAAGCGGATCCTGAGCGACATGGCCCCGCCCGCGAAGGGCGACACCCGGCGCCTCGTGCTCTGCTCCGGCAAGGTGTCGTACGAGCTGATGGAAGCGCGCGATGCGGCCGGCGACAAAACGACCGAGATCGTTCGGATCGAGCAGCTTTATCCCTTCCCGTCCGAGCCGCTTGTCGAGCGCCTGAAGGCGATGCCGAAGCTGGAGGAGCTGGTCTGGGCGCAGGAGGAGCCGCAGAACAACGGCGCCTGGTTCTTCGTCGAGAACCTCCTCGAATGCTGCCTCGACGAGGCCGGGTTCAAGCAGATGCGGCCGCGTTATGCGGGCCGGCCCCCGGCCGCCTCGCCGGCTACCGGCCTCGCCAAGCGGCACGCATCCGAGCAGTCGGCCTTGATTGCCGACGCTCTGGGGCATAGCAGCCCCGCTCAACCGCAGGCGGCTCGCGCCTAGTAACAAGCAAGGGAGTGCAATGGCCACCGACGTGAAAGTCCCGGCGCTCGGGGAATCGATCACCGAGGGCACGCTCGCTCAGTGGCTGAAGAAGGCCGGCGACACCGTCGCGGCCGACGAGCCGATCGCAAGCCTTGAGACGGACAAGGTCACCGTCGACGTCCCATCGCCGGTCTCGGGCGTCCTGACGGAGACGGTCGCCAAGGAAGGCGAGACGGTCGAGGTGGGAGCGGTGATCGCTCGCATCGACGAAAGCGGCAAGGCCGCCGCAGCTCCCGCTGCGAAAGCGGTGGAAGAGACCGCCGCAGCGGCTCCCGCAACGGCCGAAACCCCGGCTCCGCGCGACGAAGCCCCGGTCGAATCCGAGCCCGACCATATCACGACGCTGTCGCCGGCTGTCCGCCGCGCGGTGCTTGAGCATCATGTCGACCCGAGCCGCATCCAGGGCACCGGCAAGGACGGGCGGATCACCAAGGACGACGTGCTTGCCGCGGCCCAGGCGAAGGACAGCGGTTCCCCGGCGGAATCGAAGGCGCCGGCTGCTCCGCCTCCGCCGCCTCCCCCACCCGCTCCCGGCAAGGCCCCGGCTGCGCCGGGCGAGCGGAAGGAAGAGCGAGTCCGGATGTCGCGTCTCCGCCAGACGGTCGCGAAGCGGCTGAAGGAGGCGCAGAACACCGCCGCGATGCTGACGACGTTCAACGACGTCGACATGTCCGCGGTGATGGAGGCCCGCGCCCGCTACAAGGACCTGTTCGAGAAGAAGCACGGCATCCGCCTCGGCTTCATGAGCTTCTTCGTGAAAGCCGTCGCTCTCGCCGTCCGCGATGTGCCGGCGGTCAACGCCAGCATCGAAGGGGACGAGATCGTCTATCACGACTATCTCGACGTCTCGATCGCGGTTTCCGCGCCAAAGGGCCTCGTCGTTCCCGTCGTCCGCAATGCCCAGGCGATGAGCTTCGCGGAAATCGAGAAGACGATCGCCGAATATGGCAAGAAGGCGAAGGACGGCACGCTCACCATCGATGAGATGCAGGGCGGAACCTTCACCGTTACCAACGGCGGCGTGTTCGGCTCCCTGTTGTCGACCCCGATCCTCAACCCGCCGCAGTCCGGCGTTCTCGGAATGCACCGCATCGAGGAGCGCCCCGTCGCGGTGAACGGCCAGGTCGTCATCCGGCCGATGATGTACCTCGCCCTCTCCTATGACCACCGCCTGGTCGACGGCCGCGAGGCGGTCACCTTCCTCGTCCGCGTCAAGGAAGCGATCGAGGACCCGACCAGACTTCTTATTGACCTGTAGTGACCTGTTCCCCGGCGCAGGCCGGGGCCCAGGCGGCGCTTCGCGCCGTTCTTTTATCTTGGACTGGACCCCGGCCTTCGCCGGGGAACGAGGTGTGAATGGCTTCTGAGCAATACGATTTCGACGTCCTGGTGATCGGCGCCGGCCCCGGCGGCTATGTGGCGGCAATCCGCGCTGCACAGCTGGGACTGAAGACCGCCTGCGCGGAAAGCCGCGAGACGCTGGGCGGCACCTGCCTCAACGTCGGCTGCATCCCGTCGAAGGCGCTCCTCCACGCGTCGGAGCTGTTCGAGGAAGCCGCGCACGGGACTCTCGCAAAATGGGGCGTGAAGGCGAGCGGAGTCGAGATCGACGTCGCCACCATGCAGGGCGAGAAAGCCAAGGCGGTCAAGGAGCTGACCGGCGGAATCGAATTCCTGTTCAAGAAGAACAAGGTCGAATGGCTGAAGGGCCGCGCCGCCTTCCAGGACGCGCACACGGTCAAGGTCGGCGACCGCACGGTCACCGCGAAGAATATCGTCATCGCCACCGGCTCGTCGGTCACCCCGCTCCCCGGCGTCGAGGTCGACAATGCCGCGCACAAGATCGTCGATTCCACCGGCGCCCTCGAGCTTCCGGCCGTGCCGAAGACGATGGTCGTCATCGGCGGCGGCGTGATCGGGCTCGAGCTCGGCTCCGTGTGGCGGCGTCTCGGCGCCCAGGTGACCGTCGTCGAGTTCCTCGACGAAATCCTGCCCGGAATGGACGGCGAGGTTCGCAAGGAAGCCAACAAGCTGTTCAAGAAGCAGGGCTTCGAGTTCCGGCTCGGCACCAAGGTCACCAAGGCCGAGGTGAAGGGCGACGGCGTCACGCTGACGCTCGAGCCCGCGAAGGGCGGCGCAGCCGAGACCATCCAGGCCGATGTCGTCCTGGTCTCGATCGGCCGCCGACCCAACACCGACGGTCTCGGCCTCGATAAAATCGGGCTCGAGCTCAACAAGCGCGGGCAGGTCGAGGTCGACCATGACTTCCGGACCAAGGTCGATGGCGTCTGGGCGATCGGCGACGTGACGCCCGGGCCGATGCTTGCGCACAAGGCCGAGGACGAAGGCATTGCGGTCGCCGAGAATATCGCCGGCCAAACCGGAATCGTGAACCACGCCGTGATCCCGAGCGTCGTCTACACCTATCCCGAGATCGCCGGCGTCGGCCTCACCGAGGAAGAAGCCAAGGCGGACGGCGAGGTGAAGGTCGGCAAGTTCCCGATGCTCGCTAACAGCCGCGCCAAGACCAACCGCGAGCCGGACGGCTTCGTGAAGGTGATCGCCGACGCCAAGACCGATCGCGTGCTCGGCGTCTGGATCATCGCCACCGTCGCCGGGACAATGATCGCCGAGGCCGCGCTGGCGATGGAATTCGGAGCGACCTCAGAGGATATCGCCTACACCTGCCACGCCCACCCGACCCACTCGGAAGCGCTCAAGGAAGCGGCGATGGCGGTGACCGGCAAGCCGATCCACAGATAATCAGTCATTGCGAGGCTCCGAAGGAGCCGCGGCAATCCAGCGCGCCGCTGGATTGCTTCGCTACGCTCGCAATGACGGCTGCGGTTAACCGAGCAGGAGCGCCCTCACCTCGGCGAAGAAGCCGAGGTCCTGCTTCGTCA
>JBQCIU010000083.1:0-14182 GCA_051953395.1 Sphingomicrobium sp.
AGTCAGGCTCGATCGCAATTTGATGGCGTCGACGGAGCCGAAGATCGTCTGCGCATCGCGCTTCTCCGCCCAGGCGAGCAAGGCGTCGACAGACTGCCGGAGCCGCATCCCAAGCAGCGGATGCGCGAGATAGGCTTTCGCCTCGGCGATGGATTGAATCGCATAGCGCCGGCTCATGGCGCTGTGGCCGAGACCGGCGATCTGGGGAAAGATGAACCACATCCAGTGGCTTTGCTTGGCACCGTCTCGGAGTTCCGACAGAGCCCTGTCGAAGGTTCCGGCCTGCGCCTCGATGAAGCGTTCGAGTTGGAAAGGATCGGAGTCGGGGTCCACCGCGCCCGTATAGCGCGATGGCGGCCGCTTCGCTTCTAGCGTTCGGCCGCCACCAGCCCGGCGACGAGGTACAGGATGAGGACGATCGGCCCGGTCAGCAGGAGGCCCGCGACCAGCGCCAGTCGGATCAGCAGCGGGTCGATACCCGTGTAATCCGCCAGGCCAGCGGCGACGCCCATGATCTTCGCGTCGCGCCTGTTGATGAGGAAACGGTTGCTATTCACTTGGACCTCCCGGTTCAGGCGATCAGCGAAGTCGCGGTGCTGACGAACAGCATGGCGGTGATGAAGGCCGCGGCGAAGGCGGTTGCGGTTTCGCGGCTGGCGGAGAAAGTGGCGATCATTGTCTGGTCCCTTTTTCGTTGCGGCCCACCATCGGGCCACGCAACCTTCAATGCAGGGACCGTGCCAATTTGAAATTATCCAATAAAATCAGTCGGCGAAGTTCGGACGTGGGATTTCAGACCGCCGCGATTTGGGAAAATTTCCCAACTTAGTTGCGATAACCGAGCTTCTCGGCCCAAGGCAGCAGGATCGGAAGCACGGGCTGCAACTGCTTCGAATAGCGCTTCCAGCGCCCTGCCGCCCGCCTGGTCACCGGCTCCGTCACCTGGTCGTAGCTCGGTGTGACGATGGCGCCCCGGCTCATTGCGGTACGGGTGTGGTCCAGCACGCGATCGTCCCAGTCGAGGCCCAGAAAAGCCACGAGCGGCCGCAGCACCGCCTCCGGGTTGGAAACCAGCTCCTCGTACACCGTCGTGTGGACATTCAGCCCGAGCGTGTCGCGCGCAGCCGTCCAGATGCTCATCAACGCGTCGTAATAATCGGCGGCCGCTTCGATGGTGGAGAAATTGACGAGGCCGAAAGTCTGCATGAAGCCGCTCAGGACCACGTCGCACGGGTGCCTTTGGGCGAAGATGAAAGGCACGCCCGGAAAGAGTGCCTGGATCAGGGGCGCCTTGGCCATGTCGAGCGGGAACTTGTCGACGACAAGCCCGGAATAGTCCTTGCCCACGCGATCCGAGAGCGCCGCGAGGTAGGAGTCGCGGGCCTGTCGAATCCGTTTGCGTCCGATTCCCGGCAGGGCCTTCAGGTTGATCCCGTCGGTGGCCTTGCCGAACAGCTGCTCCTCCTCGAGCACGGTGATGTCGGGATGACCCATGAGGAAGGTGTCGAGGAGGGTGGTGCCGGATCTTGGAAAGCCGACGAGGAAGGCAATCTTTCTGGGCGAAGGCTCATCCATCATCGGGATTCGCGATGCCCAGTCCGGGGTGATTGCGCGCGCGAGCTCGTGCTGCTCCTGCCGATAGGATTCGGTCTGCTGTTCCCATTGCTCGGGACTTACGGTGACCGAACGCTCAAGGCAGGCGCGGTTCATCGCGCTCGCAGCCTCGAAGGCCTCGGCTGAATTGCCAAGCGCGTCTTCCAGCTTCGCTCGCAGTGCCTGCCAGGCAATCGGGTCGTCGCCCGGATCGGACTTGAGCAGAAGCTGAAGCGCCTCCTCGGGCCGGCCTTCGCGCCGCGCCAGGACCGCCGAGAGGTAACCGAGCCTGTCCTCGCCCACACCCTCGGCCCGAAGCTGAGTGACAAATGCCTTGAGCTCATCGAGGCGGTTGGTCCGTTCGAGCGCGAGCGCGAAGCCCCGCGCGATCTCCGCGTTGCCCGGTTGAAGTTCGTAAGCGCGGCGGAATGCATCGAGCGCCGCATCGAGCTCCAGCTGCTGTTGTCGCTGCGTTCCGAGCTGGAAGAAAGCGGAGGCCGCGCTCCGGCGGAGGGCCGGCTCGTCGGGATTCAGGGAGACGGCCGCGGCGAAAGCGTTGGCCGCTTCCTCCCATTCGCCGAGGATTGCCAGCGCGTTGCCGAAGTTCGACCAGGCCCGCCAGTCGCGGGGAGCGGCGGCACTGACTCGGCCCCAGGCAAGTTTCGATGCTTCGGCCTTTCCGGCCGAATCCGCGGCCTCCCCGCGCGCCTGCCACATCGCCAGCACAGCGGCGGAGGTGACCGGGGGTGGCTCGGGCATCGCAAGCACGTCCTGCGGGCGTCCGGAATCGACCAGCGCCCGTGCAAGAATCACCTGGAAACCCGGATTGCCCGGATCGGCGTCGACAGCGGCCTTCAGGTGCGGCAGGCCCGCCGCTGGATCGCCGAGGCGACAGTGAATGAGGCCGAGCAGATGGTGCCACTCTGCCGACGGAGCCGCTGCGACCGCCTGCTCCGCCAGAGCCTTCGATCGGCCGAGGTCGCCGCGCTGAAATGCGTCGAGAGCCTCGCGAAAATCGGGAGCGGCCTGATTCGTCACTGGGCGTAGCCGAGCCGTTCCGCCCAGGGCAGGAGCACGGGAAGTACCGGCTCGAGCTGGCTTCGATAGCGATGCCAGCGCCCGCTCGCCTTGTCGGTGAGCGGCTGTACGACCTGGTCGAAACTTGGAGTGCTGATCGCACCCCGCGCCTTGGCCGTTGCGCGATGGTCCAGCAATTCCTCCCGCCACTCCAGGCCAAGGAAGTCGGTCACCGGCCGAATCGACTTTTCGGGGTCGGCGATCAGATCCTCGTAGACGACCGTGTGCACCTTCAGCCCGAAGGTTTGGCGCGCCCGCATCCAGAAGGAGAGGATCGCGTCGTAATAATCGGCCGAATCGCGGATATCGAGGAAGCAGGCCATGGCATTGTTGAGCGCGAACGCCTGCATGAAGCAGCTCAGCACGCAATCGCAGGGATGCCGCTGCGCGAAAATGATCCGCAGGTCGGGGAACATCGCGTAGAGATATGGCACCGCCAGAAGCTTGAGCGGAAGCTTGTCGACGACGAGCCCGCCGCGACGCTCCGGAAGGTGTCGGTCGAGCTCGTCGAGATAGGCTTTCCGCGCCTCGGCAAGCTCCTGCGCCGAGCGATCGGGCAGAGTCGGGATCTTGCCGAGTATGCGTTCGACGGGATCGATGAACTCGATTTCCTCGAGGACGGTCACGTCCGGGTGCCCCATCAGGAAAGTATCGAGAAGAGTCGTGCCCGACCTGGGAAAGCCGACCAGCAGGACGGGCGCCGGCCGGTCTCCCTGCTCCAGCCTGCTCAGTCCTGCCGCCCAATGCGGAGTGATCGTCTCGGTCAGGCTGCGCACCCACTGCAGCTGCGACTGGGCCATTCGGCGCCAGCGATCGTAATCCTGGACCGAACGGTTCATCGCGTCCGCCTCGGAGAAGGCGAGCTCGCTGTCCCCGAGCGAGTCGGCGATCCTCGCCATCATCCAGTGCCAGCGAAGCGGGTCGACTTCCGGGCTTTCCGCCGACAGGAGCTGCTTGGCTTCCGCCGCATTCCCGTTGCGCAGCGCGACCGCTGCCGCCGGATAGCCAAGGCGCTCGCGTTGGATGCCCTTCGCCTCGGCTGCCTCGAACAGTTCCCCGAGGAGCTGCATGCGGCTCGATCGCTCGAGCAGCGCTCCGATCTCGCGAAGCACCTCGACGTCGATCTCGCCCGACGGCGAAGCGGCAATCTCGAGCAGGGCCTGCCAGTCTCCGCCCCAGTCGCGGCCGGTTGCCATTCGGGCGGCTTCGTTCAGCTGCGCATCGGCTTCGTCGGTTCGGCCAAGGTTGGCGAACAGGCGGGCGAGGACGATCCGGTTGTAGGCATCGGGAGGCGAGGCCTCGACCCACTTGCGAAGCTCGTCCGCGCTCTGATCATGGCGGCCCGCACGGGACAGCGCCTTTGCAAGTTCGTGCTGCAGTTCGAGCTCGTCGGGCTTGAGCCTCGCCGCCTGTTCGAAGGCACGGCTCGACTCGACCCAGCGCTCGGCGGCCGCCACTGCCTGGGCATAATCCCTCCAGATGCGCCAGTCGCCGATGCCCGCGGAGCAGAGCCTGGCCAAGGCCTGGAGCGCCAGCGCCTTGTCTCCGGCAGCTTCGGCGGCCTCCGCACGGACGTGCCAGAGCGCTAGCTCGGCCGGGCTGGTCCCCTCGGGCGGAGGGGCGGCGTCGAGCGCATCGCGTGCCCGCCCGCTGTCGATCAGGGCCCTCGCGAGCATCACCCGGAAAGCGACGTTGGCCGGCTCCCCTTCGCACGCGCGCCGAAGCCAGGTCACGCCCGATTCGACATTGCCCAGGCGGCAGTCGATCAGGCCGACCAGGTGCTGGAGCTGCGGCGACGGCGCCTGGTCGATTCCGCGCTCGGCAAGATCGCGCGCGCGGCCGAGGTCGCCGCCGTTGAACGCGTCGAGCGCTTGCTGGAATGCGGAAGCGGCGGCCATCGCCGAGCTATCAGCGGGCAAAGCGCCGACGGTCAACTAGCTGGAGGTCGAATCTCCGCCGTCGGGATGAAGGACCTGGCCCATCATGTAGCTGGAGTCCTCGCAGGCGAGGAACAGGAAGCAGGGCGCGACTTCGTTCGGCTGGCCGGGACGGCCCATCGGCGTGTCCTTGCCGAAGTCCTTCATTTCCTCCGGAGGCTGTCCGCCATAGGGATTGAGGGGAGTCCAGATCGGGCCGGGCGCAACCGCGTTCACGCGAATTCCGTCCTTCACCAGATTCTTCGCAAGCGAGCGGGTGAAGGCGGTGATCGCGCCCTTCGTCGAGCTGTAGTCGAGAAGCGCTTTCGAGCCCTTGTACATGGTCACCGACGTGGTGTTGATGATCGCCGAACCGGGCTTCAGGTGCGGGAGGGCGGCCTGGGTCAGGAAGAACATTCCGAAGATATTCGTCTGGAAGGTCCGGCGGAGCTGCTCCTCGGTGATGTCGCGGATGTCCTTGTCCGAATGCTGTTCGCCGGCATTGTTGACGAGGATGTCGAGGCGGCCGAACGCATCGATCGTCTTTCGCACCGCTTCTTCGCAGAATTCCTTGCTTCCGACGTCGCCCGCGATGGTGATCGCCCGGCGCCCCTCCTGTTCGACGATCTGCCTGGATTTCTCCGCATCCTCATGTTCGCAGAGATAGAGAATGGCGACGTCGGCGCCCTCGCGGGCGAAAAGCGCAGCGACGGCTCGCCCGATGCCGCTGTCGGCGCCGGTGACCAGCGCGACCTTGTCCTTCAGGCGGCCGGAGCCGGGATAGCGCGGGTGCCAGTCGGGTTTGGGCTCGAGCTTCGCTTCGCTTCCCGGAAGCCGGTCTTCGTGAATCTCGGGAACCAGGACGTCAGTGTCGTCGGCCATGTCAGCCTCTCCGGGTCTCGCTCTTGGTCTTCGGTTCGAGCTCGGGCTCGCGATCGGCGGAGGCACGCGGCTTGGCCGGGCGGCATTCCGCGAACAGGCTTGGGAAATCGAAATTGCTGTTGGCGAGAAGGGCGCCCTCGGTCGCCGCGACGCACTCGGCCTCGGTCGCATAATGGGTCGGCACGGTCATCACCGGAGTGCAGGCGGTAGATCCGTCGGCGCAGCCGAGAATTGCGATGAGAAAGTAACCGGCTTCCATTGTCCCCGCCTTGCTGGATGAGTCCTTCCACAACCGCCGAAAAATCACGCGGTTCCAAGTGTTTCTCATGACGGATTTGCCGCGGGCGATGCGCGTTCTTACCTTGAGCCGATGGCTGAAGCGGCGGATCAGGGAAAGTCGGAACGGGGGAGCTTCGCTCCGCTGGTCCGATTCCTTCCGATGCTGTGGCCGAAGGGGCAGCGCGAGCTCAAGGCGCGCGTTGTCGCGGCGGTGGCGCTGGTGCTTGCCGGCAAGGCCGCGGTGCTGGCGATGCCCTTCGCTTACAAGGCGGTCATCGACCGGATGGCGGGCGCAGGAACGGCCGCGGCTTTCGGAATCGTCGCGGCGCTGGTCCTCGCTTACGCGGGCGCGCGCTTCGCGGGGGTGCTGTCCGACAATCTGCGCAATGCGGTGTTCGAGAAAGTGGGGCAGGATGCGGCGCGGCGGCTCGCCGGCCAGGTGTTCCGGCACATCCATTCGCTATCGTTGCGTTTCCACCTGGAACGGCGGACCGGCTCGCTGACGAAGGTCGTCGAGCGCGGAACCAAGAGCATCGACATGATGCTCTATTTCCTGCTGTTCAACATCGGCCCGACCCTGATCGAGCTGACCGCGACCTGCGTCATCTTCTTTATCAAGTTCGGCGCCGGACTGGTCGCGGCGACGCTGGTGATGGTGGCGGTCTACATCACCTTCACCCGCCGCGTGACCGAGTGGCGGGCAAACCTGCAGCGCGAGATGAACGACGTCGACAATCGCGCCATCGGCCGCGCGGTCGACTCCCTCCTCAACTACGAAACCGTCAAATATTTCGGAGCCGAGGAGCGCGAAGCGCGCCGCTACGACGAGGCCGTGGGCCAGTTCGCGCGCGCCACGGTCCGAAACGAGGTCTCGCTCGCCTGGCTCAATATCGGCCAGTCGCTCATCACGAACCTGATGATGGCGGGGGCGATGATCTTCACCATCTGGGGCTGGAGCAAGGGCCGTTTCACCCCTGGCGACGTCGTCTTCATCAACACCATGCTGCTCCAGCTTTTCCGGCCGCTCGACATGCTCGGCTGGGTGTACCGGACAATCCGCCAGGGCCTGATCGACATGGAGGCGATGTTCGCACTTCTCGACACGCCCGCCGAAGTCGTGGACGAGCCGAACGCCCGACCGCTTGACGTGCAGGGTGGCCATGTCCGCTTCGAAGACGTCCATTTCGGCTACGAGGCTGATCGCGAGATCCTGAAGGGCCTCAGCTTCGACGCGCCGCCGGGCACCCGCCTTGCGATCGTCGGCCCTTCCGGGGCGGGTAAGTCGACCATCGCCCGGCTTCTCTACCGCTTCTACGATCCGACCGGCGGACGAATCTGCGTCGATGGGCAGGACATTGCGCACGTCACCCAGGCGAGCCTTCGGGAGTCAATCGGGATCGTCCCGCAGGACACGGTCCTGTTCAACGACAGCATCGGCTACAACATCGGCTACGGGATCGAGGACGCGAGCCAGGCCCAGATCGAGGAAGCGGCGAAGGGCGCCGCGATCGACCGCTTCGTTGCGATGCTTCCGGAAAAATATGACTCGCTGGTCGGCGAACGCGGACTGAAGCTGTCCGGCGGCGAGAAGCAGCGGGTGGCGATCGCGCGGACGCTCCTCAAGAACCCGCCGATCCTGATCCTGGACGAGGCGACCAGCGCGCTCGACAGCAAGACGGAGGACGCGATCCTTTCGACCCTCGACCGTCTCGCCCGCGACCGCACGACGATCACCATCGCCCACCGGCTTTCCACCGTGGTGAACTCGGACGTGATCCTGGTGCTCGACGAAGGGCGCGTCGCCGAAAGCGGCACGCACGACCAGCTGCTGGAGCGGGACGGGCTTTATGCCGACATGTGGTACCGGCAGGCCGCCGAGCGGCTGGAGGAAACCGCCGAAGCGGCGGAATAGCCGAGCGTCATTGCGACCCCGGATTTAGTCCGGGGGAAGCAATCCAGCTGGCGCCGTGGATTGCTTCGTCGCTCCGCTCCTCGCAATGACGAACCCATGACCGACCCGCTTTCCATTCTCCACAGCACGTTTGGATTCCACGCGTTTCGCGGAGTGCAGGAGCAGGTGGTCGAGCGCGTGATGGCTGGCCGGCACACGCTCGCGGTGATGCCGACCGGGGCGGGCAAGTCGCTCTGTTACCAGCTTCCGGCGCTTGCCCGGGAAGGCACCGCCCTGGTCGTCTCGCCGCTGATCGCGCTGATGCACGACCAGATCCGGTCGGCCGAAGCACTGGGCATTCGCGCCGCCTCGCTGACGTCCGCGGATTCCGATCAGGTCGAGACCATATCCCGCCTTCGGTCGGGCGGCCTGGACCTGCTCTACGTCGCTCCCGAGCGGGCGACGACGGGCGCGTTCCGCCGCCTGCTTTCGGAGATTCCGCTGGCCCTGATCGCAATCGACGAAGCGCATTGCGTCAGCGAATGGGGCCATGATTTCCGGCCCGACTATCGCCAGCTCCGCGCGCTTCTCGACGAGCATCCGAAGGTGCCGAGGCTTGCTCTGACCGCCACCGCGGACGACCGGACTCGCGCGGACATCCTGACGCAACTCGGCATTCCGCAGGACGGGCTGGTCCTGGCGGGATTCGACCGTCCCAACATTCGCTATCACATCCGTCCCCGCTCGCAGGCGGGCAAGCAGCTTGGCGACCTCGTCCAGGCTCGACCCGGATCCGCGATCGTCTACGCGCCGAGCCGCGACAGGGCGGAAAGGATCGCCGAGCAGATCGCTCGCGGCGGGCGGAATGCGCTGCCGTATCATGCCGGCCTCGACCCGCAGGTCCGCAAGCGTAACCAGTCGGCCTTCGTCGCTTCGGAAGACATGGTGATTGCAGCAACCGTCGCCTTCGGCATGGGCATCGACAAGCCCGACGTCCGGCTGGTCGCGCACGCCGCCATCCCGAAGAGCATTGAGGCTTATTACCAGGAGACCGGCCGCGCCGGACGCGATGGCGAGCCCGCGGAAGCGTGGCTGTTCTGGGCCGCGCAGGATTTTGCGCGTGCTCGGCAGCGGATCGAGCAGGAGGTGGAACCGGAGCGCCGCCCGGCGGAGCGCGAGCGGCTGAACGCGCTCGCGGCCTTCGTCGAAACCCCGCACTGCCGGCGCGCGGTGCTTCTCCGCCACTTTGGCGAAGACCCGCCGGACCGCTGCGGCAATTGCGACAATTGCCTCGAGCCACCAGCGACGATCGATGCGACGGAAGTTGCCCGCAAGCTGCTGTCGGCCGCCTTTCGGACAGAGATGCGCTTCGGAGTCGGGCATCTGAGCGACGTGCTTGCCGGCAACGACAACGAGAAGGTCCGGAGCTTCGGCCATCACCGGCTCTCGGTTTTCGGAATCGCGTCGGCGGAGGAGCTGGCGCTTGTGCCCTCGGTCGCCCGGGCGCTGATCGCGCGCGACGCCCTGCGCACGGATGCCTATGGCGGGCTGTCCTTCGGGCCGGCAGCGAAGGCGCTCCTGAAGGGCGAGGCGGAGCTCACGATCGCCGTTCCGCCGCCGCGCAAACGCCGCTCTCGAAGAGGTGCGATCGACGGCCCGGCCGACCCGCTGTTCGACGCGCTACGCGAGGCGCGCCGGGCTATCGCGGCAGAGGCGAACGTGCCCGCTTATGTCGTCTTCCATGACTCGACGCTTCGCGAAATCGCGTCGGTCCGGCCGCAATCGCTTGCCGAGCTGGGGCAGGTCGACGGCGTCGGTGAAGTGAAGCTTCGCCGATACGGAAACGCGATGCTCGACGCGGTGCGGAGTTACCAGCAGGAATCCGCCGACAGCCGACGCTGACTGCCGTTTGTAGATTTCTCCCCCAAATCCGGGCATTCAGCCTTGCGCAACCGTGCGAGTCCGAACAGGACAGAGCGACGCTAACGAAGGATAAGAGATGCTCCGGACAATCCTGCTGACCACCGCCGCAGCCGCGTTCGCCGCGACTCCCGCATTCGCTGCTCCCGCGAAAAAGCCTGCCGCAACCGCTTCGGCGACTCTGCCCGCGTCGAACCCGTTCGCGAAGCCGAGCACGCTTCCGTTCGAAGCGCCCGATTTTTCCAAGATCAAGGACAGCGACTATCTGCCGGCGCTGCTCGCCGGGATGGCGCAGCAGAAGGCCGAGGTGACGCAGATCGCCAACAACCCGGCTCCGCCCACGTTCAACAACACGATGGTCCCGCTGGAGCGCTCCGGCCAGTTGCTCGAGCGCGCTGTCCTCGCCTTTTCCGCGGTCAACGGCGCCGACACCAACGACACGCTCCAGGACATCGACAGCAAGACCTCGCCCCTGTTCGCAGCGCACCAGGATTTCATCTTCCTCAACACGAAGCTGTTCAACCGGGTGAAGACGCTCCACGACCAGCTCGCGAGCCTCAACCTGAACCCTGAGCAGGCGCAGCTCGTCGACGTCTACTACAAGCAGTTCATCAAGGCCGGCGCCCAGCTCTCGCCCGAGAAGAAGGTGCAGCTCAAGCAGATGAACGAGCGGCTGAGCTCGCTTTCGACCGAGTTCGGCCAGAAGCTGCTGGCGGCGACCAAGGCCGGCGCGGTTCACGTCACCGACAAGGCGGCGCTGGCCGGAATGACCGACGCCGAGATCGCGGCGGCCGCGCAGGCGGCGAAGGATCGCAAGCTCGACGGCTATGTGCTTCCGCTTCAGAACACGACCCGCCAGCCGGCGGCAACGACTCTGACCGAGCACTCGACCCGGCAGGCGCTGTTCGACGCAAGCGTCAATCGCGCCGAGCATGGTGATGCCAACGACACCCGCAACATCGTTGCCGAGCTCGCCCAGCTGCGCGCCGAGAAGGCGGCTCTTCTCGGGTTCGACAATTATGCCGACTACACGCTGTCGGACCAGATGGCGAAGAACCGGGCGACCGCGATGGGCTTTCTCAATCGCCTTGCGCCGGCGACTGCAGCCAAGCAGCAGAAGGAATGGGCCGATATCGTCGCCCTCGCGAAGTCGCAGGGTGCGAACTTCACTCCGACGGCGGCGGACTGGAACTATTATGCGGAGCAGATCCGCAAGCAGCGCTACGACCTCAACCAGGACGAGCTGAAGCCCTATTTCGAAATCCACAAGGTGCTGACCGACGGCGTCTTCTATGCCGCCAACCAGCTCTACGGGATCACGTTCAAGGAACGGCACGACCTCCCGACCTGGAACCCGGACATGATGACCTATGAAGTCATCGATTCCGACGGGAAGCCGCTCGGCCTCATGTATTTCGATTACTGGAAGCGCGACAACAAGGGCGGCGGCGCGTGGATGAGCAACCTCGTCAACCAGTCGTACCTGCGCGGCACCAAGCCCGTGATCTACAACGTCGCCAACTTCACCAAGCCGGCGCCGGGCCAGCCCGCGCTGATCAGCTGGGATGACGTGACGACGATGTTCCACGAGTTCGGGCATGCCCTCCACGGGCTGTTCGCAGCAGAGACCTATCCCACTCTGTCCGGCACCAACGTCGCCCGCGACTTCGTCGAGTTCCCGTCGCAGTTCAACGAGCATTGGGCGCTCGACCCGAAGGTGCTCCCGCACTACGCGGTCAACTACAAGACCGGTGAGACCATCCCGCAGAGCCTGGTCGACAAGATCAAGCGGTCGCGCACCTTCAACCAGGGCTACGACAACGGCGAGGTGCTCGAAGCTGCGAAGCTCGACCTCGACTGGCATTCGCTTGCCGCCAACGCACCGCGCCAGGACGTCGACAAGTTCGAAGCCGAGGCGCTCGCCAACAGCGGCTTCGACACCAAGGACGTGCCGCCGCGCTACCGGTCGAGCTATTTCGCCCACATCTGGGGCGGGGGCTATGCGGCCGGCTATTACGCTTATCCGTGGACCCGGATGCTCGCTGAAGACGCGGCGCAGTGGTTCGAAAGCCACGGCGGTCTCACTCGCCAGAATGGCCAGCGCTTCCGCGACATGGTCCTGTCGCGCGGCAACACCGAGGATCTTGCGCAGATGTACCGATCGTTCACGGGGCACGATCCGGACATCCAGCCCTATCTCGAATATTACGGGCTTGCCGGAGAAGGCGCCGCCGCAACCCCGCCGGCACCGGCCCCGGTGCCCGCTGCAACGCCTGCTCCGGCGCCGGCTCCCCAGCCGGCGGCGCAGCCCGAGCGCGGATGATCCGCAAGCTCGACGACACGACCTCCGTCAGCGGGCAAATCCAGCCCGCTGACGTCGCCGGCCTGAAGGCGTCGGGCATCTCGATGATCGTCTGCAATCGGCCGGACGAGGAAGAACCGGGCCAGCCCACTGCGGCCGAGGTCCAGCAGGCGGCCCGGGCGCAAGGGATCGAGTTCCGGCACGTGCCGATCATTCGCGGGATCGGGCCGTCCGACGTCGAGGCGATGCAGGAGGCGCTCGACGCTGCGACGGGCAAGCTCCTCGCTTATTGCCGGACCGGCAACCGCTCGGCGCTGACTTGGGCCGTTGCGCGGCGGGGGCAGGGCGCGAGCGTGGAGGAGATCCGAGCCGCGGTTACCGGCGCCGGTTACGATCTCTCGCCGGTCGAGCACCTGCTCTAGCCGGCACTTTCCTCCAGAAGCTTGGCGGCCAGCCAGCGGTCGCTTTCCAGCACCATCAGCCGGACGGGCATCATGGGTCCCCAGCCGATGCTGGCGGTTTCCGCATCGAACAGGATTGCCTCGATCCCTTCCGATTCGAGCTTGAGGCGAGCGAGGTCGGCTGCGATCCGCGTCTGAAAGCGCGCCAGCTCGACGAGCCCGCTCACCAGGGAACGACGTCGCCGGCCGCAAGCTCGTCGGCTCGCGGCTGGCGGCCGAGCATCGAATTGCGGTGCGGGAACCGGCCGAACCTGGCGATGATATCGTGATGGAGCCGCGCGAAGTGCAGCATCTGCTCGTCGTCGAGGGCCGTGAAGAGGATCATCGAGCGGCGCTGGTCGTCCATGCTCTCGCTATGCTCGAACGGCAGGTACAGGAAACCGCGCTCCTTCGGCTCAAGCTGCTCGTCGAGCCCGCGATCGACCGCGCCTTTGGCGATCGCGAGCGCCAGCGGATCGGTCGAGAACTGGTCGGCGTGGCCGCGGAACATGTTGCGCGGGAACTGGTCGAAGAGAATCACCCCCGCGAGGGCGGTCAACGGATCGTCGAGGAAGCTTTCCGCGGGAAGCTGCCGCTTGTCCTCCCATAGATGAAGGAAGCGCTCGCGAATCTGCTCATCCAGCTCGGGCGGCCCACGCCACCATTGCGCCGGATCGAGGCCAAACCAGAATTTGAGGACGTCGGAACGCCAGTCCGTCATGCGGTGCCGCCGACGGTGAGTCCGTCAATGAGGAGCGATGGCTGACCGACACCTGCAGGGATGGACTGGCCGCCCTTGCCGCACACTCCGACCCCCTCGTCGAGAGCGAGATCGTTGCCGATGCCCTGGATCCGCGTGAGCACGGTCGGGCCGTCGCCGATCAGGGTGGCGCCCTTCACCGGCTCGGCAATCTTGCCGTTGCGGATTCGATAGGCCTCGGTGCAGGAAAAGACGAACTTGCCGCTGGTGATGTCCACCTGACCGCCGCCGAAGCTCTTGGCGAAAATGCCATCCTTGACCCGTTCCACCAGCGCTCCCGGCTCGTCGTTTCCCGGAAGCATGAACGTGTTCGTCATCCGCGGCATCGGCGCGTGCGCGAAGCTTTCGCGGCGGCCGTTGCCAGTCGGTTCCACGCCCATCAGCCGAGCATTGAGGCGGTCCTGCAGATAGCCTTTCAGAATGCCGTCCTCGATCAGCACGTTGCGGCGCGTCGGAGTGCCTTCGTCGTCGATAGTCAGCGACCCGCGGCGCTGTTCCATCGCGCCATCGTCGACGACCGTGACTCCGGGCGCCGCGACCCGCTCGCCGATCCGGCCGCTGAAGGCCGAGGTGCCCTTGCGGTTGAAGTCGCCTTCCAGCCCGTGCCCGACGGCCTCATGGAGGAGAACCCCGCACCAGCCGGAGCCAAGCACGACCGGCATTTCTCCCGCCGGAGCGTCGACCGACCGCAGGTTCGTCAGCGCCTGCTCGAGCGCTTCGTCGATCGCCCGGTTCCAGGTGGCCGGATCGAACAGCTGCTCGTAGGCGTAGCGTCCGCCCAGACCGAAGAAGCCGGTCTCGCGCCGGCCATTGTCGGCAGCCACGATCTGCACAGCCAGCCGAACCAGGGGCCGGACATCGGAGGCGACGAATCCGTCGCCCCGGACGATTTCAATGACTCGCCAGCTGCCGGTCAACGCGACGCTGACCTGTGCGACCCGCGGATCGAGGGCCCGGGCGGCTGCGTCGATCTTCTGGCACAGCGCGACCTTGTCGGCGAACGGGACCTGGGTGAGCGGATTGTCGGGCGCGTACATCGCCTGGTTGGTGCGCGGGGGAGCGGGCGGCTGCGCGCCGTTGGCAGGGTCGAGCAGCTTCAGCGTGGCGGCGGCCCGGTCGATC
>JBQCIU010000084.1:0-8394 GCA_051953395.1 Sphingomicrobium sp.
TCGTCGACGACCGCTGGCTCGCGCGGATCACCAAAGGCGAGATCTTCGTCGACGTGATCTTCAACATGCCGACCGCCTCGACCCACGTGACCGAGGACTGGTTCGACAACTCGCCGCGCGCCGAGCTGTTCGGGACGGAGGTCCACCTCGTTCCGCCGACCGAGTTCGTCTGGTCGAAGATGTTCGTCCAGGACCGCTACCGTTACGACGGCGCCGATGTCGCGCACATGATCTTGAAGCGCCACGCCGAAATCGATTGGCGGCGGCTCCTCAACCACATGGAATTGCACTGGGAAGTGCTTCTCATGCACCTCCTCAACTTCCGCTACATCTACCCGAGCGAGCGCGATGCAGTCCCGCAGTGGCTATTCGACGAGCTGCTCGAACGGCTCAAGGTGCAGAACAGCATTCCACCTCCCGGGATGAAGGTCTGCCGCGGCCGAATCTTCAGCCCGCGCGATTACGTCACCGATGTCACGGAATGGGGATTTTCCGAGCCCGTGGGCAATCTCGAAGAACAATATCCGGAACAGCACGAGTGAAAATCGCAGCAGTCGGCGACCTCCACGTAACCGAAGACAGTGTCGCACCCTACGCACGGATCTTCGAGGAAGCTTCGGGCGAGGCAGACGTCCTCGTCCTGTGCGGCGACCTCACCAATTTCGGCAAGATTACCGAGGCGGAGATTCTTGGCGAGGACATCGCCAAGGCGACCGTCCCGGTGCTCGGCGTTCTCGGCAACCACGATTACGAATGCGGCATCCACGAGGATGTCGCGGCCATCCTCCGCCAGGCGGGCATGGTCGTTCTCGACGAGCAGGCGCACGAGATCGACGGCGTCGGCTTCGCCGGCGTCAAAGGCTTCCTCGGAGGCTTCGGCCGCGGGGAGCTGGCTCCGTTCGGAGAGCCCGAGATCAAGGCGTTCGTCGATGTCGCGAACAACGAAGCGCGGAAGCTGGAAAACGCCCTTCGATCGCTGCGAACCGAAAAAATCGTGGCGGTGCTTCATTACTCCCCGGTCGCCGAGACCCTGGTCGGAGAACCGATCGAGATTTTCCAGTATCTCGGCTCGGCCCGGCTGGCGGATGCTCTGGACCGCTTCGACAATATCGCCTTCGTGGTTCACGGCCATGCCCACCACGGGACCTACGAAGGGGCCACGATGCGCGGCACTCCTGTCTACAACGTCGCCCGCCCGGTGCTTCGCGATACGTTCGGCAAGGCCTACGCGCTCCTGGACGTGTGATCAGGCCTTGCCCTCGCCCGGGATCGGCGTCGGCGTGTCGAGCGCCTCGACGACGTAAAGGCGCTTGACGAGGACATAGGTGACGACGGCCAGCGGTGCCGCGAACAACACACCGACGATCCCGAACAGGAGCCCGAACGCGAGCAGCGAGAAGAGCATCACCACCGCGGGGACTTCCACCGCCCACTGCTGGACGACGGGCTGCAGCACATAGGCCTCAAGGTGATGGACGACGACGTACATGACGACCGTCCAGGCCGCGAGCTCCGGCCCTTGCACAAGCGCGACCAGAACCGCCGGGATCGCCGACGCGATTGGCCCGGCATAGGGCACGAACTCCAGGATCCCTGCGACGATCGCCAGCACCAGCGGCGATTGCACGCCGATGATCAGGAAACCGATCCACGTCAGGATGCCGATCGCCACCATCGCCACCAGCTGGCCCTTCAGCCACAGCCGCAGCGCGACCGCGGATTCCTCCATGGCCTCGGCGATCAGCGCCCGCTTCTCCGGCGGAATGAGCTTGATTGCTCCGATCCCGTAGAAGCGCGGCTGGGCAGCCAGGAAAATGCCGCCGAAGACCAGGATCAGCAGGCTCGCGAGCGCGAGGGTCAGGGTCGAAAGCCATCCGCCGAAATTGGCGACGATCACGCTGTTGTCCGAACGGACGTGACTGATCCAGGTCTCCAGCGGGTGATCGAGGCCGAGGCCTGCAAGCCAACTGTCGACCATGGTGACGGATTTGGGCAGGGCATCGGCGAGGTGCGCGGTCTGAGCGGAGATTTGCGAGCTGATCAGCCAGAAGGTCACCCCGACCGCGGCAGCGATCAGAAGGACCGAAATGGCGACCGCCAGCCCGTCCGGCAGGCGCAAATGCGCTTTGAACGGCTGAGCGATCGAGCGGATGATCGTCGCCACCAGCACCGAGCCGAACAGCAGGATGAGGACGTAGCGCAGCTCCCAGACCAGGAACGCGCAGGCCAGCAGCCCGATCACGATCAGCGTCCGGCGAATGAACGGCAGGTCGCTTTGATCGGGCTCTCGGGCGCCATTCATGCGAGCAAAAGCAGGCGTGGACCGAAACTGTTCCGATGCTCGAGGAAAGAGATGCGGACCGTCCACTGCCTTGGTAGAACGCACCGATGGCGCGAATGCCGGCAATCTTCATCGGTCACGGAAGCCCGATGAACACGCTTGAGCAGAACGGGTTCACTCGCGGCTGGCGCGGTGTCGGCGAGGCTGTTCCGCCTCCACGCGCAATTGTCGTGGTTTCCGCCCACTGGTTCTTCGGAGCGACGGCTGTCACGGCGATGGATCGGCCGCGCACGATCCATGATTTCTACGGCTTCCCGCCCGAGCTGTTTGCGTTTGATTATCCCGCACCTGGAGCGCCCGATGTCGCCGAAGAAATTTGCGAGGCGCTGAAACCGGTCTGGTGCGGCCTCGACCGCGACCAGTGGGGCCTTGATCACGGCACCTGGAGCGTGCTCGCCCATGTCTATCCGGAGGCCGATATTCCTGTCGTTCAGCTGTCAATCAATGCGCTGAAGCCGCTGGACTACCACGTCGAACTCGGGCGCGAGCTCGCGCCGCTTCGCGACAGCGGCATCCTCATCATCGGCAGCGGCAATGTCGTCCACAACCTTCGCCGAGTTCAATGGGACAAGCCGGATTCCGCATTTGACTGGGCGGAGCGCTTCGACGACTCGACACAGCAGCAACTCGCGTCCGATCCCGGCGGGATTCTGAAACTCACGGAGCACGCCGACTATGGTCTCGCCGTGCCCACTCCCGATCATTTCATTCCGCTGCTCTACATCGCCGGGATCGCCGCGGAATCGGGAGAAACGATGGAGCCGTTCCTGAAGGGCTATGCGATGGGGTCCTTGTCGATGACCTGCTACAGCGCCGGAGCGGACCTGCGCTGCGTCGAAGCCGACGGCGCGGCGGAAATGCCCGAAGACGTCCCGGCCGACCAGACGAACATCTAGGCCGCCGGCCAGGTCTCCAGGATTTCGACGAAGCGGCTGAGCCAGGCATTGGTCTGATGGCCGTCGACCACGCGGTGATCGATGGTCAGGGTTACGTAAGCCATCGGCAGGATCACCATCGCGTCCTCGCCACCCATCTCTCGGACGACCACCCTCTTCTCGAGCTTGCCGATCCCCAGGATCGCCGCCTGGCCCGAGTGGAGGATGATCGGGGCGGCAAGAAGCGAGCCCGACACCCCGTGGTTGGAGATGGTGAAGCTCCCTCCGGAAACGTCGGCGCCGGTCAGCCGCCCCTCGCGAGCGCGGCGCGTAAGGTCGTCGAGCTTGGCGCCGATCTGTTCGAGACCGAGGCTCCCCGCGTCCTTGACGACCGGGACGACCAATCCCTTTTCGCCGAGCGCGGTGCCAACCCCGATATCGATGGTCGGCGAGATGGCGATCCGGTCCGGCTCCCAGCGTCCGTTGATCGCCGGGGCCACGGCCATCGCTTCGGCTGCCGCTTTGACGATGTAGGCGGTGTAGCTCAGCTTCACCCCCCGTTCGGCGAGCGCAGCCTTATGTGCGGCGACGGCGGAGAAATCCGCTTCGAACACGGCGGTCACGTGTGGCTGCTCTGCGACCGCCCGCGCCATGTTCTCGGCAATCTTCAGCCGCATCCGGTCGTGGGGGATATCGCCGACATTGCGTGGCTGAGCGGTCGCAGCTTCGCCGACGCTGGTGACCGTCGCTTGCGCAACCGCGCGGTCGACATCCTCACGGGTGATCCGCCCGTCGCGGCCCGTGCCGGCGATGCGCGCCGGATCGATCCCGTTCTGCTGGAGCGCGCGGCGCACGGACGGAGAGAGGCGTGTTTCGCCGTTCCCGTTCCCCGGCGAAGGCCGGGGCCCAGGAGCGCCGGAAGGCGCTTCACCTGGAGAGGCTGTCGTGGAAGGCTTCGCCTCCTGGGCCCCGGCCTTTGCCGGGGGACCAGCAGAAATCCTCCCCAGCAGCGCGCCCGGCAAAGCCTCGGCGTCGGTGTCGAGCAGGATTTCCGCCAGCACCCCAGCCGCCGGAGCGGGCACCTCCTGGGTGACCTTGTCCGTCTCGAGCTCGACCAGCGGATCGTTTTCCGCAACGACGTCGCCGACCTTCTTCAACCAGGAACGGACGACGGCCTTGGTCCCCTCCTGCTCGTCCGGCACCCGAATTTCGATCACGTCAGAACCCCACCAGCCGTTCGATTTCGGCGCGGATATCCGCAACGGAAGGCACTGCCCAGTCGAGAAGTTTCGGATGATGCGGGCTGGGGATATCCGGCATCGTCACCCGGGCGACCGGCGCATCGAGATCGAGGAACGCTTCGTCAGCGACGACCGCGGCGATCTCCGCGCCGAAGCCGCCGGTCCGCAGATCCTCGTGGACGATGAGGCAGCGGCGCGTGCGGCGGACGCTCTCCAGGACCGCCGCCTTGTCCCAGGGCATCAGCGTACGAAGATCGATCACGTCGGCGCTCACGCCTTCGGCCGCCGCTTCGCAGCGCGGCACCATCGCACCCCAGGTGACGATCGTGATGTCGTCGCCCTCGCGAGTCCTCTTCGCCTTGCCGAAGGGAAGCACGAAATCGTCGCCGGGCCACGGACGCCGCGCCCAGGCGTCGTCGTACATCGCGCGATGCTCGAAAAAGATCACCGGGTCGTTGCCGCGCAGGCTCGCACGGAGCAGCCCGACCGCATCCTCCGCGTTCGACGGCACCGCAACTTTCCAGCCCGGATTGTGGACGAACTCCACCTCGTTCGTCTGGCTGTGCCACGGGTCGCCGCATTTGAAAAAGCCGCCGGGAATGCGCAGCACCATCGGCGCAGCATAGCGGTTGTTGGTCCGCCAGCGCATCGTCCCGCAATCGTGGATCTGCTCGGTCGCGGGCTCGGAATATTTGCGGAACTGGATTTCCGGCACAGGCATCAGCCCGGCCAGCGCCATTCCGACCGCGCGCCCGACGATCCCTTCCTCATTGAGCGACGTGTCGAACACCCGTTCGCGCCCGAACTTCTCCTGAAGCCCAAGAGTCACTGCGTGAACACCGCCCTTTGGACCGATGTCTTCCCCGAACAGAAGCACCTTCGGATTGGCCTCAAGCTCCTGGTCGAGGGTTCGGCGGATGGCCGTGACCATGTTGATCCGCTGCCCTTCAGGACTGGGCTGGTCCGTCGCCCCGGCCAGACTGAGCCCGGCGCCCCCACCGACCTCCTGCATCTCGCCATCGAAGAACACATGGGCGGCGACCCGCTCCGGAGGCGAGACGCCCCGGGCTTCCGCTCTCGCGACGGCGGCCGCGACTTCGGCGGCAACCTCCTTCCCGATTGCCTGCCAGTCCTCGTCGGACAGGCCCGCATGCGCTTTCAACTTGGGAAGCGGGTCGCGCGCCCACTCCTCGGCGACCTCCTGCTCCGACTTGTAGGCCTGGGTATCCTGCGCGCTATGCCCCTCCAGCCGCGGGACGGTCAGGCGCAACAGCGCCGGCGCCCGCTTGCCGCGGACATGAGCGACGGCTTTCGCGACAAGGTCCGCCGCCTGCTCGGGCTCGGTGCCGTCGCCGTTGAAGATCGTAAGTCCTCGGAAACTGGCGAGATTGGCAGCGATATCCTTGCCCGGCGTTTGATATTCGGACGGAACGGAGATGCCGTAGCCATTGTCCTCGATGTACATTAGCAGCGGCAATTGTTGCGTCGTCGCAATGGTTAACGCGGACCAAAATCCGCCGGTGGCGGCGCTCGCGTCCCCGCCAAGGACCAGGGCAATCGCGTCCTCCGGCCCCTCGCCTAGCACTTCGCGCTTGTACTTGATGGCCTGCGCCCAGCCCGCCGCCGGCGTATATTGCGCACCGACGCCGCCGCACATCGGGAGCGCGTGCGCTCCGCCCGGGTTCGGATAATTGAACACCACACCGATGTCGCGCCCGTCGGAATAGCCGCCGGCAAGCCCCATTCCGGAGCCCAGCGCATCCGCCAGATCGACACCCAGCGAAAGCAGCATGGGCCGCGAACGATAATAGCCGCAGGCCGCGTCGCCGTCCTTGAGGTGCAGCCCCAGCAGCACCTGCGCCATGTCATGGCCGCGCGCCGAAAACTGGTAGAGAACCTTTCTTGCGGGGACGAGCTCCTGCTCCTCGACCCGGTCCAGCTCGCGCGAGGTCAGGACCAGGCGCGCGACCTGGGTCCAGTCCACAGCAGTGCCGCTAAATCGCGCCAGTCCTGCTTCAGCCACCGATGACCTCGAGGACTGCCGAGGCGAAGCGGTCGACCTGCTCGTCCGACAGGCCGCAGATGTTGAAGCGGCCCGAATCCGCCATGTAGATGGCGTGGTCGGTGCGAAGCTTCAGCACCTGCTCCGGGCTGACCGGAAGCATGGAGAACATGCCTTTCTGCAAGCCGACATAATCGAACAAGGGGTTCGCGGCCGCGAGCCTCTGCCGGAGCGTCGCGATCCGCTCGCGCATCCCTTCCAGTTCGGCGTGCCAGGCGGCGTTGAGGTCGGGGCTGTCGAGCACCACGCGCACCGCTGCGGCGCCATGGTCCGGCGGCATCGACCAGAATTCGCGCGAGATCTGCAGGACATGGCCCATCGCCGTCGCCGTCGAAGCGGCGGTCGGGGTCTTGAACCAGACCGAACCGACGCGGTCGCGATAGACGCCGAAATTCTTGTCGCAGCTCTGCCCGACCAGCACCGTTTCGCAGGCGTCGAGAACGCCCCGCAATCCGGCGGCGTCGGGCGCGAGGCCATCGCCGAAACCCTGATAGGCGATGTCGATGACCGGCAGCAGGCCGCGGTCCGCGATGAGCGCCGTCACTTCGGCCCACTGCTCCGCAGAAAGGTCGGCGCCGGTGGGATTGTGGCAGCAGCCATGCAGCAGGGCGACGTCGCCGGGGCGAGCGCCGCGCAGCGTGTCCATCATCACGTCGAAGCGAATGCGGTGCGCGTCGCGATCGTAATAATCATATTCGACGACCTTCAGCCCGGCGCCGCGGACGATCGGCCCGTGGTTCGGCCAGGTCGGTACGCCGATGAAAACTCGAGCGTCCGCGTTGGCAGCGTGGATAAGGTGGAAGGCCAAGGTGAGCGCGCCGCAGCCGCCCGGCGTCTGGAGGCCGGCAATGCGATCGTCGCTCGAATGTTCGCCCAGCAGGATCGGCCGCAACAGCTCGGCGAAGCGGATGTCGCCGCGCCCGCCGAGATAGGACTTGGTCTGCTGCTCCTCCCACAGCCGCCGCTCGGCTTCCTTGACCACTTTCAGGATCGGGGTGTTGCCGGCGCTGTCGCGATAAACGCCGACCCCGACGTCGATCTTTTCGGGCCGTTTATCGGCATTCGCGAGGTCGATCAGGGCCAGCAGGGAATCGCTCTTGATCGGGTCGAGATCGCCGATGGAGCGGGTGCGGAGTTGCGGTTCGTCCAACATGGCAGGGGCTTAGCGCGTAGAAGGTTACGCGTCCATTTCCGTGACCCCTGTGAAGGCTTTCGTCACCCCAGCGAAGGCTGGGGTCCCAAGGGGATTAGCCGCGGCATCGACGCAGGCGCTCTACTGACCCGAGATCCCGGCCTTCGCCGGGATGACGTCACGCGTCGTAATCGACGGCGACGCCTTCGCCGGCCGGCACGGACTGGCACGTCAGTACATAGCCGTCCGCCACCTCTTCGTCGGTCAGGCCATAGCGCGCCGCCATCTCGACCTTCCCGCTGACCACCTTCGCCCGGCACGTCGCGCAGACTCCGGCCTTGCAGGCGAAGGGCGCGGGAAGACCGGCCGCTCGGGCGCTGTCGAGGATATTGCCCTCGCTGAACGGCACTTTCCGAGTGCGACCGTCGAGCGTCACGGAAACGGTCAGACCGGCAGCCTTCGTCTGGAGGTCCGCCATTTCCTTGACCAGCGAATCCTTCGGCCGGTCGGCGGTGAAGCGCTCGATATGGATTCTCGTCCGGTCGATCCCGCGATCGATCAGCGCGCTCTCGGCGGCATCCATCATCGGCCCGGGGCCGCAAATGAACCAGTCGGAAATCGTCTCCGGCGCGCCGATCAGATGGTCGATCGCCTCGTCCACACGTTCGCGGTTGAGCATCCCGTTGAACAGCTCCACGTCGCCCTCTTCGGCGTCGAGGAAATGATAGAGCTCGAGCCGATCG
>JBQCIU010000085.1:0-55872 GCA_051953395.1 Sphingomicrobium sp.
AAGCCGCCGAGGTGACGAGCATCTTCGCGGCCAAGCACAATCTGCAGGGCGGCGGGCGAACCATCGAGCTCGTCGGACTCGATCACCCGGCGGCGCTTCCCGAGCGGATCGTCAGCGGAGTGGCGGAATTCGACCGGGCGATCGGCGGCGGCATCGTGCCCGGATCGGCCATGCTGGTCGGCGGCGATCCGGGGATCGGCAAGTCGACACTGCTTCTGCAGATCGGAGCCAAGCTCGCCGCGAGCGGGCGCAACGTGGTTTATGTCTCCGGAGAGGAATCGGCCGAGCAGGTGCGGCTGCGCGCGCTTCGGCTCGGCCTCGGCGGAGCGCCGGTGCGGTTGGCGGCGGCGACTTCGGTTCGCGATGTCCTCACGACGCTCGATGGCGACTCCCCCGACCTGCTGGTGATCGATTCGATCCAGACGATGCACTCCGACCTGATCGAGGGTGCGCCCGGAACAGTCAGCCAGGTGCGCGCCTCGGCGCAGGAGCTGGTCCGCTTCGCCAAGGAGCGCGGCGTCGCGGTCGTCCTCGTCGGCCATGTCACCAAGGACGGGACGATCGCTGGCCCGCGCGTGCTGGAACATATGGTCGACACGGTGCTGAGCTTCGAAGGCGAGCGAAGCCACCAGTACCGAATCCTCCGAGCGCTCAAGAACCGCTTCGGCGGCACCGACGAGATCGGCGTCTTCGCGATGGAGACCGAGGGGCTAAGCGAGGTCCCGAACCCGTCCGCCTTGTTCTTGACCCGCCGCGGCGAGCCGGTCAGCGGCACGAGCGTCTTCCCGGCGCTGGAAGGCTCGCGACCGGTGCTGGTCGAAATCCAGGCGCTGACGGTGCGGCTTGCGAGCGGCGCAACCCCGAGGCGCGCGGCGGTCGGCTGGGACAGCGGCCGGCTGGCGATGATCCTCGCGGTTCTGGAAGCGCGCTGCGGCCTCAGCTTCGGGACGACCGAAGTCTATCTCAACGTCGCCGGCGGCTATCGCCTGAGCGATCCGGCCGCCGATCTCGCGGTCGCGGCGGCCTTGGTCTCTGCCTTGTCGGAACGACCGATCCCGAGTGAGGCAGTGGTTCTCGGCGAAATCGCCCTTTCCGGCGAAATCCGCTCGGTCGCGCATGCGCCATTGCGCCTGAAGGAATCCGCCAAGCTCGGATTCGAGCAGGCCTGGGTGCCGAAGGAAGTGAAGCCGGTGGACGGAATCTCGCTCGCGCATTTCGGCAATTTGCGGGCGTTGGTGGACCAGATATTGGGGCGGTAGCGAATAATGACGGGATACGAGCCGGAAGGCCGAATCAATGGATTCGGATGCTTACTCGTCAGCCCTACGGCGGTGGTTGGAACTGCACTCTTGATCGATGATCACGTCTCGCACTTTCAGGTATTCGCCGAATTTGCCGGTTGGTGCACGCTCTGCGTTCTCGTTGCGATTGGTATATCATGGCTCCTGCGACGTCGACGTGTTGTGGATCGCTTCGCGGCTATCGCGGGGGCGTTGGCATTTTTCGGGCTGTCCCTGGCTGAAGCTCATCCCGACACTCCGGACGCGGTTAAGGATGTTTACACGGCACTCCTACAGGTGCTCGGCGTCATTGGTTTAGGATTATTCATTCTGTTCGCGTCGAGGTTCCGACGCGGTTCGTATCGAACGTAATTTCGAAGCCTCGCCTTCATCCACAGACTCCGCTAGCCGCAGCCTCGTGAGCGCACTCGACATCTTCGTTATCCTTCTCCTGCTCGGCGGCGGCGCGGTCGGCTTCGTGCGCGGCTTCGTTTACGAGGTACTGTCGCTGCTCGCCTGGGCGGCGGCGATCGCCATGATCAAGCTGTTCCACACCCAGCTTTCCGGCGGCCTCGCGCGCAGCGTCGGCACCGCGGAAGGCGCGTCGGTGCTCGCTTTCGCGCTTCTGTTCCTGCCGACCTTCATCCTGGTGAAGCTGATGGCGCGCTCGATCGGCGGGAAGACCCGGCGATCGCTGCTCGGTCCCGTCGATCGGGCGCTCGGCGGTGGGTTTGGCGTGGTGAAGGGGCTTCTCGCGGCGACTCTCTTCTTCCTGTTCGCCAATCTCGCGACCGACCTCGTCTACGGGCCCGAGGCCGAGCGTCCGGCATGGATGACCAATTCGAAGACGTATCCGCTCCTCAACGCCAGCGGCCGCGCCATCGTCGACTGGGTTGAAACTCGCCGCCATGCCCGCGAAGAGGCCGCGCAATGATTTCGACTGAGAAGTTCCTCCCCAGCTCTGCTGGGGAGGGGAACCGCCGGAGGCGGTGGAGGGGTAACTGGCGCCGGCGCTCTCTACCCCTCCACCAGCTACGCTGGTCCCCCTCCCCACCGCTTCGCGATAGGGAGGACCTGATATGATCCGCCTCTACGATACGCTGACCCGCCAGAAGCGCGACTTCGTCCCCGCCGATCCCGAGCGCATCACCATGTATGTGTGCGGGCCGACGGTTTACGGCCGCGCGCATATCGGCAACGCCCGTCCGGCGGTCGTCTTCGACACGCTCGCACGGCTGATCCGTCATGAATTCGGGCCCGACAGCCTGACCTACGCGCGGAATGTCACCGACGTCGACGACAAGATCATCGCCGCTGCCGAGGCGGAAGGCGTCGAACCGTCGGTCATCACCGAACGCTACGAGCGACATTATCTCGAGGACATGGGCGCCCTTGGCGTGGCGCCGCCCACCATCGCCCCGCACGCGACCGAGGAAATCGGGCCGATGATCGCGATGATCGAGAAGTTGCTGGCCGGCGATTATGCCTATGCCGCGCAGGGCCACGTGCTGTTCGACGTCACCAAGGACCCGGCGTACGGGATCCTCAGCCACCGCGACCGCGAGCAGATGATTGCCGGCGCCCGTGTCGAGGTCGCTCCCTACAAGCGCGATCCAGCGGATTTCGTGCTGTGGAAGCCCAGCGATCCGGACGTGATCGGCTGGGATTCGCCGTGGGGCCGCGGTCGCCCCGGCTGGCATCTCGAATGCTCGGCGATGATCGCGACGCACCTCGGCGAGACGATCGACATTCACGGCGGCGGGCTCGACCTCATCTTCCCGCACCATGAGAATGAGATCGCCCAGAGCCGCTGCGCCCACGGCGGCGCCGCGCTCGCCCGCTACTGGGTGCACAACGGTTTCGTCGACATGGGCGCGGAGAAGATGTCGAAGAGCCTCGGCAATATCATCACGCCCGCCGAACTGCTTGAGAAGGTCGATGGCGAGGTGCTGCGCCTTGCGTTGCTCTCGGCGCAATATCGCCAGCCTTTGCCCTGGACCGAGACTCTGATCGAGCAGTCGAAGGCGATCCTCGACAAGCTCTATCGTTCCGCCGGCGACGCCGAGGCAGGAACCATCGATCCCGACGTGATCGAAGCACTATCCGACGATCTCAACACCCCGGCGGCTCTCGCCCGGCTCCAGGCGATCGAGGATCCGGCAGTGTTGAAAGCAAGCGCCGCGCTGCTGGGGTTGCTTGCGAAGAGCCCGGACGAATGGTTTCGCGGCGGGGCCGACGATGACGCAATCGAGGCGAAAATTGCCGAGCGTTCCCAAGCGAAGGCAAATCGCGATTTCGCGACTGCCGACCGCATCCGCGATGAGCTGAAGGCGGACGGCATCGTGTTGGAGGATGGCCCCTCCGGCACCACATGGCGCAAGGAATGAACGCGCCGCTCTACACCACGGAAATCCTGAGGCTCGCAGCCTCGCTTCCCGAGCCGCGGAAGCTCGACCGGGCCGACGGGTCCGCCGCCCGGCGCTCGCCGACTTGCGGAAGCTCTCTGTTGTGCGAGGTCCAGGTGAAGGACGGCCGAGTGGAAGCGCTGTCGCAAACGGTCCTCGCCTGCGCCTTCGGACAGGCGTCGGCCGCCCTGGTGGCCCAGCAGGCGCCCGGCCGCTCTCGCTACGACGTCGCATCGGCGCTGGACCAGCTCAGCGCCTGGCTATCCGGAGAGCGGGACGAACCGCCACAATGGCCGGGCTATGAAGCGCTCGCGCCCGCGGTCCCTCGCACCGGCCGGCACGGCGCGATCCTTCTCCCGCTCCGGGCACTGCTCGGCGCCATGGAATCCGCGGTGTGAACCCCGCGGCGGCCGCAGCCGAAACCGCGCAGACAACGAGCGCGTTGCTGGAAAGCGGCGCGGTCATGCTCGGCGCCGCGCTCCTCTTCGTTACGATTTTCCGCCGTCTGAAGCTCGGTGCGACCCTCGGCTATATCGTCGCCGGAATCCTCATCGGTCCGCAACTGCTGCGCCTGATCCGCGATCCGGAGCAGGTCGCCAGCGTTAGCGAGATCGGGATCGCCCTGCTGCTGTTCATCGTCGGGCTGGAGCTTCGGCCGGCGCGGCTGTGGCGGCTTCGAAAGGACATCTTCGGACTTGGGCTGGTGCAGGTCGTCCTGTGCGGCCTTGCGATCAGCGCGCTCCTTCATTTTACGGTCGGTCTGTCGCCCGAGGCCGCGCTTGCGATCGGGCTTCCGCTCGGCCTGTCCTCGACGGCGCAGGTCCTGCCGATGCTGCGCTCGGACAACGAGTTGAACACGCCGCAGGGCGAGCGCGCTTTCTCCATCCTCCTGTTTCAGGATCTGGCGATCGTTCCGATGATCACGATCATCGCCGCGATGGCGCGCGTGCCGCCGGACCCGAGCGCACCGGTCGGTTTCAAGCTCGCGCTCTACACCTTGGTGGCCATTGTCGGCCTCGTGATCGCAGGCCGTCTGCTGCTCCACCCGCTGTTCCGGCTGGTCGGCCGCCTCGGCGAGCGGGAATTGTTCGTCGTCGCCGGGCTGTTCACCGTAATTGGGGCCGCGGCGGTGATGCACGCGCTTCACCTGTCCGTGCCGCTCGGCGCCTTCATCGCCGGCGTGATGCTCGCCGAATCGCCCTACCGGAACGAGATCGAGACCGACGTAGAGCCGTTTCGCTCGATCCTTCTCGGCCTGTTCTTCCTGTCCGTCGGGATGCTTCTCGACCTCAACGTCATCGCCGAGCGGCCGTTCTTCGTGGTCGGGATCGCCGCGGTGGTGATCGTCACGAAAGCGATCCTGATCTCCGGCCTTGCGCGCCTGTTCGGCAACAATTGGCCGCGGAGCATCCGCCTCGGCCTGCTCCTCAGCCAGGCGGGTGAATTCGGATTCGTGCTGTTCGCGTAGGCGACCGCGGCGGGGCTGGTGCTTCCGGCGGCTGCGTCGCTGTTCGGCGCGGTCGTGACCCTGTCGATGGCGACGACGCCGTTTCTCATGCGGCTCACCGACTGGCTGGAGCGCCGGGAAGAGCGCGGCGGCGAGCATCTGGACGGTCCCGAGAAGTCACCGGAAACTTCCGCGATCGTCGTCGGCTACGGCCGTTTCGGGCAGACGGTCGCCCAGATGCTGATGGCCAAAAGGATCGGAGTGACGCTGATCGACAAGGAACCGGCCATGATCGAGACGGCGCAGGAGTTCGGGACAAAGGTCTATTATGGCGACGGGCTTCGGCTCGACCTGCTTCGCTCGGCGGGCGCCGAAACCGCCAAGGTCATCGCCTTCTGCAACGACAATGAAGGCGGCGAGATGACCCGCGACGCGGTGAAGGCAGTCCTCAAGGCTTTCCCGCAGGCCTCGGTCATGGTCCGCGCCTACGACCGGGTGCACTTGATGAACCTTCGCGGTCTCGATCTGGAGCTTGCCGAGCGGGAGCTGTTCGAAAGTGCGGTGGTGATGGGCAAGGCCGCCCTTCGGGCCAGCGGAATCGCGGCCGGAGAGGTGGAGCGGGTGGAGCGCGAATATCGGCTGCGCGACTGCGAGCGGCTCGAGCGGCAGGCCGAGACCGGCGACCTTCACGCCGGCGAAGAGCGGTCCTTCGCCTCCGGTCCGTTGCCCGAGGAAGGTCCGGGCCCCTCGCCGCGAACGACATAGTTTTCCAGTGCCCGGATAATCGAATCGACGACGTCGCGGTGGGCGCCGTCGCCGCTTCGGATTCGGATGTGTGCTTCCGAATATGCCGGTCCGCGTTCCTCCGCGAGGCGCTTCAGCGTGCTCGCCCGGCTTCCATCGCGCAGCAGGGGACGCGTGTTCCGCCGGCCCGTCCGCTCGGCGAGAATGTCGATCGGCGCGTCGAGCCAGATCGTGATCGCGCGTTCGTTCAGCAACTTGCGCGTCGATGGGTTCACGTAAGCGCCGCCGCCGGTGGCGATCACGCGGATGGCGCCTTCGTCGACGAGCCGCGCGACGAGCCGTCGCTCGCCATCGCGAAAGTCGGCATCGCCGTAACGCTCGAAAAGCTCGCCCGCGGAAAAACCGGCGGCGTCTTCAATGGCTTCGTCGCTGTCGATGAATGGCAGGCCGAGCCTTCTCGCCAGCCGCCGCCCGACGGTTGACTTGCCGGCGCCCATCAGTCCGACGAGCACGATGGGCCGGTCGAGGGGGATCCCGAGCTTCGTCACGACTGGGGCTATACATTTCCCCCGAAGGTCGGGCAAAAGCCGACTGTCCCACGGATCAAAGCGGAAGGGCCGATGTCGCGAGCCGTACTCATTCTTATCGTCATTGTCGTCATCATCGCAGGAGCGCTCGTGTTTCTGTCCAGCCAGGCGCGCGAGACCCCGACGCGGCAGATCCAAGTGGACGTTACGAATGCGGCTGGCCACTAAGCGGCTTCTCCTTCTCGGGGGGATAGCTACCGCGATCGCAATCCCGGCACTGGCGCAGGTGCAGAACAGCGCGGCGCCCGCCCCGACTCCGGCACCGGCGCAGGCCGCGCCAGCGCCCCAGGCTCAGCCGCAATCGGCGCAGACCGAGGCGCTTCCCGAAGACGAGACCAGCACCACCACGCAGGCCGAGCAAGTCGAAGCGACGCCGCCGCCGAAGCCGGTCGAATACCCGCCTTTCGCGCGTCGCGATCCCTTCACCGCCGGCGCTCTGGATCCGGCGCAGATGGCCATCGGCGCCGATCCGTGGGGCCAGGCCAGCGGCGCCTTCCTGTCGACCCTGATGCGGCGGATGGACACGCCGATCGCCTCGCGCTGGGCGCATATCGGGCTTCGCGACGCCTTGCTCGCGAGCGCGCGCTCGCCCCGCGGAGTGAACCCGGTGGACTGGGCGGCCGAGCGCGTCTGGCTGCTGCTCAGGATGGGCGAAGCGGACGCGGCGCAGATGATCGTCGCCAGCATCGACACCGACCGCTTCACGCCGAAGATGAGCCAGGTGGCGGCGCAGAGCGCGCTTGCGAGCTCCGATCCGCTGGCCCTGTGCCCGCTGGTCGACGGGCTCCACAAGGCCGAGCCGCGGATCGTTCCGCTCGTGCAGGCGATCTGCGCCGGGCTGAACGGCGAGCCGGATTCGGCCGCCGCTCAAATCGAATCGGCGCGCCGTCGCGGCACCATCGGCGGAATCGACCTCACCCTCGCCCAGAAAGTCGTCGGAGCGACCGCCGATACCGGCACCGCCGCGACGATCGAATGGGATCCTGTGCAGGACCTCACGACCTGGCGGTACGGCCTGGCCACCGCCGCGGCGATGAGCCCGCCGAAGCGGTTGATGGATTCGGCCTCGCCCCAGCTCCGCGCCTGGTACGCCAGGGCACCGCTGATCCCGTTCGAAGACCGGCTCCAGTCGGCGCGGATCGCGGCCGGCCTTGGGGTCTTCTCGTCGCAGGCTCTCGTCGACCTCTATTCCAACATCTACGATTCCACCGATCCCAACGATCTCGGCGGCACGGATTCGTGGCAGCTTCGGCTCGCCTTTGCCGGACGCGACGAGGAGACTCGTCTTGCGGCGATGCGGCGGTTGTGGAGCGCCGGGGGCGACGACCGGCTGCAGAAGGAAGCTTCGCGGGCGCTGCTCGCGACCGCCGCGGCCCGCATCGAGCCGAACGCAGACCTTCAGAACGATGCCCCCGACCTCATCGCATCCATGCTCGCCGCCGGCCTCGATTCCGACGCCGCGCGCTGGGCGAATGCGGTCGCTCAAATGGATGACGAGCCCGGCGACCGCTGCTGGGCGATGCTGGCGCTAGCGGCGCCGGACGGAAGCGGCGTCGACGTCAGCGCCGGGCGGGTGAATGCGTTCATCGGCCGCGACAAAAGCCCGGGGCACAAGCGCAGCGCGCTCCTCGTCGCCGGTCTTGCCGCGCTTGGCCGGCTGGACGCGGGAACGGCGTCCCGGTTCAACTCGCGATACCATCTGCACATCGAGCGGCCATCGCCATGGGCGCAGATGATCGACGCAGCGGCCAAGCGGAACCAGGGCGGCACGGTCCTCGTGATGGCGGGAACCGGTCTTCAGGGTCCCGACTTCAAATCGGTCCCGTCGGCACAGGTCTTCCACATCGTCATGGCGCTTCGCAACACGGGGCAGCAGTTCCTTGCTCGGATGATCGCAGCCGAAGCGCTCTCAAGGACCTGATGGACTCGAGCGACCGAGCGCTGGTCGACCGCTTCCTCGACATGCTTGCGGCCGAAGCGGGGGCCTCTCCCAACACGCTGGCCGCCTACCGCAACGATCTCGAGAAAGCCGCGACGGATCTCGGCCAGCCGCTCGGAACCGCCCATCGCGACGCCCTGGGCGGCCTGGGACAGAAATGGGCGGGGCTGGCCGCGTCGACGGTCGCTCGCCGGTCGTCCGCGCTTCGCCGATTCTACCGATTTCTTGTCGACGATTCGCTGCGGGCGGACGATCCATCGTCGGCGCTTCCGCAGCCGAAGCTGCAGCGGCCGCTTCCGCGCGTGCTGGGCGAGGCGGACGTCGAATCGATTTTCGAAGCCGTGGGAGACAAGGCGGCAAGCGGGGAGCCGCTGGCCCAGCGCAACCTCGCGCTTCTCGAGCTGCTCTACGGATCCGGACTGAGGGCCAGCGAGGTTGTCGCATTGCCGAGAGGCGCGGTCCGCGCGGGTCAGCCGTTCCTGATCCTTCGCGGCAAGGGTTCGAAGGAGCGGCTGGTCCCGATCTCCAGCCGCGCCGAAGTGGCCGTGAAGGCGTGGCTCGACAATGTCCCGGCATCGAGCCCGTGGCTGTTTCCCGGCGGAAAGACGCACATCAGCCGAATTCGACTGTTTCAGCTGGTCCGCGAAATGGCCGCGGAAGCGGGGATCGCCCCCGAACGGATCAGTCCGCACGTCCTTCGCCATGCGTTCGCGACGCACCTGCTCTCCGGAGGAGCGGACCTTCGCGTTCTGCAGGCGCTGCTCGGCCATGCCGACATCGCGACGACGCAGATTTACACGCACGTGGACGCCGCCCGGCTCGTGCAGCTGGTGAACGAGCGGCATCCGCTCGCAGACCGTTCGCGTTGACGCTCGGCCCAGTCGCGCTTACCCGCGCCCTCAGATGTTGACCTATCTCGATTTCGAAAAGCCGATTGCGGAGCTGGAAACGCGCGTGCGCGAGCTCAGGGAGACGGCGGACAGCGGCGAGCTCGATATCCAGTCGGAAGTCGACAAGCTCGAGGCCAAGGCCGGCAAGCTCCTCACCGACACCTATGCGAAATTGTCGCCGTGGCAGAAGGCGCAGGTGGCCCGCCATCCCGAGCGGCCGCACTTCAAGGATTATGTCGCGGGATTGACCGAAGAGTTCATTCCGCTGGCCGGTGACCGGGCTTACGCCGAAGACCCGGCGATCATTGGCGGCTTCGCGACCATCGATGGCCGCAAGGTGATGCTGATCGGCCATGAAAAGGGCGCGGACACGGCCTCGCGCCTGCGCCACAATTTCGGAATGGCCAAGCCTGAAGGCTATCGCAAGGCGATCCGGCTGATGCGGCTTGCCGACCGCTTCGGCCTCCCGGTGGTGACACTGGTCGACACGCCCGGAGCTTTCCCGGGCGTCGAGGCCGAGGAACGCGGCCAGGCCGAAGCCATTGCCCGCTCCACCGAGGAATGTCTTGAGCTCAAGGTTCCGATCGTCGCCGCGATCGTCGGCGAAGGCGGGTCCGGCGGAGCAGTGGCGATTGCGACGGCCAATCGCGTGCTGATGTTCGAACATGCAATCTATTCGGTGATTTCGCCGGAAGGTTGCGCGTCGATCCTGTGGCGCACGGCCGACAAGGCGGCGGATGCGGCGGAAGCGATGCGGATCACCGCCAACGACCTGTTGGCCCTGGGCGTGGCCGACCGGATCGTTCCCGAGCCGGTGGGGGGCGCCCAACGCGACCCGCAGGCGGCCATCGCCAATCTCAAGTCGGCTCTCGTCGAGGAGCTGAAGGGATGCTCGGCGATGAAGCCGAAGCAATTGCTGGAGCAGCGAAGGGCGAAGTTCCTCGCCATCGGCTGAGGACCAAAGGAACCCCGCCCGCTCATCTCTCGTTCAAATCTCCTACGTAACTTTTCCAAAAAACGAGAGAGAGAGGAGCGATGCGCAAAGCACTGCTGTTCTTGTCTGCCGCCGCCGTAGCCGTGTCAGGCACTGCCGTTCCCGCGCAATATGCGCAGCGGAGCCTCGATCCCCGCCTCGTGGCCGAGGCGCGCAAGGACAATGCCGAAATCGTCCAGCAATATGGCGGCGCAGAGAGCGGCGCTCGGGCGGCCTATGTGGACGAAGTCGGCCACAAGGTTGCTGCCTTTTCGGGCGTTGCAAACCCCGGTGCGGCCTTTCACTTCACCCTTCTCAACTCGGCGGTCGAGAACGCCTTTTCGGTGCCGGGCGGCTATATCTACGTCACCCGCCAGTTGCTGACCCTGATGGATGACGAGGCGGAGCTGGCCTTCGTCCTGGGCCACGAAGCCGGCCACGTCGCCGCCGGCCACGCCCAGCAGCGGGAACGCGCCGAAAACCAGGCTGTCTGGCGGCAATTGCCGTGGATCCTGCTGGGCGGGATTTTCGGCGGCAATATCGGCAATGCGGTCGCCACTCGCGGGCTCCTGACCGCCAAGCTGCAAACGCTGAAATTCTCGCGCGAGCAGGAGTATCAGGCGGACACTCTTGGCATGCGCTACATGATCGCGGCCGGCTACGATCCCTCGGGAGCAGCCGAGATCCTTGCCGCACTGACGCGCAACTCGGCGCTTCAGGCGCGGATCGAGGGCAGCGACAACCGCAAGCTTCCCGAATGGGCGAGCACGCATCCCTTGAGCGAGAACCGGATGCAGCGGGAGCTTTCGGAAGCTCGGTCGACGGGGCGGCTCGGAACCGGGATCGTCAATCGCGACCGATTCCTTGCGCAACTCGACGGCGCTCTCGTCGACGACGATCCCGCCCAGGGAGTCATCGACGGGCGAACGTTCACTCATCCGGACCTCAGGATCAACTTCACCGTTCCGGTTGGCTATTTGATGGATAATGGAACCGACGCGGTTTCGATTTCCGGGTCGGCTGGAGAGTCGGAGTTCAGCGGCGGGCGCTATGGCGGAACGCTCGAGAATTACATCGGCGCGGTGCTTCAGTCGCTCGCCGGAAACCAGAGGCTGGCGGTACCGCCGCCGCGACGCACCGTGATCAACGGCATTCCCGCGGCCTATACTATCACCCGCGCGAATTCCGGATCGGGCGCGGTGGATGTCGGCGTCGTCGCCTACCAATGGGCGCCGGGCACCGTCTATCACTTCGTGATGATCACCTCGGCGGGCTCGGGATTCGGCCCCTTCGCGTCGATGATCAATTCGATCCGCAAGATCAGTCCGGCGGAAGCGGCTGCAATTCGTCCGCGAGTCATCGACGTGGTTACGGTGAAGCCGGGCGATACCGTGGAATCGCTCAGCAGCAGGATGGCTTATCGGAACTTCCGGACGGAACGTTTCCTGTCATTGAACGGCCTTGCGGCGGGCGCGCGGCTGGTGCCCGGGCAAAGGCTGAAGCTGGTGGTCTACGGAGAACGGCGTTCCTGATCAGCTGGCGTTTGCCACCGAGTCGCTGATGTTCGTCCACATTCCGCCGGCGCCGCCGCCGAGTTCGCTCAGCGCGCCGATCATCGCCAGGGCCATCAGCCCAATGATCAGGCCATATTCGATCGCCGTCGCTCCCCGCTGGTCGGCAGCGAGCCTAGGCAAAATTCGTCGGATAGCGATCACGCCACCCTCCTCTGGTCCACGTCCACTCCGGCACCAATAGTGACGGGGGGTTAACAATCCTTTCGCGAGACTGGGTTAACGCGGGCTCAGTCATCCGCGGGACGGGCCGGCTCCGCCGGCGTCCAGGCGGCGAAGTGAAGCACTTCGAACGTTTCGACGGTCCGCTCCTCACCTGCCGGCCGGAAGTCCTCCTCGGCTGCGGCAAGCGCCGTTCGCGACAGAGGGGTGCGTGAACGGCTTGCGAGAATGTTCGTCGCTGCCATTCCCCGAAGGTCCGCGACGAGATCCAGGAACCGGCGGTAGCCGACCCTGACCCTGTCCACATCGACGACGGGCATCGCGAACCCCGCCGACCCGAGCAGCTGGGCCAGCGCCGAGGGTTCGATCCGCGGGTGCACATGGGGCGTAGCGGCGCCTGTGACGGCGTCGGCCGAGCGCATCGCCTGTCGCAGCCGGGGAAGCGTGTCTCCGCCCGGCACGGCGCCGATCAGCAGCGAATCCGGTTTGAGAAGGAATCGCAGGCGGAGCAGCGCTCCCGGCAGGTCGTTGACGGTGTCCAGAGTCCCGGCAGCAACGACGAGATCGAAGCTGGAGGGCTCCAGCTCCAGCGAATCCTCGACGACAACCGCGCCTCCGGCGGCCCGCGCGAAAGAGGGGCCGGGATCGAGAACCGAGATTGTGTCGGCGAATTTCGACAGGCGCTCGGGCCATTCGGGATCGGGAGAGCCGATGAGGAGGGCCGAGCGGAAGCTCCGCGTGATGCCGGCCAGACGTTCGAGGATGTCGTCGAAGGCGCGCTCATGAAGGAACAGCGCCGCGCCCGAGCGGCTTGCCCGGTTGCGGCGCATCGCGCGCAGGTTCACATCGAATAGCTCGGCGGTCACGCGCGGCTTGTGCGCTGGCCGACCCTGCGCGACAAGGGTGGCGATGAAGGCCAGGCAAGCCGGCGTCCGGCTGTTTCGATCCGTGCTCGATTTCGCGCTTCCACCGCGCTGCGGCGGCTGCGGAGCGATCGTCGACGATGTCGACAGTTTCTGCGCCGATTGCTGGCGAAAGCTCGAATTCCTTCAGGGCGGCTGCCTTCGCTGCGGGCTCCCGCTCCAGGCTACCGACGCTGAAACCTGCGCGGCCTGCCTTGCAAGCCCGCCGAGGCTCGACCGGATTCGCGCCGCCGTTGGCTATGACGAGATCAGCCGGTCTATCGCCTTGCGATTGAAATATGGGCGGAAAACCGCCCTTGCCCGGACAATGTCGCGCTACATGCGGCCGCTGGTGGAGGCGCTTCCATCCGATGCGCTGCTCGTTCCGGTCCCGCTTCATCCCCCGCGCCTGTGGGGCCGCGGCTTCAACAAGTCGGCGATCGTCGCGCGCGAATTGTCGCGGCGGACCGGCCTTCCGGTGGCGGTGGATGCGCTGAGGCGGACGCGTTCCACCCCGCCGTTGAAGGGCATGGGCATTCGCCAGCGCCGCCGTGTCGTGGCGGGAGCATTCCGGGCCAATCCGGGTGCGGAGCTTCGCGGGCGGACCGTCGTGCTCGTGGATGACGTGTTCACGACGGGAAGTACCGCCAATGCCTGTGCCCGCGTTTTGAAGCGTGCAGGCGCAGAGCGGGTGGACCTGATCAGCTGGGCGCGGGTAATCCGGCCGATGCAAGTCGATGTCTGAGCGGAGTCGTGGTGGCTAGAGTCGAAATGTACAGCAAGACGTGGTGCGGCTTTTGCGTGCGGGCACGCGGGCTCCTCCAGGCCAAGGGCGTCGTCATCGAGGAATATGTGATCGACGGAGGCGGTCCCAAGCGCGAAGAGATGATCCAGCGCGCGAGCGGGCGGACGACGGTGCCGCAAATCTTCATCGACGGCTTCCATGTCGGCGGCTGCAACGATCTGTTCGCGCTCGAACGCGACGGCAAGCTGGATTCGATGCTGTGACGAAAATCGCGCTCTTCCAGTCGCGAACAGGCGTGGACCCAGCCGCCAATGCGAAGGCCCTCGTGGAAGCCGTCGAGGAAGCGGGGCGGGGCGGCGCGGAAATGCTGTTCACGCCTGAAATGTCGGGCTTGCTCGATCGCGACGCCGACCGGGCGAGGCGGAACGTCACGAGCGCTGACGAGGACCGGGTGCTCGCTGCTTGCCGCGAAGCTGCTAGGCGCAACGCCATCTGGATTCATCTCGGCTCCCTCGCGGTGACTGCGGAGAACGGGAAATTCGCGAACCGCGGCTTCGTCATCGATTCCGACGGCCAGATCCGCGCCAGCTACGACAAGATCCATTTGTTCGACGTGGATCTCCCGACCGGTGAAAGCTGGCGCGAATCCAATGTCTACAGCGGCGGGTCGGAAGCCGTCGTCGTCGACGGAACGCCCGTCGGCAGGCTCGGCCTCACCATTTGCTATGACCTGCGTTTCCCGGCGCTGTTCCAGAGCCTGACGGACGCCGGCGCGCAGCTGGTGTCGGTGCCGGCGGCGTTCACCGTTCCCACCGGCAAGGCGCATTGGGAAATCCTTCTCAGGGCGCGCGCGATCGAGGCCGGAGTCTTTGTCGTCGCCGCCGCCCAGTGCGGCCGCCACGAAGACGGCCGCGAGACCTACGGCCATTCGCTGGTGGTCGACCCATGGGGCAATGTCCTGCTCGACATGGGAGACGGCGTGGGGGTGGCTTTTGCCGATCTCGATCTCGCCAAGGTCGACGAGGTGCGCGGGCGAATCCCGGCGATCCGCCATCGGCGCAAGGTTCCCGAAGCGGTCGCGCGATGATCGTATTCGACCTTCGCTGCCGCGATAGCGGCGACGTCTTCGAAGCCTGGTTTCAGTCGACGGCCGATTATGAGCGCCAGAAGGCGAAGGGCCTGGTCCAGTGCCCGGTCTGCCAGTCCGCAAGCGTGGAGAAAGCGCCGATGGCGCCGCGGGTGCCGGCCAAATCCGCCGCGAAGGACTCGCCGCTCACCCAGCTCGCCGCGCTTCAGGCGACCATGCTCAGGGATTCCGAATGGGTCGGCGACCGCTTTGCGGAGGAAGCCCGCTCCATCCATCTCGGCGAAACGGAAGCTCGAGCGGTGCACGGGAAGGCGACCCCGGCCGAAGCGAAATCGCTGATCGACGACGGCATTCCCGTCGCTCCGCTCCCGCTGCCCGTCGTTCCCCCCAACCAAGTCAATTGAAGAAAGGCCGCGCCGTCCCTATTCGATGCGCAGGCCGACCCCGTAGCTCAGCAGGATAGAGCATCAGATTCCTAATCTGAGGGCCACAGGTTCGAATCCTGTCGGGGTCGCCACACAATCGGGGAGGTACCCATGGCCACGACCGAGCAGCAAAAGTCCCGCCCCGGGGTCGTCGATCGCCTGTTCTTCGAGCATCCGCGATCGCCGGACATGAGCTGGGCGGAACATGGAGCCGGTGCCGTAAAGGTCGGCTTCCAGCTCATCGGCGCCGGCTGCGCAGCGCTGATCCATGGCGCGGTGCCGGGCATCTTCGGGGAAACCGCGTCGAGCACGGTCGTCCGCATTCACGATCACATCCAGAAGCTTAATTCCAAGCGATCCGGCGATGGCTGAACGGCGCGCGCCGGTGGCAATCGTCGGCGCCGGATTTTCGGGAACCATGGCCGCTGCGAACCTCGCGAGGCGGGGCATTCGATCGATTCTGATCGAGGCGAACGGGCGGGCGGGGCAGGGTGCCGCTTATTCGACCACCGAGCCGGCGCACCTTCTCAATATCCGGTCCCGGAACATGGGGGCGTGGGCCCACGATCCGGATCATTTCGCCCGGACCGAGGGCGTCGATCCCGATTCTTATGCCGAGCGGCGCCGCTTCGGACGCTATCTCCGTTCGATCCTCGATGAATCGATTGCGAACGGCCACGTCGAGCTGGTCGATGGCCGCGCGATAGCCGCCGCGCGCGACAACGGCGGCTGGCGAGTGGAGCTGGAGGGCGGCGGGACGATCCGCTCCGATGCACTCGTTCTTGCAACCGGCAACCAGCGTCCGGCCGCCCTCGCCGGAATGGAGGCGGTCAGCGACCGGCTGATCGACAATCCATGGAGCGACGATGCGCGGGCGGCGATCCGGGACGCCGCCCGGCGCGGATCGGAGGTCCTCATCCTCGGCACCAGCTTGACGATGGTCGACGTGGCCTTGTCGCTCGCTGCAGCCGGTTACGACGGGAAAATCCTCGCCTTGTCGCGCCGGGGCAAGCTGCCGCTGGGCCAAGGCAGCAATGCGCCCGCGCCGGTGGAGTGGGATGACACGCCCGCCCCGAAGGTTCGCGAAATCGCAAAATGGCTTCGCAGGCGCAGCGCCGAGCTGGGCTTCCGCCCGGCGGTCGATTCGCTTCGTCCGCACAGCCATCGATTGTGGCAGGCGTTTTCCGTCGACGAGAAGCGCCGGTTCCTGCGTTTCGGCCGGCCCTGGTGGGACATTCACCGCCATCGAATCGCGCCCCAGGTGGCCGATCAGGTCGATGCGCTCATCCAGGCGGGCCGCCTGGAGGTCATCGCCGGGCGGCTCCTCGATGCGAGAGCGTCGGGCGAGGAAATCGAAGTCACCTACCGCAAGCGCGGCCTTTCGGAAGCGGAGCCGGCGAAGCGCTTCGGCTATGTCTTCAACTGCACCGGCCCGCTGGGCGACGTGGTCCGGACCCAGGACCCGCTGCTGCGCAAGCTGCTCGATGACGGCGCCGTCCGGCCCGACGAGCTCTCGATCGGCCTCTCGGTTGACGAACGCTCGCGTGCAGGTCCCGCGGAACGTCTGTGGGCGCTCGGCACTCTAACCAAGGGCCGTTACTGGGAAATGATTGCTGTTCCCGATATCCGGGAGCAGGCCGCAACGGTGGCCGAGGACATTGCAACGGAGCTTGGACGATGAGCCCCACGCCGGACGATGGCGATATTTACGAGGCGCCGCCGAAGCTGCCGGTGCCGGACGACGTGCGCGAGGCGGTGAAGACTCTGATCCGCTGGGCGGGCGACGATCCCGAACGCGAAGGCCTGCTTGAAACGCCGGAGCGCGTGGCGCGCGCCTGGGCCGAATATGCCCAGGGCTATCGCGAGGACCCCGCATTCCATCTCAGCCGCACCTTCCACGAGGTCGGCGGCTATGACGAAATCGTGCTCCTGAAGGACATTCCTTTCCAGTCGCATTGCGAGCACCATCTCGCCCCGATCATCGGCAAGGCGGCGATCGCTTACCTCCCCAACGACAAGGTGGTGGGAATCAGCAAGCTCGCGCGCGTTCTTCACGGCTTTGCCCGCCGGCTTCAGGTGCAGGAACGCCTGACCGCGCAAGTGGCCGACTGCATCTGGGATCACCTCGAGCCCAAGGCGGTCGCCGTCGTCATCGAGGCGAGCCATTCCTGCATGACCGCGCGCGGCGTGAACACGCCCGGCGTGATGATGACCACGAGCCGGATGATGGGCACATTCCGCTCCGACGAGCGGAGCCGGCGCGAGGTGCTAGCGCTGATGGGTTATTAGCGGCCGAGCTTTTCCGCGGCGGCGTTCAGCTTCGCGCGGTCGTTGCCGATCCGGTCGATCAGCGAGCGCGCCTGGTCGCGGCTGATTCCGTGCTTGCGCGCGAAATAGCCGAGCTCATATCCCTGTCCGGCGGCAACGCGCGAGCGGTCGCGGCCTCCACGATTCGATTTGTTGTCAGCCATCGAAAACTCTCCTTCGGCAAATAAACGCGAAGGCGATTCCGCCGTTCCTCCTCGCGACCAGGCGCGCCGGTCAGGCGTTAGAGGTCGATGGCGAAGGCGAAGCGCAAGCAGAAGCTGAAGGTGTTCTCGACCCCGATCGGTTTCCACGATGCGCTCGTTGCTGCGCCGAGTCAGAAGGCTGCGCTCGAAGCCTGGGGATCGGACACCAACCTGTTCTCGCAGGGGTCGGCGCATGTCGTCACCGATCCGACGCTGACCAAGGTGCCGCTCGAACATCCCGGGCAGGTGGTGAAGGTGCTCCGCGGAAACGAGGCGGAGCAACTCGCTGCCCTCGACAAGCAGCAGCCGCTACGGAATCGCAAGGCGCTCAAAGCCGAAGTCCTCCCGAAGAAGCCCGGCAAGCGTCTGCCAAAGCCCAGCCGCTCTGCTCTCGCCCGAGCGGAATCTGCGCTCGAAAAGCTTGAGACCAGGCAAGGCAGCGAACGCGAGAAGCTGGACAAGGAGATCAAGGCGCTCGAGCGCCGCCGCCGCGACCTCCTTCGCCGGCAGGAAGGCGAGCGCGACGAAGCCCAGGCCCGTGTCGAAGAGGAGCGCGACAAGTATGACGCGGCCATTCGCCGGCACGAGTCCGGTTGAGTTTCGCCGGCCCTGATCTAGGGTCGGCGCGATGCGCCAATATCTCGATCTCCTGCAGACCATCCTCGACGAAGGCGTGCCGCAGTCGGACCGCACCGGCACGGGAACCCTCAGCTATTTCGGGGCGCAGATGCGCTTCGACCTGCAAAAGGGATTTCCGCTCCTCACGACCAAAAAGCTCCACCTTCGTTCGATCATCGTCGAGCTTTTGTGGTTCCTTCGTGGCGACACCAACATCGGTTGGCTCAAGGACCGGAATGTCCGGATCTGGGATGAGTGGGCGGATGAGAATGGCGACCTGGGGCCCGTCTACGGCAAGCAGTGGCGCGACTGGCAGACGGCCGACGGGGACCACATCGACCAGATCGCCAATCTCGTCGAGCTGATCCGGAAAGACCCGGCGTCGCGGCGCCAGATCGTCACCGCCTGGAACCCGGGCGAAATCCACCGGATGGCACTCGCACCCTGCCATTGCCTGTTCCAGACGCAGGTCGCCGCCGGGCGTTTGAACCTGCAGCTCTATCAGCGCAGCGCCGACATGTTCCTCGGAGTCCCGTTCAACATCGCCAGCTATTCGCTGCTCACGCACATGCTCGCCCGCGAATGCGGGCTGCAGCCCGGCGTGTTCGTGTGGACGGGCGGCGATTGCCACATTTATTCGAACCACATGGAGCAGGTGAAGCTCCAGCTCGGCCGCGAGCCGCGGCCGCTCCCGAAGCTCATTCTCAAGGATCGCGGGCAGGGACTCCTGGACTATGAGCCGAAGGATTTCGCGTTCGAGGATTACGATCCGCATCCGCACATAGCGGCGCCTGTGGCGGTCTAGCGGGCGCGGAGCGGAATTGCCGTTGCAGCGTTTCCCTCTGCCGAAGGAGAGGAAATCATGCTTCACAAGATCGCAACCGTCCTGATCGTCGGCGCCGCCTTGGCGACCGCCGCGTGCAATACCGTCCGGGGCGCCGCCCGCGACGTGAACTCGGTCGCCAATTGCACCGAAAACGCGATGAACGGCCAGAACTGCTGACCCGTTTAACTGGACAAGAGGTCGGCTTCCCAGCCATTGTCGTTCCGCAGGCATAATGGAGGAATGACCATGGTTCGTATGCTGGTGATCGCTGCCACAGTTCTCGGCAGTCTCACGGTTACGGCGTGCAACACCGTTCGCGGGGCGGCAGCCGACGTCAACTCGGTGGCCAATTGCACCGAGAACACGATCAATACCGGCCGCTGCAAGTAACGGCCTCGGCCGTCGTCCTGAACTCGGTTCAGGTTAGCGGCAAAAAAATAAGCCCCGCCGGATCGCTCCGGCGGGGCTTTTTCGTCGCCTCGGTCAAAGCCGCCGCGACTATTTTTCCTGCAGGTAATCGCCCGCGTCGGCGTCCAGACCGTGGCCCGACGGAGCGACGTCCGCCAGCGGGTCGGCTCGGATCGCCGCCTCGGGACCTTCGGCCAGCTCCGCCGCATGCTCCTCGGCAGCAGTTTCCGGAGCGATCAGCGACTCCTGGATCTTCCTCTGCTGCGCCCGGAGCGCCGCGTCGCGAGCCGAGGCCGAGACCCTCAGGCGGCCCATTCCCGCGCCGGTGCCGGCGGGGATGAGGCGGCCGACGATCACGTTCTCCTTGAGCCCGTTCAGCGTGTCGATCTTGCCCTACACCGAGGCCTCGGTGAGGACTCGGGTAGTCTCCTGGAACGAGGCAGCCGAGATGAAGCTGCGGGTCTGCAGTGACGCCTTGGTAATGCCCAGAAGCACCGGCTTGCCTTCGGCAGGCTTCTGCTTCTTCTCCAGGCGCGAGTTGATGGCGTCCATCTCCTCGCGGTCGACCTGCTCGCCCGGAAGCAGCGTGGTGTCGCCGCTCTCGGTGATTTCGACCTTCTGCAGCATCTGGCGAACGATCACCTCGATGTGCTTGTCGTTGATCTTCACGCCCTGCAGTCGATAGACTTCCTGGATCTCGCTGACGAGATATTCGGCCAGCGCTTCCACGCCGAGCACTTCCAGGATGTCGTGGGGATCGGGTGAACCGCCGACAAGATTGTCGCCGCGCTTCACATAATCGCCTTCCTGGACCTCGATCAGCTTCGACTTCGGAACCAGATACTCGACCGGATCCGAACCGTCCTCGGGAACGATCGCGATCTTCCGCTTCGCCTTGTAGTCGCGAAGGAAGGTGACCTTGCCGGACGCCTTGGCGATGATCGCATTTTCCTTCGGCTTGCGGGCCTCGAACAGCTCCGCCACCCGCGGCAGACCGCCGGTGATGTCGCGGGTCCGGGCCGCTTCGCGCGGAAGACGGGCGAGCACTTCGCCGGCCTCGACAGTCTGACCGTCCTCGACCGCGATGATCGCACCCGCCGGAAGCCGGTAAACGCCTGCTTCCTTGGCTGCTTTCTTGCCTTCGCCGGTAAGCGTGAGGCGCGGCTGCAGGTTGTCCTTCTTCGACCGGCCTGTGTCCTCGGTCACCACGCGCTGGGTGATGCCGGTGGATTCGTCCACCTGCTCGCTCATCGTCCGGTTCTCGATCAGGTCCTGGTACTTAACCGTGCCGCCAAGCTCGGTGATCACCGGGCTGAACGCCGGATCCCATTCGGCGATACGGTCGCCGCGGCTGACGATATGGCCGGTCTCGCACAGCAGGTGGGCGCCGTACGGAACGCGGTGAGTCGAAAGCTCGCGCCCGTCCATGTCGACGATTGCGATTTCGCCCGAGCGGGACAGCGACACGTGCCGTCCGCGCGGGTCCGCGATCGTCGGCATGTCGCGAAGCTCGATGGTACCGTCGACCGGGGCTTCCAGGTTCGACTGCTCGTTGAGCTGCGCCGCGCCGCCGATGTGGAAGGTCCGCATCGTCAGCTGCGTGCCCGGCTCGCCGATCGACTGGGCGGCGATGACGCCCACCGCCTCGCCGAGGTTGACCGGCGTACCGCGGGCGAGATCGCGCCCGTAGCACTTGCCGCAGACGCCCTGGGTGGAGGCGCAGACCAGCGGCGAGCGGATCTTCATGCTCTGGACGCCGATCTCCTCGATCTGGGCGACCATCAGCTCGTCGAGAAGCGCGCCTTCGGGGATCACGACCTCTCCGGTCTTCGGATCGACGATATCCTCGGCGGTGGTCCGGCCGAGAACACGGTCGGCGAGCGAAGCGATGACCGCGCCGCCCTGGACGATCGCGCGCATTTCCAGCGCACGGTCGGTGCCGCAATCCTCTTCGACGATGACGCAGTCCTGGCTGACGTCGACCAGACGGCGGGTCAGGTAACCCGAGTTCGCCGTCTTGAGCGCGGTGTCGGCCAGACCCTTGCGGGCGCCGTGGGTCGAGTTGAAGTACTCAAGGACGGTCAGGCCTTCCTTGAAGTTCGAGATGATGGGCGTCTCGATGATCTCGCCCGACGGCTTGGCCATCAGCCCGCGCATGCCGGCGAGCTGCTTGATCTGCGCCTGGCTTCCGCGAGCGCCGGAGTGGGCCATCATGTAGATCGAGTTCACGTCCGCCTCGCGGCCGTTCTCGTTCTTCCGGACGGACGAAATCTCCTTCATCATCGCCGTTGCGACCTGATCGCCGCAGCGCGACCAGGCGTCGATCACCTTGTTGTACTTTTCCTGCTGGGTGATCAGGCCGTCCTGATACTGCTGCTCGTAATCCTTCACGAGCGTGCGCGTGTCGTCGACCAGCTTCTCCTTCTCGGACGGGATGACCATGTCGTCCTTGCCGAAGGAAATGCCTGCCGCGAAGGCGTGGCGGAAGCCGAGCTGCATGATCGCGTCGGCGAACAGCACCGTCTCCTTCTGGCCGGTGTGGCGATAGACGATGTCGATGACGTCGCCGATTTCCTTCTTGGTCAGCAGGCGGTTGACGGTCTCGAACGGCACCTTGTGGGTCTTCGGGAGAGTCTCGCCGAGCAGCATCCGGCCCGGAGTCGTCTCGAAGCGCTTCATGTAGGTGTTGCCCTGCTCGTCCGTCTGCGGGACCCGGCTGACGATCTTCGAGTGAAGCGTCACCGCTCCGGCGGCCAGCGCCTGGTGGACCTCCTGCATGTCGGAAAGCATCATGCCTTCGCCCGGCTCTCCCTCCTTCTGGATGGAGAGGTAATAGAGGCCCAGCACCATGTCCTGCGACGGAACGATGATCGGCTTGCCGTTCGCGGGGGACAGGATGTTGTTGGTCGACATCATCAGCACGCGCGCTTCCAGCTGCGCCTCGAGGCTCAGCGGGACGTGAACGGCCATCTGGTCGCCGTCGAAATCGGCGTTGAACGCGGCGCAAACCAGCGGGTGAAGCTGGATCGCCTTGCCCTCGATGAGGACCGGCTCGAACGCCTGGATTCCGAGGCGGTGGAGAGTCGGCGCGCGGTTGAGAAGGACCGGGTGCTCGCGAATGACTTCGTCGAGGATGTCCCAGACTTCCTTACGCTCCTTCTCGACCCACTTCTTGGCCTGCTTCAGGGTCATCGAGAGACCCTTGGCGTCGAGGCGCGAGTAGATGAACGGCTTGAACAGCTCGAGCGCCATCTTCTTCGGAAGACCGCACTGGTGGAGCTTGAGCTCCGGACCCGTGACGATGACCGAACGGCCCGAATAATCGACGCGCTTGCCGAGCAGGTTCTGACGGAACCGGCCCTGCTTGCCCTTCAGCATGTCGGACAGCGACTTCAACGGACGCTTGTTGGCGCCGGTGATGGTGCGGCCGCGGCGGCCGTTGTCGAACAAGGCGTCGACCGCCTCCTGGAGCATGCGCTTCTCGTTCCGCACGATGATGTCCGGCGCGCGCAGCTCCATCAGCCGCTTCAGGCGGTTGTTACGGTTGATGACGCGCCGATAGAGGTCGTTGAGGTCGGAGGTCGCGAAGCGGCCGCCGTCCAGCGGGACCAGCGGGCGAAGCTCCGGCGGAATGACCGGGACGACGTCCAGGATCATCCACTCCGGACGGTTGCCCGAATCGAGGAAGCTCTCGACGACCTTCAGCCGCTTGATGATCTTCTTCGGCTTCAGCTCCGACTTCGTCTCGGCCAGCTCCTTGAGAAGCGCTTCCTTCTCGCCTTCGAGGTCGAGGTCCATCAGCATCTGCTTGACGGCCTCGGCGCCGATCCCGGCCGAGAAGGCGTCCTCGCCATATTCGTCCTGCGCCTCGAGAAGCTCGTCCTCGGTCAGAAGCTGGAACTTCTCCAGCGCGGTGAGGCCCGGCTCGAGCACCACGTAGCTCTCGAAATAGAGCACGCGCTCGAGCTGCTTGAGCTGCATGTCGAGCAGCAGGCCGATGCGGCTCGGAAGCGACTTCAGGAACCAGATGTGGGCGACCGGAGCGGCGAGCTCGATGTGGCCCATGCGCTCACGGCGAACCTTCGAGACGGTGACCTCGACGCCGCACTTCTCGCACACGATTCCCTTGTACTTCATGCGCTTGTACTTGCCGCACAGGCACTCGTAGTCCTTGATCGGGCCGAAGATGCGCGCACAGAACAGGCCGTCACGCTCCGGCTTGAACGTGCGGTAGTTGATCGTTTCCGGCTTCTTGATTTCGCCGAAGGACCAGCTGCGGATCTTGTCCGGAGAGGCAATGCCGATCCGGATGTGATCGAACGTCTCGGGCTTTGCGACCGGGTTTGCGAAGGGGGTCAGTTCGTTCATCTTTTCTCTTCTTCCTAACTCCCCTCCCGTTCACGGGAGGGGCCGGGGGTGGGCAGGTGGGCCGTCAGGCCCACCCCTCATTCCCCTCCCGCGAGCGGGAGGGGAGGAAACATCACTCCGCTGCGATCGCCGGCGGCTCCTCGTCGCCCTCGATGTTCTCGAGCTCGACGTTGAGGCCAAGGCTGCGCATTTCCTTCACGAGCACGTTGAAGCTCTCCGGAATGCCCGCTTCGAAGGTGTCGTCGCCCTTGACGATCGCTTCATAGACCTTGGTGCGGCCGATCACGTCATCCGACTTGACCGTCAGCATCTCCTGAAGCGTGTAGGCGGCGCCGTAGGCCTGTAGGGCCCAGACCTCCATCTCGCCGAAGCGCTGTCCGCCGAACTGCGCCTTTCCGCCCAGCGGCTGCTGGGTGACGAGGCTGTACGGGCCGATCGAACGCGCGTGGATCTTGTCGTCCACCAGGTGGTGAAGCTTCAGCATGTAGATGTAGCCGACGGTCACCTTGCGATCGAACGGATTGCCGGTTCGGCCGTCATAGAGCGTCACCTGGCCCGAATGGTCGAGCCCGGCCTTGTCCAGCATTTCGCTGACGTCCGCTTCGCGGGCGCCGTCGAACACCGGCGTTCCCATCGGGACTCCGCGGGTAAGGGCCGATGCCAGCTCCATCACGTCTTCATCGCTTCGGGCATCGATCTCCTTGGCGTAATGCTTGCCGTAGATGTCCTTCAGCTTGGCGCGGACGTCCTTGACGTCCTTGCCGGCCAGCTCCTTGCCGCGCTCGTAGAAGCCCTCCAGCATTTGCTGGATCTGCTGGCCGAGGCCGCGTGCGGCCCACCCGAGGTGGGTTTCGAAGATCTGCCCGACGTTCATTCGCGACGGCACGCCCAGCGGGTTCAGAACGATATCCACCGCGGTCCCGTCCTCTAGGAACGGCATGTCCCACTGCGGAAGGATTCGGCTGATCACGCCCTTGTTGCCGTGACGGCCGGCCATCTTGTCGCCCGGCTGAAGCTTGCGCTTAATCGCGACGAACACCTTGACCATCTTGAGCACGCCCGGGGCGAGCTCGTCACCGGCCTCGACCTTCTGGACCCGGTCCTCGAAGCGCCGCTGGATTGCAGTCGCGGCCTCGTCATACTGGGTCCTCAGGGCCTCGACGTCGGCCTGGCGCTTGTCATCCTTGACGGCGATCTTCCACCACTCGTGCGGCTGCACCGCGTCGAGCGTCGCGTCGTCGAGCTTGGCGCCCTTCTTGATGCCCTTGGGAGCAGCCGTAGCCGTCTGCCCGACAAGCATCTCGCGAAGACGCGCGAAGGTGGCGCGGTTGAGAATTCCGCGCTCGTCGTCGGCGTCCTTCTTCAGCCGCTCCTTTTCCTCCGTCTGGATGGCGCGGGTGCGGTCGTCGATGTCGATTCCGTGACGGTTGAAGACACGGACTTCGACGACGGTGCCCGAAACGCCCGGCGGGAGGCGAAGCGACGTGTCGCGCACGTCGGACGCCTTTTCACCGAAGATGGCGCGGAGGAGCTTTTCCTCCGGGGTCATCGGGCTTTCGCCCTTCGGAGTGATCTTGCCGACCAGGATGTCGCCCGGCTCGACCTCGGCACCGATGTAGACGATTCCGGCTTCGTCGAGGTTGCGAAGCGCTTCCTCGCCGACGTTCGGGATGTCGCGGGTGATGTCCTCCGGCCCGAGCTTGGTGTCGCGGGCCATGACCTCGAACTCTTCGATGTGGATCGAGGTGAAGACGTCGTCCTTCACGATCCGCTCGGAGATCAGGATCGAGTCCTCGTAATTGTACCCGTTCCACGGCATGAACGCGACGAGCACGTTCCGGCCCAGCGCGAGCTCGCCATAGTCGGTCGACGGACCGTCGGCGATCGTCTGCCCGGCTTCGACGGTCTGGCCCTTCTTCACCAGCGGACGCTGGTTGATGCAGGTGTTCTGGTTCGACCGCTGGAACTTCATCAGCGTGTAGATGTCGACACCCGATTCACCCGGCTTCAGCTCGCCGGTGACCCGGACGACGATACGGCCGGCATCGACCTGGTCGACGACGCCCGGACGCCGAGCCGCGATGGCCGCGCCGGAATCGCGGGCAACGGTCTCTTCCATGCCGGTGCCGACGAGCGGCGCCTCGGCCTGGAGGAGCGGCACCGCCTGGCGCTGCATGTTCGATCCCATGAGGGCGCGGTTCGCGTCGTCGTTCTCGAGGAACGGGATCAGCGAGGCCGCGACGGAGACGAGCTGCTTCGGCGACACGTCCATCAGGGTGATCTGGTCGCGCGGCGCCATCAGGAAGTCGCCGTTGCGGCGGGCCGAGACGATCTCCTCGACGAAGTGGCCCTTGCCGTCGATCTCTGCGTTGGCCTGCGCGATCGTGTGCTTGGCCTCTTCCATCGCCGACAGATAGACGACCTCGTCGGTGACCTTGTTGTCGACCACCTTGCGGTAGGGGGTCTCGATGAAGCCGTACTTGTTCACCCGGCTGAAGCTGGCGAGCGAGTTGATGAGGCCGATGTTCGGGCCTTCCGGAGTCTCGATCGGGCAGATTCGGCCATAGTGGGTCGGGTGGACGTCGCGGACTTCGAAGCCGGCGCGCTCACGGGTGAGGCCGCCCGGCCCGAGCGCCGAAACGCGGCGCTTGTGGGTGACTTCCGACAGCGGGTTGGTCTGGTCCATGAACTGCGACAGCTGCGACGAGCCGAAGAATTCGCGGACCGCGGCAACCGCCGGCTTGGCGTTGATCAGGTCGTTCGGCATCACCGTCGACACGTCGACGCTGCTCATCCGCTCCTTCACCGCGCGCTCCATGCGCAGGAGGCCGATGCGGTACTGGTTCTCCAGCAACTCGCCGACCGAACGCACACGGCGGTTCGCGAGATTGTCGATATCGTCGATCTCGCCCTTGCCGTCCTTGAGGTTCACCAGCTCCTGGACGACCGCCAGGATGTCCTCGCGGCGAAGGGTGGTGACCGTGTCCTCGGCGTCGAGGCCGAGACGCATGTTGAGCTTCACGCGGCCGACCGCGGAGAGGTCATAGCGCTCCGGGTCGAAAAACAGGCCGTAGAAGAGCGCATCGGCGGTCTCGCGGGTCGGCGGCTCGCCGGGGCGCATGACCCGGTAGATGTCGGACAGCGCCGAATCCTGGTCTTCCGACTTGTCCGCCTTCAGCGTGTTGCGGATCCACGGGCCAGTGTTGACGTAGTCGATGTCGAGGAGCTCGAGGGTCTTGATCCCCGCCTCGTCCATCTTGGCGAGATTTTCCTCGCTGACCTCGTCGCCGGCCTCGATGTAGATCTCGCCGGTCTTCTCGTTGATCAGGTCGTGGGCCGAGAAGCGGCCGAAGATTTCCTCGGTCGGGATGACCAGGGCCTTCAGACCGTCCTTCGCAGCCTGGTTCGCGCGGCGGGGCGTGATCTTCTCGCCGGCCTTGAAGATGACTTCGCCGGTCTTGGCATCGGCGACGTCGTACATCGGCTTCTGGCCGCGCCAGGCTTCGGCCAGATAGGGGATCTGCCAGCCGTTCTTGCCGCGCTCGTAGCTGACGGTCTTGTAGAAGGTGTTGAGGATTTCCTCGCTCGACAGGCCGAGCGCGTGAAGCAGCGCCGTCACCGGAAGCTTGCGCTTGCGGTCGATACGGACGTTGACGATGTCCTTGGCGTCGAACTCGAAGTCGAGCCAGCTGCCGCGGTACGGGATCACCCGCGCGGCGAAGAGATACTTGCCGCTGGCGTGGGTCTTGCCGCGGTCATGGTCGAACAGCACACCCGGCGAACGGTGCATCTGGCTGACGATGACACGCTCGGTGCCGTTGATGATGAAGGTGCCGTTCTGGGTCATGAGCGGCATGTCGCCCATGTAGACGTCCTGCTCCTTGATATCGATGACCGACCGGGCTTCCGTGTCGGGATCGATCTCGAACGTCGTCAGGCGCAGGGTGACGCGCATCGGAGCGGCGTAGGTGAGTCCGCGCTGGCGGCACTCGTCGGTGTCGAACTTCGGGTCCTCGAGGACGTAATGGTCGAAGTCGAGGTGGGCGGTGCCGGCGAAATCCTCGATCGGGAAGACCGAGCGAAGGGTCTTCTCGAGACCGGAAACATAGCCGATCGACGGATCGGAGCGGAGGAACTGCTCGTAGCTCTCGCGCTGAACCTCGATGAGGTTCGGCATCTCGGAGATTTCGTGGATGTTGCCGAAGATCTTGCGGATACGCCGCGCGGAAGCGGTTCGGCCGTTGTTGAGGGCCGGAACGTCGATCGCCTGAGTCGCCATGGTTTTCCTTGCGCCTGTTCTGTTCACCGGAGACCGGTGCCCAGTGGATCCCGGCACTGGCCGGGAACTGAAAAGGAGCGCTCGCCCCGTTTCCCTCTCCAATGCGTTGAGCCCGTGCGCCGGTTCGGGCCCTGTCCCGGAGAGGACGGGTAAAGCTCCGGGCGCACAACTAGGTGCGGCCAGAGCCGATATGTTTGGATGAAGCCGATATAATCCTATTTTAAGCCCGTGCAAGAGGGGAGGCCGCTGCAATGATCCACGACTTTCACGCCCACATCTATTTCGATCCCGAGCAAGTCGACGAGGCGAGGGCGCTCGGCGACGCTGCGCATGAGCGCTTCGGCGTCCCCGTCGGCCACTACCACAGCCGCCCGGTCGGGCCGCACCCGCGCGGTAGCGTCCAGCTGACCGTCCCGCCGGAGCAGTTCGGCGAGTTCGCTCGGTGGCTGGTCCTCAACCGCGGCGGCCTGACCATCTTTGCCCACGCCAACACCGGCGACGACCTCGCCGACCACACCCGCCACGTAATCTGGTTCGGCCCGAGCGAGCGGCTCGACCTGACCCTGTTCGACTAGGCCCCGTGCCCTGTTGCGCCGGTTGCGGGCGCCTCTTACCATTTCGGCCGGGGGTGGGTCTTGAAGCGCAATCTGCGGGAATCGCTCGACTGGAACGGGTGGCCGGTAGCGGCGCTCGCCCTGTTCGCCTTCGCCTATGTCGCCTTCAACCAGGCGATCTTCAACGACGGCGACGTCTATTGGCACATCGGCGCCGGGCGGTGGATGCTCGGCCATTTCTCCGTGCCCGTCACGGATCCCTTTTCCTTCACTGCCCGCGGTCATGCCTGGACTTCGCACGAGTGGCTGTCGGAGATGCTGATGGCGGCCGCCTTCAATGCCGGGTCGTGGGGCGCGATCGGAATCCTCTTCGGTGCCGCGGTCGGGGCCACGCTGCTGCTCGTCGGACTGGAGCTGAACCGGTTCGTGCGCCCGCTCCATGCGCTTGCAGCAGTGATCCTGCTGTTCATCCTCCTCCAGCCGTCGCTCCTTGCCCGGCCGCATGTTCTCGCCTGGCCGATGGTGACGGCCTGGACCCTGCTCCTCCTGCGCGCCCGGGCCGGCCACAGGGCGCCGCCGCTCGCCGCCGCTCTGTTGATGCTCGTCTGGGCCAATGTGCACGCCAGCTTCGCAATCGGCCTCGTCATGGTCCCCTTCTTCGCTCTCGAAGCGCTTCTCCAGGAAGAGGACAGGACGGGCGTTGCGCTCCGCTGGGGAGCGTTCTGGCTGGTTTCGCTGCTGGTCACTCTGGCCAACCCGTCTGGCCTGCAGGGCCTGCTCTACGCCTTCCAGGTCAGTTCGATGAAGATCCTGCCGCTGATCAGCGAGTGGAGGCCGAGCAGCCTGTCGCGAGACCCGCTGTTCTTCGCCATGACAGCGCTTGCCGCCCTCGCGATCGTCGCCAGGCGTCCGTCCATTCCGCTTCCCCGCCTGCTCCTGATTGCGGCGCTCTTCTATCTCGCGGTGTCGCACGCCCGCCATCAGGCGCTGTTCGCCATCGTCTCGCTCCTCCTCGTCGCCCCCTCGCTCGGCAAAGAGAGTGCTCGAGACGAAGCGCCCCAGTGGCGAGCGGCCGCGCTGGTGGCGGTCCTGGCCGTCCTGTCCGCGATCCGGCTGGCCGTTGCCATTCCGCACCGCGACAGTCCCGTTTATCCCGGCCAGGCGATCGCTTCGGTTCCGCCAGCCTTGAGAAGCCAGCCGGTGCTCAACGCCTATGATTTCGGCGGAGCGCTGATTTTCAACCGCATTGCCCCGTTCATCGACGGCCGCGCCGACATGTATGGCGACGCCCATACGGCCGACGCCTATGCGATCGAGCGCGGCGACGCTCGCCGGTTCCAGTCGGCAGTCCAACGATGGAATATCCGCTGGGCCATCCTTCACCCGACCGAAAAGCTGGTGCAGGTGCTGGATCGCAGCCCCGGGTGGGAGCGGGTGCACGCGGACAAATATGCCGTGATCTACGTCCGCCGTTAGCTTGAAAGCAGCACCGGGCTCCGGCGGCGCCAGCGCTTCGCCTTGCGGAACCAGAAGGCATAGACCGCGAAGCTGCCCAGCATGGCCAGCGACAGGCCCGACAGGCTCATCAGCAGCTTCATTGCGATGCCGCCGACCTTGGCCGTGTGGACCGGATAGAATTTCTCGATCAGCGCCGCGGCCGCGGTGCCGGCGGCCGGATCGCTGACGGAGAGCAGGCGGCCCGTAGCGGCGTCGAAGCTGAGCTGGGTGCGCCCGTTCGGAGTCCATTCGAAGGGCTGCCTCATCCGGACGGTGAGCGGAGCGCCCGGCTTCGAGGGAAGGGTGATCCGGCGGAGCAGGGCATTGGGGAACATCTGCTTCGATTGCTCCAGGGCCGAAGCAAGAACCGGACCCTCGGGGTTGCGCCCGTCAACCTGCCTGGTGTGAGGTGGGCCTGCCCCGAGCGGCGAGAGGATCGCGTCGGCGGCTTTGGGAAAGTCCATCAGCACCCCCGTGGTCAGCGACAGGAAGAGCAAAGGAGCCGCGAGGATGCCCAGGTCGCGGTGGTGCTTGACGATCGGCCCCGGTTTCATCGCTGTCGGAACCAGGGTCGGCGCGAACCGGCTCCTGCTGCGAAGCCAGAGCAGCACGCCGGTTATCACGAACAATAGCCCCGCGATCCCCGCAATCCCGGCAATCGTCTCCCCCGCCTCGCCGGCGAACAGGCGGTGATGAAGATCGAAAATCCACAGCTCGGGCCGGCCCCACTGGTCGGCAAAGCGGTCGACGACCGTCCCGTCCCGGCGGACGTATGCGCCGCTTCCGTCCCGGTAGACCAGCAGGTGGAGCGCCGTCTCGTCGCCGGCGTAGGTGATCCGCTGGAGACCGCCCGCCGAAGCCGCCCGTTCGGTGATCGCTCCGATCGCTGCAACATTCTCGACTAGGGGATCATGCGCACCCGGTAGGCTGACCCACTCGCCTTCCCACAGCAGGATCGTCCCGCTGAGCGCGATCAGCGCCAGAAGCAGGCCCAGGATCCCGCCGGTCCAGCGGTGGAGTGCCGAAATCAGGCGCACTTGCGGGTCAGAAGCTGCTCGTCAGGCCGAGCGTGAACGTCCGCCCGCGACCGGCGAAGAAGCGCAGATTGTCGGTCGGCCCCTGCGTATCGCTGTAATAGGTGATGTACTGCTTGTCGGTCAGGTTCTGGATTCCGAGCAGCAGCCGGTTCGACCCGAAGCGATAGCCGAGAAAGGCGTCGAACAGGGTATAGCCGCTGAAGTCGTTGCGCGGGTCCTGCCCCTTGAAGCTGCGTTCGAAATAATTGCGCATCGCCAGCCGCGCATCGAACCGCCCGACCTGATAGGCGGCGTAGAGGTTGAGCCGGTTGGGAGCGATGTTGGCGCCGTCGAGATCGGCGTCCAGCTTCCCGTCGCCGTCCGGATCGGTCTTCCCCTTGACCGTCGCCAGGGCTCCGCCGACCCACAAGCCTTCGATCGGAGTCCTCCAGTCGACGTTCAGGTCGAGGCCCTGGAGCGAAATCGGTTGCCGGGCGACGCTGAAGATCCCGTCCATGCCGCGGATCAGGATGGAGCCGAGATCGCTGTGCGACCACCAATAGCTGGCGCTGGCCTTGAGCCGCCCGCGCCGCCACTCGAGCCCGAGCTCGCGGTTGTTCGACACCACCGGCTGAAGCGACAGGAAATCGTCCACGCTCACGCCGTCGGTGTTGATTCCACGCAGGATTCGGCCGACGTCGGCGATCGTATAGCCTTCGGCATAAGAGGCGTAGGCGCGAAGCCCGTCTAGCGGTTCGAGCACCACGCCGCCGTTCACCAGCGTCTTCTTGAAGCTGGGGCTGCCGCCTTCGACGTGGCGCGAGCCGTAGAAGGCGAGGGTGGTGAAGTCGGGAACGTCGAGCTTCACATTCTCGCGCCGGACTCCGCCCGAAAGCCGCACCTTGCCGCCGAGGAGCTTGAGATTGCCTTGGAGGAACGGCGCGATGCTCCGGAAATCGCTCTGCGGCACCCAGTCCCGGCCGGTCATCAGAAGAGACTGCGCGGTCCGGTCGAACAAGGCGTCGATGCCGGCGGTGACAAGCAACGGTTCGAAGCCCGGCACGGCCCGCTCGTAGCTGAGCTTGCCGCCGACCTTCCGGCTATTGTTCACCGACTGGTCGAACAGATTGCCGGTCGGGTCGATCGCCGGATCCTGGAACGTCGCGAACGTGCCTCCGCCGAAGACATCGCGGGTGCGGCTGAAGAAGGCCTGTGCGACGAGATTGCCGCCCGCCAGGTCGGTGTCGTTGAACGATGCGGACAGGAGCTCGGCGCGGTTCGACGGCGGCGCTCCCGGCGTTTCTCCGAGTTCGCTCGAGGTCGGGATGCCCGCGGACCGGTCGCCGGCGACCACCACATAATGGTTGTTGCCTTCCAGGTTGAAGCGGTTGGCGACGACCTCGAAGCGGGCGCTGTCGCTGACCTGCCAGCCGAAGCGGCCGAAGGCCGACCAGCTGTCGCTGTCCTGGATTTCGCCCTGGGTCCCGTCGACTCCGATGCGGCGCCCGTCGGCGTCGCGGAAAACGCCTCGGCGCTCGAATGCCATTCCGGCGGTCGCGTCGAAGGCGCCTCCACGCCAGGACGCGAGGCCCGCGACCTTGCCGCCAAGTCCGCTGCCTTCGAAGCCGTCGTCGGTGGTGCCCTGGAGGAGGGTCCGGAAGCTCCAGCCGTCTTTCGCCGGCGCGCCAACGGTTACCTGGTTGACGACGCCGCCGGTCGCTCCGATTCCCTGCAGCGCGTTCGATCCGTAGATGACCTCGACCCGGTCGATGAAGAAGGGGTCGATCGTGTAGCCGTCGCGCGAGCCGTCGCGGATCGGCGTGGATTGCGGAACGCCGTTGATTGCGAAGAGGGGCGAGCGGCCGCGCAGGCTTTCGCCCGAACCGGACAGCTTTTCGCGAGTCGGCGAAAAGGACGGCATGGTGGCCGAAACCGCATCGATGACGGAGCCGGACAGCAGCACCTGGTCGTCGAGCTGTTCGCCGCCGAGCACGTCCACGGTGAGCGGAAGGGCGGTTGCCGGCAGGATGGACCGCGCCCCGGTGACGATGATGTCGACGCTGGCCGGCTTCTGCTCCGCGTTCGCCGGCTGGGCGGCCTCGGTCGCAGTGTCCTCGGCATCGGACGCCCAGGCCTGCGTGGCAGTCAGCAGCGACGCGGCGCCCAGCAACAACAGATGATTCACTTTTGCCCCTATCCCAAGATGGTGTCGGGGCTGCGCCTAGGGCTAATGAGAACGATTAGCAATAGCGAAACAACAATAAGCAGCGACCCGAAAAGGGCGGTTCGGCAAGACCAGACGCCCGCTATGCATTCGCTCCATGCTGCGGTAAGCCAGTGGAGCAATCAGTCGGGGGACGCCAATATGGCTACGGTTGCTCAACCTCCTGTGGTGCCGGCCGCGGGCGAAGAACGATTCTTCCTTCGTGCCGCCATCGTCTTCACGATCACCATCGTTTCGGCCTTCGCCTTCCAGCGGATCATGGGTCGCTCCACGTTCGCTGCGCCGATCCGGGTGCACATCCACGCCTTCTTCTTCATGGGCTGGGTCGCGATCTATCTGCTTCAGAACATCTTCGTCGCGACCGGGCGAATGGCGCTCCACCGGCGGCTCGGCTGGATTGCCGCGGGCTGGATCGTCCCGATGGTCGTCATGGGCTGCCTGGTGACCGTGGCGATGGTTCGGAACGCCCATGTCCCGTTCTTCTTCCGGCCGCTTCAGTTCCTGGTTTTCGATCCGATGACGGTGTTCACCTTCGCCGGCCTTACGGTCGCCGCGGTGATGATGCGGCGACGGACAGACTGGCACCGGCGGCTGCACTTCTGCGCGATGACGATGCTGCTCACGCCTGCGTTCGGGCGCCTGCTTCCAATGCCGCTCCTGCAGCCCTGGGCGTGGGAAGCCGCGTTTGCCGCGGGGCTGCTGTTCCCGGCGGTTGGGATCTGGAGGGACATTCGCACGACCGGGCGAATCCATCCTGCGTGGAACTGGGGCCTTGCGACCATGCTCGCGGCGTTCGTGATCACGGAGGCGATCACCTACAGCCCCGTCGGCGTTGCGCTTTACGATCGGGTGACGGCCGGGTCTCCGGGGGCCGACGTTCCCCCGCTCGCCTTCGGGCAACCGCAGGGCGGGCCGGTTACCGGACGCAGCTGACCCAAAGAAAAAGGGCGGCCCCAGCGGGACCGCCCTTTCCTTATCGGAAAAGATCCGAAGCTTACTTCAGCTCGACGGTGCCGCCGGCATCCTCGATCTGCTTCTTGATCTTCTCGGCCTCGTCCTTGTTGACGCCTTCCTTGACGGCCTTCGGAGCGCCTTCGACCAGCGCCTTCGCCTCGCCGAGGCCAAGGCCGGTGATCGCGCGGACTTCCTTGATCACGTTGATCTTCTTGCCGCCGTCGCCGGTCAGGATGACGTCGAATTCGGTCTTCTCTTCGGCCGGAGCGCCACCCGCGGCAGCGCCGCCGGCAGCCGGAGCAGCAGCGACCGCAGCCGCGGCCGAAACGCCCCACTTCTCTTCGAGGGCCTTCGCGAGGTCAGCAGCCTCGAGAACGGTCAGTTCAGACAGCTGGTCGACCAGCTTTGCAATGTCAGCCATTTGATAAACTCCTGTGCGGGGCGCTGCCCCAAGTGCGTTGAATTAAAAGCGAAAACTTAGGCGGCGTCTTTCGCGGCATATGCCGAGAAGATCCGCGCCAGCTGCGCGCCCGGCTCGTTGACGGTGCGAGCGATCTTGCTCGCAGGCGCCTGGATGAGCCCGACGATCTTGGCCCGAAGCTCGTCGAGCGACGGGAGCGCGGCGAGAGCCTTGATCCCTTCGACGTCGAGCACGGTGTCGCCCATTGCTCCGCCGACGATTTCGAGCTTGTCGTTCGTCTTGGCGAAATCCACCGCGACCTTGGCGGCCGCGACGGGGTCGGACGAGGTCGCAAGCGCGGTCGGGCCCGTCAGAAGGTCACCGATCGGCTTGTAGCGAGTGCCGTCCAGGGCGATGAGCGCAAGCCGGTTCTTCGCAACTTTGAACTGGGCGCCGGCGTCGCGCATCTTGTTCCGGAGATCGGTGGACTGATCCACCGAGAGGCCGTGGTTGCGCGTGACAACGACGACGCTCGTCTCGGAAAAGACGTGCTTCAGCTGGTCGACCAGATCGGCTTTTTGCGAACGATCCATGCCAACTCCAAATATTCGACCGAAGCTGCGCTCCGATCGAGGTTCAACAAAACCCATCGCGATCGCCCGCGATGAGCAGCATGTGTCCGTGGGGAGTTGGATCTTTGGCGCCGCGCATGCAACGCACGCGAAGCGCCGTTGGGGCGCTCCGATGATTCCTGTCCCCGTCTAGGCTGGAGATTAAGGGGCGATGCCCCGCCAGCTGTCTCGGACGGTTGCGGGAGCCCGAAAGCTTCCGCGAGGCGCGCCTATAGCGAAATTGCGCGCAAAGAAAACCCCCGGCAGGACCGCAGTCCCGCCGGGGGCACTCTCCAGCCTGTCGGCTAGCGCTTAGCCGCGCTCGCCGGCCGGCGGCGCCGGCGGCGGTGGCGGCGGTGGCGGCGGAGCAGGGCAAACATCCGTAGCCAAAATCACCGAGCCGTCGGGGCAGGTCTGGGTCGCCGGAGCCGGCGGAGGCGGCGGAGGCGGCGCAGCGGCCGGGATCGGAGCCGGTGCCGGCTCCGGCGCGCCGAACTTGTAGATCAGGCTCGCGAGTACGCTGTGCGAGCTGAACTTGCCGCTGCTGTCGAACGCGATCGCCGCGTCCGGAAGTGTCGCCGCATCGGCGAAATGCAGATTGCCGGTGCGGAAGTAGCGGTACTTCAGGCCGACATCGACATTGCTGCTGACGGGAACGCTTGCACCCGCGATCAGCTGCCAGGCGAACGCGCTGTCGCTGTCGCCGAACTCCTTAACCTTGGCATAGCCGACGCCGCCGCCGCCATAGATGTTGAAGCCGCCGAGGTCGGCGTTGACGAGGCCGTTGACCATCGCTGAAAGCACCGTCGTGTGACGGCTCAGATCGAAGTCGCTGTCGATCAGGGTCACACCGGTCGCCGCGTCATAGGCCGTGACGAACGACGGGTTCACTCGGACCTTGCTGTTGGCGCGCTTGTAACCAAGCTCGCCTTCCAGCCGGAACATGCCGAAATTGTAGCCGGCGATCGCGTCGAGATCGAAGCCGGTCTTGTTATGGACCTTGAACGCATCGTTGTACGTCGCGTCGGGCGTCGCCGGATCGACGTAATTGACTGTCGCGTCGACGTTCCTGTCCTTCGGGAACAGCACGCCGCCCTCGATCCCAACATACGGTCCGCTGGCGGTCTGAGCCAAGGCCGGCGTTGCGATCGCCGTTGCCGCTACCGCGGCGAGAAAGGCATATTTCATTTGTTGTACCTTCATGGTGACCCCTGTCGGCGCCGCAACAGACCGCGCGTCGCATTGTTTCCGGAGGCGCGTCGAATTGGTTCGAGGGAGCGTCGATTTGTGTCGACAAGGCAACAGTTTGTGAACGCTGGATGAAAAGGCCGTGAACTTCGCCTTGGGAGCGACATTCGAAAGGCGGAGTTGACAAAGCCGCGCACGAAGCGCCCCATCCCGGAGCAATCGCTGGGGGAGCTGCCGATGCCTGGGCGGCTGTTGAGGAAGATGCGCCTCGTCCTTGCCGCGCTGGTCGCGGCAAGCCCGTCATACGCCGCCCCCCCACCGGTATCGATGCAGCCGCAGCGGATCGTCGCTGTCGGCGATCTCCACGGCGATTTCTCGGTCTGGAGGGACATCGCGAGGGCGGCTGGAATCGAGAGTGCCGACGGGCGCTGGACGGGCGGCCGCACGATCCTTGTCCAGGTCGGCGACGTCGTCGACCGCGAACCGGATTCGCTCAAGATCCTTCGCGATCTCATGCGGCTCCAGAAGGAAGCGCCGAAACAAGGCGGCAAGGTCATCGCCCTGGTCGGCAACCACGAAGCGATGAACGTGACCGGCGATCTCCGCTACACCGTGCCGGGGGACTTCGCCGCTTATGCGACCCGCGATTCAAGCACCCTTCGCGAACGGCTGTACCAGGCCAAGAAGGCGGAGATCGAAGCCAGGTACCGCGCCAGGGACCCGACGATGACGGCGGCGGCAATCCACGATGCCTGGATTGCCGCAACGCCGCTCGGCTGGGTCGAGCAGCGGCTCGCCTGGGCTTCGGATGGCGAAGTCGGACGGTGGGTCGACCGCAACCCGGCAGTCGCTCTGGTCGGCGATACGCTATTCGTCCACGGCGGCCTCAGCGCCGAATATTCCAAACTCTCGATCGACGCGATCAACGCGAAGGTGGACTCAGCGCTTCGATCCGTGGACCGCTCGCCCGGCTCGATCCTCACCGATCCGCTCGGGCCGCTCTGGTATCGCGGACTCATCAGCCGGGATCCAAAGGTTACGGAGATCGCCGCCGGCGGTCCGCCAAGACCGGGGATCGAGCAGGAACTGACGAGCGTGCTGGGCGCCTATGGAGCCAAACGGATCGTCGTCGGCCACACGCCCAATCTCAAGGGCATCCAGCTCCTCAACGGCGGGAAGCTGGTGACGATCGATACGGGCAACTCGCGCTACTACAACGGCATTCCAAGCTATCTCGAAATCGTCGGAGACAAGGTGACGGCGCATGTCGTGCCGCGCTCGACGCCGGCTGGGGGAGGGACAGAATGATGCGAAAGCTCTTGCTGTGGCTCGCGGTCCTCGCGCTCGGATCCCCTGCAGCGGCGGCCAATGGCGAGAAGCCGCTGTTCGCCTCGTCGGACCCGATCCACATCACCATTGCCGGCCCAATGTCGACGCTGGCCCGCAACCGGGCGGAAGACCCGAGACCGGGAACGATTACCGTGGCCGGCACCAGCCAGCAGCTGCCGGTCACGCTCTCGACGCGCGGAATCACCCGCCGGGCATCCGATGTCTGCCAGTTTCCGCCGCTCAAGGTGCGATTCACCTCGCCGCCGCCGCTCGATTCCCTCTTCGCGGGGCAGAAGTCGCTGAAGCTCGTCGCTTATTGCCGGACGGCGGAATCGTTCCAGCAATATGTGCTTCTGGAATATGCGACCTACCGAATGCTCAACGTGCTGAGCCCCGCCAGCTTCCGAGTCAGGCTCGCGCAAATCGATTTCGTGAACGACGACGGACGGCCTTTCATCACCCGCTATGGCTTTTTCATCGAAGACCTTGGCGATGTCGCGCGCCGCAACACGATGCGCGAGGCGAAGCTTCCCGACCTCATCCCGATCACGTCTCTAAGTCCGCGGCATGCCGCGCTCTACGCCTTGTTCCAGGACATGATCGCCAACCATGACTGGTCGATGCGGGCCGGGCCCAAGGGCGAGAATTGCTGCCATAACGCCAAGCTGATCGCTCCGGCGCAGGGCGTCGCGGCGGGAGTCATCCCGATTCCCTACGACTTCGATTTTTCGGGACTGGTCAACGCACCCTATGCGACGCCGCCCGACCAGCTTCACCTGTCGAGCGTTCGCCAGCGGCAGTACCGTGGTTACTGCATCCACAACGGCGAGGCTTATGCCGTCGCCGCGCAGATGCGCGCGTCCAGGCCGCAGATGTTCGCCGCCCTGAGCTCGACTCCCGGGCTGGAGCCGAAGACGATCGAGCGCGCGACCGATTATCTCAACGAGTTCTTCGACCAGATCCAGTCGAACGACACGCTACAGGCGAAGGTCCTGAAGACCTGTCTGTAAGCTGACCCCTCTCCCGCGAACGGGAGAGGGGAGCGATCGGATTTAGGCGCCGGGGACCTCTTCGAGGTCGACCTTCACGCCCGGGCCCATCGTCGAGGTCAGCGAGACCTTCTTGACGTACTTGCCCTTGGCGCCGGTCGGCTTGGCCTTGACGATGGCGTCCATGAACGCGGTGAAATTCTCCTTGAGGTCGCCCTCGGAGAAGCTCGCCTTGCCGATTCCGGCGTGGATGATGCCCGCCTTTTCGACGCGGAACTCGATCTGGCCGCCCTTGGCGTCGGTGACCGCCTTGGTGACGTCCATGGTGACGGTGCCGAGCTTCGGGTTCGGCATCAGGCCCTTGGGGCCGAGCACCTTACCGAGGCGGCCGACGACGCCCATCATGTCCGGGGTCGCGATGACCCGGTCATAATCGAGCTTTCCGCCCTGCATCTCTTCCATCAGGTCTTCGGCACCGACGACGTCGGCACCCGCCTTGGTGGCTTCGTCAGCCTTGGCGCCCTTGGCGAAAACGGCGACGCGGACGGTCTTGCCGGTGCCCTTGGGCAGGTTGACGACGCCGCGGACCATCTGGTCGGCGTGGCGCGGATCGACGCCCAGGTTCAGCGCCAGCTCGACCGTCTCGTCGAACTTCGCGGTGGCGTTCTGCTTGACCAGCGAGATGGCCTCGTCGACCGCATAGAATTTGGCCGCGTCGACGGCTGCGAACTTCTGCTCGCGCTTGCTCTGCTTCGCCATCGTTTAGCCCTCCACCACATTGAGGCCCATCGCGCGGGCGGAGCCTTCGATGATCTTGGTCGCGGCCTCGATGTCGTTGGCGTTGAGGTCCTTCATCTTCGCTTCGGCGATCTCGGCAAGCTGCGAGCGCTTGATCGTTCCGGCGCTCGACTTGCCGGGCTCCTGCGAACCCTTCTGCAGGCGAGCCGCCTTCTTCAGGAGGAAGGATGCCGGGGGAGTCTTGGTCTCGAACGAGAAGCTGCGGTCGGCATAGACCGTGATCTTCGTCGGGATGGGAGCGCCCTTTTCAAGGTCCTGCGTGGCGGCGTTGAACGCCTTGCAGAATTCCATGATGTTGACGCCGCGCTGACCGAGCGCCGGGCCGATCGGCGGCGACGGATTGGCGATGCCCGCGGGCACCTGCAGCTTGATATAGCCGGTGATTTTCTTTGCCATGTCTCACTCTCTTCCCCTTAAGCGCGAGGCTTCGGGGGATTTAGTTTAGCGGTCCAAGCGACCGCCCGAAGGCGATCTCCCGCGGCTCCCGATGTGGGAAGGCGGCGCACATAGGCGATGGAGCGCCGTTTGTCACCCCACGCTGCGAAACTCCCAAACTTTGGGCTCGCGGCGGGCGCCGCGAGTTCCGCTGTGGAAGGATCCTGCGGAACACTCATTAACTATTTACCGACCGGACTCCCGTAAGCTGCGGCATGCCTCCTGAAATCCTCGCGCTAATCGACAAACCGGTGCTGCTGGTCGGCGTCCTTTTCGTCGGGGCGCTGGCGGGCATGGCTGTCGAACAAATTGTGAGTAAGCAGCGACGCACCGACTGGCGACGTCGCAATGCGTGGCGGCGGGAAATGAAGCGAGTCCGGCGCGGATCGGCATCTCTGCGAGCGATCGACGGAGGTAAAGCAGCTGACCCGATCGCCGTAGCCACCGATCAGCTACGAACCGTTTTGCAGGCGGAATTCAAGCCGCAGCCGTTGCTCAACCGGAAAGAAGCGCGGCTGTTCAGCGCGCTGAACAAGATGGTCGACGAAGTGGCCCCCGGCTGGCGCGTCATGGCTCAGGTTAGTCTTGGCGAAGTACTTCGATCCGACGATCAAGACGCTTATCGCTGCATCAATAGCAAACGCGTGGATTTACTATTGATCGATGAGGAGTGTCGGCCGCTGCATGCGATCGAATACCAAGGTGGTGCGCATCATCAGGGATCGGCTGCGGCTCGCGATGCGGTGAAGAAGGAAGCGCTTCGGCGGGCGGGCATCGGCTATGTCGAGGTCGTGGCCGGAGATACGCCCGCGGAGCTGAAGCGCGTGTTAGCGCGGTTGGTAGGTAAGGCGAGCGGGGAGGACGTGGCTCTCGGCAAGAACACCGCAGGTGGATTTCGGACATATTAGAAAAACGTTCGACGCCTCAGCGCATCTTCGTGATCTTGAGCCGGTCCGCCTTGGCCCGGTCCTTGACGCTTTCCTCGCTTCGAGTGAGCGCCTTGGCGATGGCTCTCAGGCTCATGCCCTTGCCGGCGAGCTGGTGAAGCTTCTGGATTTCGTCCTGCCGCCAGGGCTGGCGGTGGCGTTCGAATTTTTCTCCGCTGGCCATTCGGTGGCTCCTCCTTTGTGTTCCCCGGCGCAGGCCGGGGTCCAGGAGCGCGGTAGCGCTTTTGTTCGTAGGTCAACTACCGCTGCCTTGCAGCGGCCTGGGCCCCGGCCTTCGCCGGGGAACAGCTACTTCACTCTTTCGACTTGTTCGAATTCAAGCTCGACCGGTGTCGCGCGGCCGAAGATCGACACGGACACCTTCACGCGGCCGCGGTCGAAATCGAGTTCTTCGACGACTCCGTTGAAGCTTGCGAACGGGCCGTCGAGGACCTTCACCGCGTCGCCGATGTCGTAATCGACGTGGACCTTCTTGCTCGGCGCTGCAGCGGCCATCTCTTCCTTGGTGGAGAGGATCCGGGCGGCTTCGGCCTCGCTGATCGCCTGCGGCTTGCCGTTGGGACCCAGGAAGCCGGTCACCTTCGGCGTGTTCTTGACGAGGTGGTAGACCTGGTCGCTCATCGCCAGCTTGGCGAGGACGTAGCCGGGGAAGAACTTGCGCTCCGACTGCACCTTCTTGCCGCGGCGGACCTCGGTCACCTTCTCGGTCGGGACTTCGACCGCCTCGACTTGCGGCTCGAGACCCATTCGGGCGGCCTCGGCGAGGATCGAATCCTTCACCTTGTTCTCGAAGCCGGAATAAGCGTGGATGATGTACCAGCGGGACATGAGGTTGTGCTTTTCCTTAGGCGGCGGCCGGGCCGAGAAGGCCGAGCAGGAACTGGACGATGGCGCTGAACAGCGAATCGGTGGCGAGGAAGAAGAAGGCGAGAAGACCAGTCATGATCAGCACCATGAGCGTGGTGCGGAAGGTTTCCTGGCGGCTCGGCCACACGATCCGCGTGATGCCTTCGAGCTTCACCTGGCGGATGAATTCGCCGACTGAGACCTTTGCCACTCTTCGCTTGTCCTCTTCGGGATAGAAAAACGAGGTCCGCGGGGGCTTTCCCGCCGGACCTCGGACATGGGCGCATTTAGCGTGGCCAGGGCGGGCGTTCAAGACGCGAGGGAAGATGGAGCAGGAGGCTTGATCCTCGGGCTGTCGGAACGGCTGCAAAACGGCTATGCTGAATCCGGGTTAATCAGGAGAGGCGAAGCGCCATGAAGACGATTGCCCTCGCGACCGCCGCAGCCCTGCTCCAGGCATTTCCGGCTGCAGCCCAGAACACGGTTCCGGTCACCCAATATCGCCAGACCGTCGACAAGAATCCCAACAAGCTCGTCTGCGAATCGGAGGAGCAGATTGGATCGAGGCTCGGCAAGCACCGCACGTGCCTTACCGCCGAACAATGGAAGGAAAAGCATCGCGAGCAGCGGGAATTCACCGAGGATATCCAGAGCGGGACCTACGCGCGCGATTCGGCGGTTCAGATGCAAGCGCCGATGCTCCAGGGCATGGGACCGCAATAAGCTGGAAGGGATGGCAGGAGTGGCAGGATTCGAACCCGCGGCCCTCGGTTTTGGAGACCGATGCTCTACCAGCTGAGCTACACTCCTGTGCCGCGGGCGACCTAGCTACGCGGCCGCCCAATCGCAAGAGGCCTAGGCAGCGATGTCGTAGGGCTGGATCTCGCCCGAAAGGTAGAGCGTCCGGGCCGTGGTGCGCGACAGCTTGCCGGAACTCGTCCGGGGCAGGGTTCGCGGCGGGACGAGCTCGACGATCGGCTTGATGCCCGTAATCGCGTGGACCCGCTCGCGGATGTCGTCGCGAAGGCGACCGCGCTCTTCGGGATCGGATACGCGGCAGTGGACGAGGACTGCGGGGGTCTCTTCGCCGCTCGGGCCGGTGATCGCGAAGGCCGCGATGTCGCCCGACTTGAAGCCGGGCAGCTGCTCGACCGCCCATTCGATGTCCTGCGGCCAGTAATTGCGGCCGTTGATGATGATCATGTCCTTGGCGCGGCCGACGATGAAGATATAGCCCTTCGACATGTAGCCCATGTCGCCGGTGTCGAGCCAACCGTCGCCGCTGAGGCAGGCGGCAGTGGATTCCTCGTCGCGGAAATATCCGACCATCACCGCCTTGCCGCGAACGAAGATTCGGCCGATTCCGCGGTCGGGGAGCGGCGCACCATCTTCGGCGCGGACCTCGACCTCCATGCCGGTGACCGGAACGCCGCAATTGACCACGGCACGATAGCGGCGCGGGCGGCCGTCATCGTCGTCGCATTCGCCGCCCGACAGCTCGGCTTCCTCGACCAGCTCGATTCGGATCCCCTCGCCCGGGGGCATGAGGGAGACGGCAAGCGTGGCTTCTGCGAGGCCATAGCTGGGGCAGAAAGCGGAGGCATTGAAGCCGGCGCCGGCGAAGGCGTCGACGAATGCCTGCATGACGTCCGGGCGGATCATGTCGGCGCCATTGCCCGCGATCCGCCAGCGCGACAGGTCGAAGCGGTCCTCCGCGCGGGTCTGCGAGCTCATTCGGCGGGCGCAGATGTCGTAGCCGAAGGTCGGCGAGTAGCTGATCGAATTGCCCGGATTGCGGCTGATCATGTCGAGCCAGGCGAGCGGGCGGCGAGCGAAATCCTCGGTCTTCTGATAGTCGCAGGAGACCTGGAGCGCGAGCGGCGACAGCAGGCAACCGACCAGCCCCATGTCGTGATACCAGGGCAGCCAGGAGATGCAGCGGTCCGCATCCTGGATGTCCAAGCCGAGGCCATGCGCCCGAAGATTGTCGAGAAGCCCGCGGTGGGTGATCGCAACCCCGTGCGGGAAGCGCGTCGATCCGCTCGAATATTGCAGATAGGCGATCGCGTCGGGATCGGCCGAAGGAAGCTCCCCATTCGCGGCCTCGACATCGGCCAGCTGCTCCCAGGTGAGGACACGGACAGCGCCGGCAGCTTCCGCGGCCATGTCGGCCAGTTCCGGCGGCACCAGGAACAGCGTCGGATCGCAGCTTTGAAGCTGGATCTTCAGCTGATCGACATAGGCCTGCCTTCCGCCGAAGCTGGTCGGGAGGGGGAGGGGCACCGGCCAGGCGCCGGCATAGACAGCGCCGAAGAACGCCGAGGCGAACTCCGGCCCGGTCTCGGCGACGAGCGCGATCCGGTCGCCCGGGGCGATTCCCAGTTGCACGAAGCGCTGGGCGGCCGTGCGGGAGTCATCGCGGAGCTCGGAATAGGGATAGGAGCGGACGAGCGACCCGCGCGCATCGTGGAAGTTCAATCCGCGCTGGCCGGTCGCTGCATAATCGAGCGCTTCGGAGAGCGTATCGAAATCGGCGATCCGTCGGGGAAGGCTGTCGATGGTCGGCGTTGCGCCAGCCGGGGCCAAGTCGGCACGGTCGGTCGAGTTGGAGTCCAGCACGCAAGTTCCTACGAAAGATTGAGCCAACCGGCGGTCTCCCCGGCGCCGGAAGCATTGTCATGGGTGGGGAGTGTGGCACAAAAAGGGCGCAATGCGTGGACGAAGCCGCCGCCGCGAGCCGAAGCCGCTCGATTCCGCCAGACTGGACGAGCTTGCGCTGACCTATGTCGGCCGCTTTGCAACCACCCGCGCGAAGCTCGGCACCTATCTGGCGCGAAAGCTGCGCGAGCGGGGCTGGGCAAGCGAACAGCCGCCGGACATCGACCGGATCGTCGAGCGCCTGGCCTCGCTCGGCTATGTCGACGATGCGCAATATGCGCTGTCGAAAGCCCGCTCGCTGACCGGCAGGGGATACGGCCCCCGGCGGGTCAGCCAATCGCTCCATGCGGCCGGCATCGGCGAGGAGGACGGCGAGGCCGCCCGAGATCTGGCGGGCAGCGAGTCGGTCGAGGCGGCGCTGCGCTACGCCCGCCGCCGCCGAATCGGGCCGTTCGCAGCGGAACCGGCCGATGTCGCTGCGCGCGAGAGAGCCCTGGCGGCGATGATCCGTGCCGGCCACTCGTTCGCAATCGCGAAGGCGATCCTGTCGCTGAACCCCGGCGAAAACGTGGATATCGAAATGCTTGAAGAAAAATCGTAACTGATGCTGTAGAGTCGGTTTCCCGACACAATCCATGTTAAGGTTTCCGTGGCTCGGACTAAGGAACCCCAACCCGAACCCGCACGCGAAGACGTGATTCTGCCCGATTCGGACTCGTCCGAACTCGCCGCGGTTTCCGCGCGCGTGAAGTGGTTCGACGCCACCCGGGGCTTCGGCTTCCTGGTCAGCGACTCCGTGGACGGAGACATCCTCGTCCATTTCAGCGTCCTCAAGGAGCATGGCCGCCGAAGTCTCCCTGAGGGTGCTCTCGTCGAATGCATCCCGGTCCATTTCGAGCGGGGTTTCCAGGCGAAGCGAATCCTGTCGATCGACACGAGCGAGATCGTCGTCGCACCGAGGCGCGCCCCTGCGGCCGGTGAGCGGGCGGATCGAAGCGGGCTCGCGGAGAATGCCGGCGATTACGAGCCGGTCGAGGTCAAATGGTTCAACCGCGCCAAGGGCTATGGCTTCCTCAACCGCGTGGGTGTCGACGGACAGGACATCTTCGTGCACATGGAGACGGTGCGAAATTCCGGTCTAGGGGAGCTTCAGCAGGGTCAGATGATCGAGGCGCGTATTGCCGACAGCCGCAAGGGGCTGACCGCAGTCGAACTGCGGGTCATCAAGTGAAGGGGCTGCTGGTTGCGATTGCAATTGGACTGGCGGCCTGCAGCCCGACCGTTGCTCCGGCGGACGCTCCGGCAGGCCAGCCGCAGGCGGGGCTGAGACAGGTGCCGCTGACGATCGCCTCGGCACGCGGGGTTCACAATTTCACCGTCGACGTCGCCGCGACTCCGCAGCAGCAGGAAACCGGGCTGATGTTCGTGAAGCATCTCGCGCCGGATCGCGGAATGATCTTCCCGTACGACCCGCCGCAGCCGGTTGCCTTCTGGATGCACAATACGCTCATCCCGCTCGACATGGTTTTCATCCGCGCCGACGGGACCATCGCGCGGATCGCGACCGCCAAGCCGCTCGACGATACGCCGGTGCCGTCGGGCGAGCCGATTGCCGCCGTGCTGGAGATCGCCGGCGGACGGGCGGCGCAGCTCGGGATCGTGCCGGGCGATAAAGTGAGCTGGTAAGCGCACTTCGCTTGCACTCTCTTCCGCGACACGGCAGAGGCACGCGCCATGGGATTCTGGTCCAAAACCTTCACCTGGTGGAACGGCGACACGTGGGGCACGAAGCTGTTCACGTGGCGCTTCGGCGATGAGGTCGGCAAGGACGATGCCGGCAACGTCTATTACCAGTCGAAAAAGGACCCGCGCCGACGCTGGGTCATCTACGACGGGAACAATGACGGAAGCCGCGTGCCTCCGGGCTGGCAGCTGTGGCTGAAGGGCACGATCGACGAGCTTCCCGACGAAGCGCTTCCCCCCGTGCGCAAATGGCAGAAAGAGCCGATTGCGAACGCGACCGGCACCATGGCGGCCTTCCGGCCTGACGGGGCGCTCGGCTCGGGCAAGATCCGCCCGGCCGCGACCGGCGACTACCAGCCCTGGACCCCGGAATAAGAGTGCGGCTTTCGACCGCCATTACCGCCGCACTCGCGATCGCGCTGGCGGCGTGCGGCAGCAAGCAGCAGGGCAATGAGCAAGAGCTTCAGCCCGCCAACACGAGCCAGGTTTTGCAGGGGAATGAAGCCGGGCTGACGCCGATGAAGGATCGCGTCGCGGTCATCGGCTTCCTCAACAAGCGCAACGGCATCGTCCACAATCTTCGGATGAAGCCCGGCCAGTCGGTGCGCGCGGGCGACGCCATCATCCACCTCAGAGCATGCGAAGCTACGGCCCCATGGGAGCAGGAAAAGCTGACCGGCGCATTCCTCCAGCTGGACATCCAGGGTCCCGACAAGAAGTGGCGGCGCGTCTTTTCCGGTTGGGTGTACAAGGAATCGCCGTCGCTGAACGCGGTGCAGAACCCCGTCTACGACGTCTGGCCCAAGAGCTGCGCGATGAGCTTCCCGCCCGGGCCGCCGCCGCCTCCGGGCGCCGCGCCATCTTCGCCGAGCAGCGGATCCAGCGCCCAGAAGTCGCCCGGTGACCAGTCAGCGCCGGCCGAGGAAGCGCCGGCGCCTGCCGCCGAAGCCCCCTCGCCAAGCGCTGCAGCCAATAACGCGACGTAGCGGTCGCGGGGCACTGCAATGGCTCCGAGCGAGGCGAGGTGGCCGGTCATGAACTGGCAGTCGAGAAGCTCGTAGCCGCCGACTTTCAGCCGAGCGACCAGCCAGGCGAGAGCAACCTTCGAGGCGTCCGTCATCCGGCTGAACATGCTTTCGCCGAAGAAGGCGCGGCCAAGCGCCACCCCGTACAGGCCTCCGACCAGCGCCTCGTCCTTCCATACTTCGATCGAATGGGCATGGCCGAGGCGGAAAAGCGCCAACATGGCGCGTTCGATATCGCCGTTGATCCAGGTCTCCGACCGTTCGGCGCACGAAGCCACGATTTCGCCGAAAGCGCGATCGGCGGTCACCCGGAACCGGTCGGAGCGCAGCGTCCGGCGAAGCGATCGCGACAGGTGGAAGCGGTCGAGCGGCAGGATGGCCCGGCTTCGCGGTTCGACCCAGAAGACCTCGTCCGCGTCGCGGCTGTCCGCCATGGGGAAGATCCCCATTGCATAGCCCTGGAGGAGGAGTCGGGGGTCGAGCGCGGTCACCCGCGCCGTTCTACAAAATCTCGTGCACCTTGTCCTGCGGACGGCAGAGGCGAACCCCTTTTTCCGTTTCGACGAGCGGCCGCTCGATCAGGATCGGATGTTCGATCATCGCATCGAGGATCGTGTCGTTGTCGACGCCGGGCTCGAGAAGGCCGAGTTCGGCGGCGATCGGCTCTTTGGCGCGCAGGCCCTCGCGCGGGCTGATCCCGGCGCGATCGTACATCGCCTTCAGCTCGTCGCGGGTCGGCGGCTCCTTCAGATATTCGCGGATCCACACATCCCGCCCGGAATCGCGGAGCATCTCGAGCGTCTTGCGCGACGTCCCGCACATCGGGTTGTGGAAAATCGTTGCTTTGGCGGAACGGTTCATCCTAGCGACATCCCATGCTCGATACCCGCTTCTGGTGCCCTGCAACCGCAGGCGCGGTCAAGCATTGTAGCGATGCCGGAACGTTACGCTTCACGCGTCGTTTCGGGCGATGTGACATGCACCGTCGCCGGGGGAGGTGGGCCCGGGGCATGGTCCGGTTGATCAACTACACGGGAGAAAGACGATGCAAAAATCCATCTTGGTGGCGGTCCTCGCCGGAACGGCTTCGCTTGCCGCTTGCGCTTCGAACCCGGCTGTCACTCGTGACGCCGCGGTCGGTGCAGTCGGTGGCGCCGCTGTCGGCGCGGTCGTTCCGGGCGTCAGCGTTGCGACCGGCGCGATTGCCGGTGCGGCGATCGGCGGCCTTGCCGGAGCGATCTGGTCCGACCGCAACAACGACGGTTACGTCGACGGCTACACCTACAACGGCCAATATTACGCCGGCACCCCGGCGGGCTATGATCCGACTCTCGGTCGCGTCGCCACTGGCGCCGTTGCCGGTGCGGCTCTCGGTGCAGCCGCGGGCGCCGTCATTCCGGGCGTCAGCGTCATTCAGGGCGCGGTGATCGGCGCTGCAGTCGGCGGTCTCGCCGGCGCGGTCTGGGCCGATCGCAACAATGACGGTCAGGTCGATGGCTACATCTACAACGGCCAATATTATCCGGGTCAGCCGCCGGCGGCGGCTCCGATGCCGGCTCCGGCTCCTGCCATGAGTGGCGAGCGCGGATAATCTCGGATAGTATCAAGACGTGATCAAGTTGAGTTCAAAGCGCACCGGCCTCGTGCCGGTGCGCACCTTCTCAATCGTATTTGGCGCCGCCGCATTGATTGCAGCGGCGCCAATCATCGCGCCTGCTGCGGCTTCGGCGGCGACCCTCGCCGTTCCGCAGGGGCAGAGCATCGAAGATTTCTACGCGGTCCGGCAGGACAAGCCGCTGTGGTTCCAGGCGGGCCAGCCGACCGCCGCCGCGCAGGCGCTCCTTTCGCTGTTGAGCACCTCCGCCGCTGACGGAATCGATCCGACCAGGTTCAAGGTCGACGATATTCACAAGGCCATTCGCAAGGCGTCGGGCGGCGATTCGCATGCGGTCAAGAAGGCCGACATGATGCTTAGCGAGGCCTTCGCCGATTACGTTCGGGAGCTGAAGAACCCGCCGGTCAACGGCCTTCAATATGTCGATCCCGCGCTCCGGCTGGGCCCGCCCTCGCCCCTGAAGGCCCTGCAGGAGGCGGCGCGCGCTCCCTCTCTCACCGAATATGTCGCGAACATGGAATGGATGAACCCCATGTACGCGAAGCTGCGGACGGCGCTCGTCAACGGGCAGTATGACGGCGATCACGAGCGGGCGCTGCTGCAGATCAACCTGCAGAGGGCGCGGATTCTTCCCGACAGCGGCCGCTACATCATCGTCAACAATGCGACCCAGACGCTGTACATGTACGACGGCGACAAGGTCGTGGATTCGATGAAGGTCGTGGTCGGGCAGGAACGGCCGGACCGCAAGACTCCGACCATGGCCGGCTACCTCCATTATGCAGCGCTCAATCCCTATTGGAACGTGCCGCCGGACCTCGTCTGGGACGATGTCGGAATCTATGTCGAGAAGTACGGCCTCGGCTATCTGAAGTCGCGCGGCTACGAGATCCTCTCGGACTGGAGCGACAATGCCACGCCCATCGACCCGAGCACGGTGGACTGGAAGGCGGTCAAGGACGGGAAAACGGAGATCCGGGTGCGGCAGCTGCCGGGACCGGAGAATTTCCTCGGCAAGGTGAAATATACCTTCACGAACCCGTTCGGCGTCTATCTGCACGACACTCCGCGCAAGGAATTGCTGGAAAAGTCGACACGCCTGTTCAGCGGCGGGTGCATCCGGCTGAACGATGCCGACCGGCTCGGCAAATGGCTGTTCGGGCATGAGCTGCACGCGACGTCCGACGCACCCGAGATCAAGGTGCCGCTGGATCAGCCCGTGCCGGTGTTCGTCGTCTACGTCACGGCGGTCCCGAACGGCTCGACGATCACCTATCTCGACGACGTCTACGGCTGGGACGCACAGCGCCTTGCCGGGACCGTTCCGAAGGCTCCGGACTCCAATACCGTCGCCGCGCGCTGATCAGCGTCGCCAGGTCGCCAGATAATGCGTGAAATAGGGGATCGGCTGGCCGCTTGAATTGTGCGCCGGCTGGAAGAGCAGGGTCGCGCTGACCAGCGGGCACAGCCCGGAATCGATCACCGGATCGCCGCTCGAATGCTCGACCCGGCAGGAATCGATTCTCCCTCCCGCGTTCACTCGGATTGCGAGCCCCGCCGAGCCTTCCGGCAGTCGGCCGGCCGTGAGCCGACGATAATCGGAGCGCGAGAGGTTGCGGACGAGCCGCGCGGGGGTGTTGCCGCCGCCTCCCGAGCCGGCGCCGAGGCCGCTTCCCCCAGCCGCGGTGCCTGTGCCCGTCCCGCCCTGGCCATTCGCCGACGAGGCACCGGTGCCCGCCTGCGCGGCGCCAGCGATCACTTGGCTGGTCGGCAGCTGGACTTCAGGTTTGGGGGCGACCACGGGCGAGGCCTTGGGCGCGGCGGGCGCGCCTTCGGCTTTCGGCCTTGGCTTCGGCTTCGGCTTGGGAAGGGGAACCTCCGGCGGCGGTTGCTGAAGGCTGATATCGATGGCGCGCAAGTGCTCGACGGCACGGCTCACCATCGACACGTTGAGGCCTGTGATGACTCCGAACCCGAGGATGCCGGTGACAAGCAATGCGGCGAGCATCGCCTTCCAGCGGCTGGTTCGAAGAGGCGTCCGGTAAGCCATGATGCCACCGGCCAACGCGCCGAAGAGCAAAAGTTTGCGTCAGCTCCGCTCGTCGAGCTGGCGCCTGGCAAGGAGCATCGCTGCGACGACGCATCCGGCGAACAGCGCGCCTTCGAGTGCGCCCGTGACGGCCTGCGTGATCGGCCCGAAATCGTTTTCGCCAAACAGGCCCGCGATTCGATCGAGCCGCAGGCGCGAACCGGGGAAATGCTCGGCGAGCAGCGCGAGGCTGCCGCCCATGAGCCTGCCGCCGAGAAGCGGGATGGCGAAACCCGCGAGTCCGCCAAGAAGCGCGGCGAGGAGCGCGCCATAGCGAAGCTGCTCGCTGCGGCTCGCCACCCAAATGCCCAGGCCGACGGCGCCCCCCAGGACAAACCCTTCGAATGCGCCGGTGATGTCGCCGGGCGAGCGGCCGAACAGCAGGGTGAAAGCATCCAGCCCAAGCAACTCGACGAAAGCGCCGATTAGGAGACCGCCGAGCGCGCCTCCGGCGATGCTCCATGGGCCGATCCGCCGCGTCGCCGCGATCGAGGCGGCAATTCCGAACGCCACTCCGAATGCCCCGATCAGCGCGACGAGAATGGTGAGGGCGAGAAGGACGAGAAGTACCGAAATTGCGCCCATCCCGGGTGCGAGCGGCTGCGATGCGCCCGCGAAGCCGTAGAACAGTCCGCCGATGAGGCCGGCCAGGCCGCCGCCGACCATCCCCGCCAGACCGAGCAGCGCTTCGCGCTGCCATGATGATCCCGACGCTCGGGGCGCCTGCGCAGCGCCGTTGACGGATGCGATGAAGCGATAGCCGTGCTTGGGCACCGTCTCGATGAAGCGCGGCCTCGCGGCATCGTCGCCGAGCTGCCGGCGCAGCGTGCGAATGCATTGCGTCAGCGCTTCGTCGGTGACCGGCACCCCGCGCCACACCTCGTCCATGAACCGCTCTTTCGAGACCAGCCGCCCTTGCTCGCTGACGAGCAGGGCGAGGGCGTCGAAATAGCGGCTGTTGAGCTCGACCGGCTCGCCGCCGTTGCGAAGCTGGCGGTCGTTGGGATCAAGGGTGAATCGATCGAAGCGGAAGCTGTCGGACGTCACGATTTCAGCACATCCTCACCAATCGCTCATGCCGCTCACCGGCCGCGCGCGCAGGATAGAACCCGCAATCGAAGTTGGAGGCAAGCGATGGCGAATGGAGTGACGATGAGCAATGTGAACCGCTGGCGGCTGTTCGGCTGGGGGGCGGCCGTCGCGCTGATCCTGACTCCGCTTGTGGCGATGCAACTGGACGCGCCCGGGGTGAACTGGACGCTGAGCGATTTCATCTTCGCGAGCGTGATGATCGGCGGGACCGGGCTGCTGTTCGAACTCGCGACGAGAATGTCCCGCAACTGGGCCTACAGGGGTGCGGTCGCACTGGCGTTGGCGGCGAGTTTCCTGATCGTCTGGATCAACGGCGCGGTCGGGATTCTCGGCAATGAGGACAATCCCGCCAACCTGGTGTTCGGCGTGGTGCTCGCAATCGAGATCGCCGGAGCAATCGTGGCCAAAGCAAAGTCTGGCCCGATGGTTCGCGCGATGGCGGTGACGGCGGGCGCGCAGGCGCTGATCGGCCTCGTCGTCTTCGCCCGAGGGATCGCAGCGCACGAGCCGCCGGGCGCTTTCGGGCTGCTTATCCTGATCGAGGGTTTCGCCGCGCTATGGGCAGTCTCGGCGCTCCTGTTCGCCAGGGCTGCCCGTCAGGCGTGACTATTCGTGCGCCGACGCGGTGCTGCTCAAATCCGCGTGCTTCCGCTCGGGCCCGAGCAACGTCCAGATTGCGATGATCACCGCGGTCGCGCCGCCGAAAATCGAGAGCGCGAGCGCATAATTGTTGCCGTGGCTCTCGGCGATCTGCGCCTGGAAGACTCCGTTGCGCGACATCAGGAGGTTGCCGAGCTGGTAGGCGAAACCCGGGAACATGGCCCGGACCGCGCCCGGCGAAAGCTCGTTCAGATGCACCGGGACGATGCCCCAGGCGCCCTGCACCGCGACCTGCATCAGGAAGCCGCCGACCGCGAGCATGAGCGGCGTGGTCGACCAGGCCCACAGCGGGATGATCGGGATGGCAAGCACACAGGCAATGACGATCGCGGCCTTGCGGCCGATCCGTTCCGACCAGATGCCAAAGCCGATCCCGCCGACGATCGCACCGACGTTCATGATTGCCGCAAGGGTGCCGGTTAGCTTCGTGTCGAAATGGTGCTGGACCTGGAGGAAGGTCGGATAGAGATCCTGAGTCCCGTGGCTGAAGGCGTTGAACGCCGCCATCAGCACGATCATGTACAGCGCGATCTTCCAGTTGCGGGCGAGTTGCCGAAGAGGATTCACGCGCGGCTTGTCGCGGCTCGCCTCGAAAGCCGGACTCTCCTCGACGTGCATCCGGATCAGGAAAACCAGCAGGGCAGGGGCGATCCCGACGAAGAACATGCCGCGCCAGCCGATCGTGTCGAACAAAGCGAAATAGGCGAGGCTGGCGATGAAATAGCCCGAAGGATAACCGCTCTGGAGGAGGCCGGAGACGGGTCCCCGGAGCTTGGCCGGAATGGTCTCCATCACAAGGCTCGCGCCGATCCCCCATTCGCCGCCCATGGCGAAGCCGAACAGGGTTCGGATCACCAGAAGCTGAGTCAGCGACCCGGCGAGGCCGGACAAAGCCGAAAACACCGAGAAAGCGAGGATGACCACGATCAGGATCGGCCGCCGGCCAAACCGGTCGGCAAGGAGACCGAAGACCAGCGCCCCGAATGGCCTTGCAGCCAGGGTCAGCATGATTGCGACGGCGACTTCCGAGACGTCGGTCCCGAACTCGGTCGAGATCGCCTTCAGCATGAACACCAGCAGGAAGTAATCGAAGGCGTCCAGGGTCCAGCCGAGATAGCTCGCCCAGATCGCGCTTCTCTGGCGAGGCTCGAGCGACTTCAGGTCCGCGATCAGGCTCATTCGAAGCTCCCCCCGGAGCCGTTACACTAGGGCTCGGCGCGACCTGCGCAACCCCGCTGGCCGACAACCGCTTGCCGCAGCGGCGCAACGCTTCGAAGTTTCTCCGTTAACCATGGCTGGGATTAACCGCCGCAGCTGCCAAGCTGCTCTTTTCCGGGGTGATTCTCTTTTGAACCGAGCTTCGCGGAGGGGGCGGGACACGTGCGCAATCTATTCAATTTCTCGCCGAGGGGCGTGGCGATCGACCTCGGCACCTGCAATACCGTGGTTTACGCGGCGGGCGCCGGGATCGTGATCAGCGAACCGTCGGTCGTGGCGATGGAGACCGGGCGCGACGGACTGCGCCGGGTGCGGGCGATCGGCGACGACGCCAAGCTGATGATGGGCAAGACCCCGGCGAACGTCGAGACGATCCGGCCGCTTCGGAGCGGAGTGATCGCCGACCTCGAAGTTGCCGAAGAAATGATCAAGCATTTGATCCGCAAGGCGCACGGCGGGCCGAGCCGCTTCTCGCGCGGGCCGGAGGTGGTGATTTCGATCCCGTCCTGCGCCACGCCGGTCGAGCGACGGGCGATCCGGCAGGCGGTGAGCAACGCCGGGGCCGACCGCGTCTCGCTCCTCGAAGAGCCGATGGCTGCCGCGATTGGCGCCGGGCTTCCGGTCACCGAGCCGATCGGGTCGATGGTTGTCGACATCGGCGGCGGCACGACCGAAGTCGGAGTCATCTCGCTCCAGGGCCTCGCCTATTGCTGCTCGGCGCGGGTCGGCGGCGACCGCATGGACGACGCGATCATCTCCTATGTCCGGCGCAACTATAACCTGATGATCGGCGAGGGCACGGCCGAGCGCGTGAAGATCGAGATCGGCACGGCCACCGCGCCGCCGAAGGGGACGGGCCTGGAAACCTACGTTCGCGGAAGGGACGTCACCCGCGGAATCCCGCGGGAGATCATGCTCAACCAGACTCAGGTCGCGGAAGCGCTTTCGGAGCCGGTGCACCGGATCGTGGCCGTCGTCCGGGCCGCCCTGGAGAATACGCAGCCGGAGATTGCGGCGGACGTGCTCGATGAGGGAATCACGCTGACCGGCGGCGGATCGCTGCTTCGCGATCTCAGCATTGTCCTTTCCGACGAGACCGGCCTTCCGGTGACGGTCGCCGACGATCCGCTGACCTGCGTCGCGCGCGGGGCGGGCCGGACTCTGGAGGATGTCGTCTATCGCGGCGGACTGATGGCCGCCTGAGCTATTCCGGAAATCCCTGCGCGGTCTGTCCCCCGGAGAGTCCTACTCGGGATTTCGCTCGAGCCAGGCTTCCAGCCACTTGATCGTATAATCGCCGGCGAGGAATTCGGGGTCGCGGACGAGCCGCTGATGGAGCGGGACGGTCGTGTTCATCCCCTCGACCACGAACTCTTCCAGCGCGCGCTTGAGGCGCATGATGCAGCGCTCGCGAGTGGTGCCGTAGACGATCAGCTTGGCGATCATGCTGTCGTAATATGGCGGCACGCGGTAGCCGGTGTAGAGGCCGCTATCGACGCGGACGTGCATTCCGCCGGGCGCGACATAATTCTTCACCAGCCCCGGCGATGGAACGAAGGTTCGCGGGTCCTCGGCATTGATCCGGCACTCGATCGCGTGGCCGTGGAGCCGGACGTCCTCCTGCCGGCAGGACAGCCCGTCGCCGTTGGCGACCCGGATCTGCTCGCGGACGAGGTCGATGCCGCTGATCATCTCCGTCACCGGATGCTCGACCTGAAGCCGGGTGTTCATCTCGATGAAGTAGAATTCGCCGTTCTCGTACAGGAACTCGATCGTGCCGGCGCCGCGATAGCCCATCTCGCTCATCGCCTTGCGGAT
>JBQCIU010000086.1:0-8769 GCA_051953395.1 Sphingomicrobium sp.
GCTTGCCGCCCGCGCCACCGTGGGCGACCATGTTGCCCTCAGCGTCGACGCGCCCGGTGAACACGCCGATTTCGGGCTTGTTGGTGATGATGCGGATGGTGCCGGCTTCGCTCGATGCGCCGTAGAGCGTGCCCTGCGGGCCAGCGAGACTCTCGATCCGGGCGACGTCGTAGATGTGGACGTCGAGCGTGCCGTCGATGGTCGTCACCGGCTGCTCGTCGAGATAGACGCCGACCGACGGGAGCGATCCCGAATGGTTGCCGTCGCCGCCGGTCGCGACTCCACGCATGTAGATCACCGCGCCGCCGGACTGCGACGTGTTGTAGCTCACCGACGGGAGCTGCTTGGTGTACTGCTCGAAGTTCGAGATGTTGAGCTGGTCGAGCCGCCGGGTGCCGAGCGCGATCACGCTCTGCGGGACGTTCTGGAGAAGCTCCTCGCGCTTGGTTGCGGTGACGAAGATGTCGTTGGGGTCGCGGGCCTCGCCCTCCTGCGCCACCGCGACCTGCGGCGGCTGCGAAGTGACGTCGGTCGCGTTGGTCGCGGGTGCCGGCGACTGGGTCGTCGGCGTCGCCGGAGTGGCGTCGACCGGCGCCGAGTTCTGAGCGAATGCAGGCGAAACGAGGAAGGTTGACGCAAGCAGCCCGAATGCAAGGCCGCGAATCTTCGCGTTAGACATCGAAAGCCCCCTTCAGATGTGTCGGAATAGCGACAGAGCCGTGACCGATTGTCAACGGCGGTCGCGGCAGTGCCGGACGATTGTTCCGCTACCGTTGCGCGGCGGACGCGGGCGCTTGCGGGTAAGCGGCAATCCCATCCCCGAGCGCCGCCTCCAGCGGTCCCAGGTGCGATTCATAGGCGCGCCACTCGTCGGTGGAATCGCGATAGATGGGCCGGCGCACCTGTTCCGAGCTCGCCGTCCGGACGGCCCGCTCGGTCTTGTGGAATTCCAGGCACGCCGGCTCGAACTCCAGCCCGCAATGTTCGAGCAGGGCGCGCACCTCGGTCTCGGTGTCGTCGACCATCCTTTCGTAGATCACGCGATGCACCCGCCTCGGAAGCACCGAGTCCACGTGCGCCATCAGCCGGACGTAATCGGCGTAATAATGGCCGAGATCCTCCAGCGCGTAGGTGAAGTTCTGCCCGCGGGCGAAATGCTGCCGGAAGTTCGAAAAGCAGCAGGCCATCGGGTGCCGCCGCGCGTCGATGATCTTCGCGTTGGGAAGCACCAGCTGGATGAAAGGCACGTACATCCAGTTGTTGGGCAGCTTGTCGATGAAATAGGGCCTGGCCGTCCGCCTCTGCACCGACGCGCGTTTCAGATACTCCTCACCCCGCGCCCGGCGTTCGCTCTCGCTCAGCGCCAGCACCGAGGCCGGATAGCCGCTTTCCTGCCGGGCGACCGCGGGCAGGTCCGGAAGCTCGGACGTGCCCTCGACCAGGCTGTGCGAGGACAGGATCTGCTCGACCAGGGTCGATCCGGCCCGCGGCATCCCGACGATGAAGATCGGATCGGGCGAATCGCACCCGCCCGCGCGCTCGGCGAAGGCCTGCGCCGTAAAGGCGGCGATGCTGTCGTCGACCAGCCGGGTGACGTCCGCGCTCCTATACGGCTGCAGCCTGAGGCGGAGCGCGTTGCCGAGCGCATAATGAGCGAAGGCTTCGTCGGGCCGGCCCGCATCGTGCATCGCCTTGCCCAGCGCGAAGTCGAGGTGCAGCCGGTCCTCGTCGTCGAGGCCGCCCGATTGGAGCGCCGCCTTCATCGCTGCAACGTCCGCTTCGTCGAATTTGACGGTCTTCAAATTGGCGAGGCTCCACCAGGCTTCGCCGAGCGACGGCTTGATCGCGATCGCCTTGCGATAGGCGGCGATTCCATCCGCCTGCCGCCCCACCGTCTTCAGCATGTGGCCGTAGCTCATCCACACCTTGGGCTGGTTCGGGGTCCGCTGGAGCACGCTTTCGTACAGCGCCATCGCCTCGTCGAACTCGCCCAGCCGGCCGAGCGTCGCCGCCTTGAGGTTCCAGTGGCTGAGCCCGTCGGGCTCCTCCGCGAAGACTCCGTCGAGAAGCTCCAGGGCCTCCGCCGGCCGCCCCATCCGGCCGAGCACGAGCGCGAGGTTCGCCCGGGCCGTCGTCCAGGCGGGAGCGATTTCGACCGCCCGGCGAAGCAGGGTCTCGGCATCGCGCCAGCGCCCGATCCTGCCGGCGAGCTCGGCAAGCATCCGGATGGCCTTGGCGTCGAACGGGTCCTCGCTGAGATGCGGCTTCAGGATCCGCTCGGCAACGTCGAGCCGGTTTGCGTTGAGCGCGATCGCCGCCTCGATGAGCCGGGGATGGAGATGCGCGGGTGCGGGAGCCTTGGTCGCCACGGTTCGAACACTGTCATTGCCGGAGCGGCGGCGCAATCCGGCGGCGTCCATGTGGATTGCGTCGTCGCCCCGTTCCTCGCAATGACGGGGCATGATCTATTTCGAAGACCTGGAAGTCGGCTCCGAAACCGACTTCGGCTCCTACGAGGTCACGCGCGAGGAAGTGCTCGACTTCGCCCGCAAATACGACCCGCAGCCCTTCCATCTTTCCGACGAGGAAGCGGCGAAGACCCATTTCGGCCGGCTTGCCGCTAGCGGCTGGCACACCTGCGCGATGACCATGGCGGTGATCGCCCGCTACGTCGTCCAGGACGAGCAGGCGGGACTCGGCTCGCCGGGGGTGGATGAGCTTCGCTGGCTGAAGCCGGTCTATCCGGGCGACACGCTCCACGTGCGCGGGCGGATCGTCGACAAGACCCCGTCGCGCAGCAAGCCGGAAATCGGCTCCTTTCGCACGGAAACGACCGTGACCAACCAGGACTCCGTCGCCGTGATGCGGTTCACGTCGATCGTGCTCATCCGCCGAAGGCCGGCGGACTAGCCGCTGCTACTGCGGCCGGGTGCTGTCGCTCCGGCGGTCGCGGCGCATGTCGTCGCGGCGAGTCGTGTCGCGCCGGCTGCTCTCCGTTCGCTGCGGCCGGCTGAACCCGCTCCAGTTCTCGCGGATCGTCGTCGACTGGGTCGCCTGGCGATCGGGCGTCCGCGACGTGCTGAGCGCGCGTTCGCGCTGGCGCGTCCAGTAGCGCCGCTGGCTGTCGCTCCAGACGTGCGGCCGGCGATAGCTGTCATAGACGTAATAGCCGGTGCCCGGGTAATAATAGTCGCCGTACCAGCCGTAATAAGGCGCGCTCCCGTAGGGGCCGTAGGCGCCGCCGTAGCCGCAGCTCCCATAACCGTAGCCGCCGGTGGGGAAGCCGTAATAATCGTAGCCGCCATAGCCGCCGGCCGCCGAATAGGGATCGTAGCAGCCGCCGTATCCGCCATAGCCGCCGTAATAACCGCCATAACCGGAGCCGATGCCGACCGAGAGGCCGCCGTAGGAGCCGTAGTCGCCGTAACCGTAAGCGCAGCCGCCCAGTGCGACTGTGCCGGCAAGCAGGATTGCAAGACGAGCGCGCATAAATCCCTCCAGAACGCGAGGATCGAAATACTCAATGCGTCGGGAAGAGTGCGCGTTCCGTGCTGTCGCCCGGATGAATGAATTTTCATCCGGGCGGCAGGAAAACCTAATCCGCGTTAGGGTTTAGCCCTTTACGCCGGCCTTGCGCGAGGCGCTCTTGCGCTTCGCCTTGTTCTCCGGCTCCAAAGGTCCGGTGACCAGCACCTTGCGCTTCGCCTCGGCCCACACGTTCTTGTAGGCCAGGAAGGCGAAGATGGTTCCGAACAGGAGGAACACGACGACCGCGATCCCGGCCGAGTGGCGGCGCCCGAGGTTCGGCTCGGCTGCCCACACCAGGAAGGCCGCGACGTCGGTCGCCATCTGGTCGACCGTCGGCTTGGTGCCGTCGTCATAGGTCACCTGCCCGTCCGTCGTCAGCGGCGGCGGCATCGCGATGTTCAGGTTCGCGAAGTACGGATTGTAGTGAAGGTTCGGCGGGGTCTTCGACGCCGGGAACTTCTTCAGCAGCTCCGCCGGCTGGTTCTGGTAGCCGGTGAGGATCGAGTGGACGTAGGCCGCTCCGCCTTCGCGGGCCTTGACGATCAGCGACAGGTCCGGCGGAAGCGCGTTGTTGTTGGCGGCGCGCGCGGCGATCTCGTTCGGGAACGGCGGCGGGAAGTGATCCGACGGGAGCGGCTTGCGGGTGCTCGCCTCGCCCGTGTCCGGATTGATGTCCGGGACCTCGGTCTTCCAGTAATTGCCCGAGCTCGCGTAATTCTTGACCTGCGCCTCGTTGTAACCGAGCTGCGACAGGTCGCGGAACGCGACGTGGCTGAGGCTGTGACAGGCCGAGCAGACTTCCGTGTAGACCTTCAGGCCGCGCTGAAGCTGGCGCTTGTCGAAATGGCCGAACGGGCCGTCGCTGGCGAGATGCAGCGGCTTGGGCGGGAGGTGGAATTCCTCCTCGGCCGTCGGCGCCGGCGGGCTCTTCACATATTCCGACACGCCGACGAACAGCGAGATCAGAAGGACTCCGGCGAATGCCAGTCCGACTAGGAAACCGATGATGCGGACCATGTGCTTAGGCTTTCCCCCTGATCCCTAACTCGCGACGGTGGTGGTTTTCCCGCCGGTCTTCACTCCGGCAGGTGCGCTTTCCTGCTCCTCGCCGTGAAGCACCGAGTCGGTGATCGACCTCGGAAGCGGCAGCGGCTGCTCGTACTTGGAGACGAGCGGAAGGATGACCAGGAAGTGCAGGAAGTAATAAGCGGCTGCGAACTGGCCCAGCGCGATGTTGAACGGCGTGATCTCCGCCCCGCCGATATAGCCGAGGATGAGAACGTCGATGACGAGCAGCCAGAAGAAGCGCTTGAACACGGGCCGGTAGCTTCCCGACCGCACCGGCGACTTGTCGAGCCACGGCAGGAAGAACAGCAGCAGGATCGACGTGAACATCGCCAGCACGCCCCACAGCTTCGCCGGCAGGATGAAGTCGACGGTGAAGGAGCGAAGGATCGCGTAGAACGGCCAGAAATACCATTCGGGAACGATGTGCGGCGGAGTCGCGAGCGGATTGGCCGGAATGTAATTGTCCGGGTGCCCCAGGTAGTTGGGAGCGAAATAGACCACCAGCGCATAGGCCAGGAGCACCAGCGCCGCGAACCAGCCGTCCTTGGCCGTGTAGAACGGGTGGAACGGCAGCGTGTCCTTCTCGTCCTTGACGTCGACTCCGGTCGGGTTGCCCGATCCCGGGATGTGCAGCGCCCAGATGTGAAGGATGATCACGCCCGCGATCACGAACGGCAGCAAATAGTGAAGCGAGAAGAAGCGCGTCAGTGCCGCCTGGTCGGGGGCATAGCCTCCGAGCAGCCACACCCGAAGCGGCTCGCCGATGACGGGAATCGCGCCGAAGAAGCCGGTGATGACCTGCGCTCCCCAGAAGCTCATCTGGCCCCACGGAAGCACGTAGCCCATGAACGCCGTCGCCATCATCAACAGATAGATGACCAGCCCGAGCATCCACACCAGCTCGCGCGGCGCCTTGTACGATCCGTAATAGAGCCCGCGGAAAATGTGGATGTAGGTGACCAGGAAGAAGAAGCTCGCGCCGTTCATGTGGGCGTAGCGAAGGACCCAGCCCGCGTTCACGTCGCGCATGATGTGCTCGACCGAATTGAACGCGCCGTCGTTGGTCGCGTAATACCACATCGCAAGCGTGATTCCGGTGACGATCTGGATCGTCAGGAAGACGCCCGCGAGGACTCCGAAATTCCACCAGTAATTGAGGTTGCGCGGAACCGGATAGCCGCCGCCGACCGCGCCATAGACCAGCCGCGGAAGCGGCAGGCGCTCGTCCAGCCAGCGCATGAACGGATGCTTGGGTTCGTAGGACCTGGCCCAGGAAAAACTCATTCTCGCTCTACCCCTTTGCGCCGATCACGACCGTCGTCGCCGACGTGAAGTTGTAATCCGGAACGAACAGGTTCTTCGGCGCCGGTCCTTGCCGGATCCGCGCCGCGGTGTCGTACATCGAGCCGTGGCAGGGGCAGAAATAGCCGCCATACGGGCCCTTGTTCTCGCCCTCGCCGATCCCGAGCGGGACGCAGCCGAGGTGGGTGCAGACGCCCAGGGTGATCAGCCAGTTGCTGTGGCCCGGCTTGGTTCGCTCGGCCAGAGTCTGCGGATCGCGAAGCTCCGACAGCGGCACCGCATTGGCCTCGGCGATTTCCTTGTCGGTGAGGTTGCGGACGAAGACCGGCTGCTTGCGCCACACAGTCTTGATGCCCTGCCCCCGCTGGACCTTGGAAATGTCGACTTCGGTCGTCGACAGCGCCAGCACGTCGGCCGGAGGCGACATCTGGACGAGAAGTGGAGAGATCGCAGCGACGGCGCCCACGCCTGCAAAGCTCACCGCTGCGACATTGAGAAAATCGCGGCGGCGAACGCCATCGCCAGCCGTAACCGGAACGTCAGCCATGCTTACCCTATGACTATTGGCGGCCCGCCCTGCCGGGGCCCCCGTTAAGGCGATTGCGGGCCTGATAGCGAGGGGTTCGGGGTCTGTGAAGGGGCCGAATTGTCACAGCGCCGCAGTAACCGGCGCGGAGCGCGATTTTCCTTGGTTTCTGCCGACCCAGGCGGAACGGAACATCACCGCGGCGGCATAGAGCACGACCACGATCACCAGCCAGCGGAGATATTCGAGCGGCATTGTGACGACGAGATAGGCGGCGATCAGGACTCCCGGAATTCCCCCGATCGCCAGGCCGAGGACGACCTTGAGGTCGATCTGCCCGAGCTGGATATGCTTCGCCCCCGCCCCTGCGCCCATCAGCGCTGCGCCCGCCGCCATGACCGGGAAGCAAAGCCGCGGGTCCATTCCCATCAGGCTCAGGAACACCAGGGTCGGAGCGTAATTGCCGACTCCGAAATTGAGCAGGACTCCAAAGCCGAAGCTCGCCGCGATTGCGACGATCGTCAGGATCGGGGGAAGGCCGGCCGCGGTCCCTCCGCCGGGAATGATGTGGATGTTGTGCGCCGCGGCCGCGTCGAGGCCGTAGAAGATCGCCGCCAGCAGCAGTCCGACGGCGACCGTCAGCTGCACGACCCAGACTCGCGCCCGGGCAACGAGCGGCGCCCCCATCAGCCCGCCCAGAAGAACCGCGACCGCGGAGCCGAACAGCAGCACCGGATCGACCTTCACCCCCAGCTTGGTCAGGAAAATGATGGTTTCGACCATCACCGGCGGGGTCAGCCCGACGATCATCGTCGGCGGGATCAGCCGGTCCGGAACCATCTTGCGGAATTTGAACCAGGCGGCGGTCGGAGCGAACGAGCCGATTCCAAGCGTGTCGAAGAAGGCGACGACGCTGCCCAGCGCCATCGCCTCGCCGTTGGGAGTCGCGCGTCTCGCAATCGCCGAGCGCACCAGGATGATCGTGAAGAACAGGATCGCGAGCCCGAGCGGGACCAGCAGCGCAACCAGCATCGTCGATTTGCCTCCGCCAGCCCCGGTGGAAATGCCGATGCTAATTCATTGCCTCCGCATGGCAAGCTGTTCCGGACCCCCGAATCGCTGCAAGATGCCGGAGCGACGTTCGAAAGGGGGACGGCCGATGTTCAAGCGCTACAGCCTGGCCTGGGTGACCGGGTCCATTTTCCTCGTCCTGCTCACCGCCCACTGGCTCTCCGGCTGGGCCGAATATGTCCAGCTCCAGAACGAGCAGCACGCCTCGATCCATGTCTCGACCTATCTGTTTCAGATGGCCCGGAGCACGCTCGAGAACTGGCAGGCGGAGTTCTTCTCCCTGCTCTACCAGATGATCGTCTTCACCTATCTCTATTACGCCGGCTGCCCGCTGACGGGCGGAAGCGACGAGCGGCTGGAGGAGAAGCTCAACGCGATCCTTCGCAAGGTCCATCCCGACGATGCCGACAAGGTGATCGCCGAGCTGGAAAAGAAATATCCGCGCTGGTGAGGGCCTGACTTTCGCGGGCGCGAGGGGCTAAAGGCCGCCCCATGCTTCCCCTGGACGATCAGCAACAGGCGGCGAAGGACTGGTTCGAATCGCTCCGCGACCGGATCTGCGCCGCGTTCGAGGAAATCGAGAGCGAGGCGGGGTCGAAGGCGAAATTCGTGCGGACCGCCTGGAACCGCCCGGACGAGACCGGCTCGACCGGCGGCGGCGGCGTGCGCAGCCAGATGAACGGCAAGGTCTTCGAAAAGGTCGGGGTCAACGTCTCCACCGTCGGCGGCCAATTCTCCCCCGAATTCGCCAAGTCGATCTTCGGAGCCGACCCGAAGGAGCCGCGATTCTTCGCCACCGGAATCAGCCTCGTCGCGCACATGGCCAACCCGCACGTCCCGGCGGTGCACATGAACACGCGCTTCCTGACGACCACGAAGCGCTGGTTCGGCGGCGGCGCCGACCTCAACCCGGCCATTCCCTATGCCGCGGACACCGAGGCGTTCCATGCCCGGCTCCGAGCGGCCTGCGCTGCGCACGACCCGACCTTCTATCCGCGCTTCTCGAAATGGGCCGACGACTATTTCTTCCTTCCCCACCGCGGCGTGTCGCGCGGTGTCGGCGGGATCTTCTACGATCATCTCGAGTGCCACGAGCCGGGCGAAGGCGCGACCTTCGACCAGAATTTCGCCTTCACCCGCGACGTCGGCGAAGCCTTCCTCGACATTTTCCCGCAACTCGTCCGCGCCCGGATGGAAACGCCGTTCACGCCCGAGGACGTCGAGCGGCTGCTCGAATTCCGCGGCCGCTACGTCGAGTTCAACCTGCTCTACGA
>JBQCIU010000087.1:0-19854 GCA_051953395.1 Sphingomicrobium sp.
CGGTCGGCGTGGGTCGACATCGGTTCGGGAGCCGGCCTCCCAGGCATCGTGATCGCGCTGCTGGTGGACGGTCCCGTGACCCTCATCGAGCCGCGCCGCCTCCGCGCCGAGTTCCTCCAGCATTGCGTGACCGAACTCGCGCTTACGGAGCGAGTCACCGTGGCTCCGACAAAGGTCGAAAAGGTCGCCGGCACCTTTGACGTGATCACCGCGCGGGCGGTCGCGGAACTGGGCAAGCTGCTGAGACTATCCACGCATCTGTCCACAAGAAAAACACTCTGGGTCCTGCCCAAGGGGCGAGTCGCCGAATCGGAACTGGCCGACGCCCGGAGAAACTGGCACTGTGATGCGACCAGCGTACCGAGCAGCACCGATCCGGACTCGCGGATCCTTCTGCTCCGGAATGTAAGAGCGAGGGGTGGGCGATGATTCGCGTCGCAATCGCGAACCAGAAGGGCGGGGTCGGCAAGACGACCACCGCAATCAATCTAGCAACGGCCCTGGCCGCGATCGGCTGGAAGGTCCTGTTGATCGACCTCGACCCGCAGGGGAATGCCTCGACGGGCCTTGGCGTTCCGCAGTCGAAGCGCGAACGGTCGAGCTATGACGCTCTTATCGGTTCCGCCACGGTACTGGAGTGCGTCCTGCCGACTCGCGTCCCCCGGCTCGATCTGCTGCCGGCAACGATGGATCTGTCCGGAGCGGAAGTGGAGCTCGTCGGCCTCCAGGATCGCGCGCACCGCCTCGACAAGGCGCTGTCGGCAGCTCCGGCCGGGCGGTGGGACATCTGCCTGATCGATTGCCCGCCGTCGCTGGGACTGCTGACGGTGAACGGGCTTGTCGCAGCGCGGCAATTGCTCGTCCCGCTGCAGTCGGAATTCTTCGCATTGGAAGGACTTAGCCAGCTTTTGCAGACCGTTGAGCGCATTCGGGTCGCCTTCAATCCCGACCTTGCGATCCTCGGCATTGCCCTGACCATGTTCGATCGCCGCAACCGCCTGTCCCAGCAAGTGTCCGACGACGTCCGCGCGTGCCTGGGCCCGGCCGTGTTCGAAACGGTCGTTCCCAGGAACGTGCGCCTGTCCGAGGCGCCAAGCCACGGCCTTCCCGCGCTGATCTACGACCTGAAATGCCCGGGTTCGGAGGCGTATGTCCGGTTGGCGCGCGAGTTGATGGCGCGGCTTCCGAGAGCGGCCGAGGCGGCATGAGCGACAAGAAGAGCTCGGGCCTGGGCCGCGGCCTTGCGGCGCTTCTCGACGAGGCGGCGCGGCCGGGCGCCTCGAGGGCATCCGGTCAGGACGAAGCTCCCCAGAGCGGCGTTCGCGAAGTCGAAATCGGGCGGATCCGGCCCAACCCGGCGCAGCCGCGAGTCCATTTCGATGAGGACAGCATCGCGGAGCTGGCCGACTCGATCGCCGAACGCGGCGTTCTTCAGCCGATCCTGCTTCGCCCCGATGGGGAAAATTTCCAGCTCGTTGCCGGCGAGCGGCGATGGAGAGCGGCGCAGCGTGCGCGGCTGCACACGATCCCGGCCATCGTCCGCGAGATCGATGATTCCACGTCGGCCGAAATTGCGCTGATCGAGAACATCCAGCGCAAGGACCTCAATGCGATCGAGGAGGCCGAGGGCTACAAGAAGCTCATTGGCGATTATGGTCATACCCAGGAAGATGTGGCCAAGCTCGTGCACAAGTCGCGTAGCCATATCGCCAACTTGTTGAGATTGCTCGATCTTCCGGCCGCTGCCAAGCAATCGCTATTGCAAGGCGATATCAGCATGGGACACGCGCGGGCGATCCTGACCGCGCCGAATCCGGATTCTCTTGCCCGCGAGATCGTCGAAAAGGGGCTTTCCGTCCGCCAGGCGGAGGCGCTTGCAAGGGATGCCCGGCCTGCGACCGATACGAGCCGCAGCCCCTCCGGGCCACGCGAACCGACCGCGAAGGATGCCGACCTTGCTGCGCTGGAACGTCAGCTCGGCGACATGCTCGGGCTCAAGGTGAAGGTCGCCAACGACGGTACGCGCGGCACCGTGACTCTCCACTACGCAAGCCTGGACCAGCTCGACATGCTTTGTCAGCGGCTCAGCGGCGAGTCGATCTAGGGCTCACCGGCGCCGCGCGCTCCGCGCAACCGCAACCAGCTCTTCCTCCAGCGCATCCGCGGGCGGCGGGGAATCGCCTCGCATCAGCCGTCGCTCAAGCGCTCCCGAGCGTTCCAGGACCCGCGCCAAAGCTTGCGAATCCCACAGGGAAACGAGCCGGGCGACCAGGTCTTTATCCTTCCAGAACACGGACTTGCCGGCTGACGTCACGGCGTCATGGGGCCGCTGGCCGCCATCCACCCTGGCGCGAATGGGAGCAAGCATCAGCAGCCGCCTCTGGAGCGCCCGAATGACGGAGACCGGCTCGGCATCCGCTGCGCTGGCGTCCAGCTCATGCGCAAGCTGCTTGAGATCGCCGGACAAGGCGAGATCGCCCAGCCGCATCCAGTCTCCCTCGGCGCCTGCTCCGATTTCTTCGAGCGTATCGCGATCGACGGACTTGGGATCGTCGCGGCTCGCCCCGGTATACAGAGCCAGCTTCGCCAGCTCCTGAGCGATGATGCCGCGTTCGTTTGCAGCGACGGAGGCAATCCGCGCCGCAAGGCCGGGGGCAAGCCGAAGCCCCTCCTCACGCGCCAGTTCATCCACCAGCCGCTCGGCGTCGCGCTCGCTGAGCTCATAGGAGATGTGCGCAAGCGCGTTCGGGTCGGATTCCGCGATCTTCACCAGCGGCGAAGTCTTGCGAAGACCACCCGCGACGGCGATCACCGGGCTCTCGACGCTCGCGGCATCGAGAAGCGCTTCGACAGCGGGAGCGATTTCGTCTCCGGCGGGCTCGATCCACAGGGCGCGCTTGCCGCCGAACAAGCCAATTGCCGCCGCCTCGTCGGCAAGCAGCGCCGGATCCGCCTTCGCCGCTTGCGCCGAAACCGCCGCTTTCTCGGCTTCGAGGCCCTTCAAAAGCCGTTCGGCGTGACCGCGCGACTGCCCTTCGTCGGGCCCGTAGAAAAGATAGAAGCGGATTGCCGGATCGGGTTGGTCGAGAGCGCGCCCGAGGCTTCCCCGCGCCGGCTTCACTTCGCCGCCGACGTTCGAGTCGCGTAAAGCGCGAGGCGGGAGACGATCTGGTCGGCGACGACATCGGCCAGCCTTTCGGCCGCCGTCTGCTCGGCCGCGATGGTGGCATATTCGGAGCTAACCACGTCGATCCCCGCGTCCGATCCGGCCGTCGCGTCGAGAACCACCTGGCCGGTCCCGACCGTCACCAGCCGATAGCGCGCCCGCAAGGTCCGGCGCTCGCGAGTCGCCGCCCTGTCGCCCCGGATGCCGAGGCCGATGATCTCGTCGTCAAGCTGGACTTCGAGCCGATAGGCCGGATGTCCGACGCCGGCTTCGCCCAGCCGGTCCTTGAGCTTGTTGTACACAAGCCAGCCGTTGCGGCCGGGGATCGGAGCGACCGTTACCTGACGAAGCGTTGCAGCAACCTCGCCCGACGTGCCGCCTGCGTAAAGCGGGTGAAGCGCGCAGGAGGGAAGCAGCAGCGCTGCAGCGGCAAGAGCGAATCGTCGCATCACGCGACGATATTCACCAGCCGGTCGGGAACGACAATGACCTTGCGCGGCGTTCCTCCGCCGAGCTGGCGCTGGATCTTCTCCGAGGAGAGGGCGAGCGCCTCGGCTTCATCGCGACCGAGCCCCCGCGGAGCGGTGAGCGTGTCACGAAGCTTGCCGTTGATCTGGATCGCAAGGGTGACCTGATCCTCGACCAGCATCGCAGGGTCGAACTTTGGCCATTCGGCGTTGGCCACGAGCCCAGTCTCGCCCAGCGAGCTCCAGCACTCCTCGGCAAGATGCGGCGCCATCGGCGCCGCCAGCCGCACCAGTGTGCGAACGGCCTCCGCCCGGGTTGCCGAAGCCGGCGCCTTCTCGATCGCGCTGACCAACTCGTAGAGTTGCGCCACGGCCTTGTTGAACTGGAGGGCGTCGATCGCTTCGCCGACCGCGGCGACCGTGCGGTGCAGCTTCCGGTTCAGGGCCTCGTCGGCGCCCTCGCCGCCGATGGCTCCGGTCGCCAGCTTCCATACCCGCTGGACGAAGCGCGCGGCGCCCTCGATCCCGCCGATCGACCATTCCAGGTCGCGCTCCGGCGGGCTGTCGGAGAGCATGAACCAGCGCACCGCGTCCGCCCCATATTTCGCGACGATCGGCTCCGGATCCACGGTGTTGCGCTTCGACTTCGACATCTTTTCGACGCGCCCGCGGGCGACGGCGGCGCCGGCCGCGTCGATCAGCTGCCCGCCGTCGTTCTTGGCCACCTCGTCGGGTGACAACCAGCGGCCGTCGATGCCGCGATAGGTTTCGTGAGTCACCATTCCCTGGGTGAACAGCCCCTTGAACGGCTCATCGATGTCGAGCTTGCCGATGCGCTTCAGCGCCCGGGTCCAGAATCGCGCGTAGAGCAGGTGCAGGATCGCATGCTCGACTCCGCCGATATACTGGTCGACGGGCAGCCATTTCTCCGCGTCTGCCTTGTCGAACGGCCTGTCGATCGGCTGGCTTGCGAAGCGGACGAAATACCAGCTCGAATCGACGAAGGTGTCGAACGTGTCCGTTTCGCGCCGGGCCGCGCCGCCGCATTTCGGGCAGGTGGCATGCTTCCACGATTCGTTGCGATCGAGCGGATTGCCGGGAACGTCGAAGCTGACGTTCTCCGGAAGCAGCACCGGAAGCTGCTCGCGCGGGACCGGAACCGGGCCGCACGCATCGCAGTGGATCATAGGGATCGGAGTGCCCCAGTAGCGCTGGCGCGAGACTCCCCAGTCGCGCAGGCGATAAGCGATTTCGCGCTTGCCCCAGCCTTGCTCCTCGGCACGGCGAATGACGGAATCCTGCGCCTCCTCGACCGAAAGGCCGTCGAGGAAGCCGGAATTGACGATCACGCCTTCGCCGGGCTCGGCCGAATCGCCGATCGGCGTGTCCTTGTCCTGGTCGGCTTTGGCGACGACTCGGCGGATCGGAAGGTCGTACTCGCGGGCGAATTCGAAATCGCGCTGGTCGTGCGCAGGCACGCCGAAGATCGCGCCGGTGCCATATTCCATCAGAACGAAGTTCGCGATCCAGACCGGCAGTCGCCATTCGGGATCGAGCGGGTGAACAGCCTCCAGCCCGGTCGCGAAGCCGCGCTTCTGCTGGCTCTCGATCGCTTCTTCGCTGGTGCCCACCGACTTGCATTCCGCAATGAAGGCGGCGGCATCGGGATTCTCGCCGGCAATCGCGCTGGCGAGCGGGTGATCGGGGGCGACCGCGACGAAGCTTGCGCCGAAGATCGTGTCCGGCCGGGTCGTGAAGACCTCGACCTCGGGTGCAGCCGCGAGCGCGGCCTTCACCCACGGGTAATCGCAAGCGCTGCCTTCGCCCACCAGGCTGAACCGGAAGCGGAGCCCGTCGGACCGGCCGATCCAGTTCTCCTGCATCAGCTTCACCTTCTCGGGCCAGGCTTCCAGCGTCTTCAGCCCGTCGAGAAGTTCATCGGCGAAGTCCGTGATCTTCAGGAACCATTGCGAAAGCTTGCGCCGCTCGACGACCGCCCCGGATCGCCAGCCCTTGCCGTCGATCACCTGCTCGTTGGCGAGCACCGTATGGTCGACGGGGTCCCAGTTGACCTCGCTTTCCTTGCGGTAAACCAGGCCCGCTTCATAGAGATCGAGGAACAGCGCCTGTTCGTGCCCGTAATATTCGGGGTCGCAGGTCGCGACTTCGCGACTCCAGTCGAGCGCGAAACCGAGCCTCTTCAACTGGTCGCGCATCGCGGCGATGTTCGACCGGGTCCATCCGTCCGGATGCACACCGCGCTCCATCGCCGCATTTTCGGCGGGCATTCCGAAAGCGTCCCAGCCCATCGGGTGGAGCACTTCGAAACCCTGCATCCGGCGATAGCGGGCGAGCACGTCACCCATGGTGTAGTTGCGGACGTGCCCCATGTGGATGCGCCCGGATGGATAAGGGAACATCTCGAGCACATAGGTCTTGGGCTTGCCGCTTGTCGTATCGGCAACGAAGCAGCGCTCGTCCTCCCAGCGCCTTTGCCAGCGGACGTCCGCTACGGCCGGGTCGAATCGGCCGGTCATATCAGGCCTCAATTCTTATCCAGGAAGCGTGGAACGGCGAATATCGCGGGCGCGGGTGAGGATGATGTCCTCGAGCTTCTGGACAGTCGCGGCGGTGACCGGCGCCTCCACCCAGCTGCCGTTCTGCTGAACCTCGCGCGATGCGGCGACGCGAAGCGCGTCGGCGCGAAGGTCCTGGCCGAGGATCGTGACCGTCAGCTTGACCCGCTCGCCCGGCGCCTTCGGATTGGCGTACCAATCGGTGATGATGACGCCGCTGTTCGCGTCGGCCTGGAGCAGCGGCGCGAAGGAGACGGTGTCGAGAGCGGCCTGCCACAAATAGCTGTTGACCGCGATCGTCGTCAGCTTCGCGGGCGCCAGCTGGTTCGGCAGGTTGCGATTGCGGGCGCAACCCGAAACGGCCAGCGCTGCGACGGCCAAAGCGGCGGCAGTAAGTTTGAGGCGGGACATCTGTGATCCTCGACAGTGATCTGGTGCGACGGGCGTTATAGATGCTGGCGGCAAGGCCGCAAGCGGGCCGACGCGGCCGCCGGTTGTTGTGCATCTGCAACAGACTCGCGGCGAATCGAGTCGGTCATGGAACCTTCAGCTTCGCGGGCCTATATGGACTCGCGAACAGGGAGTTGGCCGACGTGAGTCTCGGACGCTTCAGTGCGACTCTACTGGCCGGCGCGGTTGCCGCGACGGGCCTGTTGCTGTCGCCTGCGTTCGCGGCCGGTGAATCGGGCAAGCGTCCCCCGGCGATCTCGATCAGCGCCGACTCCGATTTCGGCTTTACGCCGGCCACCGCCGACCCGCGCCTCGCGGCCGCTTTCTCCGGCCGCGTTCCGTCGCTCGGCGATTTCAAATTCACTCCGGCGGCGGCCAAGGGCCGACCCTCGCAGGTTCGTGTCGCCATCCGCGCGCAGGCGACCTCGCCGCAGCAGGTCGCTTCGGCCAGCGCTGCGTCGCCGGTCAATGCCCTGACCCCGGTCAGCTATAATCTCGGCGTCGCGATCGGCTGGCGCCGCTTCGCCGTTGCCGGCGATGTCGCGAAGACCAAGTCGGCCGGCTCGCCGGTCGATGGTCGCGAAAGCGCGGTCGTTGGCGTCAGCTACTCGCTTCCGCGCTTCACCGGGCGGGTTGCCGTTTCGGCCGACCGTTCCGCGGGAACGGCTGCTCCCGCGCTTCGCGATCCCGACAATTACGCGCTCGACGTCGGCGGTTCCTATGCGCTGACCCGCCGCCTCTCGGTCACCGGCGGAGTGCGCTACAAGGTCGAGCGCGACCGGGTCTCGGCGCTCAGCGACAACCGCGTCGACAGCCAGGCCGTCTACATCGGGACAGCCTTCAAGTTCTAGCGGCCGTCCCGAACGTAAGCGCCGATTCCGGCCCAGCCTGAAAAGCCCAATCGCCGAACGCGCCTGAACCGGCGCTCATCCATGCCGCCCAGAGCGATCACCGGCGCTTTCGCCAGCCGCAACAGCGCCGCTGCACGCATGGGCTCGATCGGAAGCCAGTCGGGGTGGCTGCGCGTCGGGAACATCGGCGACAGGAAGAGGAGGGGAGTTCCGGAAAGCGCGGCCTTGCGGATCTCCGCGGCGCCATGCACCCGGGTCGCGTCGCCGGCCGCCTCGTCCGCGATCGTCAGTCCACGGGCGCTCGCGACCCGCCGGACCCGGGCAAGCAGCCTTGCCCGTTCGCCGATCGGAAGGTCGCGATAGAGAAACAGGATTCCGCTGCCGGGAGGAAGCGCTCGAACCGCCGCCCAAAGCTGCCGGCCAAGCCGGTCGTCGGCGACAAGCCACTGGCGGGGGAGAGTCTGGCGGTGCTCCATCGCCCTTCCTATAGCGCGCCCATGACCGCTGCCGAGCGCCTCCACGCCATCAGGGACGGAATCGCCTCCGCCGCCAGGGTCGCTCGCCGCGATCCCGCCGACGTGACTCTCGTCGCCGTAAGCAAGACGAGGAGCGTCGAGGAGATCGAGACCCTGATCGCCGCCGGCCAGGCCGATTTCGGCGAGAATCGCGTCCAGGAAGCGCTGTCGAAATGGCCGGAGCTGCTCGCTCGCAATCCCGGCGTTCGGCTTCACTGCATCGGCCGGCTCCAGTCCAACAAGGCGGCTGAAGCGGTCGAGCTGTTCGACTCCATCCATTCGCTCGATCGCCCGTCGCTTCTCGACGCGCTCGCCAAGGCGGCAGCGAAAGCCGGGCGATTTCCCGGCGTCTATGTGCAGGTCAACATCGGCGACGAGCCGCAGAAGGGCGGTTGCCCGATCGCCGAAGTGGCCGATCTCGTGGCCGCTGTTCGCCAATCGCCTTTGCCGCTGATGGGGCTGATGTGCATTCCGCCGGTCGGCGTGGAAGCTTCGCCGTTCTTCGCGCTCCTTGCCAAAATCGCCCGCGAGCAGGGTATCGACGGCCTCAGCATGGGCATGTCGGCGGACTACAAGTCGGCGGTGATGCTCGGGGCGACCGCGGTACGCGTCGGAACCGCCTTGTTCGAGGACGCCTAGGGCAGGTGCCCGCTCTTCTCGCGCTTCGTCGCGAGATAATCGGCATTATGCGGGTTTGCCGGCATGTGATGGCCGACTCGCTCGGCGACCCGGATGCCCGCGCGTTCCAGCCCGTCGAGCTTCGCCGGATTGTTGGTCAGCAGCCGCACTTCCTCGATTCCGAGCGACCGCAGGATCGCAGCCGAATGCTGGTAATCGCGCTCGTCGTCGGCAAATCCCAGGCGAAGGTTCGCGTCGACGGTGTCGAGGCCGCGGTCCTGGAGCGCGTAGGCCCGGATCTTGTTGGCGATGCCGATCCCGCGCCCTTCCTGGCGAAGATAGAGAAGCACGCCGCCACCTGCTTCGCCGATCAGCCTCAGCGCTTCCTTCAGCTGCGGCCCGCAGTCGCACTTGAGCGAGCCGAAGACGTCTCCGGTCAGGCACTCGCTATGCAGCCGGACCAGCGGCGCGCGGCCGCCGAACGCTCCGACGATCAGCGCGACATGCTCCTGGCCATCGTCGCTGGTGCGGAACACCGCGATCTGAGTCTCGGGAACGCCGTCGAGCGGAAGGCGGGCCCGCGCGAGCAGCGTGGCGTTCGGCTCGGCACGGAGCAGGTCCGCCAGCGACACGGCCGATGCGTTCGCATCATCGAGGATCCACAGCGCCGGGAGCAGCCCCGCCAGCCGCGCCAGCTTCAGCGCCGCCCGCGCCTCGTCCGCGCCATCCAGCGGAAGCGGCCTCAACGGGCCCAGCGGCGCCCGGTCCAGGTCCTTGCCGGCGTCGGCGATGGCGCGTGCCGACTCGGCGTCGAGCCAGGCGCTTCGCTCGATCAGCACCGGCTCGGCCGGATCAGCCGAATCGCGCCGGTTGCCAAGCGACAGCGCCGCCGCGCGCCAGCCGCTGATCAGCAGCGGCGCTCGCGATTGCGGATCCAGCTCCGCGAGCACTTCCGGCCAGGCGGTCTCGACCGAGGCTACGGTCAGCGGCCGTTTCCCCTCGATCCGCACGGCGCGGCCGGTCTTCAGCGCGGCGATCGCCGACCGCAGTCCGGCTGGCTCTGTCAAATGCTGAGCTCGCAGATAAGCGGGACATGGTCCGACGGCCGCTCCCAATTGCGGCACGGCTCGAGGACCGAATGGCCGGCAAGATGGTCGCCGAGCTCGGGCGAAACCCACATATGGTCGAGCCTCCGGCCGCGGTCGTTCTTCGTCCAATCGGGTGAGCGATAGCTCCACCAGGTGAAGCAGCGTTCCGGAGCAGGCACGAAGCGGCGCCCGACGTCGATCCAGCCGTGCGCCTGTTGAAGCCGGCCCAGGGCTTCGACTTCGACCGGCGTATGGCTGACCACCGTCAGCAGCGCCTTGTGACTCCACACGTCGCACTCCAGCGGCGCGACATTGAAGTCCCCGACGATCAATGTCGGCTCGCTCAGGGTTTCGGACCAGCGTGTCATTCGCTCGATGAAGTCGAGCTTCTGTCCGAACTTCGGATTGACGGTCCGGTCGGGCGTATCGCCGCCCGCGGGCACATAGACGTTCTCGAGCCGGATTCCGCACTCCAGCCGCGCCCCGACGTGCCGCGCCTCGCCATTGTCCTGCCAATCGTGGCGGCCGGCATCGCTCAGCGGGACCCGGCTCAGGATTGCCACTCCGTGATGCATCCGCTGGCCGTTAAGCTGGCGGTGCGTGTAGCCGTGACGGTCGAAAAGCTCGGCCGGGAAAATGGTGTCGAGCACCTTCGTTTCCTGGAGGCAGAGGATGTCCGGCTGCTGTTCCGCGATCAGCCGCTCGACAAGCCCGATCCGCGCCCGGACCGAGTTGATGTTCCACGATGCGATTTTCAGCCGTTTCGTCACGGTGACGCGCTTACCCTGCGACGGCCCCGAATAGAAAGGCCCCCGCACCGGGGGCATGGTGCGAGGGCCGACCTAGCGTTCGTCACGCAAGGGGTTGTCGCGGCAAGGGTAACAGGGGGAAACCCCATGCCTGATGCGGCAACCGCCTGATTTGTACACCCCGGTATCTGACGCCGAGATGAACAGGTTTTGATCTGCTACGGATTATTCATGAATCTTCACCGGCCGCGCTTCTTGGGCTCGGTGTAGGTGAAGGCGCTCGGCGGAACGGCGACATTGTAGCGCTGGTTGGACAGCCTCACCATCGTCCGCTTTCCCTGCGCATCGACGGCGGTCCAGCCATACAGCTTCAGCCCGCCCGGCGCCGCTCCGTCGCGGATGAATGCCAGGATCAGCTTTCCATATTCGTTGTGGGACGGGTCGACCGCGCGGACGACGACTACCCGCGGATCGTCGCTCGGAACGATTTTGGCGATCCGGTCGAGGTCGGGATTGCTCGACAGCAGGACTCCGAGAGGAGTCTTGTTGAGGTCCCAGCTCGACTTCTGGCCGACGTCATAGTCGATGAAAGTGAGCTTCCTGCCGTCGGCGACAACGAGGATGTTGGTCTTCCCATAGTCGAAGCGGATTCGGCCGGGGCGCTTCAGCTGCAAAGTGCCGTTCAGCACCTGCCCCTTGGAATCCGTCTGGGTAAAGTTCGCGGTCATCGAATCGGTGTCGCGAAGGTGGCTCCTGACGAGCGCCATTTCCGGCGACGCCTTGGCCTGGGCGGCAACCGGCGCCGCGATGACGATCGCCGGAACGAGCGCGCGCGCCAGATTGGTGGAAAAGGACATTCTGAGCTCCTGAAGAGATTTCGCCGGAAACTGGCGGTTTCCCCTTGAATGCGCTCTGAACCCTCGGGTTCCCCGACGTTCAGCAGCGCCGGCGCTAGATCGGATGCCCGTCCGTGTCGATCAGCACCTCGCGGCGGCCGACATGGTCGGGCATTCCCACCTTGCCGTCCTTCTCCATCCGCTCGATCAGGCGGGCGGCGCTGTTGTAGCCGACGCGAAGCTGCCGCTGCAGGTAGGAGACGGACGCCTTCTGGCTTTCGGCGACGATCTGGACGGCCTTCCGGTACAGCTGGGTCTCCGGGTCGTCCTCCCCGGTCGGCTGGCCGTCGAACAGATAGTCGCCTTCCTCCGGTTCTTCGGTGACCGCCTGGACATATTCGGGAACGCCCTGCTTGCGCCAATGCTCGTCGACAGCGCGCACTTCATCGTCGGAAACGAAGGGGCCGTGGACGCGGATGATCTGCTTGCCGCCGGGCATGTAGAGCATGTCGCCCTTGCCCAGCAGCTGTTCCGCGCCCTGCTCGCCAAGGATCGTCCGGCTGTCGATCTTGCTGGTGACCTGGAAGCTTATCCGCGTCGGCAAATTGGCCTTGATCACGCCGGTGATGACGTCGACCGACGGCCGCTGGGTCGCCATGATCAGGTGGATTCCGGCCGCTCGCGCCTTCTGCGCCAGCCGCTGGATCAGGAACTCGACCTCCTTGCCGGCGGTCATCATCAGGTCGGCCAGCTCGTCGACGACGACGACGATCTGCGGCAGGACCTCGTACTCAAACTCCTCGTCCTCGTAGATCGGCTGACCGGTGGAACTGTCGTAACCGGTCTGGATCCGCCGTTTCAGCTTCGATCCCTTGGCCTTGGCTTCGCGAACCCTGCCGTTGAAGCTGGCGAGCGAGCGGACGCCGAGGTTCGCCATCCGGCGATACCGGTCCTCCATCTGCTCGACGGTCCACTTGAGCGCCCGGATGGCCTTTCCGGGCTCGGTGACCACCGGGGCAAGAAGGTGCGGGATGTCGTCGTAGATGCTGAGCTCGAGCATCTTGGGATCGATCATGATCAGCTTGCAGTCGTCGGGCCCGTAGCGGAACAGCAGCGACAGGATCATGCAGTTGAGGCCGACCGACTTGCCCGATCCGGTGGTCCCGGCGACCAGCAGGTGCGGCATCGGCGCGAGGTCGGCGACGACCGGATCGCCCGCGATATTCTTCCCCAGGATCAGCGGCAGGGCCATGTCGCCGTCGCCGAACGCGTCGCTGCCGATGAGCTCGGACAGGACGACCGTTTCACGCCGGGCGTTGGGGAGCTCGATCCCGATCACGCTCCGTCCCGGGATGATCGCCACGCGCGCGGAGATGGCCTGCATGTTGCGGGCGATATCGTCGGCAAGAGCGATGACCCGGCTCGCCTTGATCCCGCTTGCCGGCTCCAGCTCGTACATGGTGACGACCGGACCCGGGCGGACCTCGACGATATTCCCGCGGACGTTGAAGTCCTCCAGCACCGCTTCCAGGATCTTGGCATTGCGCTCCAGCGCCGCCCGATCGATCTGGGTCTTGCCCTTGTCCGGCGCCTTGCCGAGCAGGCTGGCGTCGGGAAGAACATAGCTGTCGCCAAGCGCCAGCCCCGGCTGGGACGCGGGCCGGCGCGCCGCTCCGCCTCTCGCCCGCGCCGCCGGCGCAACCGGCTCGGCGACTGCGACGGCCGGCCTCGGCGCCGGAGGGGCTGCGATCCGCTCTTCGCGACTTTCCTGGGTCTTGCGCGGGGCGGCCTTGCGCTCGGGCGAGCGGGAGAACCGGTCCGCGACCCAGCCGCGCTCGTCTTCGGAAAGCCCGAAGGAAAGCCAGGCGACGACCAGCCCTGCGGCAGCGAAGAGCACGAGCAGGCCGATCCGCGCAGGCTCGACGAAGCGGGCGTCCGGGATCAGCGAAACGAGATAGGAAAGGCCGTTTGCAGCGGCCAAGGCCACCGCCCCGCCCCACCCCGCGGGCAGGCCGGAAACCGCCGACGCACTGGTCAGGCTGAGCGCGATTCCCACCAGGATGGCGGCGATGGCTGCCAGGAGCAGGGCTCGTGCGACTCGGCCGGCGGGCGCGAGGCGAACCATTCGAAGCCCGGCGAGGCCGATCGCCGGAAGGAACAGGACGGAGCCGATCCCGAACAGCAGGAAGGCGATGTCGCTGCCATAGGCGCCGACGCTTCCCAGCCAGTTCTCGGCCGGCCCTCCGGCTGCCGTCGTGAACGACGGGTCGGTGCTGCTGTGCGAAACGAGGGCCGCCGCACCGGCAACGCTGAACGCGACGAGGGCGCTTCCCCATGTCCGCCGGGCGAGCCGCTTCATCGACTCGCGCAGCTTGTCGCGCCAGTCCGGTCCCAGGTCCTTCGCTGGCCTCGCGGCCGCCGTTGCCATCTGCCCACCCCAAAAATTCCGCGCCCTTAAAATGCCTTGTCGCGGACTCGCGGGCAAGTGAAGTCGTGCCGTCATTGCGAGGAGCGCATGCGACGAAGCAATCCAGCCACACCGTAGCTGGATTGTTTCGCTCCGCTCGCAATGACCGAATCGAGGTTGTAGAGCCCTTCCGATGGATCGTGCCGACGTGATCATTCTCGGCGGCGGCCTTGTCGGCCTCGCCCTTGCCGCAGCCCTCGATTGCAGTGGGCTCTCCGCGATCGTGGTCGATCCGGCCGATCCCGACGAGCGTCTCGACGCGGCGTTCGATGGCCGCACCAGCGCCGTTTCCGCAAGCTCGATGCGGATGCTCGAAGCGACGGGCGTCGCCGACCATTTCCCTGCCCCCGGCTGCCCGATCCTGAAGATCCAGGTCGCCGACGGTCTCGATCCCGGCGGTCTCGCCTTCGAACCGGGCGAAGACGAAGGGCCGCTCGGCTGGATGAACGAGAACCGGCACCTGCGCGCGGCGCTCCGGGCGCGCGCCGAGGCGGGGAAGAATCTCTGGCTGCTGTGGAAGTCGCGGGTGGCGGAGGTGGACCGCGGCGACCATTCGGTCGTGGTTTCCCTCCAGGACGGCCGAAAGCTGAGCGCCCCACTCCTCGTCGGCGCCGAAGGCCGCAACTCGCCGATGCGCGAGCAGGCGGGGATCCGGATGGCGCGCTGGCGCTACGACCATATGGCCATCGTCTCGGTGCTCCATCACGAGCGCGAGCACGACAATGTCGCCTATGAGATTTTTTATCCGACTGGGCCGTTCGCACTGCTGCCGATGACCGACGATGAGACGGGCCACCGCTCGGCGATCGTCTGGTCGGTGCAGAAGGACGATGCGCCGGGGTTCATGGCACTGAGCGAGCAGGATTTCGCGGCGGAGGCAAAGGCGGCGATGGGTGGTTTCCTCGGCGAGATTTCGCTCGCCGCGCCGCGCTCGACCTACCCGCTCGGTTTCCACCACGCCTCGCAGATCACCGCCCAGCGGCTGGCCCTGATCGGCGATGCGGCGCACGCGATCCATCCGATCGCCGGGCAGGGGCTGAACCTCGGCTTCCGCGATGCCGCCGCCCTTGCGCAGGTGCTGGTAGAAGGCGCGCGCCTCGGCCTCGATCTCGGCGACAGGCAGTTGCTCGACCGTTACCAGCGCTGGCGCTCGCTGGATTCGCTGATGGTGGCGATGGCCACCGACAGCCTGACCCGAATCTACGGCGTTCCGGGCCGCACGGCCTCAGCGGTTCGGCGCTTCGGAATGGGCCTCATCGACCGGATCGCGCCGATCAAGACGCGGCTGATGAACGAAGCGCGCGGCACCAGCGGCGACCTTCCGCTGCTGCTCAGGGGGTTGCAGATATAAAGCGTCGCCCCAGCGAAAGCTGGGGTCTCAGCGAGCAGGTTGCGCCTTTTCCGGCCTGAGGTCCCGGCTTTCGCCGGGACGACGTTATTGCAGCGTCGGCTGGAGGTCGGCGCCGCCCTGGCTAAGGCGCAGGAACTGCATCAGCTGCACCAGCAGGTCGGCGCGCGAGCCGAGGGTCTCCGCTTCCAGCAGCGCCTGCTTGGCCGACACGTCGAACGGTGCGACCTGCGCGATCGCGTTGACCAGCATCTCGTCGTCCAGCCTGCTCACCGCCGACCAGTCGACCGCCAGCCCCAGCGCATCGCCGAGCCGCCGCGCCTCTCGCTCGACTTCCGCGCGCTCCGCCATCGCCAGCGGCTCGGGCTCGCGGTCGTCGAAGGCCGCGAGATCCAGATCGGCGTTGCGATAGGGCGTTTCCAGGTCGACCTCGCTGACGATCCGGAACCGGTTGGATCCGCTGAGGACGATGTTGAACCGCCCATCCTCCAGTTCTTCCAGTCCTACGATCTCCCCGACGCAGCCGACGGGGTAGAGCGGCTGCTTGCGGTCGTCGTCGACCTCGACCAGCTGCGGCTGGACCATCGCGATCATTCCGTCGCCGTCGACCGCGTCGCGCACCATCTCTCGATAGCGCGCTTCGAAGATGTGCAGCGGCAGCTGCGCCCTCGGGAACAGGATCGCGCCGGCAAGCGGAAACAGCGGCGCTCGAAGCGGAAGCGATCCGCTCATGTGAACAGCAGGGCCGAAAGACGCCGCCTCTGCCCGCGCCCCCAGTCGTCCTCGAGACCCTGCGCTTCGAGCAGCTGGAGGAACCGCTTGCGCGCCGCGCCGTCGTTCCAGTCCCGGTCGCGCTCGACGATTGCGAGCAGCTCGTCGGCGGCGCGGTCGCGCTTGCCGGCTGCCATCGCGGCTCCGGCGAGATCGTACCGCGCCTGCAGATTATCCGGATCGGCCGCGACGGCCTGCTCCAGCTCCGCAAGGTCCGCTCCGGCTCCGGCCGAGGCGGTCTCGAGCGCTGCCCGGGCGCGGCTGACTGCCGAATCGCCGGCAAGCTCCGCCGGCAGGCTGTCGAGGACGCTCCGGGCCTGGTCGATCTCGCCCTCGGCAATGAGCGCGCGGATGAGGCCACCAGCGGCGGCCGGGTCCTCCGGCGCCATCTCCCGCACCTGCCCGAAGATGTTCGCGGCGCGTTGCGGGTCGCCGCCGGCGAGGACTTCCTCGCCCATCGCGATCAGCGGCCCGATTTCGGCCTGCGCCGGCTCGGCTTCGCCGCTGACGTGCAGCTGGGCGAGCAGCTGGTCGAGGATTCGCGTCAGCTGGCCCTCGCTCCGGTAATTGGTGAGGTCGGCGACCGGCTGCCCCTGGTAGAAGGCGTAGAGCGTCGGGATCGACTGAACGCGGAACTGGGCGGCGATGATCTTGTCGGCGTCGACGTCGATCTTGACCAGCTTCACGCCCTTGGCGGCATAATCGCCGGCAATCTTGTCGAGCACCGGAGCGAACTGCTTGCACGGCCCGCACCAGTCCGCCCAGAAATCGAGCAGGACGAGGTGGGTCATCGACGGCTGGATGACTTCGCTGTCCAGCTTGGCCACTGCGTCGCGTTCGGCTTCGCTCAATCCCAGGGTTGCCACGCGGGCCCTTTCGCTACTCGATCGAGCGCACCATATGGGCCGGGCAAACGCGCCTCACAAGGCGAGCTTGCAGCGGGGGCCGAGGCCATGCTAGGCGCCCGCCACCCTGCCGCCGGTCCGGCGGCTGAAGCGCCAATCGAGCGGGCGTAGCTCAGGGGTAGAGCACAACCTTGCCAAGGTTGGGGTCGAGGGTTCGAATCCCTTCGCCCGCTCCAATCTCTTCCCTCTTGGAACCGGACGCGCCACGCCGTATTTGGCAAGGCGTGGCTGTTGTCAGCGTGGACCAGGATGTCGTCGCGGGCCTCCCGATCTTTTCCGGATTGGGGCGGCACGAACTTGCGCGCCTGCTGCAATTCTCCACCGTCCAGCGCTATCCGCCGGGCACCCTGCTGTTCCACGAAGGCGACCAGGCGGACAATCTTCATGTCATCCTGAGCGGCACCGTCGAGCTCTTCTCCGCCGGGAGCGGGCGGGAATGGGGCGTGATGCTGATGAACGGCGGCGACATCTTCATGCCGGCGGCGGTGCTGTTCAACGAACGCTACACGGTCTCCGCGCGCACGCTTGGCTTTTGCCGGATGCTCCTCATCGACGCGGCCCGCGTAAGGGCGGAAGCGGGCGAAAGCGCGCCATTCGCCATGCAGCTCAGCCGGGCGATGGCCGGCCAGTTCCGAGTCGCGGTACGGCAGGTACTCGACCTCAAGTCGCGCAATGCGGCGCAGCGACTGGCGAATTTCCTGCTGAAGATCGTCGACAGCAGCAGCTGCGCCAATCCGGAACTGCCGATGCGCAAGCGCAATCTGGCCGCGCGAATCGGCATGACCCCGGAAACCCTGTCGCGCACCTTGCAGGTTCTCGCCGACAACGGGCTCGTCGTCCGCGGACGGCAGATCATCGTTCGCGACCGCGCAAGGATCAAGGAGTTCTGCGGGCCCGACCCCTATTGCCCGCCGGCCGAGGACAGGCTCGAGGTCCACGCCCTTTAGGCGAAGAACGAATCGCCGGCGAACCAGGCCGGCCGCCGTGTCCGGAGCGCTCCGACCGCCGCTGCACCAAGCCCTGCGATGGCGATCAGGGCCAAGAACGCGAGCAGCCATGCTGCCCAACCGCCACTTCGTCCCGGCAGGATCAACCATGCCGCTTCGATGGGCCGCATCGCCAATGTGATGAGCGCGATCGCGGCCATCGTAGTGCGGCTCTGGCGGACGCGCGGCGACAGGATCGCGAAAAATGGGCCGAATCCCTGGATCAGGAACAGCGCCGCAGTCACGAACTGCCAGCCATGCGTTCCTCGCGAGAGATACCAGCCGACTTCATCGGGGATGTCGCCGGCCCAGATGACGATGAACTGCATCGCGTGGAGGTAAGCCCAGGCGAGAAGCGCGACCATGAAGGCTCCGGCAGCGGCAAGCCCCGGCGGTTTCCTTTCAACTCCGACGCCGAGCGCAATTCCGAAAGCCAGCGCTCCGATCCACTGCCCTCCGAGAATCAGCAGGCCGTAAATCGACGAGTGGAAGTTGGGGGTCAGCGTCTCGGCGGCGTCGATTCCCATCCACGATCCGACGAGGGCGTAAGCGATCAGTCCCACCGCCGCGATTCCGGTTCGGGCAAAGGGGAGCGCCATCAGCGCGAGCCAGAATCCGAGCAGAATGAGCCAATAGCCGAGCTGGCGGATGATGAAGAAGGCCGGTGATAGCCACGCGGCCTTGAATGCCGGGTAGGCGGCGGTGACGCTCGGGTCGGTCCATGAGTAGAGAAAGCTCAGTCGGAGCAGGATGGGGACCATCGCCAGCGCCGCGATGGGCAGAAGCGCCGAGCCGATCAGCAGCGGCCCGGTGTAGAGCCTTCGCCACGTGCCCGGAACGAGCACCAGCATCATCAGGATCGCGAGGCAGCCGATCGCGACCGAGGAGAAAGCGAGGAAGGCGACCAGCCACCCGAGCAGCGCCGCCTTTGCCGCAAGGACGAGACCGACGATCCATGCCGCAAGGGCAATCAGCCCGACCGGCAGCGTGTAGCGCAAGATCACTTGGCCGCCCCGGCCATCCGGCTCTTCTGCAGAGCTCGGATATAAGCAGTGATCGCCCAGCGGTCGGCGACGGGCACACGATCCGCATAGCTGTACATCACGCCATGCCCGTTGGTGATCACGTCCACGAAATGCGCGTCCGGAGCGGCGATCAGCCTCGGTTCGTGAAAGCTCGGCGGATGCGGAAACCCGCGCTGGACCACCATTCCGTCGCCATCTCCGGCATAGCCGTGGCAGGCGGAGCAGAAAATGTTGAACCGCTCCTGCCCGCGCTTGACCAGCGCCAGGCTCATCGGCGGCCGCTGCGCGGAAAGATCCCGCATGTCCGCCTCGCGAGCGACCGCTCCCGGCGGAGGCTCCTGGACCACCCGCCCGTTGCGGAACAGGTCGGACCGCTCCCACTCGTCGCCCTTGTGCTGGTCGCTCATCGACAAATTCTGGTGACAGGCCGCCAGGAGCAGGAGAGCGGCCGGAACCAGGGCCCTCATTCGAGCACCTCCTCCACCGCTTCGGGTTTCAGCGACCGCAGGAAAGCGCGCGTCCGGTCCTTGTCGAACTTCGGATCGGCGGCGTCGACATAGAGGAAGAAGCGATCGTCGCTCGCAAGGCTGAACCGCGGCGTCGAGAAGAGGGGATGATAGAGCTTCGGCAAGCCGTCGAGCCAGAACATGCCGATCACCGGCGTCAGCACCGCGCCGAGGATCATGATCTCGAAATCGACCACGACAAAGGCGGGCCAGGCGAAAATCGGCCGCCCGCCGACGTCGAGCGGGTAATCGGCGTTCACGTAGAGCTGGACGAGGAGCATCCCGAAAAAGCCGGCGAGCCCGCCGATGACGCTCATCCACCCGATCCGGTGGTCGCGAATCCGAAGGACCTCGGTCATCCCCTCGACCGGGAAGGGTGTGAAGGCATCCAGGTTCCGATAGCCTTGCGAGCGCGCGGCCCGGGCCGCGTCCAGAAGCCGATCCTGGTCTTCGAATTCGGCAAGCATCCCGAGCAGTGCGTCACCCACGGCGCGCCGCCTCCTGCTCGCGCGCGAGCACTTCCTTGTCTT
>JBQCIU010000088.1:0-37247 GCA_051953395.1 Sphingomicrobium sp.
TCACCGTCTCCGTCGCGCTCACCGGCAGGAATTGCATGAAATCGACCTGGTCCGGGTAAATGTCGAACGCGACGTTCGGAAATAGTTTGTAATAGAGCCACTTGCGCCGGTGCGACGGCGGCAGGTGCTCGGCTTCCGGAAGCAGGCGCTGGTAGGCCCGCTCTGACGGGTTCGCCGACTCCGCCTCGACCAGGTCGCCCTCCATCCGATCGACATGGTCCTTGGCCTCGATCCGGTAATTGCGCCCGAACAGCCGGGTCAGCCCCGGATGCCCCACCGGAATGTGCAGATGGTCCGAATAATTGTCGGCAATCGTCTTCCAGTTGAGCGGCCGCGGCCGAAGCGTCACGCGCCCGATCGCCCGCAGCTCCTCGAACCGGTACGGCGCCACCTCGTCCTCATAAGGCGCCATCATCTCGGCGACGCTCGGCGCGCCGGGCTCCAGCGCCACGAACAGGAACCCGTGCCAGCGCTCCAGCGCCACCGGGAACAGCCCGTGGTCCTCCGTCCTCAGCCCCGGATATTCCTGCCGGTGCGGAACCCCCACCAGCCGCCCGTCGCGCGCATAGCTCCAAGCGTGATACGGGCAGGTCAGCACCTTGGCGCAGCCGCCCGTCCCGTCGACCAACCGCGACCCGCGATGCCGGCACACGTTGGAGAAAGCGCGCACCGCGCCGTCGTCCCCGCGGATGACGATCACGCTCTCGCCCAGATAGTCGATCGACCGCCACTCGCCCGGCTCGGCTATCTCGCTCTCGTGGCAAACCACCTGCGGCGCCGCCCGAAGGAACGCCCGTTTCTCCGCGGCGAAGAATTCCGGATCGAAATAGAGCCACCCCGGAAGGCTCATTCCGTCGAGGGCGTCGGGCGTCGGTTCAACCGGGCGAAGCTGCGTGGCCATGCACTGCTTCTAGCAGCCCGTCGCCCGTCGCGGGAGAGGCCAGCGACCGGAACCCCCGCCGCCCCTTCTCCGTTGCGCCTTGCGCGACACGAGGAGAGCCCATCATGAACCGCTCCATCTATCTCACCGCTGCGATGATCGTTGCGCTGACGGCCTGCAAGCAGAATACGGTCGTCGTGAACAACACCGCCACCGCCGCCGGCACGACCGCCAACATGACGGTCAACAATGAAGGCGTCGCCGGCGCAGCGACCAACACCGGAGCGATCGACACCAGCTTCGTCACCGACGCGATGAAGGGCGACAATGACGAAGTCGCGCTCGGCAACCTCGCCGAGCAGAAAGCCTCCTCGCAGGGCGTGAAGGACATGGCCAAGATGCTGGTCAGCGACCACAGCGCCCACAAGCAGCAGCTCGCCACCTTGGCCCAGCAGAACGGAGTCGCCGTCACCGACGACCTGAAGGATGAAGCCAAGGCCGAGCAGACCAAGCTGAACGCCTTGTCAGGCGCGGCCTTCGACAAGGAATTCGTCCGCGCCACGGTCGAAAACCACAAGAAAGACATCGCCAAGTACGAAGAGCAGGCCAAGGGCACCGGCCCCGTCGCCGACATGGCGAAACAGACGCTCCCGGTACTGCAGAAGCATTTGGCGGCGGCGGAAGCATTACAAAAGTAACGCCGTGACGGCGAGCGCAAGGCGGGAGGTCGCGCAGCGACCGTCGACTTGCGTCGAAGAGCCGTCATCGGCCCGGCCGGCGGGGCGGCGAGCCTCAAGCGAGCCGAACCCGTCCGACGAAGTTACGGGATTCACTCCCGTAACCCCGGTCTTTCTTTTCCCTTGGTCATCCGGGCCCCGAGCCGGGATCCGCCTTGTTCTCCTCCGCAAGCAGAGGTCCAGTCCGACAAATACTTAAACTGCAACCTTGCTCGCCGGGATCAGCGGCCCGTCAACAATCTCGTCGAGCAGCGCCGCCTGCTTCGGCTCCAGCTTCACCAGCAGCCCGAGCACGTTGATCACGTTCAAAAGCTCGGTCGTATATTCCGGCAGCCAATGGTCCGGCTGGATTTCGCCGAGTGGCGATGGGGGGCGGCGGTCGCCGATCTGCGGCTTCTCGCGGTTCTTCCTGCGATAGCTGAACCACTGCCGAAGCACCGGCTTGCCCGACACTTCATAGGCCCAGACTTCGGGCGCGACCGGGGCAATGATTCCGCTGCCGATCCTTAGCTCTTGGCTGGCGGGATCGTAGTCGATCGCGTCGGGGAAACCTTGGGGCGTGTCCGGGATCGGACGGCCCGCCAGCACTTTCGGCCTTTCCGTCTCCGGCAGCTTGGGCTGTCCGGCTGGACGGCCTCGCGCGGGGTCGGCGAACCGTTCCCCGAACGTGTGCAGCCAGATCACCTCGCGGCCGATCTCGGCCGCCTTTGCGAAGAGCTTCTTGTCCGCCGTCAGCGGCACCCGCAGGCCGGGACGAACGAGGTCGGATTTAAATTTCTCCGTGTACGCCGGGTTGGCGAGCAGCGCAGCGACATAGGCGAACACGTCTTCCGGTTTCGGTGCGGCGCCGTGCTGCTTCGTCAGCGCCTTCATTGCGGCAAAAGTGATGTTGTCATTTGTCGCGTCCGGGTCTTCCCAAAGCGCGAAAACGCGACCGCCGCGTCCGGCGTAGTGGTGCAAATCGGGAATGATGCTGCACAGCGTTGCGCCCGGACCATTCGAAGGCGCTCGGTCCATTTGCGCAGTCAGGTAGATCTGTTTTGGCCCGTAATTCTCCCAGAGCTTCGGGTTTGGCTGGTTGATCAGCCGCGAGTCAGGGATGATCCAATGGCGGTCAAACGATCTAAAGCCATAATGCACGGGCTTTCGCAGTTTCAGCGCGTCGAGCGCGGTCGTCTTCTTTTGCAGATCGGAGGAGTCTCTGTTCTCCAACCCGAAATCGACGGAGGCGAGTTGCGCCCGATCTCCGGTCAATGCCGCCCCTGCTTTTGCAATGTGGCGATCTCCGGGTTCGCCATTCCGTAAATGAGGATGGAATAGCTTCGCCTGCTCCTCACCGTCCTTTTCGTCCAGTAGTCGCTTCCATCGACGCTCCAGCGACTGCGCGTCCGGCGCGATGATCCACGTTCGCCCCGGCATAACGCCCGAACCGCAGTCGCCAATGACTGAATCCAATGGCACGAAGTCAGCCCAGCCGCCGGTGAGCTCCGGCAGGAAGGGTGCACGCCAATCGGACGCACCATCGACCCAGCCTTTCCCGGCCAGCGAGATGGTTTTCAGCTCCTTGAACTTTTCCTCACGCCGTCCTTTCGCGAGCGACCGATAATGAACGCGCGCGGGCTTGTCGGGGTCATTGTCTGGCGAACGCGACGCGATCGTGATGCAGACCGGGTGCTGGACGCCCTGGAAAATGCGGGTGGCAACTTCCGGCTGGTGTCCCTCCGGTGAGCAATCGATCACCCATATTTCGTCGCACTCGCGCCGAAGCTCTTCGCGCATCTTCTGGAATCCGGGGCCGTTCAGGAAGCCCGCCACCGTGATATAGCAGACGATCCCCGAAAGATGCTCCTCGATCGGCGGTTCCTTATCACGACCGCCACTCCCCTGTTCGAAGACCTTCCACGCCGCCCAACGCCAGAAGTAGATGTAGAGATTGCGCAAGTGCTTGGCATGCGCGCCTACCTTCCACTTTTTCGGCGGTTGCCAATCATTCAGTGGTGCGTCGCGATGGTCGGCGAACCGGCCCTGTTCGACCCAGCTACCCTTGCCCTTGGCCTTCTCTTTGTATGGCGGATTACCGATAATGACCGTGATAGGCGCGGTCCGTTTGACCTCGTTCGCCTCCTCCTGGCTCTTCGACAGCGCGGCGTAGATCCCGGTGCCGCGCTCGAATGCTTGGTTGGGATCGCCAAGCGTGTCGGTGACATAGAGGTGCGGCGAGCCTTTGGCTTTCAGGCCGATCATCTCGGCGTGGAGCCGAAGCTGTGCGACGGCAAAAGGGCCGAACTGCAGTTCGAACCCGTACAGGCGCTTTGCGGCTTCGGTGATGAACGGCCCGACCGCGCCCTCGCCCTCGTCAGCTTCCTTCCAATCGGCCATGTGCCGCAGCAGACCGAGCAGGAATGTGCCCGATCCGACCGCCGGATCGGCGATTTGCACTTCGGCGTCGGCCAAGCCGGCAGGCTTGCCGAACCGGCTCTTGAGCGCCTCGTCGCACAGGCGGACCATCGCCCGGACGACCTCGGGCGGCGTGTAATAGCTGCCGGTCAGCTTCCGAAGCTTGTTGTCGTAAACCGACAGGAACAGCTCGTAAAAGTCGATCCACGCTTCCGGGTTGCCCTTAGCAATCACGTCCCAGTCGACGGCGTCGAGGACTCGCACGAGCGTATCCAGGGAAGGGCCGAGAAGCTTCTCCTGCTCGGTCAGCAGCCGGAACGCGCGGCCAATCAAAGTATTGGATTCCGCTAGTTCGCCTGCGACCTTGGCGAGCCCATCCGCGAGCTCGATCTTCTCCGACCGCGCCATCAGAAGGCCGAAGGTGACGGCTTGAGCGTAGCCGTCGGCGAATTGCGCGTCGTTCGCCTCCGGGAACAGCAGACCTCGCCAATCCTTGGCCAGGTCCCAAAGCGCTGAATCCTCAGGCGCCATTTGCTCGACGACTTCGTCCCGAAGGAACCGGCACAGACGCGCCGCCGTGACCGCAAGTGCGTGCGCGGTCTTCGGCGGAATGGGGTTCCAGCCCAGGAAACCTTCGATCAGCGGCAGAAGCGTTGCCGGCGCGCCCAGCTTCCCGCCGTCACTCTCGATGTCGCCCTCAAGCTGGACGAGCGAGACAAGTTCGCCATCCTGCCAGAGCGAAAAGCCGTTCCCGTCAGTGTAGAGAAGGTTCGGAAGGGCCTTGAGCTTCCCCCATTGCTCCTTGTCGTGTTGATCCTTGAACTTGCGCGGGTCGGCGCCTTTCCCCGGCGCTTTCACCTCGATGAAGCCGACAAGCGCCTTCGCCTTGCCCGTGCCGATGGTTACTGAATAATCGGGGCGCGTCTGCATCCCGGCGATCGATGTTTCGCCGACCAGCGTTACCATTCCCGTCTTGCCGGTCAGTTCGGCGAGTGCTTCGAAAAGGTTTTCAAGCGGCTTGCGGAGTTGGTCTTCCGGTTGCCCCGTCGCTGCCGAATTGGACAGCTTGGCCTTGGCATCCTTGCCGAATTCGGAGATTGCCGCGGCTAACGTCATTTTACTCACAGCGCCCCCCACAGGCCTTTCACAGATCCATGTTCGATCTTCTTTTCGCCGAGCCGTTCCGGACTGTTGCACGGCGAGTCCGCTCGCCGCAACTATCGGCATTCCGATAGGTGAGTGGCAAGGATGTCCGAAGAACCCGATCTGTTCGGCCATAGGCAACTGGGCCTCGGTCTTGAAGATACACGGCCCGACCCGACCAAGGTCGATCCCGAAGAAGTTCGGTTGGAGCTCCGGGCGATTCTCGCGGTAGCCAAGGCTGCTCAAGATGTACCGCCGTGGGACCTTCGCACCCATCGATACCATCAAGTGGTGTTTCCCCAGATGGCGAGCTGGCTTCCGGACGATGAAGCAAACCAACTCTGCTTCGAATTCGCAAAGGAACTTGAGCGCATCGGGCACTTGCTCGCAGCCTAGAATTCTACAGCGATATCAGAAGGCTATCCCACCGCCTTCCGATTCCGCTGTCCTACAGCACCCCTTTTATGCCTTATCCTGCCGGATGCGCGCCCTGCCCTCTTCCACTCTCCACCCGCACCCGACAGCCGCTCGCGCCCACCCAGGCCCGCACACGCGTGTCACTGCGAACATTGTGAACATTCGCTCGGAAGCCCGAGCGCAGCGGAGCTGCGTCGAACCGCCCGTGACGCGCTCCAGGGCTACAAAGTCGGTACGCGCGAAACACAGTCAAACGAGTCAACTTCCCGAGGGCGAAAATCCTATTGCCGGAGCAGCCGGGCAACCGCTTGTACCCTCGTCTCCGCGTGAACCGCTTGCCAGCCTTGCCTTTTCCGGCCTCTTTCGTCATAGGGCGCGGCGGCGCGATCGGCTCGTCCGTCGCGCCACTTGCATTTCGAACGACAGCCGGAGGGGCGTGGCATTGGGCCACGTCAGCGATCGGCCAACATAGGTGCATAGAACATGCCGCTCTACGAGCATGTTTTCCTTGCGCGTCAGGACCTGGCCCAGGCCCAGGTGGATGCGCTTGCTGAAAACGCGACCAAGATCCTCACCGACAATGGCGGGAAGGTCGTCAAGACCGAAACCTGGGGCCTGAAGTCCCTGGCCTACAAGATCGCCAAGAACCGCAAGGCGCATTTCGTGATGCTCGACGTCGACGCTCCCGCGCCGGCGATCGCCGAGCTCGAGCGCCAGACCAACATCAACGAAGACGTCATCCGCTTCATGACCATTCGCGTCGACGAGCTCGAGAAGGGCCCGTCCGCGATGATGAAGCGCGAGCGTTCGGGCCGCGGCGAGCGCGGCGACGATCGTGGCGACCGTGGCGACCGCGCCGGCCGCCCCACCCGCACTCGCGACGAGGAGGCTGAATAATGGCCCGCGCTTTCTTCCGCCGCCGCAAGAGCTGCCCTTTCTCCGGCAAGGACGCTCCCAGGATCGATTACAAGGACATCCGCCTGCTCCAGGGCTTCATCTCGGAGCGCGGCAAGATCGTCCCGTCGCGGATCACCGCGGTTTCCTCGAAGAAGCAGCGCGAGCTGGCCAAGGCGATCAAGCGCGCCCGCCACATCGGCCTTCTTCCCTACATCGTGAAATAAGGAGCAAGGGACAATGGAAGTCATCCTGCTCGAACGGATCGAGAAGCTGGGGCACATCGGCGACGTCGTCCATGTGAAGAACGGCTTTGCCCGCAACTACCTCCTGCCCAACAAGAAGGCGCTCCGCGCCAACGAGGCGAACCGCAAGGTGTTCGAGGCCAACCGCGCTCGCATCGAGGCCGAGAATGCCGAGAAGCGCGCCGGCGCCGAGACCGAGGCGAAGAGCGTCGAGGGCAAGACCGTCCAGCTCATCCGCCAGGCGTCCAACACCGGCCAGCTCTACGGTTCGGTTTCGGCCCGCGACATCGTCGAGGCGCTTGCCGCCGAGGGCGCGCACGTGACCAAGAGCCAGGTCGTCCTCGATCGCCCGATCAAGGCGATTGGAATGCACGACGTGAAGGTCGCGCTCCACCCGGAAGTGTCGGTGACGGTGCACGTCAACGTCGCCCGCTCGCCGGAGGAAGCCGAGCTTCAGGCGCAGGGCATCGACGTCATCCAGGCGATGTTCGAGGAGCAGGCCGCTCCGATCGCAGCCGAGGCGCTGGCCGAGGCCGAGGGCGAAGAGGCTGAGACTGCCGAAGCTCCCGCTGTCGAGGAAGCTCCGGCCGAAGAGGCCGAGCCGGAGGCGGAAAGCGAAGCCGAGGGCGAGTAACGGAACGTCCGCCGTGCGCTGACGGTTCTCCTTTCCGAAGGAGACCAGGCATGGCGGACGATTCCAACGACACCCAGGCGAAGATCGACGAGGAAGACAGCGAGCTTCGCGCGAAGGAGCGCCAGCTCGATCCGGAGTCGCAGGACCGCGACCGCTTCGCCGACGGCGGCAGCGGCTTCGTCGCGGGCGGCGAGGCCGAGGGCGAGTTCGCTCACCAGGGCGAGGCTGCGCTTGGCGGCGCGATGGGCGGCGGCCCCGACGGCACCGGCAACACCGGCGCCGAGCTCCCCGGCGGAGCGCAGAGCGAGTTCGCCCGGACCAGCGGCGGCCAGACCGAAGGAGTCACCGCCGCTCCCAGCTTCGGCAATCCCGCCACCGGCGCCGGCGGAGCCCAGGGCGGCGGCACCGACCGCGGCGGCGGTGGAGGCTCGATGAGCGGAACCACCGGCGCGATGACCAGCGGAAGCATCGGCGGCCAGTCCGTCGGAACGGTCGGCTCGGCGGGCGACGCCAACGAATATGGAGCTCAAGGCTCCCGCAAGGAAAGCGCCGAAGAGGACGAGGAGCCGAACTCCTAGGCGGGCTCCTTCGCCAGGAAAGCCGCCTCGCGCTCCACCCAGGGCGCGAGGCTTGGCCGCGCGAGGATCCGGTCGACGTAGGCGATCGTGCGCGGATATCTGTCCGGATCGACCCGCGTGTTGGTGTGACGGAAATTGGCGAACGGGCTTGCGACCGCGACATCCGCCAGAGTCAGCGTCTCGCCGACCAGATAGCCGCCGTCGCCCGGCGCCACCTTCTCGAGATAGTCGAGGATCGGCGGCAGGTCGTTGATCTCGGCGTTGCGCGCGGCCTCTTCGTCGCCGGGCATCCCGAGGAAGCGCGGGGCGACGATCAGGTTGAAGAAGATGTTCGCGCCGCAAGAGACGAGGATCGTGTCGGCGAACTCCTCGAACCAGATCGTCTTGCCGCGTGCCTCCGGCTCCGCCGGGATGAGCGGCCGTTCGGGATATTTCGAGTCCAGGTAGTGAACGATCGCGCTTGAATCGGCGAGCCGATAGTCGCCGTCCTGAAACCCCGGAATCCGCCCAAAAGGACTGGCTTCACGAAAGTCCGGATCCTTGTCGCCGGGACCGACCGGCCGAACCTCGACCTCCAGGCCCTTCTCGCCACAGCAGGCGAGGACCTTCCGAACGAATGGCGACAGTGACGAGCCGTAAACGATCATCGAACGATCCTCTTGCTGGATAAGCCGCGGACATTCCTAGCCGCTTGCCCGTTTTCCTCCAGAGCAAGGAGAGAAAATATGCGCAGGAACAGCGGCAAGGACGAAGGCCGCGACAGCTTTCTCGACCCGACGATGAAGGAGCGGGAACGCGAGCGCGGCAAGAGCGGCACGGCGGTCCTCGACCCTGACGCCAATGACGGCGAGATCGCGGACAATCTGAAGCAGCGGACGACGGGCATGGGCTCGCACGCGCGCAAGACCGGGCACAAGGGCGACTAGCGAACCCGGTAGAAATCCGCGACGCGGTCGAGGGCGAGGCAGAGGACAAGCTTTCCCGCGCGCGCTGGCCAGCCCAGCGCCGATTCCGCTTCGCGCATGCCCTCGCCCGAGCAGACCACGCGCCACAGGATGTCCGACAGGCCGGGCCCGGCGGCATCGACCGCGCCCTGGAAGCGCTTGCGCGCGTCGATCTGCGAGGCGAGCAGATCGGCGCGTCCGCCCGAGCTGCCACGCTGCTGGCTCACCGGAGCGGAGTCCCATGCCATGGTGAGCTTGGGAGCAAGGCCCCCCCTCTCCCAGTCGGAGCGGAGCTGCTCGCCGGCGTCGAACTGCCGCCTGCTCAGCTTGCCTCGAGTGAAGAGCCAGCCGAGCGGCGATTCGACCATGTTGACCGTCACCGACCGAACGGCTCGTCGGCCAGCGCCCTTGACGGTCTCGCCGTCGCGGCCGATCGCCCGCTCCACCAGCACCCTGTTGTTCTGAACCCGTGCCATTCCGTCGCCCTTTCCTGCTGTCCGATTCGCGGGCTCTTGCCACATGGGCAAAACTGTAGGACAGAGAGAAACCGAATTGGTTATTGGGGGATGACCGTGATTACCAAGATCCGCGAGGTCCGCAGGGCTCGCAAAATGACTTTGGACGATGTCGCGCGTGCCTGCGATCCCCCCACCACGCCGCAAACGATCGGGCGGCTCGAGACCGGCACTCGAACGGTTTCGGTAGGCTGGCTCAATCGGATTGCGGACGCCCTTGGAGTCGACGCCGCCGATCTCGTTGAGACGGGCGGCGAGAAGATGGACGTTCCGGTTGCGGCGATCGTCGGCGCCAACGGCGCAAGCGCGCCTCGCCGAAGCGCCATTGTCGTTCCGCCGCGCCCGAAAGCGGATTCCATCGCGGTGACGATCTCGGCAAGCGTCGGCGATTATCGCGCCGGCGACGAACTGTGGTGCGAGACGCTGCAGCCGGAGGAATTCGGACGCGCTCTCAATCGCGACATCCTCGTGCCCCGCCCCGTCGGCCGGTTCGTCTTCGGGCGCCTGATCGGGCGCGAACAGCCGCATGACGGCGAAGCGAGCGGCAAGCTGCACCTGCTCCCGCTCGGCGCCGGAATGCGCCAGCAGGTAGTGACCAATGCCCCCTGGATCGCGATGGCGACCAAGCTGGTGCGGAGCCTCTAGCGACGCTTGACGCGAGGGAGGAGCATCCCCACTGAAGCGCCGGTCGGGCGGTTAGCTCAGTTGGTAGAGCATCTCGTTTACACCGAGAGGGTCGGCGGTTCGAGCCCGTCACCGCCCACCATCAGATCACCTCGCCGACCACCTTCTCGATCGATTCGACCTCATCCGTATCGACGCGGAAGCTCAGGTCGGGGTTGAACTGGCGAAGCTCCAGGAAGGCGCTGGTGCGCCTGACCAGCTCCTTGAGCAGCACGAGGCCGCCCGGTGCACCGTCTTGCCGAACCCGGACCAGGACATCATCGCCGATCGCCACCGGCGATCGCGGCGACACCGCCAGGCGGCGCCCCGGCCGGAAACGCGGCCACATCGAATCGCCGACAATCGTGACGGCATAGGCTTCTGCATCACCTGCAAGGCTCTGCGGCCGCGGCAGACGATCGATCTCGGTCGCGGAGCCGACCTCCATGACTTCGATCCCGCTGCCCGCCTCTCCCCATTCGCCGGCGAGGCGGGTTTCGCGCAGCGGCAACGGTGGCAGGCCCTGCGGCGTCCACCCCCGCGCCCTCGCCTCTCCGACGCCGCCGAAGTCGCCGGCCGGCGCCCGGTGCGCCCCCCCGACGCGGAGCGCTTCGAACTCGGCGAGAGAGGATCCCGCAGCGGCGAGCAGCCGTTCGAGGGTCCGCCGCGACGGATTGCCATGCCGCCGCATATCGGCCCAGACCGTGCGGTTGACGCCGGCTTTCACCGCCCAGGCGTTGGGGCTCAATCCGTCCGGCTTGAACCGCATCAGGTCACGATAAAGCTCGGAATCTTCGGCGGCCACCATCGGCGGACTATCCGGTCCGCCGCGAGGGACATCAATTCAGATAAATCTTGCGCGAGCGCATTGACTCAAGTTCAGATTTCTCTAACATCGCGGCATGGGGGAACGGGGGAAAATGGAGGCGACCGGGCCGAAGTCAGACGACCGCCGGGCGCCCCACTTCCGCAAAGTAGCGCCGCATGGCGATACTCGCGTCGCGCGAGAGCTCCACGAAGACCCTGCGGCCATCGTGGGGGTCCGCGCGGCGCACGAAAATCCCCCGCTCGGTCATGCTCTTGAGCCAGCGAAGTGCGGTGGTCGCGGGAACCGCGGCGGCAATGCACAGGCTGGAAACCGGAACCCGAAGCTGGGCAATCTCGGCCTGCAGCAGGTCGAGGAGCATGTCCCAGGCGGGGTCGGCGAACAGGTCTTCGGCGAAAAAGCGGGTCCGGAGCCTTCGAGCACGGATGACCGACCGAACTGCTTCCACCTGCACATCCGGGACATCGTTTTCGACCGGCTTGCGCAATTCCGACTGCGGAGCGGCGGGAACGGTCGAAAGCCGAGCGAGGGTTGCGGCAATTCGACTGACCTCGTCGCTCAGCTGCCGGAGGCGCTCCGCGCCGGGGTCCCTGGAAACATCATTCGCCCGCTCCGGCGCTCTCCCCACGGCCGTCGCAAGAGCGAGCGAGGCGGCGCGTTCGATCGGATCGCCATCGATGACGATCTGCGCGTCGCCGTCGAACAGCCTTTCGCCAAGCGAATCCATCACGTCCGAGGTGAGCGAGACGACCGCGCCCATGCGCCGTTTGGCGACCAGCTCATCGACCTGGTCAAGAAGATCGTCGAGTGAGCGGCCGCATTCCCGGTCGAGCTCGATCCAGACGGCGGAAAGCGAGGCCTGCTGACGAAGCCGCGCTCCGGCCTCTTCGACCGCGAGCTGCGCGCCGACCCGAAGGCCGGAGCGATCCGCGGTCTCGCGGGCGCGGCGCATCGCCGCGGCGCTACTCGCAGCGATCAGCAGCGGCGGCTCGGAATCATAACAAAGCTGTGTCTCGGTAAGCAGCGCGTCCATCGCGGTCCCCTTCCAAACTTAACCGAGCATGCTCACCTTAGTTAACCCGCAGACCGGACAAAAGTCAGACGAATTCGGCTCCACAACGGACCATTCTGCGACCGCAGCTAAGTGGATTTAATGTAAAGTGAATTTCGGCAGGGGGGTGCCGACCTTTGCGGGGGAACATATGGAACAGATGGCCGCATTGCGCGCGGAGTGGTTCGCGCAACTGGCGGAAGCGATCGAGGGCGCCCAGCGCCTGGCGTGGCAACTCAGAACGAGCGACGGGGCATCGGGCGAGGCTCGGGAACTTTACGGGCGGCTGGAAGCGGCGCGGATGGAGCTCGATTCGCTTCGCGGGCTGGCTGCCGCACCTGCTTTCAACATCGATCCGGCCTGGTTGCAAAAGCTCGGTTGGGGCGAGCCGCTCGGCGATTCGCCGGACTAGACGCCCTGCGGCAATTCCCCGCCGCCCGAGAACGGGTGGAGGAACGGGCCGATCGGCGGCGCTTTCCACCCTGCGGTGGCGACGAAGCCGCGGTTGATGAAGGCCTTCTTGCCGTAGCGGAGCGGAGTTCCGTCCGGCCCGTCGACCGTTCCTCCAGCGGCAAGAAGGACCGCATGGCCGGCGGCGGTGTCCCACTCGCTGGTCGGCGACAGACGCGGATAAACGTCGGCCTTGCCTTCGGCGACGATGCAGAACTTCAGGCTGGAGCCGACCCCGGTGTAATCGCATTCGCCCACCGCCTCGGCGAGATAATCCGCGGTCGGCTGATTGAAGTGCGACTTCGAAGCGACCGCGGTGACCGAATCGCCGCGGCTGCGGGTGGCGATTGCTCGCCTGCCGTCGGAATCTTCCAGCCACGCGCCCTCGCCTACCAGGCCGGCATGAACCGTGCCCCGCGCGGGGGCGAATACCGCTCCCAGAATTGGCGAGCCGCCTGCGATCAGGCCGATGTTGACGGTATAATCGTCGCCGCCGCGGATGAATTCCTTGGTTCCATCGAGCGGATCGACGAGGAAATAGGTGTCGTCGATCGCCGGGATCCGTCCCGCGGCCACTTCCTCTTCGGCGACCACCGGAATGCCCGGCGCCGATTTTGCCAGAGCGGCGAGGATGATCAGCTCCGCCGCTCGATCCGCTTCGGTGACCGGGGAAAGATCGTCCTTGTGCTCCACGGCAAAGCCGCGCGCGACGATGTCGAGGATGGCCTGCCCCGCCTCGCGCGTGGCGACTGCGATCTCTTCCAGGAGCCGGGCCGGATCGGCGATCAACGCGGCGCCATCCGGATTCCGCCGTCGAGCCGCACCGCCTCCGCGTTCATGTAGGGATTTTCGACCATGAAGCAGGCGAGGCGCGCATATTCCTCGGGCATCCCGAGCCGCTTCGGGAACGGCACCTGCTGCCCCAGCGCCTCCTGCACGTTCGGCGGCATCATCGCGACCATCGGCGTCTTGAAGACTCCGGGAAGGATGGTGTTCACCCGCACGCCGTCGTTCATCAGGTCACGAGCAATCGGCAAGGCCATCGCAAGCACGCCGCCCTTCGAGGCGGAGTAAGCCGCCTGCCCGATCTGCCCGTCCTGGGCGGCAACCGAGGCCGTGTTGACGATGCAGCCGCGCTCGCCGTCTTCCATCGGATCGAGATTGACCATGCCGAAGGCCGAGTGGGCGATGCAGCGGAAGGTGCCGATGAGGTTGATCTGGATGGCGAGCTCGAACTGAACCATCGGATAGAATTTGGGCGCCTTGGTTTCCTTGTCGCGGGCCACCGTCTTGGCGGCGTTGGCGACCCCGGCGCAATTGACCAGCACCCGCTCCTGCCCATGCGCGTCGCGAGCCCTGGCGAAGGCGGCGGCGACCTTCTCGTCGCTGGTCACGTCGACCTCGCAAAAGATTCCGCCGATGTCCGCCGCCACCTTCTCGCCCTTGTCGGAATCGCGGTCGAAAATCGCCACCTTCGCTCCGCGGCTGGCGAGCTCGCGAGCGGTCGCTTCGCCGAGGCCCGATGCGGCACCGGTCACGACCGCGGAAATGCCGTTGATGTTCATTCTTCCTCCTTGTTCCCCGGCGAAGGCCGGGGTCCAGTCCAAAACAAGAATCGGCGCGAAGCGCCGCCTCGGCCCCGGCCTACGCCGGGGAACTGGTCGCTTCCACCTTCGCCAGCACGGCGCCTTCGACGACCTGTGCACCCTCTTTCGCATTGAGCTCGGCCACGACACCGTCGAACGGGGCGGTGAGGCCATGCTCCATCTTCATCGCTTCCAGCGTCAGCAGCCGCTGGCCCTTGGCAACCCTGGCGCCGCTCTTCACTTCGACGGACGTCACCTTGCCGGGCATCGGCGCGGTGATCGTTCCCGACGAAGCGGCGCCGCCGACGCTTCCGCGCGCCGTCAGCTGGAAACCGAACGCCTGGCCCTCGCGGAAGACCACCACGCGGTCGTCTTCGACAAAGCCGGAGACCGCCGGCAATTCGCCGCCGAGCTCCACCGATCGGAAATCGCCGTTGCGCCCGAGGGCGACACGGTTGCTGGCGGGGGCATTGAGGCGGAAGCCGGTGAGACCGGGCAGATCCGCTTCGGCTTCCTCGCCAAGCAAGGCAACGGCCGCGGCGCCCTGCCAGACATCTTCGTCCGGCTCCGGGTCGGGCACCAGCTCGGGCAAATTCCGCTCGATGAAACCGGTGTCGAGCCGGGCATCGCAGAATTCTTCCGAGGTCAGCGCGTTGAACAGGAAGGCGGCGTTGGTGCGGACCGGCCAGACTTCGACGCCGTCGAGCATCGCCGCGAGCTCGTCGATCGCCTCGTCGCGATCGCCGCCGCGGCCGATCAGCTTGGCGATCATCGGGTCGTAGAAGGAGGAGATGGAATCGCCTTCCTCGACGCCGGTCTCGATCCGCCCTTCACCGCCGAGATCGAAATGCTCGAGCTTGCCGACGCTGGGAAGGAAACCCTTCGCCGGGTCCTCGGCGTAGACGCGCGCCTCAACCGCGTGGCCGGAGATGCTGAGTTCGTCCTGGGTCTTGGGCAATTTCTCGCCCGACGCGACTCGAAGCTGCCATTCGACCAGGTCCTGCCCGGTGATCTCCTCGGTCACCGGATGCTCGACCTGGAGCCGCGTGTTCATTTCCATGAACCAGATGCGGTCGGCGCGCAGGCCTTCGGACGCGTCGGCGATGAACTCGATCGTTCCGGCGCCTTCGTAGTTCACGGCTTGGGCAGCGCGGACGGCGGCGCCGCAAACGGCGTCGCGAGTCTCGGCGTCCATTCCCGGCGCGGGCGCTTCCTCGATCACCTTCTGGTGACGGCGCTGGAGCGAGCAGTCGCGCTCGAACAGGTGGACGACATTGCCGTGGCTGTCGCCGAACACCTGCACCTCGATGTGGCGCGGCGAGAGGATATATTTTTCGATCAGCACGCGATCGTCGCCGAAGCTCGACGCGGCCTCGCGCTTCGCGCTCTCCAGCGCGTCGTCGAAGTCCTTCGCATCGTCGACCCGGCGCATGCCCTTGCCGCCACCGCCAGCAACCGCCTTGATCAGCACCGGATAGCCGATCGCGTCGGCCTCTTTCTTCAGGCGCTTCGGGTCCTGGTCCTCGCCGAGATAGCCGGGCGTCACCGGCACGCCGGCGTCCGCCATCAGCTTCTTGGCGGCGTCCTTGAGGCCCATTGCGCGGATGCTGTCCGGCTTTGGCCCGACCCAGATCAGGCCGGCGTCGATCACCGCCTGGGCAAAGTCGGCATTTTCGCTGAGGAAGCCGTAGCCCGGGTGGATGGCCTCAGCGCCGGTCGCGTTCGCCGCTTCGATGATCTTGTCGCCGACGAGATAGCTTTCGCGCGCCGGGCTCGGCCCGATGTGCACCGCCTCGTCCGCCATCCGAACGTGAAGCGCATTGGCGTCGGCATCCGAATAGACCGCGACCGTGCGAATCCCGAGCGCTCGCGCCGTGCGGATGACACGGCACGCGATTTCCCCGCGGTTCGCGATGAGGAGGGATTGCAACATCGGCTCAGCTTACATCCGGAACACGCCAAACTGCGGCCGGTCGGGGATCGGCGCATTCAGGCAGGCGGCGAAGGCCAGGCCGAGGACGTCGCGGGTTTGCGCGGGGTCGATGATCCCGTCGTCCCACAGGCGCGCGGTGGCGTGCCAGGGATTGCCCTCTTTCTCATATTCGTCGCGGATCGGCTGCTTGAACCTCTCCGCCTCTTCCGGAGTCCATTTGTCGGCATCGCGGTGGACGGTGGCGAGAACGCTCGCGGCCTGCTCGCCGCCCATCACGCTGATCCGGCTGTTGGGCCAGGTGAAGAGGAAGCGCGGCGAATAAGCGCGGCCGGACATTCCGTAATTGCCGGCACCGAAACTGCCGCCGATCAACACGGTGACCTTGGGCACCTGCGCGGTGGCGACTGCCGTGACCAGCTTGGCACCATGCTTTGCGATGCCCTCGGCTTCATATTTCCCGCCGACCATGAAGCCTGCGATGTTCTGCAGGAACAGGAGCGGCGTCTTGCGCATCGCGGCGAGCTCGATGAAGTGCGCACCTTTCACCGCGCTCTCTCTGAACAGAATCCCGTTGTTGGCGAGGATCGCGACCGGCATTCCCCAGATGTGCGCAAAGCCGCAGACGAGCGTGCTTCCGTACAGCGGCTTGAACTCGTGGAACTCGGATGCGTCGACGATGCGCGCGATCACTTCGTGCACGTCGTAGGGCGAACGGACGTCGCGCGGGACGATTCCGTACAGCTCCTCCGCGTCGTAGCGCGGCGGGCGCGGCTCGCGCAGCTCGATGTCGGCGCCACTCTCGGCCTGCAGCGTCGCCACGATGTCGCGGACGATGGTCAGCGCGTGCTCGTCATTCTCGGCAAGATGGTCGACGACTCCGCTCTTGCGGGCGTGGAGGTCGCCGCCGCCGAGATCCTCGGCGCTGATCACTTCGCCGGTCGCCGCCTTCACCAAAGGCGGGCCGCCGAGGAAGATCGTGCCCTGGTTCTTCACTATGACGCTCTCGTCGCTCATCGCCGGGACATAAGCCCCGCCCGCCGTGCAGCTTCCCATCACGCAGGCGATCTGGGCGATGCCCTTCGCGCTCATCTGCGCCTGGTTGAAGAAGATGCGACCGAAATGGTCGCGGTCGGGAAAGACGTCCGCCTGGTAAGGCAGGTTCGCGCCGCCTGAATCGACGAGGTAGATGCAGGGCAAGCGGTTCTGCTCGGCAATCTCCTGCGCGCGAAGGTGCTTCTTCACGGTCAGCGGATAATAGGTCCCGCCCTTCACGGTCGCGTCGTTGCAGACGATCATGACCTGGCGCCCGGACACGCGTCCGATTCCGGCGATCAGCCCGGCGCCGGGAACCTGGCCTTCGTACATGTCGCAGGCGGCCAGCTGGCCGATTTCGAGAAACGGCGATCCGGGGTCGAGCAGGCGTTCCACGCGTTCGCGCGGAAGGAGCTTGCCGCGCTCGACGTGGCGCGTCCGGTGCTTCTCGGGGCCGCCCTTCCCCGCTTCCGCGACATCGGCACGCAACTTCTCGACCAGAGCGCGGTTGTGCGCATCGCGTGTGCGGAACTGTTCGTCGTCCGGAACGATCTTGGTCTCGATCTTCGGCGCGCTCATCCGCTGTAGGTGTCCGTTCGTAGAAATTGCCCTGCCGCCCGCCTAGCCGGTGCGGCAGCCGTTGCAAAGCACACAGCCACGAAAGGTCGTCATGAGAAAATCGCCGTTCCTCCTCGTCGCCTCCGCTCTCGCGCTCAGCGCCTGCGGGACGAGCCAGTCGAACAACGCCGCGCAGGAGCAGGTGAAGGGCACCGATGCCGGCATCCAGACCAGCTGGATGGACAAATCGGCCGTGCCGGGCGACGATTTCTATTCCTATGCCGACGGCGGGTGGATGAAGACCACCGAGATTCCGGCGGACCGCTCGAGCATCGGCGGCTTCTTCATCGCGGACCAGCTGCGCGAGAAGAACACCAGGGCGCTTTTCGACGACATCCTGAAAGCTAATGCGGCGGCGAACACTGATGAGGGCCGCATCGCCAATTATTACAAGGCCTATCTGAACACCGATGCGATCGACCGTGCGGGCCTCGCTCCGGCAAAGGCCGACCTCGACGCGATTGCGCACATCGCGGACAAGCAGCAGCTCAGCGCCGCGATCGGAGGCACGCTTCGCGCCGACACCGATCCCCTAAACGCGACCAATTTCCAGACGGAAAACCTGTTCGGCGTCTTCGTGACGCAGGGGCTGAACACGCCCGGCGAGCAGCTTCCCTATCTGATGCAGGGCGGAATCGGGCTTCCGGAACGCGAATATTATCTGTCCGCCGACCCGAAGATGGCCGAGATCCGGGCCAAGTACCGCGCCTATGTCGGGCAGATCCTCCAACTCGCCGGCTATCCGGACGCGCAGGGCGCCGCAGGCCGCATCATGGATCTCGAGACGAAGATCGCCAAGGCCCACGCGACGCGCGAAGAGAGCGAGGACTTCTCCAAGGGCGCGCAGGTGTGGACTCGGTCCCAGCTGGAGCAAAAGGCGCCCGGCCTCGATTGGGCGGCGCTTCTGAATGCCGCGCAGCTTGGGTCGGTACAGAAGTTCGAAGCCTATCACGCCGGTGCAATTCCGAAGCTGGCGGCGCTCGTCGGCTCGGAGCCGCTGCAGAACTGGAAGGACTGGCTGGCGTTCCATACACTGAACCAGCAGGCCAGCGTCCTTCCGAAGGCCTTCCGGGACGCGAGCTTCGCCTTCAACGGCACCACGCTTTCGGGAACCCCGCAGCAGCGTCCACGCGACCAGCTGGCGCTCAACGCGACCAGCAACGCGCTGCAGGACGCCGTCGGCAAGGATTATGTCGAACATTTCTTCCCCGCCTCGGCGAAGGCGGAAATCCAGAAGATGGTCGACAATCTGAAGGCGGCATTCGCGGCCCGGGTGAAGGCGATCGACTGGATGGCGCCGTCAACCAAGACGGAAGCGCTGAAGAAGGTCGAAACCATCGTCGTCGGCGTCGGCTATCCCGACCAGTGGCGCGATTATTCGTCGCTGAACATCACCGCGGACAATCCCTACGCCAACCTGAAGAACGCCCGGCTGTTCGAATATCGGCACCAGATCGCGAAAATCGGCAAGCCGATGGACCGCAGCGAATGGTGGATGCCGCCGCAGCTGGTGAACGCGGTCAACCTGCCGGTTCAGAACGCATTGAACTTCCCGGCGGCCATCCTGGTGAAGCCCTTCTTCGATCCCAACGCGGACGCGGCGTTCAATTATGGCGCGATCGGCGCGGTGATCGGGCACGAAATCAGCCACAGCTTCGACAATAACGGCGCGCTGTTCGACGCTTCGGGCAAGCTCAGGAACTGGTGGACTCCGGAGGACTTCAAGCGGTTCACGGCGGCCGGCGACGCGCTCGCGAAGCAGTATGACGCCTACGAGGCGCTTCCGGGGCTGCACGTGAACGGGAAGCTGACGCTGGGCGAGAATATCGCCGACGTGGCGGGTCTCGCGGCGGCTTACGACGCGTACAAGGCGTCGTTGGGCGGAAAGCCCGCTCCGGTCATTGACGGCCTGACAGGCGATCAGCGTTTCTTCATCGCCTATGCCCAGTCCTGGGCGACCAAGATGCGCGAGCCAACGCTTCGCCAGCGCATCGCCACCGACGGCCACGCACCGGGCAATTTCCGCGCGCTGACGGTGCGGAACGTCGATGCGTGGTACCCCGCGTTCGGCGTCAAGGAAGGGCAGAAGCTCTACCTCGCCCCCGACAAGCGCGTGAAGATCTGGGGATGAACGGAAGCGGGGCCTGCCGGGGGCAGGTCCCGACCCGTTCACATCACGAAAGATCGCAGGCGGAGTGAATCCGCTCCGTACCTGCGCCTTCTTCGCACCGGTTACATCATGCTCGGCGGCTCACCCATCAATTCCAGACCGCTGGTCAGCCGCCAAGCGGCGGGCCCAAGCCGGGTCGATTTTCTCCATCAGGCGGCGTTGCCTCCGCTGGACCTGCCCTCGCTGTTGCTTGAGCTGCAGGCGCGTATCGAGCAGAGGATCGATACGATGAAAGAGCGTGCCCAGCGCCCTGCTCAACGGCGATTCGTTCTTCGCTCGGTCCCAACCCGCCATTGCCCAGGTCGCGACCTTCGCGAACTCGTACAATAGCGCATCGTCGGTTGCGCAGAATCGCCGCGATTCCTCGTTCCCGCGCATGATGTCGAGAACCATCCATCCGTCACCGCACCGGAAGATGCAGAAGCTCCAATCGAACTGCGAGCCGAATTTCAGCCGAAAGGTGGAAGGACTCGCGCCGATCTTTTCGCAAATCGCAAGCCACTCCGTCTCAAGCCGCTTCTGATCCTCGGCTGAAGGAACCGTCAGATCAGGAGCCGACAAGTTCCCGTCCGATCAACATCCGGCGGATTTCGTTCGTGCCGGCGCCGATGTCGAGAAGCTTGGCGTCGCGGTAATAGCGTTCCACGGGCCAGTCCTTGGTGTAACCGGCGCCGCCGAGCGCCTGCACCGCCTCGCTCGCCACTTTCACGGCATTCTCGGAAGCGTAGAGGATCGCACCGGCGGCATCGAACCGCGTCGTCTTCCCCGCGTCGCAGGCCTTGGCCACCTGATAGGCGTAGGCACGCGCCGTGTTCAGCGCGACATACATGTCCGCGATCTTCGCCTGCATCAGCTGGAACGAGCCGATCGGTTTTCCGAACTGCTTGCGCTCACGGACGTAGGGCAGGACGACGTCGAGGCAGGCCTGCATGATCCCGATCTGGATCCCGGCAAGGACGGTCCGCTCGTAATCGAGGCCGCTCATCAGCACCTCGACGCCCTTGTTCTCCTCGCCGAGCACGTTTTCGGGCGGGACAAAGCAGTCGTCGAACACCAGCTCGCTGGTCGGTGAGCCGCGCATGCCGAGCTTGTCGATCTTCTGGCCGGGCGAGAAGCCGTCCATGTCCTTCTCGATCAGGAAGGCGGTGATCCCGCGGCTGCCCTCGCCCGTCTTCGCATAGACGACGAGCGTGTCGGCATAATGGCCGTTGGTGATCCAGAACTTGGTGCCGTTGAGGCGGTAGCCGTTGCCGCTCTTCTCCGCCTTCAACTTCATTCCGACGACGTCGGAGCCTGCGCCGGCCTCGCTCATCGCGAGAGCGCCGACATGCTCGCCGCTGATCAGCTTGGGCAGATATTTCCGCTTTTGCTCGTCATTGCCCCAGCGGCGGATCTGGTTGACGCAGAGGTTCGAGTGGGCGCCGTAGCTGAGGCCCACGGACGCCGACGCGCGGGCCACTTCCTCCTGCGCGATCACATGCTCGAGATAACCGAGCCCAAGGCCGCCATATTCCTCTTCGACCGTGATTCCGTGCAGGCCGAGCTCGCCCATTTGCGGCCACAGCTGCTGCGGGAATTCGTCCTTCTCGTCGATTTCGGCGGCGATCGGCGCGATCTTTTCCCGCGCGAAACGCTCGGTCGTCTCGCGGATCGTGTCGGCCATCTCGCCCAGTTGGAAATCCAGGCCCAAGTCGGTCATTCGGCTCTCCTGTCACCGGGCGCGTAGCACCGCGCAACGGATTTGAACAAGCGCGCTGGCGGTCTTATGTGCAGTGCAACAATTCGTACCCGGAGCCTGCAATGACCGACACCACCGACCCGATCGTCATCCTCTCCTACGCACGCACGCCAATGGGCAGCTTTCAGGGTGCCTTGTCCGGCGCCTCGGCAACCGAACTTGGAGCAACGGCGGTGAAGGCGGCGGTCGAGCGGGCGGGGATTTCCGGCGAGCAGGTCGACAAGGTGTTCATGGGCAATGTGCTGTCCGCCGGCCTCGGCCAGGCACCGGCGCGGCAGGCGGCGCTCGGCGCGGGACTGCCCCGCTCTGCCGAAGCGGTGACCGTCAACAAGGTCTGCGGTTCGGGCATGCAGGCGGCGATCTTCGCAACCGACATGCTGAAGGCCGGCTCGGCCGACGTCATCGTCGCGGGCGGAATGGAGAGCATGACGAACGCGCCTTATCTTTCGAAGAAATATCGCGGCGGCGCGCGCATCGGGCACGACACGGTTTACGACCACATGATGCTCGACGGACTCGAGGACGCCTATGAGCCGGGCCGCGCGATGGGCACTTTCGCGGAAGACGCCGCGCGGGAATATCAGTTCACCCGCGAAGAGCAGGACGCCTACGCGATCGAGAGCCTTCGCCGCGCCAATGACGCCATCGCCACGGGCAAGTTCGACCGCGAGGTCACGCCGGTGACGGTGAAGACTCGCAAGGGCGAGGAAACCGTCGATCGCGACGAGCAGCCGGGCAAGGGCAATCCGGAGAAGATCCCGCAGCTGAAGGCGGCTTTCGCCAAGGACGGGACGATCACCGCTGCGACCAGCTCATCGATCAGCGACGGCGCCGCGGCGCTGGTGCTCACCCGGCAGAGCGTCGCCGACAAACTTGGTGCAAAGCCGATCGCTCGAGTCGTCGCTCACGCCGCGCACGCGCAGGAGCCATCGAAGTTCACCTCCGCTCCGGTCCCGGCGATCGAGAAGGTGCTCGAAAAGGCGGGCTGGAGCGTCGGCGACGTCGACCTGTTCGAGGTCAACGAGGCGTTCGCCTGCGTCGCGATGATCGCGATGCGCGACGTCGGGATCCCGCACGAGAAGATCAACGTCCACGGCGGCGCGACCGCGCTCGGCCACCCGATCGGCGCCAGCGGCGCGCGAATCCTGACAACCCTGGTCGCGGCGCTCCAGGAAACCGGCGGCAAGCGCGGCGTGGCCTCGCTCTGCATCGGCGGCGGCGAAGCGACTGCGATGGCGGTGGAGCTGGTCTAGTCCACCACTTCGTTCGGGTCGACGCCCCAGACTTCGCTGGTCTGGATATAGCCTTCGCGGCGCCCGAAATTGATGTGGCACCAGCCGGCCTTGCAATGGTCGATTCGGCCGACGACGCCCGCCTCGGCGCGATAGCGCACTCGGCTGCTGGCGCTAGGATCGCTGTAGACCGGGCGCGGCTCGCCCTTCTGGACGATGACGGTTCGGCGGTCGCTCAGCAGAGTCACCAGCATCCATCCCTTGTCCCCGTCGGGATCCTGGATCAGCCGCCAGTTCTCGTACTTTTGCAGGATCCGCACCGGAAGATCGCGGCGCTGGTAGAGCCACTTGCCCGGATAGGTGCGCGCAGGGCCGTTGCGGGTCATCGCCTTTCCGCTGGCGATCGACGCCCAGTAAGGCGGCTGCTTTTCCTGCGCGAGCGCAGGCGCGGCCGCCGCGAAGATCAGCAATCCTGCAAGCAACCCCCGCCCTGTCATCACGCGCCGGTCAGGATCCTGTCCACAAGCTGCTTCACCGTCGGGATGAAGCCGTTGGAATAGAACGGATCGGTCTTGAACCGATAGGCGCCGTGGCCTGCGAACATGAGATTGTGCTCGACGGGCCCGCCATGGGCAATGTCCTGCAGCGTCTTCTGGATGCAGAAGCTGCGCGGATCGGCCAGGCGGCCGGTCGTGTTCTTCTCATTGTCCGCCCAGGACGAGAAAGCGCATTGCGACAGGCAGCCCATGCACTCGGCCTGGTCGGTGCGGATCTGCTTCTTTTCTTCCGGACTGACGAAGATCAGCGTCTCGTCGGGGCTTTTCATCGCCTCGGTATAGCCGGCAGCGAACCACTCGCGGGCGTGCTGCAGGTCACCCTTTGTCACCCAATAGTTCTTCTTGCCGTTCAGGCCGACATCGAGCTCGAAATGATGGTCGCCGAGCGATTCCTTGGTGAAGGCGATCTGCCGTTCCGACCGTGCTTCGAGATTGCGCAGGAACGGGTTGCGGACCGCCGAGGAATAGAAGCCGGTCGGGCTGAAGCGGTGAAGGAGAACGTCGCCCTCCTCCAGGTCCATCAGCCGCGCCTTCCATTCCGGCGGAATTGGGCTTTCCTGGGTCAGAAGCGGTCGGGTTCCGAACTGGAACACGATCTGCCCGAGCTCGGGATTGTCGATCCAGTCTTCCCACTCGTCGAGCCGCCACACGCCGCCGGCCATGACGATCGGCACGCTGTCGGCGATTCCGTTTTCGCGCATCGTGTCGCGGATCGCCTTCACTCGCGGATAGGGCGGCTGCGGAGCGCGCGGGTCCTCGGCATTGGACAGGCCGTTGTGACCGCCGGCGAGCCAGGGATCTTCATAGACCACTGCGGCAAGCCACTCGGCGGCCTTGTGATAGGCGCGCTTCCACAAGGCGCTGAAGGCGCGGGCCGAGCTGATGATCGGGAGATAATTGACGCCGTAGGAGGCCGCGATCTCGCTGAGCTTGTAGGGCATTCCGGCGCCGCAGGTGACGCCCGAGACCAGCCCCTTGGTGCGCTCCAGTACGCCGTGGAGCACGCGCTGGGCGCCGCCCATTTCCCACAGGACGTTGATGTTGATGGCGCCCTTGCCACCGGCGATGTCGTAGGCGCGGTGCACCTGCGCAACGGCGCCGTCGATCGCGTAGCGAATCAGCTCTTCGTGGCGCTCGCGGCGGGTAAGCCCCTCATAGATTTGCGGGATGATCCGGCCTTCGGGATCGTAGCTGTCGGCATTGACCGCGGACACGGTGCCGATGCCGCCGGCAGCCGCCCAGGCGCCGGAGCTCGCATGATTGGTCGCGCTTACGCCCTTGCCGCCCTCGATCAGCGGCCAGACCTCGCGGCCAGCATAGAGGATGGGCCTCAAGCCCTTGAACACGAAATGAGCCTCCCGAAGTTTCGTGCCGCTATATAGGCACGTCTTGGCGATTGCTCCAAAAATCGATTGCCAGGAAAAACGAAAGGGCCGGAGGGGAGTTTCCCTCCGGCCCTGACATTCTGGCCAGTCGCTGGCTTAGCAGCTGCCGGAAGCAATCGCTCCGCCGGCAATCGCGCCGATCACGCCGCCGATGATCGCACCCGCGGTGCGGTCGCCGTTGTCGCGATAGCGGTAGTAGCGGTGACGCCCGCTGTCGGCGACCTGGCTGCCGATGACAGCGCCGGCCACTCCGCCGATCGCCGCACCCGCAGTCGCGTTCCCGTCGCAGCGATAGCCGTTGTAGTAACGGTTGCCGTAATAGCCGTTGCCGTAACTGCCGTAGTAGTTGCCGTAGCCGTAGCTCGGATAGCTGTTGTAGCCATAGCCGTAATTATAGCCGTAGCCCGGCGAGCCGTAGCCGTATCCGTAGCCCGGATAATTGTAGCCATAGCCCGAACCGTAACCCGGATAACCGTAATAGCTCTGGGCGCTGGCGACGCCCGGAACAGCGACGAGGCCAATGGCGGCGCCGGCCAGAAGAATCTTCTTGAGCATCACTCAACTCCTTAAATTCCATCCGGTTTTCCGGATTTCGGGAGTTGTTATATGCAACTGACAATGAGCCGCCCCTGAATCGGCGAGTCAGCCGCCGTGCAGCAAATAGTCCATGCCGATGTCGACCGCGGGGGCCGATTGGGTGATGCGCCCGGCGGAGATGAAATCCACACCCGTTTCCGCGATCGCGCGGATCGTCTCGAGCCGAACGCCGCCCGACGCCTCCAGCGGGACTCGGCCGCCGACCAGCTCGACCGCCCGGCGGAGAGTCGGCGGGTCCATATTGTCGAGGAGGAGACGGTCGGCACCCGCAGCGAGCGCTTCCTCGATCTGCTCGATCCGGTCGACCTCGACCTGGACCTGGAGGCCGGTGTTCGCCGCTATTGCCGCGCGAACCGCCGGACCGACGCCGCCCGCGACGGCGACGTGATTGTCCTTGATCAGCAATCCGTCATCGAGCCGCATCCGGTGGTTGTGCGCTCCGCCCATCCTCGCTGCATATTTCTCCAGCGAGCGGAGGCCGGGGAGCGTCTTGCGCGTATCGAGAACGACCGCGCCCGTGCCCTCGATCGCGTCGACATAGCGTCGCGTCAAAGTGGCGATCCCCGACAGGTGCTGGAGCGTATTCAGGGCCGATCGCTCGGCGGTGAGCATGGCGCGGGCATTGCCCGACAGCCGCATCAGCACCGTCCCGGTGTCGACGCGGTCGCCGTCCGCCACCTCCGGCTGGATGCCGACCTCGTCGTCGAGCGCCCGGAAGAAGGCCTGCGCCACGTCCAGCCCTGCAACGACGATCGGTTCGCGCGCCGCGAGTTCGGCCGAGAAGCGCGCGTCCGCGCCGATGGTGGCCTTGGACGTGACGTCGCCGCCCTCGCCCAAGTCCTCGGCCAGGACTCTCTGCACAAAGTCGTTGATGTCGAAACCTGCGATCATCGCGCCGCTCTAGGCCAGGCATGATGCCGCTTCTAGTGCGCCGGCTCGTCCAGCTTTGAGTCGGCGCCCGCAAGGCGCCAGTGGTCGTCCTGCCGCTCGTACCGCTGGGCGTCCTGCGCGGCGAAATCCGCTCCGTTCCAGGATTCGACGGTCACCGTGATCGTCGGGCAATCGACTTCGATCCTGTTGAAGCTCTGGTCCTGGTCGCGAACCCGCGTCGATGTCGCTGTCCCTGCCTGAACGACGAGCGCCGGTCCTGCCCGAGTGACGAGATCGCGGGCGCTGTGCACCGAAGCATCATGGTTGTGGCCGGCAAGGAGCATGTCGACGCCGGCATCGCCGATTGCGTCGAGCGCCAGCTCGCTTCGGCCGACCGCCCGCGTCATGCTGTCGCCCACCTGGAGCGCGAACAGCGGATGATGCGTCACGAGGATCTTCGCCGACTGCGGATCGGAACGATCGAACGTCTCGCGGATGAAGCGAATTTGCTCCTCGTTGATCCGGCCGTCCTTGAAGGTGAGCGAACGCGCCGTGTTGATCCCCAGCACGGTCGCTCCGGGGATTTCGATCATCGGGCAAAGCGTGTCGTCGATGTAGCGCATGTAGCGCGTCAGCGGGGACAGGAACCGGCGGAAGACATCGTAGAGGGGCACGTCGTGATTGCCGGGAACGGCGAGCACCTCGTGCCCGGAGTCGCGCAGCCGCTCGAGGAAGCGGCAGGCCTCCTGGAACTGCTCGGTCCGGGCGCGCTGGGTGAAATCGCCGCTGACTACCACCAGGTCGGGAGCGGCGGCGTCGATCTTGCGTTCGACCGCCTCGACGAGACGCGGGTCGTGAGCGCCGAAATGAAGGTCGGACAAATGGATCAGGCGAGCCATGCCTCGCCAACGCGCGTGACACACGGCAGTTCATCGATAGATGTGGATAAATGGATCGAACGCAGGCCAATAGCGGCACCCGCCCGGTCGACGAGCGCCTCCGCTTCGACGAGGCGTCGCTCGAGCAGTGGATGGATGCCAATGTGCCGGGCTTTCGAGGGCCGATCCGGGTCGCTCAATTCAGGGGCGGCCAGTCCAATCCGACTTACCGGATCGATACGCCGGGCGGCGCTTACGTGCTGCGCCGAAAGCCGCCCGGAAAGCTCCTTCCCGGAGCGCATGCCGTCGAGCGCGAGTATCGCGTCCTCTCCGCGCTTGGCGAGCAGGGCTTCGCGGTCGCGCGGGTGTACGGCCTGTGCGAGGATCCGAACGTCATTGGAACGCCCTTCTACGTCATGGACATGGTCGAGGGCCGGATCTTCTGGGAAGCGCAGCTCCCCGGCCTGAGCCGTGAAGATCGCGCGGCCGCGTTCGATTCGATGAACGCGACCATTGCGCGGCTTCACAATTTCGACCCGAACGCGATCGGGCTCGGCAATTATGGCAAGCCGACGGGCTTCGTCGAGCGCCAGGTCGAACGGTGGTCGAAGCAATATCTCGGCGACGCCGAAGCGGGACGGATCGCGACGATGGACCGGCTGGTCGGCTGGCTTGAGACCCACTTGCCGCCCGACAGCGGCCTCTCAAGCGTGGTGCACGGCGACTTCCGCTGCGACAACATGATCTTCGACCCGCAGCAGCCGACGGTCCGCGCGGTCCTCGACTGGGAGCTGTCGACCCTGGGCGATCCCGCCGCCGACTTCACCTACCATCTGCTGATGTACCGGATGCCGAGCGACCTGTTTGCGGGGCTCGGCGGAGTGGAGCTCGAGCCACTGGGGATTCCTTCCGAAGAGGATTATGTCGCCGCATATTGCCGGAGGACCGGCCGCGACGGCCTTCCCGGAAAGGATTACCTCATCGTCTTCTGCCTGTTCCGGCTCGCCGCGATCATCCACGGCATCAAGGGCCGGATAGCCCGGGGAACCGCGTCGTCCGCGCATGCGGCGCAAATGGTGCAGAAGCTGGAGCCGCTGGCCGAGCTTGCGTGGGCAGAGGCCCAGAAGGCGCGGCTGTAGCCGGCCAGGGAACCGGCCCGTCGCTTTCGCCATTGGCCTTGCACTCCTCACGAGCCATAGGCCGCCGCCATGAACATCGATCTGATTCCCATCGGCGACGATCCGCCGAACACCATCAATGTCGTCATCGAGGTCCCGGTCGGCGGCGAGCCGGTGAAATATGAGTTCGACAAGAAGTCGGGCGCGATCTTCGTCGACCGGATTCTCCACACGCCGATGCGCTATCCGGCCAATTACGGCTTTGTGCCGCATACGCTGTCTCCAGACGGAGACCCGCTGGACGCGCTGGTTGTCGCCAGGACTCCGTTCATCCCGGGCTGCGTCGTTCGCGTTCGGCCGATCGCGGTGCTGTTCCTCGACGACGAATCCGGCGGCGACGAGAAGCTGCTGACCGTGCCCGTCGATGCGACCTTCCCTTATTATTCAAACGTCGCGGAGCGGTCGCACCTGCCGCAGATCGTCATGGAGCAGGTCGAGCACTTCTTCACCCACTACAAGGATCTCGAGCCTGAGAAGTGGGTCCGCATCGGCCATTGGGGAAGCGCCGACGACGCGCGCCGGGTCCTTCGCGAAGCGATCGAGCGCGCCCGGACCTGAGCGGACCCGTCAGTAGCCGGAGAACAGGAGCAGCTTCACGTCGATGGCCGCGCCCGAATCGCGGCGCTCCTGGATGAACGCGGGGATATCCTGGCGCGCGACGAGGTGGACGGTGATGTCCTCATGCTCGTTCCCGCCGCCGTCGCCGATCTTGCGGACTCCATGCGCGCGGACGAGCGTGAAGCTTTCGGCGACCATTCCCGGCGAGCTGTGGAACTCGCCGAGCCGTTCGATTCGCTCACACGTGAAGCCGGTCTCTTCCTCCAGCTCCTTGACCGCCGTCTCCTCGACTGTCGCGTCGGGGTCCTCGTCGCCGACAAGGCCGGCGGGAAGCTCGAGACAGCGCCCGCCGACGGGCACGCGATATTGTTCGATCAGGATGATCTTGCCCCCGTGCTCGGCGAGGATGACGACGGCGTTGGTGCTGCCCGTACGCGATACATATTCCCAGCGGCCCTGCTTGAAGACGCTGATGTACTTGCCCGCCCACATCGTCTGGACGGGCGCATCCTTGTCGGGGGTCATAGCTCGATCAGCTTGTCCGGGATCTCGTTGGGATTAGTCGAGGTCTTGGGGAAATGTTCCGCGAGGACGGCGCCGATCTGCTCGATCGCGGCGCAAATGCCTTCGCCCGGGCGACCTTGGCGGACATCCGCAAGCAGCGTCGCCATCGCCTCGCCCCAGATGTCCGGGGTGGTCACTTTCGTGATCGCTTCGTCGGCGACGATCTCCGCCCGTCGCTCACCCATCGAAAGGTAGATCAGGATCCCGGCCCGGTTTTCGGTCCGGCGCTCCGCCGCGGCCTTGAAGATGGTGACCGCCCGGCGGCGAACCCGGCGGTGCTTGGTCGCTCCCGGTGTCAGCGCCAGCCTGAGGGGCATCCATCGAAGGATCAGCAACGCGACCGTGAACTTGAGCGCGGCGAAGACCAGCAGGAGCGTTAGCAACTGGCCGAGGCTCGGGTCGGGCTGCCACCCGCCGAACAGGAACCGGTACCACCACGCGAGAGCGGTCGGCCGCCACGCCGCCCAGGCAAGCACCGCGAACAGGGGCACCAGCGCCCAGTGAAGCGCGACGTCGTGATAGGAATCGCTGAGCGGAGTCGTCACCGCGACAATCTCGCCGTCGCTCCTGGCTTCCGCGGCGGTGATCGCCTCGCTGACCTTGGCCCGGTCCGCTTCGCCGAAGTGCCTCACCACGATCCAGAAGCTCCGCCGCCGCCGAAGCTGCCGCCTCCGCCGGAGAAACCGCCGAACCCGCCGCCACCGCCGCCGCCGAAGCCGCCGCCGCCCCAGCCTCCGCCGCGCGAGGCGCGGGCGGCCTCGTTGAGGCCCCAGAGGACGACCCACGGGCTGATTCCGCCGCGACGGTAATAGCGCCGCCCCCCGACGCGCCGGAATTTGGACAGGATGATGAAGAGGAAGATCATGCCCCAGAAGATAAGCGGCAGGCCCCCGCCGCTGCTGGTCCGGTGCGCCTGCTCCTGCTGCTGGGCCCGGGCAGCCGCCTGCTCGGCCTGATCGGGCGACAGGCTCATCAGGCCGATCAGCTGGTCGGCGCCAGCCTCGATCCCGCCGCCGTAATCCGGCGGGCTCTGCTTGAAATGCGGCAGGATCGAATTGCGGATGATGATGCTCGACATCGCGTCGGTGACATAGGCCGTCGCACCGTAGCCGACCTCGATCCGCACCTTTCGTTCATTGGGAGCGACGAGGAGGATCACGCCATTGTCGAGGCCCTTCTGCCCGATCCCCCATGCGCGTCCGAGGCGGTAGCCATAATCCTCGATCGGATAGCCCTGGAGGCTGGGCACCGTCGCCACGACCAATTGGCGCCCCGTCTTCGTTTCGATCGCCTGCGACTTGCTGGTGAGGTCGGCGACGACCGCAGGCGTCAGGATGTGCGCATCGTCGACGACGCGGCCGGTCAGCTTCGGAAAGGTCTGCGCCGAAACCGGAGCGGCAAACAGCAATAGAACTGTCATTGCGAGCGAAGCGAAGCAATCCAGCAGTCTTTTCTGGATCGCCACGTCGCAGCGCTCCGCGCGATGACGGCTGGAGTTCACCTCAGCCGGCGGTGTTGAAGTTCACCGTCGGCGCGTTCTGCGCAGCCGTCGACGCCTGGAACGGGACCTTCGGCTTGGCGCCGTAGAAGATCTTCGCTCCGACAGCGTCCGGGAAGGTGCGGATCGTGGTGTTATACTGGCGGACCGCCTCGTTATAATCGCGCCGGGCGATCTCGATGCGGTTCTCGGTCCCTTCCAGCTGGCTCTGGAGCGTCAGGAAGTTCTCGTTCGACTTGAGGTTCGGATAGGCCTCGACCGTCACCAGCAGACGGCCCAGCGATCCGCTGAGCTGGCCCTGAGCCTCCTGGAAGGCCGCGACCTTGGCAGGATCGCTAAGGTCGTTCGCATTCAGCTGGACGCTCGTCGCCTTGGCGCGCGCATTCGTGACCTCGGTCAGGACGCTCTTTTCCTGGTTCGCATAGCCCTGGACGGTCGCCACCAAATTCGGAACGAGGTCGGCGCGCCGCTGGTAATCGGCCTGCAGGTCGCCCCAGGCGGCATTCACATGCTCCTCGGCGGTGGGAACGCTGTTGAGGCCGCAACCCGCGAGCGTGATGGCGGCAAGCGGTGCGAGCAAACCGAAACGGCGAATGGCGGTCATGGTCCAGGTCCCCTTCTTCAGTCGCGCATAAGTAGACCCACGGCTGTTCGCTTTCAATGCTGTCTTAATCATCCAATACAGCTGGCGACGATGAGCCCCCGCTTCACTTCGTCATCGACGGCGCTAGTGTCGGCCTCCCGACGAAACGGAGGAGCCGTCCATGCTCAAGGATTTCCGTGCATTCATCGCCAAGGGCAACGTTCTCGATCTCGCCGTTGCCGTGATCATCGGCGCTGCGTTCGCAAAGATCGTGAGCAGCCTGACAGACGACATCATCATGCCGATCGTCGGGAAGATCTTCGGCGGGCTCGATTTCTCCAGCCACTTCCTGCTGATGGGCCCGATCCCGGCCGATTATCACGGGTCGCTGAAGGATTATGCCGCGCTGAAGAAGGCCGGCGCTCCCGTGCTGGGCTGGGGTCAGTTCGTCACCGAAGTCGTCAGCTTCCTGATCCTCGCCTTCATCATCTTCCTGATGGTGCGCTGGGCGACCAAGCTGATGAAGAAGCCCGACGCGGAAGCCGCGGGCCCGACCGAAATCGAGCTTCTGACGGAGATCAGGGACGAGCTGAGGAAGCGGTAGCGAGTGACAGACGGCACTGTCCCCGGACAGTGCCGCGTGCCGTCACTTCGGCATGGCCGAATAGCCGGCCTCCGAACGAAGCGCGTTTCCGTCCATCAGATAGCCGTCGCTCATCACCTGGTCGACGTGACGCAGGTCGCCGATGCGCTGTTCCGGGTCGCCATCGACGAGAAGCAGGTCGGCTTCCTTTCCGATCGCGATCGAGCCGGTGCGCTTGTCCGCCTTCACGTTGCGCGCCGGGATGATGGTCGCCGTCGCAAGGGCTTCGGCGGGGCTGAGGCCGCCCTTCACGTAGAGCTCCAGCTCGCGAACCAGCTCCAGGCCGTAACCGTCGGTGCCGGCGACGATCGGGACCCCGGCGCGGTAGAGCTTCGCGACATATTCGCCCATGTGATCGACGCTCGCCTGCGCGTCGGCGCGAGTCATGCCCGGCAGGTACGGGATCGGCCCGGATTTGAAGCCCCGCTCGGTCGCCGCCGGAACCGTGCCGACGAACGGCGCATAGGCGGGCGCCGGAGTCCCGGCATTGGCCAGGAGCACGCCTTCGACCACGACGAGGGTCGGGTCGAGCGTGATCTGCTTCTTCGCCATGGTGGCGATCACCGTCTTCATCGGCTCGGCGTCGAGATCGACGTCCTTGAAATATTTGCCGGGCCCGAGCAGCCGCATCGTCGTGTTCGCCTTGTCGACGACCTCCTGCGGCATCGCCTGCATCGTCGCGAAATAAATGTGCGTGATCTCGTCGTAGCCGGCATTGATCGCGTCGAGGGTCCGCATTCCGGCCGGGATGTGGCCGTGCACATGGAGGCCGAGTTCGTGGGCGAGCTTGGCTCCCGGCGGGATCCACGCCGGATTCATCGACGTGTAGAATTTCACCGCCGTCAGATGATTGTCGGCGATCTTGCGAACGGCGGCGAGCGTCTCGTCCAGGTTTGAAACTGCGAGGCTGCCCTGGGCCACCAGCGGCCCTTTCTGGTCGACGATGACCGAGTCCCAGCATTCCGGCGCAAGCAGCGTGCCGGCATTGCGGCGTTCGCGCTGCGACACTTCGAGCTCGATTGGGCCGCCCGGGTTGCGGCAATTGGTGACTCCGAGGGCGAGCTCGCTCACCGTCTGGAAATCGTCGCCGATATGCATGTGGCTGTCCCACAGGCCGGGGACGAGCGTCTTGCCCTTGCCGTCGATGACCCGCGTCTGCGCGGGCAGCCTGGCCGGCGCGCTGCCGCCGATGCTGACGATCTTCCCATCCTGGGTCAGGACGTAGCGACCCCCGACGAACTGCCGTTTATCGGCGTCGTACATCTTGACGTTGCTGAACAGCACCGGCCGTTTCGCATCGGCGGTGAGGAATTTCTTCGCCGTCGCGGGAGCCATCGCCGCGATCGCTGCATCCTGAGCCGCCTGCATCTTGTCGGCATTGCCCTCGTAGCCGGCGGGAAGCAGGTTGAGCCCGACGAGCGTGCCGAAGAACTTGCCATTTTCGACCCAGACCGGTTGCGGAGACTGGCCGACGCCCTTCACGAAAACGAGGTCGACCGTCTTCTTGCCCTGCGGCCCATCGACTTCGAGCGAGGCGGCCTTGTCGAACGTCGCCCGCCCGGACGGAAGCAGCGCCAGCCCCGCGTCCCTGGCCGCGATCAGCCGGTCGATCTCCGGCGCTAAGCCAAGGAACGGCCCTCCCTGCGACAGATAATAAGTCGGGGCGGAGTAAGCCGCCTCCCCCTTGTCGACCGGGCTGGTCCAAATCGCGTGGCCGTCGACCACGGCGAAGCTTTCGGCGGCGTCCCCCTGCGGGGTCACTCCGCGAATGATCACTTCGGACGGCATTCCGTCTGCGCCGATCCGCATCGTCTCGTCGGTTTCGAACGTCAGTCCGCGAAGGAGGATGGACTCGCGAAAGGCGAGCCGACCGTCGGGAAGCGTCCACATATATTCGTCGCCGTGCTTTCCTGCGGTCGAGACGACGACATAATGGGTCGCATCCGCGGGCGGGACGAGCAGCTGTTCCTTCGGAGTGGGCTCCGCGAACGCGGCGGAAGCGCAAGTGGCAAGAAGTGCGGCTACGACGATGCGGCGCATTGGAACCCTCCCCTGTAAACGCGGGAGCGTGGCACCGGAGGACCGGAAAGGAAAGTGGGGAGGTTCTGTTGCCCGGCCCTCCCCGAGCCGCTGGAATCCCCTTCTGTTGCCCGGCGGGGTCCGGCCGCGCTTAAGCTTTGTAACGTCTGTCCGTTAGGACGTCAGTTACGCGGCAATCGCGAGTGCCTCGTTGTCGTTGGCACTTGTGTGAATGAGTCGTCACGGTGACTCGGTCCGACCGGCAATCGCGCCTTTATTGCATTCGTCGATCCTATTTCGCCCCCATCAACAGCGGCGCGCATGCGTGCCTGCGCGCCGCTGGTGGTGGAGGCGCCGGGGTACTGCCCCCCGGGTCCGAAATGCCTATTCCACGCGACAGTCTACCAGCGTAGCCGGGTTGCCCCGGCACTTCCGAAATAGGCTCTCCGGCCGGATTCAGCAAGGATTCCGCGAGTTTGGCGACGTCCCCGCTGGAAATCGAAGTGCAAGTGCTGTTATCTGGGCGCGAACCACTTTCCATGCGAGGGAGCAAATGAAGAAGTCAGGTCTTGCAGTCGTCGCTTTCGGTCTCCTGGCGCTCGCGGCATGCGGGCAGAAGAACCAGGACCAGCTGAACCAGGCCGACGTGAACGTCACCGACAATCTGGACGTGCTCGCCAACGATGCGGCAAACCAGGCGTCGGAGCAGGATGTGCTGCAGAACCAGCAGCAGCAGCTGAACCAGGAAGCGACGGATAACGCCACAGGAGCCGAAACGCCTGCGGACGAGAACATCCAGGGAATGTAATCCCCGCCAGCTTCCAGCCTTCAGGCCGCCGGTTTCATCGAGCCGGCGGCCTTTTTCTTGTCATCGAGCTTCCCTAGGAGGAGCGGATGGCAAGCACCCCGGCAATACCCGCGGCAACGGTGGTGACGGTCCGCGAGAGGGCCGGAATCGAACCCGAGTTGCTGATGGTGGAGCGGGCCGAGGGCATGGCCTTCGCCGCGGGCGCACTGGTCTTTCCGGGCGGGAAGATCGACGACAGCGACCGGCACATGGCCCCCACTCCCGATGCCGCTGCGGCAGTGGCCGCGATCCGCGAAACGCTCGAGGAGACCGCGATCCCCATCGGGCTGTCGCCAGTACCATCCCCGGAAATCTGTCGCGAACTGCAGCGTGCGCTGATCGACGAGACGCCGTTCGATCAGTTGCTTGAAAGGCAGGGGCTCGAGCTTCGGCTCGATGCGCTGGTGCCCTTCGCTCGCTGGGTGCCCAAGTTCCATGCCACCCGCCGCTTCGACACCCTGTTCTTCCTGGCGCGAGCGCCGGGGCCGGACTGGATTCCGAATGCGATCGAGGGGGAATGCAGCGGCGCCTTCTGGATCAGCGCCGCCGAGGCCCTGGAGCGCGAGCGCACGGGCGACGCGCGCCTGATCTTTCCGACCCGCCGCAACCTGGAACGGCTTGCGATGCACTCAAGCTTCGAAGCGATGCGGGCCGATGCGGAGGCTCACGCAATCGAGCCGATCAGCCCCTGGGTCGAACAAGTCGACGGTGAAAATTTCATCACGATTCCGGAGGGGATCGGCTACCCGGTCACCCGTGAACGGCTCGACGGCCTGTGGCGAGGGTAGCCCTTCGGAACTGAGTCGCTGCATTGCACAATGAAAAAGGGGCCCGCGGCGACCGCGAGCCCCTTTCTGCTCCAGTGGGTCCGAAGCTTATTTCAGGTGGTTCGAAAGATGCTTGTTCATCTCGAACATGCTGACCCGGTCCTTGCCGCCGAAAATCGGCTTGAGGGTCGAATCGGCCACAATTTCCCTCTTGTTCTGAGGGTTTTGCAGGTTGTTCTTGCGAATGTGGTCCCACACCTTCGAAACGACCTGGCTGCGCGGCAGCGGCTGGCTGCCCGTAATCTTGGCGAGATCCGCCGACGGTGTGACTGGACGGGCCAACCCGCCCCCTGCTTTACGACCAGTCCCTTGTGCCATTTGGCCCTCCTGTTGTTCTGCTGTTGATAGAGCGCAAAGCGCCCCTCTTTGCAATGGCGATTCCGCTGTGTCTCACTCCGGAAACCGGCCGAACGGGACCACCTTGTTCGCACTGTCGTGGCCGATGTCCGCCCGACTGCCGAGCTCGATTCCGGAGCGGCGGCACCAGTCGGCGACGATCGCCTGTTCGTCGCAACCGAATTCGGGATCGTTTTCAAGCACGTCCGAAACCCGGCCGAGCCGGATTCGAGCGGCTTTGCGGACATTCGCGCTTGAGGTGACGTGGAACATCAGCCGGTCGATCCGATAGAGATGCTCGCCGACTTCCTCGATCAGCAATTCCCTGCCCGCGAAATCGGGCTCCAGCGCCGTTCCAAGCAAAGTCGACAGAACGGTCAGGTTGAACGCCATCGCCGGCTGGCGCAGATCGGGTTCGAGCGCGGCCCGGTCGCGTCGGATGAGCCAGTCGAGCGCGCGGTTGACCGCCGCCTCGCCGCCTTCGCGAAGCACGTCCTGCGGCATCGGTCCGTGGGCGACGTCCAGGCCGCCCTTGTAGAATGCGCCGAGGAGAAAGCCGGTGTCGCTATAGCCGAGGAAGAGCTTCGAGCGGGCCGCCTCGGGCAAGTCGAGCGCTGCAGCCTCCGCGATGCGATTGGACCCGTAGCCGCCGCGGGCGAACCAGACGGCGCCGATCGCGGGGTCGGCCATGACCTCCCGAAGCGCTCCGAGCCTCTGGGCATCGCTGCCCGCGAAATGGCCGTCGCAAAGGAAGCATTGCGGGTGAATGACGAGCTCGCAGTCGCCGCGCGATGCGACGATCGCTTCCACGGCGTCCGCGGCTTCGCGCTTGAGCGGATTGCTCGGGGCAACGACGGCTATTCGCATCACCGCTGTTTATGAGGCGATCGGGCCAATCCGCAATGCGCGAATCCGCCGGGAGGAGGTCAGTCGAAACCCAGCTCGACGGTGACCGTGAGTGCATGCCTGGCGACGACCTTGTCGTCCTCGGAGATGACGACGTCGATGTGCGGCTGCCTCTCCCCGTTGGCGTAGAGGCCCTTGGCGATGTCGATCGCGGCAAGGATCGCCGACTTCGAGGCATCCTCCAGGCTGTCATGGAAGCTGCCGTCGTCCGTCACGTCGAACTCGGAATTGATCAAGCGGGTGCGATAAAGAACCATTGCAATGCGCCTAGCCACATGCCGCGCAAATCCATTCCAACCCATGTTAAACGCATTCAGC
>JBQCIU010000089.1:0-15695 GCA_051953395.1 Sphingomicrobium sp.
CTTGGCGGAGCCAGCCAGGCCAGCTGCGACATCATCCGCGACTTCAGCCATGCCGAGGCCGACCGGATCGACCTCAGCGGGCTCGACGCCAACTCCGCGCTGAGCGGCAACCAGGCGTTCGCGTTCCTCGGAACGGCAGCGTTCACCGGCTCGGCCGGCCAGCTGCGCTACGAGGAAAGCGGCGGCAACACCTACCTGATGGGCGACACCGACGGCGACGGAACCGCCGACTTCATGATCCGCCTCGACGGCTCCCACGCCCTCACCACCGGTGACTTCATCTTCGGATGAAATGACGAGGCCGCATCGAGCGGGCCGCGTACATTTCCCTGGACGACCACCACGCGCACCGTACCGTCAGCGGGGCGGCATTGCGTGCTGCACGCGGGTTCCTCGGCACCGGCGCTTCATGCTATCGGCACAGGCTGGAGGAATGGCCATGCGTCACATTCGCCTGATTCTTCTGCTTTTCCTGGCCAGCTGGAGTGCCGCCGCAAGCGCCCAGGTAGAGATTAGTTTCTATTCCAAGGACATGGCGTCGAGCTTTCCCCACGCTTACGTCCGCCTCACCGGAACCGACGATTCGACGGGCCAGCCGATCGACGTCAATTACGGCTTTACGCCGGTCAGCCTGGGGCCGGGAATCCTGTTCGGATCCGTGCGAGGGATGATCGAATCCGCGAGCCAGGAATATATCGCCCGAAGCGACCGCCACTTCTCGTTGAAGCTGACGGACGACCAGTATCGGCAGGTGATCGCGATCGTCGACAAATGGCGTGATGCGCCGCAGCCCTCGTACCGGCTCAGCGGACGCAATTGCATCGATTTCGTTGCGGAGATCGCGACGACCCTAGGCCTCCAGGCGCCCGTGATCCCCAAGCTGATGAAGAAGCCGCGGAGCTATCTGGACGAGATCGCCAGGCTGAACTCGGCGCTGATCGCCGGGTGGGACGCGCAATTCGCCGCCCGGCAAGCGGCTGTGGCACTCCCTCCCACGCAGCCTGCGATCGCTCATTGAGCCGTTTCGAATGACGGTTGAGCTGCGCCATGTGGAGGTCAGCGGGGTGCGCCTCGGCTATCGCTTGCGCGAAGGACGTTCGCCGACCCTGCTGTTCCTTCCGGGCTATGCGTCTGACATGGAAGGAACCAAGGCGCTCGCCCTCGATGCCTTCGCGGAGGAGCGCGGGTTTGCGATGCTCCGTTTCGATTATTCAGGCACCGGCGCGTCGGATGGCATGTTCGAGAACGGCACGCTCGGCGGATGGCTCGACGAAGCCGTGCACCTCATCGACAACTTGACCCAAGGCCCCGTCGTCCTGGTCGGGTCGTCGATGGGCGGATGGATCGCGCTGCTGGTGGCAAAGCATCGCCCCGAGCGGATTGCAGCCGTGGTCGGAATCGCCGCAGCGCCCGATTTCACCGACTGGGGCTACAACGACGGGGAAAAGGCGATCCTGCGCGACAGCGGTCGCCTCGAGCAGCCGAACCCATATGGCGCGGAGCCGCAGGTCACGACGTTCGGTTTCTGGAAATCCGGCGAGGCGCTTCGCTTGCTGACCGGCCCGATCGAGGTCGATTGCCCGGTTCGCCTCATCCACGGCGATGCCGACACCGATGTGCCGGTCAGCGTCGCGGTCAAGACGATGCGCCAGTTGCGTTCAGCCGATGTCCAGCTGCTTGTCCTAAAGGGCGGCGCTCACCGCCTGTCGGAGCCGCACGAGATCGACGCGATCGTGCGGACCGTCAGCGAAGTTTTGGAGACCGCCGCTTGATCTTCATGCTCGCAGCAGCGCTTGCCGCCGCCCAGCCCGCGCCCTGCCCTGACGTCGTCACTCCGGACGCGTTCATCTGCCGTGCGATCCATGCGACCGCCGAGCAGAAGCCGGATGTCGCAGCTCAGGCTTTCGAGCAGGCGGCACAGGGACTGGATTCGTCCAACCCGCAGGTCGCGCGCTTGTATGCCGCGGCCGGCAACAGCTGGATCTCGGCCGGACAGCCCGGGAAGGCGGCGCTCGACCTGGACCGCGCTCTCGCCGGAACCGGCCTGGAAGCCGAGCAGCGCGGCGAAGTCCTCCTCGACCGGGCGCGGGCGGCGGAGGCCCAGAACGATCTGGCGACCGCTCGGGCGAAGGTCACCGAAGCAGCCTCGACCATTTCCGCCGATCCCTTCCTCTGGTTCTTTTCGGCGGCGCTGGCGATCCGCGAGAACGATCCGGCGACCGCAAAGGCGAGCATCGGCCGGGCGCTCATGCTTGCGCCCGCCGATCCGACGATCCTGTTCGAAGCCGGGCACGTTGCGCAGTTCACGGGCGATACCGTCGGTGCTCGCGATTACTGGAACCGGACCGTCGCTCGCGATCCCGACGGCGAAGCCGGCCGCCAGGCGCGAGAGGCGCTGAAGCTGCTGCCGGTGCCGCTGACCGTGCAAGGAGCGCCCAAAGAGCCTAAATAGCGGCGAATGCGCTATCTCCACACGATGATCCGGGTTTCGGATCCGGAAGCTACCGTTCGGTTCTTTCAGCTCCTCGGCCTTGAGGAGCGGCGGCGAGTGGAAAATCAGTCGGGCCGCTACACACTCATATTCCTCGGCGTTCCTGGCGACGAGGCGGAAGTCGAGCTCACGCACAATTGGGAGGAAGGCGGCTATTCCGGTGGACGGAATTTCGGGCACCTCGCCTATCAGGCTGACGATATCTACGAGACGTGCCGCCGCCTGATGGAGGCTGGAGTGACGATCAATCGGCCGCCGCGCGATGGCCGAATGGCCTTCGTCAGAACCCCCGATTCCATCTCCATCGAGTTGCTGCAGAAGGGCGAACCGCTTGCGGCCGCCGAACCGTGGGCCTCGATGCCGAACAGCGGCGAGTGGTGATGCTCGAGATCGTCGGCGTTCCGGCTTTCTCGGACAATTACCTGTGGCTCGTCCACGATGAAGAGAGCGGCGAAACCGCGGTTGTCGATCCTGGCGATGCGGGGCCGGTGCTTGCCGAAGCGAAGCGCCTCGGCTGGACGATCAGCCAGATCTGGAACACGCATTGGCATCGCGATCACACGGGCGGCAACATCGCCGTCAAGGAAGCGACCGGCGCATCAATTTACGGCCCGGCGAGCGAGGACATTCCGGGCCGGGACATCGCGCTCGGCGAGGGCGACACCATCCGCCTTGGAAAGCACGTCGGCCGGGTCATCGCCGTTCCGGGCCATACGCTTGGTCATATCGCGCTGATTTTCGACGACGACGCGGTCGCCTTCGTCGGGGACACTTTGTTCGCGATGGGCTGCGGGCGGCTGTTCGAGGGCACTCCGCAGCAAATGTTCACCTCTCTCGGCCGGCTTGCCGGTCTGCCGGAGGAGACGCGGCTTTATTGCGCCCACGAATATACGCTTTCCAACGGTCGGTTCGCCGCGCATTCGGAGCCTGGCAACCGGGACATTGCCGACCGGCTCGCCGCCATCGAGCAATTGCGCCTGGAGGGTGCGGTCACGGTCCCGACGACAGTCGCTGCGGAACGCGCTACGAATCCCTTCGTTCGCGCTAGTGACTGGCAGGAGTTCGCCCGTCTGCGTGCCGAAAAAGACAGCTTCCGTTCATGAATCGAAGCGTCATTTCGACCCGGGGCTGACAGGTGCAACCAAGGAGGTCTGCAATGCGCAGCGTCGTTCCTTTCATCCTCATGGCGGCCCTCGCCGGATGTGCCGCCCCCTCGCCCCAGGCGAGCGCGATGGCCCAGGCCAAGGCCCAGGCCAAGCTGAACCAGCTTCTCGCCGGAAAAGTGCCGGGGCATCCCCAGGCTTGCCTTGCAAGCTATCGCGCAAACGACATGATCGTCGTCGACGATTACACGATCGCGTTCCGCGACGGCACGAACCGGGTGTGGATCAACAAGCCGGCAGGCGGCTGCAATTTGTTGAGCGCCGGGCCCTATGCCCTCGTCACCCGCAACACCGGCGGAATGGGCCTGTGCCGCGGCGACATCGCTCAGGTCGTCGACACGTTGAGTCGCTCGCAGGTTGGAAGCTGCGTCCTCAACGATTTCGTGCCGTACATGACGCCCGGCCGCTAACGGCGGTACAGCGCCTCGAGCTTGTCGCCGTAAGAGTCATTGATGACGTGCCGCCGGATTTTCATGGACGGCGTCAATTGCTCGTTCTCCACCGTGAACGGCGCATCCGCGATAATGAACCGGCGCACTTTCTCGATCACCGACAGATCGGCGTTGACCCGGTCGACGGCGGCCGACAAGCGCTGCTGCGCATCCGGGGCGCCGGCGACCTCGGGATCCGGAACCAGCAGGCCGACGAGGTGCGGCTTGCGGTCGCCGTAGACCATCGCCTGCGCGATCTCGGGCTGCAGCGTTAGCATCCCTTCGACCCGCTGCGGGGCGATGTTGTCGCCCTTGTCATTGACGATGATGTCCTTCTTTCGGTCGGTAATGACGATCCGGCCCTTGTCGTCGAAATGGCCGATGTCCCCGGTGGCGAGCCAGCCGTCCTTCAGCACCCGAGCCGTCTCTTCCGGGTTGCGCCAATAGCCGTGCATGACGAGCTCGCCGTGAACCAGGATCTCGCCATCCTCGGCGATCTTCACTTCGGTGTTCTTGACCGGCGGTCCCACCGTTTCCAGCCGAATTCCGACGCTCGGCCGATTGCAGCTGATGACCGGCCCCGCCTCCGTCTGACCGTAGCCCTGGAGAAATGTGATCCCCAGCGACTGGAAGAAAATGCCGATATCCGGGTTGAGCGGAGCGCCGCCCGAGACCCAGGCTTTCACCCGTCCGCCGACCTTGGCCCGCAGCTTGCGCCTCAAGGTTAGCTCCAGCAGCCGGTCCATCGGCAGGTCCCACGGCTTCAGCTTCCCGTCGTATTTTGCCTGACCGATCCCAAGGGCCCGCCGGAACAGGTAGCGCGACACTCCGCCGCTTCCCTCCAGGCCTTTGAGGATTCGCGCTCGGAGCATCTCGAACAGGCGCGGAACGACGATCATGATCGTCGGGCGGGTTTCTTCGATGTTCGATGCAAGCTTTTCGAGGCTCTCGGCATAATAGATTTGCGCCCCGAGGCCGATCGGGAACAGCTGGCCTCCGGTATGCTCGAGCGCGTGGCTTGCCGGCAGGAAGGAGAGGAAAATCTCGTCTCCCCAGCCGAAGTCGCTGGAGATCACGTCGGTCGCGCCGGCGATATTGTGAAGCAGGGAGCCGTGGTGCTGCATCACTCCGCGCGGCGCTCCGCCGGTCCCGCTTGTATAGATGATGCAGGCGAGTTCTTCGCGCCTGGACTGCGCCGCGCGTTCTTCGACCATCGCGGTGTCGCCCTCGCCGGCCACGAGCTTCGGCCAGCAATGGACATTGATCCATTCGGGGACCTGGCCCGTCCGGATTTCCTCCATCCCGATGACGTGATGGCAATCGGTGGACGTCAGCACTGCGGGGACCAGGGTCCGGGCGAAGCGTTCGTTGGAGACGATCACCGCCTTTGCGCCCGAATTGCCGAGGATATGCGCATGGTCGCGGCGGGTGTTGGTCGTATAGGTCGGGACCGTGATGCAGCCGGCCGCCATGATGGCGAGATCGGAGATCAGCCATTCGGGGCGGTTTTCGCTGACCAGCATGACGCGGTCGCCGGGCTCAAGCCCGATTTTCCTGAGGTTGGTCGCAAGCGCGATGACCTGGCGCTTCGCTTCCGCCCAGCTTGTCGATCGCCACTCGCCGTCGCGCTTGGCCCATAGGAAGGGCGCCTCGCCCTTCTCGGCGGCGCGCGTGAGGAACATCTGGACGATATTGTCGAAATGTTCGAGCTGCCGGCCCTGCTTCATTCCGCGACCGCCGCCCCCTCGCTGCGTGGGTCGGCGGCTCCGACCCAGCGGCCATTGACCCGCTCGATCGCGTTCGCCTTGAAGGTGCCGGGCGGGAGCGAAGCGACGGTGTGGCCCAGCGCCCGAAGCTCCGGCGCCATCGCTTCGACGAAGGTTCCGCTTTCGACGTAGACGGTGTCGCCCGGCGCATAGATCATGGGCAGCGCCAGTGCCTGCTGGGCGCTCAGGTGGAAGTCGATCACCCCGATAATGGCCTTGATGACCTGCGCCGGGATGGTCGAACCGCCAGCGGCGCCGACCGCGAGGCGTACCTTCCCGTCCGGACCATAGACGATCGTCGGGCTCATCGAGCTTCTCGGGCGCTTGCCGCCTTCGACCCGATTGGCGACGGGGCAGCTGTCCTTCACCGGCTCGAAGCTGAAATCGGTCAGCTCGTTGTTGAGATAATAGCCGTTGACCATCAGGCCGGAGCCGAAGCTGCTCTCGATCGTCGAGGTCTCCGACACGACGTCGCCCCATTTGTCGACGACGACGAAATGGGAGGTGCCACGTTCCGGCTGAACAGCCGGCGTGCAAACCGGGGGAGCGCCGGGCGGAGTTCCGGCCTCGGCATGCGCAATCGCTTTGTCCGGCGAGATCAATGCCGAGCGGCTTGCGAGATAGGTCGGATCGGCCATTCCGGCCAGCGGGACCGGCACGAAGGCAGCGTCGCCGACATATTTGTCGCGGTCGGCATAAGCGAGCCGCTCCGACTCCGCGATCAAGTGCCAGGCGATCGCGGACCGCGAACCGAGCTTCGAAAGATCGAACGGCTCGAGCTGCTTGAGCGTGGCGAGAACGGTGATTCCACCGGAGGATGACGGGCCCATCCCGCAAACCCGGTAGCCGCGATATGTGCCGCAGACGGGCGGCTGCTGCTTCGGGTCATAAGTGGAGAAGTCGCCGACCGTCATCTTCGAGGGATTGTGGCTGACCGTATCCACGGCATTGACGATCGCCTGCGCGTTCGGGCCGACGTAGAAGCTGTCGGCTCCCTGCTTCGCGATCCGATCGAGGAAATCCGCGAAAGCCGGGTTTTTCACAACCGTCCCGACGGCCTTCGCGTTTCCGTCCGCATTGTAGAAAAGCGCGCGAGCTTCGGCGGAAAGAGCGCCGGTGGCGCGATACTTGTCGAGCGAATTATGGAGCCGCGGGGTGATTTTGAAACCCTGGCGAGCGAGGCGGATCGCCGGCTCGAACAATTTCGCCCAAGGCAGCTTGCCATGCTCGCGGTGGGCAAGAGCGAGCATGCGGAGGTTGCCAGGCACTCCGACGCTCTTGCCGCCCGGCTGAGCCTCGCTGAACGGCATCGGCTGGCCGTTGACCAGCCACCAGTCCGAGGTGGCCGCGGCCGGCGCGGTTTCGCGTCCGTCATAAGTGACCGGCAGCCCGCCTCGATCGGCGTAGACCATGTAGCCGCCGCCGCCGATCCCGGAGCTTTGCGGTTCGACGAGATTGAGCGTCACGAGCGTGGCGATGGCCGCATCCACCGCAGTGCCGCCCGCTCGAAGCATTTCTGCGCCGGCCTGGGCGGCTCTCGGGTCGGCCGCGCTTACGATCCCGCTGGCGGATTCGACCGGAGTGGAGGCGATCTGGGCGGGGCTGACGGAGCTGCCTGCAAGCAGGATGGCAGCGGCAACGGACAGGAACGTTTGGCGCATGGGCGCGAAGGGCTACTCGGTCCCCACCGCCTCGGCAATGCTGGAGAAGCCAGCCTGGTCGAGCTTGCGCGCCAGTCCCTGTGCAATGCTCCGTGCGATGTGCGGCCCCTGGTACACCATCGCCGAGTACAGCTGCACCAGCGAGGCGCCGGCGCGGATCCGCTCCCACGCATCCTCGGCGTTGGCGATCCCACCGCACCCGACAAGCGGGATCTCGCCGCCGCTCGCCTTTCGGAACAGCCGTAAGCTGTCGAGCGCCAGCGGCTTGAGCGGTTCGCCCGAAAGACCGCCCTGCTCGCCAGCCCAATGAGACTGGAGAGACGGCCTGGAAACGGTCGTGTTGGAGACGATGAGCGCGTCGATTCGATGGTCGAGCGCGGCCCGGACGATTCTGTCGGGATCGCCTTTTTCAAGGTCGGGCGCCACCTTGAGGAAGACGGGCGGGCCGCCCGTCGGCCGAGCGCCGGCGATCGCCGAGAGCAATGTGTCCAGAGCGCCGTGGTTCTGCAGCGCCCGAAGCCCCGGCGTGTTGGGAGAGCTGATGTTGACCGTCAGATAGTCGGCGACCGAGCTCATCGCCTTCACTCCGGCGACATAATCGCCGACCAGGTCGGGGCTGTCCTTGTTGGCGCCGATGTTCACTCCAATCGGGCCGCCTGCGCGGCTGCAGCCCTTCAGGCGCATGAACGCGTCGGCCTGGCCGCGATTGTTGAAGCCCATCCGGTTGATGACGGCCCGATCCTCCGAAAGCCGGAACAGCCGGGGCCTTGGATTACCGGGCTGCGGCCTGGGCGTCAGAGTCCCGACTTCGACGAAGCCGAACCCCAGCGTAAGCATTTCGGCGGGGACTTCGGCGTCCTTGTCGAACCCGGCGCCCAGTCCGACGGGCGACGGGAAATCGAGTCCGGCCACGGTGGTCCTCAGCGATTGCGGGAGGTGGGCCGAATGGAGTGGAAGCCATTTCAGCGCGGCGATCGTCGCCCGATGCGCAGTTTCGGCATCCAGCGCGAACACGATTGGGCGAAGGAGCCGATAGAGCCGCATCGGCAGTAACTTAGCTTAATATTGGATGTCAGCGAAAGCGAACAATTGGCTCTTAACGGAATTCCTTCTGCGCCTCCTGGAACCACCCGCGTTGGGCGGTGCCAAGCTCGCGCGCTTGCGGCTTCGAGTGGAATTGGGGCTGCGAGCCCGGCCACGCGACGACGGCGAACAACACGATCAGGACCGCGAGCACCAGCATGGTCGCAACGAAGGGCAGCGTGCTGAGCATCAGACGGGGAGTTTCGGGCTGGGTGCGTGCCGCCATCAGCCTCCGCCGCCTCGCCGTGCCACGGCGTGCCAGCGCCTCGATATAGGTGTCGATCCTGGTCCAGCGAGCCGCCTTGGCCGCTGCGAGGTCCGGCTTGTCCATCGTCCCGAATTGGACCTCCTCGAGCAGCCGCGCAATGCCGTTTGGCCAACAGTCCCGGTCAGCCGAAGGCTGCGCGCGCCGTGCGGACCCGTTCACCCATGTTCAAGGCGCGCATTGTTATTGGTTCCAATCTGCCTATCTTGACGTTGAGCCTGTGAAAGGCGGCTCGCGCAGCCGCCGAAACGAGAGACGGATGAACGAGAAAAAGCCGACGAACCCCTGGGTGAAGAGCCTGCTGATCTGGGTCGCGATCCTGTTTGGACTGGTCCTGTTCGTGCAGATGATCGGCGGCAGCTCGCGGACCGCAGCCGGACAGCAGATCGCGTATTCCGACTTCGTCCGCCAGGTGAACGACGGCAACGTCCGCTCGGTCACGATGACGACGACGGCCGACCGCAACAGCCTGATCACCGGCCGACTTGGCGACGGCGGCGTGTTCCGCACCACCGCGCCTGCCGACGCTCAGGTCTCATCGGACCTGATCGAGCATGGGGTCGACGTCCAGGTGAAGGCCGACGAAGGCTCCAGCATCTGGCTGCTGATGCTCTACAACTCCCTCCCGCTGCTCCTCATCATCGGAATCAGCTTCTTCGTGATGCGCCAGATGCAGAAGAACGCCGGGTCCGGAGCGATGGGCTTCGGCAAGAGCCGGGCGCGGATGCTCACCGAGAGGCAGGGACGCGTGACCTTTGCGGACGTAGCCGGAATCGACGAGGCCCGCGAAGAGCTTCAGGAAATCGTCGAATATCTCAAGGATCCCGGCAAGTTCGCCCGTTTGGGCGGCAAGATCCCGAAGGGCGCCTTGCTCGTCGGCTCGCCTGGAACCGGCAAGACGTTGCTCGCCCGCGCGATCGCCGGTGAGGCGGGAGTCCCATTCTTCACCATTTCCGGCTCGGACTTCGTCGAGATGTTCGTCGGCGTCGGCGCCAGCCGCGTCCGCGACATGTTCGACCAGGCGAAGAAGTCCGCCCCCTGCATCGTCTTCATCGACGAGATCGACGCCGTCGGCCGCCATCGCGGCGCCGGCCTCGGCAACGGCAACGATGAGCGCGAGCAGACGCTAAACCAGCTTCTGGTCGAGATGGACGGCTTCGAGGCCAATGAAGGCATCATCATCATCGCCGCGACGAACCGTCCCGACGTTCTCGATCCCGCCCTTCTCCGGCCGGGCCGCTTCGACCGCCAGGTCGTCGTTCCGCGCCCCGATATCGACGGTCGCGAAGCCCTCCTGAAGGTGCACATGAAGAAGGTACCGCTGGCGCCTGATGTGGATGCCCGAGTGATCGCCCGCGGAACGCCCGGCTTCTCCGGCGCCGACCTGGCCAACCTCGTCAACGAGGCTGCCTTGCTTGCTGCCCGGAAGGGCAAGCGGCTGGTCGCTGCGCAGGAGTTCGAGGAGGCCAAGGACAAGGTGCTGATGGGCACCGAGCGCAAGTCGATGGTCATGACCGAGGACGAGAAGCGCATGACCGCCTATCACGAGGCGGGGCACGCGATCGTCGCTCTCCATGAGGAAGCCTCGGATCCCATCCACAAGGCGACCATCATCCCCCGCGGCCGGGCGCTGGGCATGGTGATGCGACTGCCGGAGCGCGACAATTACAGCTACCACCGCGACAAGATGTACGCGAACCTTGCCGTGTCGATGGGCGGCCGTGTCGCCGAAGAGTTGATCTTCGGATACGACAAGGTATCGTCCGGCGCGTCGTCGGACATCCAGTATGCGACCGGGCTGGCCCGCGACATGGTCACCCGCTGGGGCCTTTCCGACGCTCTCGGCCCGCTTCAATATGCCGAGCCGGAGGAAGAGGTCTTCCTCGGCTATTCGGTCAATCGTTCGCGCCAGATGTCGAACGAGACCGCGCAACTGATCGACAAGGAAATCCGGACTCTCGTCGACGGCGCCTATGAGAAGGCGAAGACCTGCCTCACCGAGAACCGCGACCAGCTCGAAACGCTGGCCCAGGCGCTTCTCGAATATGAGACTCTGTCGGGCGACGAGATCAAGGCGTTGATGGATGGCGGCTCAATCGACCGCAGCGGCCCGACAGGCATCGCCATTCCGGCCGCCGGCTCATCCATTCCCAAGGCCAAGCGGCCGAAAACCGGCGGAATCGGCGGTCCGGCAACCGCCGGGATCTGAGCGCCGCGCTTAACATCGCATTCATCTCGCCTCCGCTTCGTTCGGCGCGACGACGGAGGTGAATGGATGCGACTGAACCGTGCTGGAGCCTTGCTTCTGATCCTGCCCGCGGTCGCCTCGGCGCAGACGATGAATGCCGAACAGTTTCACCAGCGCGCCGCGGCCCTTCAGAAGAAGGGCCTGATGGCGTTGTTCTCCGGCGGCGAGATCAAGGCGCTGACCTCCGAGGCTCAAGCCGCAGGCAAGCGAGCCGCCGAAATTCGCAAGGCGGCGATCAAGGCCGGTGAGACGCCGCGATTCTGTCCGCCCGGTCAGCCGATCAGCATGGACGACAAGGAGTTCATGACTCGCCTGTCGGCAATTCCCGCAGCCGATCGCGAGCGGATCGACATGACGGAAGCGATGACCCGGATTCTCGCCGTCAAATATCCCTGCAAGTCCTGATCAGTCGAACGCTCCGAGGGCGACCAGGAGACTCCCGAAAAGGCTGATCGCGATGAAAGCGAAGATGGTGAGCAGGCCCGTTCGCCACAGCGCAGCGCCTTTCCCGAGGTCGTAAGTCCCGCGAAGCTGCCGGTACATGTGAAACGGCGGAACGAAGAAGGCGAGGCTGGCGAGGCCGTCGGAGACCAGCCCGACCACAGTCGACACGGACAGCAACAGCATCATGAAGCAAAGCGAGTAGGTGACGAAGACCGTGTGGTCGTACAGCCGGAACCTCCGGCTGAAGGGGAACAGCAGCCACACGAAGGGGACCGAGATCGGGATCAGCGCCCAGCTGAACTTATAGGCGTTGGTCTTGATCTTGTAGAAAAGCAGCTCCGGGTTCTTCGCCGCATCTCCCAAGCCTTCGTTGATCCCTCCGAGCCAGTCGCTCTGGATCTTGAAGGTACTGGGGTCGACTTTTCCATCCTTAACAGCCTGGAGAGCCGTCATCTCGCTCTTCAGCCCATTGATCTTTTCGTCGAGCTTGGCCGCTTCCACCCCGGTCGCGCCGGCCCTTTGGCCTTGCAGCACGTCGAGCTTGGTTTGGTCCTTCGACAGCTCTCTCGAAGCGTCGGCTTTGGCTTCGGCCGAGGCGTGCATCGTGCCGCTGGTGAGTCCGATCACCGCGAACGTGATGAAGACGCAGAACAGGAACAGGGCGATGGGAGAGACGAAGCGCGCGCGCTGGCCTTCGATGTAGCGCCGGGTCAGCTCGCCGGGCTTCCAGGCGAGCAGCGGCAGCGTGTGCCAGATCTTGCCCTCGAAGTGGAAAACTCCGTGAACGAGATCGTGCCAGAAGGCGCTGAGCGTGCGGTGGACGTGCGCCCTCTGGCCGCAATGGTAGCAATAGTCACCGACGAGCGCCGTTCCGCAATTGAGGCAGTTGCGCTCCTGCGTGTGACCCTCCGCAGCCTCGCCCGCCCTCGGTTCCACGGCGCGGCCGACGACCGCTCCGGTCAGTGCATCGCCGATTGCTTCGATATCCGGCATTCAGCCCCCCAGTTGCGCGCCGACATTATGCCGGACGCCGGCCGCGTGCTAGCCGTTCCGCAATGGCGCGCATCGGGCTTCTCGGCGGTTCGTTCAATCCTGCTCATGAGGGCCATCGTCAGCTGAGCCTGGCGGCGATCGACGAACTGGGGCTCGACGAGCTGTGGTGGCTGGTCTCCCCCGGCAACCCGCTCAAGGAGGGAGCGGCCGACATGGCGCCTTACGAAGCGCGGCTGGCTTCGGCCGAGGAAATGGCTTCCGGGACGCCGATCCGCGCAAGTGATTTCGAAAAGCGAGCCGGGACCCGTTACACCATCGATACGTTGACAGCGCTGGTTCGGGATTTCCCCGATGACAGGTTCATCTGGCTAATGGGCGCGGACACTGTTGCAGATTTCCATCGCTGGAAGGATTGGCGCGGAATCGCGCAACGCCTTCCAATTGCGGTGCTTCCAAGGCCCGGTTATGATGAGCCTGCCCGAGCGGCACGCGCGATGGGCTGGCTTTCGCGGTTCGTCCACCCCGAAAGCCAGGCGAAACATTGGACGGAGTGGAGTCCACCGGCGCTCTTGTTCCTAAGTCTGCCGACCAACGCCACCTCCGCCACCGCCTTGCGCGCGCTTCATCCCGACTGGCATCGCCGAAAGCGTTTTGGGGACTTGGGTCCAGACGCTCCCGGCGCTGGATCCGATTAAGGAGACGCCTTGCCCGACCGTTCAGCCGAAGCCGCCGTCAATGGCCAGCCGCCAGTCGACGTCGAAAAGCTCCACCAGCTCGTCCTCAAATCGCTGGATGACGACCAGGCCATCGAAATCACGTCCATTCCCCTGGAGGGGAAGTCGAGCATCGCCGACCATATGGTGGTCGCGTCCGGCCGCTCCACGCGCCAGGTCGCGGCGATGGCGACCAAGCTTGCTGAAAAAATCAAACAGGAATTCGGAAAATCTGTTAGAATCGAGGGGTTGCCCGCGGCGGACTGGGTGCTAATCGATGCCGACGACGTCATCGTCCACCTCTTCCGCCCCGAAGTAAGAAGTTTTTACAATTTGGAGCGAATGTGGGCATTCGGTGATGAAAGGGTGACTGCAACAGCTCAAGGTGGGTGAGCGATGCGACTGATTACGGGGTTACTTTTCTGCCTTTGCGCCTTCGTCGCGCAGCCGGCCATCGCGGCCGACGGCACTTTGTACCACGCGGTACAGCAACAGCTGGCGATGCTGGTCACATCCAAGACATCGGACGTCGGGATCGCCGCGATCGACCTTAACACCGGCGAATATGTGAGCGTCCGCGGGGACCGCCGCTATCCGATGGCGAGCACCGTCAAGGTCGCGGTTGCCGCGACTTACCTCTCCTATGTGGAAAAGGGCGACCGCTCGCTCGACGACACGATCAGCGGGGTTTCAGCCGCGACCCTGATGAAGCGGATGCTGGTCCACAGCGACAATCACGCCACCGACCTCCTGATCCGCAACCTCGGCGGGCCGCAGACCGTCCAGAAGTGGCTCGACTTTCACAATGTCGACGGCATCAGGATCGACCGCAACATCGCCGACCTGCTGCGCTCCAAGCGCGACCTCTACGATGTCCGCGATTCCGCTACGCCGCTGGCGTTCGCGACCTTCCTCAAGCGCCTCGACGCCGGCTATCTCATCAGTGACAAGAGCAAGCATTACCTGCTCGACCTGATGGCGCAGTGCATGACGGGCCGAAACCGGATGAAGTACCTGCTTCCCGAAGGCACCCTCGTCCAGCACAAGACCGGCACCTTGAACGGCCTGACCGACGATGTCGGGTTCATCACTCTCCCCAACGGGCATCGGATCGCGGTCGCGATCTTCGCCCGTGGAGGGTCCGAGCGGCCGAGCGCGATCGCGGAAGCGGCGAAGACGATCTACGACGGTTTCCTGCAAGTCGTGGGCTGGCCGTACAATGCCGCGACGACGATCGGCGGACGGTAAGCTGCTCCTCCACATCGTCGCTCGCGGAAAGATCGGCCGTTCTCCCGAATCCGAGCTCGTCGAGCGCTATCTGAAACGCATCGCCTGGCCGACACAGGTGACCGAACTTCCCGATAGCGGACGGGCCGCCCCGCCGCTTCCATCGGCGAGCATTTCGGTCCTGCTCGACGAACGAGGCGCCGCCTTGTCCTCCGCGGATCTTGCCCGACGGCTCGAAGGGTGGCGCGACGGCGGCAAGCGTGAGGCGCGATTCACAATCGGCGCGGCGAACGGCCATGCCGAGTCCGAGCGGTCGAACGCGGACTTACTTCTCTCTTTCGGTCCAGCGACCTGGCCGCATCTTCTGGTCCGGGCAATGCTCGCCGAGCAGCTGTTCCGGGCGACGTCGATCCTCGCCAACCACCCTTATCATCGCGAGGGCTGAAACCCTGCTCCGCTTCGCGACCGCATTGCTTCTCCTCGCCGGAACCGCGGCGATCGCCTCGAGCGCGCCCGTGGAGCCCCAACAGGTCCCGGTGGACGTTCAGGTGCGGGAGGCGCGCGCCGAAGCGGCGGCCGCAGTCGCCGAGCAGCGGCGGCTGGAACAAGCCGCCGAGCAGGCGCGAGACGAGGTCACCAGGATCCGCGCACGGCAGCTCGCCGCGGCGCAGGCCATCGAAGCTGCCGAAGCCCAGATCAGCGCCGCCGACGCCGAGGCGCTGCTCGTCCGCGCGCAACTCGCGATCCAGAGGCAGAAGCTTGCCGCGCAGCAGGCGCCGGTGAGCGGCCTCCTTGGAGGGCTATTCCTCGCCGCGCGCCGACCGCCGCTGCTCAGCCTCGCCGATTCCGCTTCTATCGATGATCTGGTAAAACTGCGCGTCCTGGTCTCGGCGACCGCTCCGGCGATCCGCGCAAAGACGGCGGGGCTCTCGGCGGAGGTCCAGCGGCAGAGCCAGCTGGAACGCCAGGCCCAGGCTGCTCGCGATCGGATGGCGAGCAGCCGCGACGAGCTTCGCAAGCGGCGCGAAGCGCTTGCGGCACTCGAACTGGAGGCGATGGAGGTTGCGCGACAGCGCGGCTCGCAGGCGCTTGGCGCCGGCGACGTCGTGCTTGCCAGCGAAGAACGGTCCGCCGCGGTCGAGCAGGGGGCGAAATCGGCGTCCGCGTCGAGACGCATGGCGGCGGAGCTCGCCGCACTGGGCCCGGTGTC
>JBQCIU010000090.1:0-3177 GCA_051953395.1 Sphingomicrobium sp.
TGCTGAACGCCGCGCTAGCGCTCGAGGAACGCGCCGGCTTCACGCATCGGGCGGAGAAGTGGTGGTGAGCGACTATCGCCTGAAAGGCGCAACCGGCGAGTGGGAGGTCGTGGTCGGCCTCGAGGTCCATGCGCAGATCACCGCGACGGCTTCCAAGCTGTTCTCGGGCGCTGCAACGGCGTTCGGAGCGGAGCCGAACACGCAGGTGAGCCTGATCGACGCGGCGATGCCCGGCATGCTTCCGGTGCCGAACAAGGAGTGCATCCGCCAGGCGGTGCGCACCGGCATGGCGCTGGAAGCGAAGATCAATCCCTGGTCGCGGTTCGATCGGAAGAATTACTTCTACGCCGACCTTCCGCAGGGCTATCAGATCAGCCAGCTGTATCACCCCCTGGTCGGCGAGGGCGAGATCGAGGTTCTCGTGGACGAGCAGGATGAAGGCTCGACCAAGCGCATCGGGATCGAACGGATCCATGTCGAGCAGGACGCCGGCAAGTTGATGCACGACCAGCATGCGACGATGAGCTACGTCGATCTCAACCGCGCCGGCGTCGCTCTGATGGAAATCGTGTCGCGGCCCGACATGCGTTCTCCCGCGGAAGCAGGGGCTTATCTGAGGAAGCTGCGGGCGATCCTCCGCTACGTCGGCTCGTGCGACGGCAATATGGAAGAGGGCTCGATGCGCGCCGACGTCAACGTCAGCGTCCGCAAGCCCGGCGCCGAGTTCGGCACCCGCACGGAGACCAAGAACGTCAACTCCGTCCGCTTCGTCATGGCGGTGATCGAGCATGAGGCGAAGCGCCAGATCGCAGTGATCGAGGAAGGCGGCGAAGTCGCCCAGGAAACGCGGCTCTACGATCCGGACAAGGGCGTGACCCGGACTCTGCGGTCCAAGGAAGATGCGCACGATTACCGCTATTTTCCCGACCCCGACCTGCTTCCCGTCGAGCTGGACGAGGCGTTCCTGGAGGAATGCCGCTCCAGCCTCCCCGAGCTGCCAGACGCCAAGCGCAAGCGCTATCAGGCGCTTGGGATCACGCCCTACAATGCGAGCGTGCTGACCGCGGACGTGGACATCGCCCGCTGGTTCGACGCCCTGCTGGAGAGCGGCGCCGAGCCCAAGGCGGCGGCGAACTGGACCGCTTCCGAATTTTTCGGGGCGCTGAACCGCCTCGACCTCACCATCGAACAGAGCCCGGTGAGCCCCGAGCAGGCCGGGGAGCTTCTCAAGCTGGTGGGTGGCGGCACGCTATCGGGGACGCTGGCGAAGCAGGTGTTCGAGATCATGCTCGAGACCGGAAAAAGCGCCGGCGCCATCGTGGAAGAGCGCGGGCTCAAGCAGACCAGCGACACCGGCGAGATCGACGCAAAGATCGACGAGGTCATCGCTGCGAATTCCGACAAGGTCGCCGAGTACAAATCGGGCAAGCAGCAGCTGTTCGGCTTCTTCGTCGGCCAGGTGATGAAGGCGATGGGCGGCAAGGCCAATCCCAAGGTGGTCAACGAGCGGCTTCGCGCAAAACTGGACTGATGCGAAGCCTGCCGCCCCTCAATAGAAGCGCACGGTCGTCTGGACGTCGTCCGGAACCGGCATCAGCTTGAGCCGCGTACGCGCGCCCCAGTCGACCGTGATAGATCCGGACGCCTTGTCATAGGCGCGAATGTGGAGGGTGCCGCTGGGCGTGTGCAGGTCGTCCGTGTGCTTCGCCGGGCGGATCAGGCTCGTGAAGGTTTCCTGCCCGAAATTCCCTCTTGTCATGAAGGTATCGAACTTTCGCTTCGAACCCTGCTCGTAGATCTCCAGTTCGAACTTCTGCCCTCCGACATAGACGAGGCGCGCATAGTCGCCGCTTCCGACGGTCGCTCCGATTTCGGTGTGGTAGGGGATCGGCGCCACTGCGACCGGCGTACGCGCAGCCGGAGAGCCAGCGTTGACGAGGACGCTCATGTCGGCGACTCCGTCACGGTCCTTGTCGACGATGCAGAATTGGCCATCGGTCAGCGACCGGCCGAGGATTCCGCCCAGCATTCCGAATGTCGCCTTCTGGGGATCGGCCTTGCGCGCGACGCAATAAGCGACGGCGTTCGCAAGCGAGGGATCGTCGAACTGCAACCGAGTCTCGGCCAGCACCTCGCCCGCGTTCAGGTTCGCTCGCCGGGTGTCGGCCGCCAGTTGGACCGGCTGGTCGATGACGGCGGCCTTGGGCCAGCGAAGTCCGACGTTCCACAGGACCTCGCCCTTGTTAAGGGTGCGCGAACCCGCTTCGGCGGGTTCGAACGCCAGCACGCGCGGAAGCAGCGAAACCAGCTTGGTCTCCGCCTGCGCCTGGGCGGCGCATGCGACGAACGCGGCGCCCACGGCACCGGCAAAGATGAATGAACGCAAGAGCTTACTCTCCCCCCTGAGAGGCTCTGGCTAAATCAGGAGAAGCCGCCGGCGCAAGCGCTATTTGGCGAGGAGCCGGAACGGACCCGCGCAGCCACTGGACCGCCGCGCGCTGGACGGTAGAAACCCGGCATGCGTAAATTGATGTTGGCCGCCGCAGCGGCGCTGGTTTCCTTCCCCGCCGCCGCACAGACAGCGAATCCGCCGAAGCTCATCGTCGTCATCTCGGTCGACCAGTTCGGCGCCAACCTGTTCGACGAATATCGCCCGCATTTCACTGCCGGACTCGCGCGGCTCGCGAGCGGCACGGTCTTCCGCAACGGCTATCAGGGGCAGGCGGCGACCGAGACTTGTCCCGGCCATTCGACGATCATGACCGGCTCGCTCCCGGCGCGGACCGGGATCATCGCCAACAGCTGGTACGACTGGTCGGCAAGCCGGGCGGACAAGCGCGTCTATTGCGCGGAGGATGAGCGGGTGCCGGGCTCGACGTACAAGGATTACGCGGTCTCGCCCGCGCATCTGAAGGTGCCGACCCTCGGCGACCTGCTGAAGAAGCTGTCGCCGGACAGCCGGAATGTCGCGGTTGCGGGCAAGGACCGGGCAGCGGTGATGATGAGCGGCCATGTCGCCGACCAGCGCTGGTACTGGAACGGCAAAGCCTATGTGAGCGATCTCAAGGGGGCGCCGCTGCCGCCGAGCATTCCGCCAATCAATGCCAGGCTGGCGGGGTTCATCGCCACGGCACAGGCGCCTCTGGTGCCTCCCCCTTACTGCCAGTCGAAGGCTCG
>JBQCIU010000091.1:0-4346 GCA_051953395.1 Sphingomicrobium sp.
CACCCCCCGACCCCCTCCCGCAAGCGGTAGGGGGAGTTTACAGCGTCCTCGCCCTTTCCTCGACCTCGAACACCTCCAGGCTGTCGCCCGGCTTGATGTCGTTGGTGTCGGCCAGCAACACGCCGCACTCGAGGCCGGAGGTGACCTCGGCGACGTCGTCCTTGAACCGGCGAAGCGAGCTGATCGTCGTCTTGGAGACGATGACATCGTCGCGCGTGAGGCGGGCGTTGAGACCCTTGCGGATGACGCCTTCGAGGACGAGCAGGCCGGCGGCCTTGTCCTTCTTGCCCGCCGGGAAGACCTCGCGGACTTCGGCGCGGCCGACGACCGTCTCGATGATCTCGGGCCCAAGCTCGCCCGCCATCGCGCCCTTCACCCAGTCGGTGAGGTGGTAGATGACGTCGTAGTAGCGAAGCTCGACCTTGTTGCGGTCGGCGACTTCGCGGGCCTTGGCGTTCGGACGGACATTGAAGCCGATGATCGGCGCGCCGGTCGAGGCGGCGAGGGTCACGTCGCTCTCGGTGATCGCTCCGACGCCCGAGTGAAGCACCCGGACCTTGATCTCGTCGGTCGAGAGCTTGTTCAGCGCGCTGACGATCGCCTCGACCGAGCCGTGGACGTCCGCCTTGATGACCAGCGGAAGCTCCTTGGTCGTCGAAGCATGGCTCGCGAACATGTTCTCGAGGCTGACGGGGGCAGCGGTCGTCCGCTTCCGGTCGAGGACGCCCTGGCGATAGGCGGCGACTTCGCGGGCGCGCGCCTCATTCTCCACGACCGTGAACGGATCGCCCGCCGACGGGACCGCGGAAAGGCCGAGCACTTCGACCGGAACCGACGGACCGGCTTCCTTCACCTGGCGGCCCTTGTCGTCGATCATCGCGCGGACCTTGCCCGACGAAGCGCCGGCAACGAACACGTCGCCGACCCGAAGGGTGCCGCGCTGGACGAGCACGGTCGCAAGCGGACCGCGGCCCTTGTCGAGCCTGGATTCGACGATCGTGCCTTCGGCGGCGCGGTCCGGATTGGCCTTGAGCTCGAGGATTTCGGCCTGCAGCTGGATCGCCTCCAGAAGCTTGTCGAGATTGGTCTTCTTGAGCGCGGAGACTTCGACGTCCTGGACGTCGCCGCCCATGTCCTCGACGATGATCTCGTGCTGGAGAAGCTCCTCGCGGACCTTCTGCGGCTTGGCCTCCGGCTTGTCGATCTTGTTGATCGCGACGATCATCGGGACGCCGGCCGCCTTGGTGTGATTGATCGCCTCGATGGTCTGCGGCTTCAGGCCGTCGTCGGCCGCCACCACCAGGATGACGATGTCGGTGACGTTGGCGCCGCGGGCGCGCATCTCGGTGAAGGCCTCGTGGCCCGGCGTGTCGAGGAAGCTGACCTTCGACTTGTCGGGCAGAGTGACCTGATAGGCGCCGATATGCTGGGTGATCCCGCCGGCTTCGCCCGACTGGACGCTTGCGCCGCGGATCGCGTCGAGAAGCGAGGTCTTGCCGTGATCGACGTGGCCCATGATGGTCACGACCGGCGGGCGGGCCTTCAGCGTCTCCGGCGCATCGACGTCCTCGGACGTGTCGATGTCGATGTCGGATTCGCTGACCCGCTTGATGTTGTGCCCGAACTCGGTGACCAGAAGCTCGGCCGTGTCCTGGTCGATGGTCTGCGTAAGCGTGACCGGCATGCCCATCTTGAACAGGGCCTTCACCAGGTCGGCGCCGCGCTCTGCCATACGGTTGGCGAGCTCCTGGACGGTGATCGCTTCCGGAACGACGACGTCGCGGACCTGCTTTTGAGCGGGACCGGATTCCTGATGGTGGCGCTTTTCCTTTTCGCGGGCGCGGCGAAGCGCGGCGAGCGAACGGGCGCGGCTGTCGTCCTCGCCCGAAAGGGCGCGGCTGACGGTGAGCTTGCCGCGCTGGCGGTGATCGTCGCGGCCGCGCGACGGGCGAGCGGGCTCGGGCCGCTTGGGCGCGGGTGCATGCACGTTCCGGCGCGGCGCTGCGCGGTCCTCTTCAGCCTGTCCGGCCGCGGGTGTCGCGGCCTCCGGCTGGGCGGCGGCTTCGGCGGCGCTTTTCGCCTCTTCCTCAGCGCGAACCCGGGCTTCCTCGGCGGCGGTTTCCTCGGCCTTGCGATTTTCCTCGGCCCGGCGGCGCTCTTCCTCGCTCTGGGCCGTGCGCTCGCGCTCCTCGCGGCGGCGTGCTTCCTCGAGCGATGCGAGGCGGTCTTCCTCGGCCTCGCGGAGCAGCCGCTCCTGCATTTCCTTGCGGCGAGCGATGTCGTCCGCGGGCGAGGTGCGCGCGGGCTTGGCCGGTGCAGCAGGCTTGGGAGCGGGCTTCGGCTTGGGCGCCTCGGCGACGGGCTCCGGCTCCGGAGTCTTCGGCGGCTCGGGCGCTTCGCCCGGCTTGCCGAGGATTCGGCGCTTCTTGACCTCGACGACGACCGTGTTCGACCGGCCGTGGCTGAAGCTCTGCTTCACCTTTCCGGTTTCGACCGTTCGCTTGATCCCCAGCGGCGGCCGGGCGCCAAGTTTCGGTTTATCGGTCTGGTCGCTCATTCTGTTCCTTCAACTTCTTCAGCCGAGCCGATTCCATCAGGCGGATCGCCGCCTGGGAGGCCGGCTTCGGGGTCAATGAATTCGCGCCACCGCGAAAGCGCGTGCAGGACGCGCGCCGCGGCCGCGGCTTCGATCAGGGCGACATGTACCACATTTTCGCGCCCCAAGGCTAATGACAAGATAGTGCGCCCCTCGGGGAATATCATCCCCCGCGGACCGCCGCCGCCGACGCGCCACGCCTGGTCGAGCGCCTTGTTGCCGTCCTCGCCGGCATCGGCCGCGTGGATCAGCAGGTGGACCTTGCCGGAACGGGCGGCGGTCTCGACCCGCTCGGAGCCGTTGACGAGATTGCCCGAGCGCGCCTCCATCCCCAGCCGGTCGAGCGCGTGCTGCCGAAGCGCGGCTTCGGTGCGGTCGGCGAGATCGGCGGGAATCGTGACGCCGCCCGTCTTGAAGGCGCGCTGAAGCGCACCCTTGAGCTTGCCGCTGGCCACAGCCTCGGCGAGATCGGCCTTGCCGACGGAGATCCACGCGCCGCGGCCGGGGGCGCGGGCGCGGATGTCCGGAGCGACCGTGCCGTCGGGGCCGAGCGCGAGGCGGATCAGCTGCTCCTTGCGGGCCTTGCGGCGCGTCAGGACGCAGGTGCGTTCGGGGGTGTGACTCCCACTACCGCTTGCGGGAGGGGGCAGGGGGGTGGGCGAGTCCGACCGCGATCGGTCACCCGACGGGCCCACCCCTATCGCCGCTTCGCGGCTCATCCCCTCCCGCTTGCGGGAGGGGCGCTTTACATTCCCAGGATCATTTGGAGGATTCCGCATCGGCGGCCTCCTCGCTCTTGCCGTCCTCGTCCTCGAACCAGTGGGCTCGGGCGGCCATGATGATCTCGTTGCCCTGCTCGTCGCTGAGCCCGTACTCGGCGAGAATCCCGCCCTTGTCCTCCGGGCGGGTGGGCGCGTCGGAGCGGCGGCGCGGCTCGACCCGCTTCTTCTGAACCAGCTCGTCGGTGGCGAGGTCGGCGAGATCGTCCAGAGTCTTGATGCCCGCCTTGCCCAGGGTCACCAGCATCTGCTCGGTGAGGTGCGGCATTTCGGCGACCGCGTCCTCGACTCCAAGGCTTCGGCGCTCCTCGCGGGCGGCCGCCTCGCGGCGCTCCAGAGCTTCGGCGGCGCGGCTCTGCAGCTCCTGCGCGATGTCCTCGTCGAGGCCCTCGATGGTGCTGATTTCCTCGCGCGGGACGTAGGCGACTTCCTCCATGCTGGTGAAGCCCTCAGCGACCAGCAGCTGGGCCAGCGTCTCGTCGACGTCCAGTTCCTCCTGGAACATGGTCGAACGCTCGACGAACTCGCGCTGGCGCTTCTCGCTGGCGTCGGCCTCGGTGAGGATGTCGATCTGCGAGTTGGTCAGCTGCGAGGCAAGCCGCACGTTCTGGCCGCGGCGGCCGATCGCGAGGCTCAGCTGGTCGTCGGGAACGACGACCTCGATGCGGCTTTCTTCCTCGTCGATGACGACGCGGCTGACGGTCGCCGGCTGGAGAGCGTTGACGACGAAGGTCGCGAGATCCTCCGACCAGGGGATGATGTCGATCTTCTCGCCCTGAAGCTCCTGGACGACGGCCTGCACGCGGCTGCCCTTCATTCCGACGCAGGCGCCGACCGGGTCGATCGAGCTGTCGTGGCTGATCACGCCGATCTTGGCGCGGCTGCCCGGGTCGCGAGCGGCGGCCTTGATCTCGATGATGCCGTCGTAAATCTCGGGGACTTCCTGGGCGAACAGCTTCTTCATGAAGTCG
>JBQCIU010000092.1:0-18728 GCA_051953395.1 Sphingomicrobium sp.
ATCCCGGCGGAGGTCTGGCTCGACGTCGACATGCGCTCGGCAAGCGCGGACGAGCTGGCCAAGCTGGAGAAGCAGTTCCTCGCCATCGTTCCGAAAGCGGTCGCTACCGAGAATGCCGCCCGCTCGACGAAAGCGGGCAAGATTTCAGCCGAACTCGAGCCCATCGGCGACCGGCCCGCCGGTCACACCGATCCGAATGCGGACATCATCCGTTTCGCGCAGGCTGCCTATCGCGCGGAGGGCCTCAGCGTCGAGCAGGGCACGTCGTCGACGGATTCGAACATTCCCATGAGCCTCGGGATTCCGGCGGTCACCATGTCCCGGATCGCGGACGGCGGCCGTGCCCATGCGCCCGACGAATGGATCGACGTCGCCAAGGCGCCGAACGTGAAGCTGAAGCGAATCCTTCTGGCGACGATCCTGGCGACCGCCGGAGCCCGCTAGCGCGACGCTCCCGCTCGCGACCGGATTCGCCACAAAGTGAAGAAACCGATCCCTGCCCAGACGACGTTCATCGCCGCGTTGGGAATGGCGCCGTGCCACCAGCCGTTGATGACGAAGCCGATGGCTCCGAAGACGTTCATCCACTGGTAGGCGGCCGACTGGCCGGTCAGCCGCCCGGTCGAGAGCAGGAAGTAAGCGAGCAGGATGAGGATCGCACCGCCCCAACCGGCGGCTTCGATCGCGATCTCCGTCGGCGTCAGGCGGCCAGCCTCCTCAACACGTAGTGGAGAATCCCGCCGGCATTGAAATATTCGAGCTCGTTATAGGTGTCGATCCGGCAGCGGGCGGTGAAGGTGAACTCGGCGCCTTCGTCAGGCGTCACTTTCACCTCGACCTCCTGGCGCGGCTTGAGGCCGGCGATCCCCGTGATCGTGTATTTTTCCCGGCCGGTGAGCCCCAGCGTGTCGGCGCCTTCGCCGTCCTTGAACTGCAGCGGGAGCACGCCCATCCCGACCAGGTTGGAGCGGTGGATCCGCTCGAAGCTCTCGGCGATGACTGCCCGGACGCCGAGCAGGATCGTGCCCTTGGCCGCCCAGTCGCGCGAGCTTCCGGTGCCATATTCCTTGCCGGCGATCACCACGAGCGGCCGCTCGTCATGCTTGTACAGCATCGCCGCGTCGTAGATCGCCATCGTCTCGCCGGTCGGCGCGTACCGGGTGAATCCGCCCTCGACGTCGTCCAGCATCTTGTTGCGGATGCGGATATTGGCGAAGGTGCCGCGCATCATCACCTCGTGATTGCCGCGCCTCGACCCGTAGCTGTTGAACTGGCCGCGCGAGACGTCGCGGTTGAGAAGGTAGTGGCCGGCGGGGCTGTCCGGCTTGATCGCGCCAGCGGGCGAGATGTGGTCGGTCGTGATGGAATCGCCGAACACCGCCAGCGGCCGGGCCCGGTCGATATCCTTCGGCGGCACGGCCTGCATCGTCATTCCGGTGAAGTAAGGCGGGTTCTGGATGTACGTGGATTCCGGCGGCCAGTCGTACGTGTCTCCGCCCGCCACCTCGATCTTCCGCCAGCGGTCGTCGCCGCGATAGACGTCGGCGTAGCGCTTGCGGAACATCTCCGAATGGACGTGGGCGTCGATGAGCGAGCGGATTTCTTCGTTCGAGGGCCAGATGTCCTTCAGATAGACCTTCTCCCCCGTCGATGACGTGCCCAGGGGCTCCGTCACCATGTCGGTGCGGACCGTTCCCTTGAGCGCGTAGGCGACGACCAGCGGCGGCGAAGCGAGGTAATTGGCCCGGCAGTCCGGCGACACGCGACCTTCGAAATTGCGGTTGCCGGAAAGGACGCTGACGGCAACCAGGTCGTTCTCGTTCACCGCCTTGCTGATCGGCTCCGGAAGCGGCCCGGAATTGCCGATGCAGGTGGTGCAGCCGTAACCGACGAGGTCGAAGCCAAGCGCGTCGAGATCTTTCTGAAGACCGCTTTCGTTGAGATAATCGCTGACCACCTGGCTTCCCGGCGCAAGGCTGGTCTTCACCCACGGCTTGACCTGAAGCCCGAGCTTGTGCGCCTTTCGGGCGACCAGGCCGGCGGCGATCAGGACCGACGGGTTCGACGTGTTCGTGCAGCTGGTGATCGCCGCGATGACCACGTCGCCATTGCCGAGGTCGTGCTCGCGCCCCTCGACGGGAACGCGGGGGTCGTCCTGCTTGTGGTAGGTCTTCTCGAGATCCTCGTTGAAGGATTCGTCGAGCTGGGTCAGCAGGACGCGGTCCTGCGGCCGCTTCGGCCCTGCAAGCGACGGCTCGATCGAGCTCATGTCGAGCTCGAGCGTGTCGGTGAACAAAGGCTCGGGCGTCGAGGAATCGCGCCACAGCCCCTGCGCCTGCGTGTAGGCGCGGACGAGCTCGATCTGCTCCTCGTCGCGGCCGGTGAGGCGAAGGTAATCGAGCGTGCGCTCGTCGATCGGGAAGAAGCCGCAGGTCGCCCCATATTCGGGCGCCATGTTCGCGATGGTCGCCCGGTCCGCGAGCGGCAAATTGTCGAGGCCGGGGCCATAGAATTCGACAAAGCGGCCGACCACGCCCTTCTGCCGCAGCATCTGGGTGACGGTCAGCCCCAGGTCGGTGGCTGTGATCCCTTCGTTGAGCTGGCCGTCGAGCCGGAATCCGACGACTTCCGGAATCAGCATCGACACGGGCTGGCCGAGCATCGCCGCCTCGGCCTCGATTCCGCCCACCCCCCAGCCGAGGACTCCGAGTCCGTTGACCATCGTCGTGTGGCTGTCGGTGCCGACGAGCGTGTCCGGGTAAGCGAGCGTCACGCCGTCCTCGCCTTCGCTCGTCCAGACGCAGCGGGCGATGTGCTCGAGGTTCACCTGGTGGCAGATGCCGGTTCCGGGGGGCACGACCTGGAAATTGTCGAACGACTGGCTGCCCCATTTGAGGAACTGGTAGCGCTCGCCGTTGCGGTCATATTCGAACTCGACGTTGCGCTCGAAAGCCATCGGGGTGCCGAACTCGTCGACCATCACGCTGTGATCGATGACGAGGTGGACCGGGACCAGCGGGTTAATCTTCTGCGGATCGCCGCCGAGGCTGGTCATCGCATCGCGCATGGCGGCAAGATCGACGACCGCGGGAACCCCCGTGAAGTCCTGCATCAGCACGCGCGCCGGACGATACTGGATCTCGCGGTTGACCCGCCGCTCCTTCAGCCACTCGGCCATTGCGTGCAGGTCTTTTTCGGTGACCGTCTCGCCATCCTCGAAGCGGAGGAGGTTTTCGAGCAGCACCTTCATCGAAAACGGCAGGCGCGAAATGTCACCGAGAGCCTGCCCGGCCTTTTCGAGCGAATAATATGCGTAGCTGCTTGACCCGACGTTGAGTGTGGAGTGGGTCTTGAGGCTGTCCTGGCCGGTCGGCGTCATCACTTGTCCTTGGCGTTTGCTCTTTGCGTTGCGAGGCCCTTAGCAACCGGGCAACGCACCCGCAAAGGCAGGGGTCCAGCTACAGTGCGAACATCGCCACGACGGCGGCGGCCATGACGCCTGTTGCGGCCCAGCCGAAGATCCTCTGCCAGGGATTGGCGACATAAATGCCCATCTGGTGCCGGCTTCGGGCGACGATCATCATCGCGCCGAGGATCGGGACCGAGACGACGCCGTTGATCACGGCGCTCCAGAACAGCATCTTGATGGGGTCGATCGGCAGCCAGATGGAAGCGAGGGCGATCACCATCGCCGCCACGATCACTCCGTAGAAGGCCTTAGCCTCGCCGGGCTTCTTCTCGAGTCCCTTGGGCAAACCGAACGCTTCCGCCACCGCATAGCCGGTCGAGCCCGCAAGCACCGGGACGGCGAGGAAGCCGGTGCCGATGATCCCGAGGCTGAAGAGCAGGAAGGCGAACGGGCCCGCGATCGGACGAAGCGCATTCGCTGCGTCGGCCGAGGTCTGGATGTCGGTGATGCCCGACCGATTGAGGGTCACCGCCGTCGTCAGGATGATGAAGAAGGAGATGATGTCGGAGATCGCCATTCCGGTGAAAGTGTCGATCGCCACCCGCCTGAGCTGATGCCGCGCCGCGGGCCGGGTCATGTGCCGGAGATCGGGCTGGTGCTTAAGCTCCATGTCCTCGATCTCTTCAGCCGTCTGCCAGAAAAAGAGATAGGGACTGATGGTGGTGCCGAACACGGCGACGATGACCGTAATCCAGGCAGCCGAGAACTGGATGTAGGGAGCGATGACGCTTCGGGCGACTTCGAGCCAGTCGATGTGAACCGCGAAGACCACCCCGACATAAGCGAACAGGACGAGGGTCAGCCATTTCAGGTAGCGGACATAGGCGTGGTACGGGACGAACACCTGAAGCAGCAGGGAAATCGCGGCTGCGAAAATCGTGAAGACCGTGGCGCCGCCGCCGGCAAGGAGCTGGGCCGCAGCGCCCATGGCCGCAATGTCGGCGCCGATGTTGATCGTGTTCGCGACGAACAGCAGCAGCGCCAGCGCGACCACCGCATATTGCGGCAGGACTTCGAGGAGGTTCGCCGCCAGGCCCTTGCCGGTCACGCGGCCGATGCGGGCGCTGATCACCTGAACCGCAACCATCAGCGGATAGGCGAGAACGACGCTCCACAGCATGTTGAGCCCGAACTGGGCGCCGGCCTGGGAGTAAGTCGCGATTCCGCTCGGATCGTCGTCGGCGGCGCCGGTGATCAGTCCCGGGCCGAGGCGTCCGACTCGAAGCTCGATCTCGCGCTTCGCGTGCGTGGTAGCCGCTTCGAGGCGGTGGGCCGCGCTGGTGTCAGGGGACTCGTCCACGGCGACTCCTACGGCGGCTCTTACGACGCGAGCGCCTCTTTACTCGTTACGCATGCGTTCGGTCGATAGGGGCGCGCGATGGACCGAGCGCCCGCGACTCCCGTTAAATCGCGGCAGGCGCTACAACGGTTAAATCAACGGAAAGGAGCGCGCCCAATGAGTCACGATCGCGATTATTTCCGCCAGCGGGCGGCCGAGGCGCGCGCAGCGGCTTTCCGGCGCGATGAAGGCGAGGATGCCGAGGTCGCTGGCCAGTTGGCGCTCGCATACTCTGCCCTTGCCCGGAGGAAGACGATCGAGGTCGAGATCGGTGCTCCGGTCGTGGAGCCGATTGAAGCCTAAAGCCAGCCGCGCCGCTTCAGGTACCAGAGCGGCAGGACCGCACTTGCCAGCATGAGCGCCAGTGCGAAGGCATAGCCGTAGCGCCAGTGAAGCTCCGGCATGAAATCGAAATTCATTCCGTAGATCGCGCCGATCAGAGTCGGCGGGAGGAGCACCAGCGCGGCCCAGGAAAAGAGCTTCATCGCCGCGTTCTGCTCGATGCTGATCAGGCCCACCGAGGCATCGAGGAGGAAATAGAGATGGTTGGCGAGGAAGACGCTGTGATCGCCAAGCGACGCAGTGTCGGCAATCAGGCTTGCGACATGTTCCCGCGCGTCCGCGGCCTTGCGTGACCGCATCTGCGGGGTGCCGGCAAGGAAGCTCAACGCCCGGTTCGCACTCGTTTCGGTTTCGCGGATCCGGGCCAGGAGCAATTGCGTCTTGCCGATCCGAGTGAGGAGCGCGGTGAGCTTCTGAGCCGGGATTCGGCGGGCGTCGACGGTCGGGGAAAAGATGTGGCTCGAGATTTTCTCGATCTCCGCGCCGACCTTTTCGAGCTCGTCGGCGAGCCTGTCGACGATCGCGTCGAGGATTCCGCCCAGCGCGGCGAGCGCGGTCCCCGCCAGCTCCGGCTCGCGCCTGACGCCTTCCGAAAAAGCTCGGATCGGCTTCGGGGTGACGTAGCGGACAGTGACCAGCCGCTCGTCCGTCAGGACGAAGCCGATGGGAGCGCTGGCGGGATGGCCGTCGTCGACTCCGAACAGCGCGCTGATCGTGAGGTAGAGCGTACCGTCGCGAGCATAGAGGCGGCTCGAAGGCTCGATCTCCGCCATTTCCGCCGGCGTCGGGACAGCGACCTGAAGGCAGCGCTCGACCAGCAATTCCTCTTCGCGCGTCGGCTCCTCAAGGTCGATCCATTTGGCCGCGAGCGGGATTTTCTCGCGAGCGGCATCGACCAGCTCGCCTTCACACCCCGGACCATAGACGCGGATCATGCGGCCGTGTGTCAGCCGAACAGCGGTTCTTTGCAAGCGCTTCGGCCATGCTAGGCAGGGTCCATGACCCGCCCCGCAAGAGCGGCAATCGCCGCGCTCGTCATCTTTGCAGCCGCTGCCGCGATCCTCCTGGGGATGGGTCGGCCGCCGATCTGCACCTGCGGGACGATCGCGCTGTGGGGACCGGTGGGGCCGATGCAAAGCCAGATGCTCGCCGACTGGTACAGCCCCAGCCATGTCGTTCACGGCCTGCTCTTCTATGCCGTCCTGTGGCTCGTTGCCCGGCGAATGCCGGTGGAGCGCCGCTTCCTTCTGGCAATGCTGGTCGAGAGCGCCTGGGAGATCGTCGAGAACACCCCGATGGTGATCGACCGCTACAGGACCGCCACCGCGGCGCTGGGTTATAGCGGCGATTCCGTGCTCAATTCGCTGAGCGACATCGCGATGATGGCGCTGGGCTTCCTGGCCGCTCGCAAGCTTCCGTTGTGGGCGAGCGTCGCCCTTCTTCTCGCGCTCGAGCTGGTCCCGCTTCTCGTCATCCGCGACAATCTGGCGTTGAACGTGTGGATGCTCGTCGCCCCGAATGACTGGATCCGGACCTGGCAGGCCGGAGGTTAAGCGGCACGAAAGGGCCGCTGGAGCATTGATCCGCCGACCTGGACTGGAGACGCACCTTGCCAAGATATCCAATCGCGCTTTGCGCCGGTGCCCTGATCGCAATCGTCCCCACCGCGGCGTCCGCGGGGGAGATTTTCGGGGGCGTCTACAAGCATGACGTGAACACGCCGCTGACAGCCAGCGGGAATGTCGAATCCGGTCTCGACCTGCAGGTCGGCTGGCGAGGCGACCGCATCGGCGCAACGCCGTTGCAGCCTTATGTCTTCGGCGCGCTGAACACCGCCGGGGACACCAGCTATGCTGCCGTCGGGCTGTCGGCGAAATTCGGAGGGAAAGTGTATATCCGCCCCGGTCTCGGCATTGCGGTCCACACCGGTTCGGCGGCCAATTTCGAAAACCCGAACAACGACAAGATCGAGTTCGGGTCGCGGGTCCTGTTCGAGCCGGAGCTTGGAATCGGGGTTCAGCTCGCTCCGCGAATCTCGGCAGAAGCGAGCTGGGTCCACATGAGTCACGCCCAGATCTTCGGACGGCAGAACCCCGGAATCGACAATATCGGAGTTCGGTTGAACGTCGGACTTTAGGGCTTAGCGGCCGACCATCGTCTCCGGCTTCACCACCCGGTCGAACGTTGCCTCGTCGATGTGGCCGAGCTCCAGCCCCGCTTCCTTGAGAGTCTTGCCCGTCTTGTGCGCGTGCTTGGCGATTTCGGCGGCCTTGTCGTAGCCGATCTCGGGAGCAAGCGCGGTCACCAGCATCAGCGACCGGTTCATCAGCTCCGAAATGCGCTTCTCGTCCGGCTCAAGCCCTTCGAGGCAGCGCTCGCGGAAGCTGTTCATCCCCGTCGAGAGCAGGTTGATCGAGCGAATGACGTTGGCGCCGATCAGCGGCTTGAAGACGTTGAGCTCGAGGTGGCCCTGAAGGCCGCCGACGGTCACCGCGACATGGTTGCCCATCACCTGAGCGCCGACCATCGTCAGCATCTCGCACTGCGTCGGATTGACCTTGCCCGGCATGATCGAGCTCCCCGGCTCGTTCTCCGGAAGCTTCAACTCGCCGATGCCGCAGCGCGGGCCCGACCCCATCAGGCGAATGTCGTTGGCGATCTTCGTCAGCGAGACGGCGAGCGTGTTGAGGATCCCCGAAAGCTCGACCAGCGTGTCGTGAGCGGCCATCTCGGCGAACTTGTTGGGCGCCGAGGTGAAGGGCAGCCGGGTGAGGTTGGCCACTTCCTTCGCGAACGCCTCGCCGAAGCCCTTGGGAGCATTGAGACCGGTGCCGACCGCGGTTCCGCCCTGGGCGAGTCGGAACAGGCGCGGCATGGCGTCCTCGATGCGGGCAATGTTCGCTTCGAGCTGCGCCGCGTAGCCGGAAAACTCCTGGCCGAGCGTCAACGGCGTCGCATCCTGCAGATGGGTGCGCCCGATCTTCACGATCGAATCCCACTGCTTCGCCTGTTTGGCCAGCAGAGCCTGCATCGCCTTCGCGGCCGGCAAAAGCTTCGCCGTCACGGCGCGCGCGGCGGCGATGTGCATCGCCGTCGGGAAGCTGTCGTTCGACGACTGGCTCTTGTTCACATGATCGTTGGGGTGAACCGGAGACTTGCCGCCGCGCTTCCCGGTCAGAGTCTCATTCGCTCGGCCGGCGATCACCTCGTTAGCGTTCATGTTCGACTGAGTGCCCGATCCCGTCTGCCAGATGACGAGCGGGAACTCGCGGTCGAGATCGCCGCGGGCGACTTCGGCGGCCGCCTGCTGGATGGCTTCGGCGATCTGCGCGTCGATCAGGCCAAGCCTTGCGTTCACCCGCGCCGCCGCCTGTTTCACGAAGCCGAGCGCGTGGACGATCTCCACCGGCATCTGCTCGCGCGGGCCGAACGGAAAATTCTCAATCGACCGCTCGGTCTGCGCGCCCCAGTAGGAATCCCCGGGAACCTGAATCGGTCCGAAGCTGTCGGTTTCGGTGCGGGTGGGTGTCATTGAATTCTCACTGGCTGTCGTCATCGCGAGGAGCGCAGCGACGCGGTGATCCAGAAGGGCTGGATTGCTTCGCTACGCTGGCAATGACGGCGCTCTGCTATTTCTTCCGGGTAAAGTCCACGCTGACGACGTTCGATCCGTCGTCGCTTTCGGTGACAGGAGCATCGTTCTCCGCCTCGTCATGCTCTTCGTGCACGGCTTCGGCGGCGTTCGACTGGAACTTCAGGCTGAAGTCGACTGCCGGGTCCACGAAATCGGTGACCGCGGCGAACGGCACTCGAAGGCTCGACGGAACCCCGCCGAACGACAGGCCGACGGAGAAGGCATTCTGCTCGACCTTCAGATCCCAGAAGCGGTGCTGGATGACGATCGTCATCTCTTCAGGGAAACGCTCGATCAGATGCTTGGGGATTTCGACGCCCGGCATCTTCGTGTTGAAGGTGATGTAGAAATGATGCTCGCCGGGCAACCCGCCGGACCGCTCCACCTCACCGAGCACCCGCCCCACCACATCGCGCAGTGCCTCCTGCACGATCTCGTCGTAGGGAATCAGGCTTTCCGGAGTCTCGTCGGTCATCGCATCCGGTGGTAACGAGGCAGCGTTCCCGGTCAAGCGGAGTCACGAATGCCGATCGACCCCACCCAAGCTTACGACGACAACAACATCTTCGCGAAGATCCTTCGCGGGGAGCTTCCTTCGCGCAAGGTCTATGAGGACGAGTGGGCGCTGGCTTTCCACGACATCAACCCGCTTGCACCGGTCCATATCCTGGTCATCCCGAAGGGCCCCTACGTCTCGTGGGACGATTTTTCGGAGAAAGCGTCCGGCGATGAGATCGCTGGCTTCGTGCGCGCCGTAGGCAAGGTCGCGCGCGACCACCAGCTGGTGGTCCAGGGCTATCGCCTGCTCGCCAATACGGGCAAGCGCGCGGGGCAGGAGGTGCCGCACCTCCACGTCCACATCTTCGGCGGCCAGCCGCTGGGGCCGATGCTCGCCCGCTAGAGCCGTTGGTCGATTTCGCCATTGCGTGAGCGGCAGCAGCCGTTAGGTTCGCCCCCAAACCGGATTTAGGGGAGACCAATGGCCACAGCATCACCGCGGGAGGGCCTGTTCCTGGGCCGCGTGAAGCCGCTCGAAGCGATTCTCGCGACCGCCGAGAAGAAGTCGCTCAAACGCACGCTCGGCGCTTTCCAGCTGACCTTGCTCGGCATCGGCGCCGTCATCGGAACCGGGATCTTCGTTCTCACCGCCGAAGCGGCCCAGAAGGCCGGTCCGGCGATGATGATCAGCTTCGTGATCGCCGGCTTCGTCTGCGCGGTCGCGGCGCTCTGCTATGCGGAGCTTGCCGCGATGGTGCCCGTTTCGGGCTCCGCCTACACCTATACCTATGCCGTGATGGGCGAGCTTCTTGCCTGGATGGTCGGCTGGGCGCTGATCCTGGAATATGCGGTCGGCGCATCGGCTGTCGCCGTCGGCTGGTCAGGCTATTTCGTTGGCTTGCTGAAGAGCTGGGGGATCGATTTCCCGCTCGCTCTCGCCGTCGGGCCGAGCCAGGGCGGTTTCATCAACCTGCCCGCGGTCGTCATCTCCCTGCTGATTACCGGGCTTCTCATCCTCGGAACCAAGGAGAGCGCGCGCTTCACCTCGGCGCTGGTGCTGGTGAAGGTCGTCGCCCTGACGATCTTCGTCGTCCTCACCTTCCCGGTCCTGAACGGCGCGCATTTCGAGCCGTTCATCCCGAACGGCTGGGGCACCTATGGAGTGGTCGGCGCGGCGGCATCGATCTTCTTCGCCTATGTCGGCTTCGACGCAGTCTCGACCGCCGCCGAGGAGACCGTCAATCCGCAGCGCAACGTTCCCATCGGCCTGATCGGGTCGCTGCTGTTCTGCACCGTCTTCTACCTTCTGGTCGCGGCCGGCGCGATCGGGGCCATGGGTGCGGATCCGGTGCGCGACGCGGCCGGCCATGTGCTTGCCCCCGGCTCCGCGGAAATGGCTTCGCAGTGCCAGTCCATCGTCGCGAGCGGCCTCACCGAGCCTCTCGTTTGCTCAAAGGAAGCGCTGGCGCACGTGCTTCGCACGATCGGCTATGAGCGGATCGGCGACCTGATGGGCATTGCCGCCTTCGTCGCTCTTCCGTCCGTGGTGCTGATGATGATGTTCGGCCAGACCCGAATCTTCTTCGTCATGGCCCGCGACGGTCTGCTTCCCGAGAAGCTGTCGGCGGTGCACCCGAAGTTCCGCACTCCGCACGTCGTGACGGCCTTCACCGGGATCGTGGTCACCCTCGCGGCGGCGTTCCTGCCGGTCGGCAAGCTCGCCGACTATTCGAACTCGGGCACGCTGTTCGCCTTCGGGATGGTGGCCCTCGCGGTCCTCGTCCTGCGCAGGCGCGACCCGGGCCGCAAGCGGCCGTTCCGGACGCCGGCGGTGGCGATCATCGCTCCGCTTGCGATCATCGGCTGCATCGGCCTCTATCTGAACCTGCCGACCGTCGCGAAGCTGGTGCTGATTATCTGGGGTGCGATCGGACTGCTGATCTACTTCGGCTATTCGCGCAGCCGCAGTCACGTGGGTCGCGGTATCGTCGAAGTTCCCGAACTGTCGCCCGAGGCGCCGGATTCGGTCGGCGTGCCGCCAATGCCCGGAGCGCCGGCTCCAGGAAGCAAGAAGGAGCGCCGCTAGGCCTTCTCTTCCCGGGCGGCGTCGAACAGCGCCGCCCGGAGCTTTTCCGCTTCCGCATGGGACAACTTCTGTCCCTTCTCACCGCTGAGATAGAAGACGTCGACCGCGCGCTCACCATAAGTGGCGACATGGGCGGAATGCAGTTCGTGCCCGCAATCGTGGATCGCCAGCGCCAGCCTCGCCAGCAGGCCGGGGCGATCCAGCGCATTCACCTCCACGACCGTCGTTCTCGACGAGGCTCGCTCGGCGATCGCAACGGATGCCGCGACGTGGAATGCCGCAGCCTTGTCTCCGCTTGCCGGGCCTGTGGGAAGCGCAGGCGGCTGCTCCTTGGTCAGCGCCGATTCGACCGAGCGCACGAGGCGGTTGCGCAACCGCTTGTCCGAATAAGGGCGGCCCATCGCGTCCTGCACCAGCAGGTTGTCCAGGGCCATCCCGTCGCGGGTGGTGTGGATTCTCGCGTCGATGATGCTCGCGCCCGCTGACGCGAGCCCGGCGCAGATCCGGAAGAACAGCCCCTCCCGGTCAGGCGTGAACACGGTGACCCGCGTCGCCCCTCGCTCGGCCTCTTCCTCGGCGACGATGCTTGGCTTCGATTCGCCGATATGCGCTTCGGCGGCGGCGACCTGGCGGGCATTGGAGAGCTGGATGTCGCGCGGCTCGGCAAGCCAGTAGCTGTCCGGAAGCCGCCGCTCATAGGCCCGCGCGATCTTCGGCTTCCAGCCGAGCGAGCGGGTAAGCTCGTCCTGCCTCTGGGCGACGATCTCGCTTCGCCCCCGCTGCTTGTGCCCCAGCCGTAGCTTCTCTTCCGCGGCGTCGAACAATGTCCTCAGGAGCAGGCGCTTCCAGTCGTTCCAGACGCCCGGGCCGACCGCCCGGATGTCGACGACGGTCAGCATCAACAGGAGTCGCAGCCGCTCCGGGCTTTGCACCTGCGCCACGAAATCCTCGATCGTCTTGGGATCGGCGAGGTCGCGCTTGAACGCGGTGTTCGACAACAGCAGGTGGTGACGAACCAGCCAGGCGACGGTCTCCGTCTCCGCTTCGTCGAGACCGAGCCGCGGACACAGTTCCAGAGCCACCTGCTCGCCGAGGACGCTGTGGTCGCCTCCCCGCCCCTTCGCGATGTCGTGGAGAAGCACGGCCACGTAGAGCCCCCGCCGGTTGGCGATCTGCTTGAAGAGGGCAGTCGACAGGGGATGGTCTTCCACCAGCTCGCCGCGCTCGATCGCGGCCAGCAGGCCGATCGCCCGGATGGCGTGCTCGTCGACCGTATAATGGTGGTACATGTCGAACTGCATCTGGGCCACGACCCGTCCGAAGTCCGGGATGAAACGGCCGAACACGCCCGCCTCGTTCATCCAGCGGAGCACCACGTCGGGCCGCTGGGCGTCGGTGAGCACGTCCAGGAACATGGCGTTCGCGCGCGGATCCTTCTGCACCCGAGCCTTGATGAGCCTGGCGTCGCGGGTCGCCGCCCGCATCGCCGCGGGATGGATTTCAAGCCGCTCGCGGGAGGCGAGAGCGAATAGTTCGAGCAAGCGCACGGGATCGGCGGCGAAGAAATCGTCCGACGGAATCGACAATCGCCCGCGGTCGAGAACGAAGCCGTTGAGCGCCTTCGGGCGCCGCCGGATCGTCGGCAGCGCGAAGCGAAGGCCCTTTCGCCCCATCTTCTCGTCCAGCTGCGCCAGGAACACCCCAGTCAGGTCGCCCACGGTCTTCGCGTTGAGGAAATAGAAGTGCATGAACCGCTCGACCGCGGATTTCCCGGGGCGGTCGGCGTAACGCATGCTCTTCGCCAGCGCCTTCTGGTACTGAAAGCCGAGCCGCTCCTCCGCCCGCCCCGCTTCCAGGTGCAGGTGACAGCGAACCGCCCAGAAAAACCGCTCGGCACGCTCGAACTGCGCGAATTCTTCGGAGCTCAGCAGGCCGACGGAAACCAGATCGGCCGGCTCGCGGACGTCGTAGATATATTTGCCGATCCAGTAGAGCGTCTGAAGGTCACGAAGGCCGCCCTTGCCGTCCTTCACATTGGGTTCGACGACATAGCGGCTGTCGCCCATCTTCACGTGCCGCTCGTCGCGCTCTGCGAGCTTCGCAGCGACGAACTCGGCCGCCGATCCCGATACGACCCTCGAGCGGAAGCGCCGCCACGCCTCCTCGAAGATCGGCTCCTTTCCCCAAAGCAGCCTTCCTTCCAGGAACGCGGTGCGGATCGTCATGTCGCTTTTGGACAGCTTGATCAGCTCGTCGACCGACCGCAGCGAATGGCCAACCTTCAGCTGCAGGTCCCACAGCAAATAGAGCACGGCCTTCACCGTTGCTTCGATCTCGGGCGAGGCCTTGCCGCGGGTGAGGAACATGAGATCGAGATCGCTGTAGGGCGCCATCTCGCCGCGGCCCGTTCCGCCCAGCCCCACGATCGCCAGCTCGGGCGAATCCTCGCCCGTCACATATTCATAGGCGAGCCGGACGATCTGGATATGCAAATAGGCGGTCGAACGCGCGGCGGAACGGCCGCGGTCGGGATTGGCGCGCAACCTCCTGGCGATTTCCTTGCGGCCCCGCTCCAGCGCCTTGGCCAGAATCGCGGCGGCTTTGGCGCTGTCCGTTCCGTGCAGCTGGTCGCCGAGCTTGCGCGGATCGATGATTGCTCGGCGATCCTCGATCGGATCGAAGGGCGCATTCATGGCTTGCCCGTTTCAGCCCAAAGCTTCTTCAGACGGTACAACGCTTCGAGCGCCTCTCTGGGCGTAAGCGAATCGGGATCGATCTCTGCGAGAGCGCCGGCGATCGGGTCGGGCGCCTGTTCCGGCTCGGCGGCGGAAGCGAACAGCGGCAGGTCGTCGAGTCCGGCGGCTATCCCACCCGTGGCATCGCGCCCCGCCTCGAGCTTCGCGAGCACAGCCTTGGCCCGAGCGACGACCGCGGGCGGAAGGCCGGCGAGCTTGGCGACCGCGATTCCGTAGCTTCGGTCGGCTGCCCCTTCCGCGACTTCGTGGAGAAGGACGAGGTCGCCCTTCCATTCGCGCGCCCGGACATGATGCAGCGACAAGGCGTCGAGCCGACCGGCGAGCCGGGTCAGCTCGTGATAATGGGTGGCGAAGAGCGTCCTGCACTTCGCCTGGTCGTGCATCGCCTCCACCACGGCCCAGGCGATGGCCAGCCCGTCATAGGTTGAGGTCCCGCGCCCGATCTCGTCGAGGATGACCAGGCTTCGCGGAGTCGCCTGCGCCAGGATCGCCGCGGTTTCCACCATCTCGACCATGAAGGTGGAGCGGCCACGGGCGAGATTGTCCGAAGCTCCGACCCGGCTGAACAGGCGGTCGACAAGGCCGACTTTCGCCCGGCCGGCGGGGACGAAGCAGCCGGCCTGCGCAAGAACCGCGATCAGCGCCGCCTGCCGAAGGAAGGTCGACTTGCCGCCCATGTTCGGCCCGGTGATCAGCCACAGCCGGTCGTCGCGCCCGAGGCTCAGGTCGTTGGCGACGAACCGCTCTCCGGAATCGCGGAGCGCCGCCTCGACGACCGGATGCCGCCCGCCCTCGATTTCCAGACACGGTTCGTTCGTGATGGCGGGAACGGTCCAGCCGCCCTCGGCAGCCCGCTCGCCATTGCCGGCGGAGACATCGATCCGGGCCAGCGCCTCGGCGGTCGCGAGGATTTTCGCCGACGCAGCGACGGCAAGTGCCGTCAGTTCTTCCAGATGCCGCGCTTCCAGCGCCAGCGCATGCGCACCCGCCTCGACGACCCGCGACGCTTCTTCATGAAGCTCCGGCGAATTGAAGCGGACGACTCCGGCAAGAGTTTGCCGGTGGGCGAAACCGCTGTCCGGCGCCATCAACTTGTCCGCGTGCCGCGAGGCAACCTCGATATGATAGCCGAGCACCGCATTGTGCCGGATCTTGAGCGAGGGGACGCCGGTCGACTCGCGATAGCGGCTCTCCAGCGCGGCGATCGCCCGGCGGCCGTCGCTCGAAGCGGCGCGGAGGGAATCCAGCGCCTCATCGAAGCTCTCGGCGATATAGCCGCCTTTCGAGGATTCGAGCGGCGGCGATTCGACCAGGGCTTCGCGAAGCTTGTCCACCAGCGCGGCGTGTCCGCCGAGGCTGGGTAACAGCTGGTCGAGAAGCGGCGGCCGCTCCACAGCGGTCTCCAGCTCATCCTTCAGGCTCCTTGCCGCGGCCAATCCGTCGCGAAGCTGCGCGAGATCGCGCGGCCCGCCGCGGCCGGCGGTCAGCCGCGCAAGCGCCCGCGCGATGTCCGGCAAAGCCTTGAGCGATGCGCGCGTCCGATCGCGGCGAAGCTGGTCCTGGTGAAACCAGGCGACGAGCGCCAGCCGGCGTTCGATTTCCGCCTTGTCCGTCAGTGGTGCGGAGATATCGCTCGCGAGGAGCCGCCTTCCGGGCGCGGTCACGCACCGGTCGATTTCGCCGAGCAGGCTTCCGGCGACGCCGCCCGCGGCAGACCTGGTCAGTTCCAGGCTTTCGCGCGTCGCCGAATCGATCTGCATGAAGGCCGTCCGCGCGACCCGCCTCGGCGCATCGAGAAGAATGCCCGCGCCTTTCTGGGTGCCGTCCAGATATGCGAGCAGGCCGCCCGCCGCGGCGAGTTCGGCCCGGCTCGGCGTCCCGATGCCGTCGAGCGTCGCAAGGCCAAATCTCCCCTTCAGCGACCGCTCGCCCGCCAGGCTGTCGAACCCGCCGTGCCCGGCGCGGGTGCGGACTCCGGGGACCGGCCCGTCGGCAATCGTTTCGGAGGGAGCGAGCCGCGCCAGCTCCGATGCCAACTCGCCCGGCCCGCAGGCGATCAGCTCGAACCGCCCCGTGGAAATGTCCGCTGCCGCGATGGCCCAATCCTCGCCGGCGCGACCGACCGCTGCGAGCCAGTTGGCGGCGCCGGATTCGAGCAAGGTCTCCTCGGTCAGCGTTCCGGGAGTCACCAGACGGATGATCGCCCGCTCCACCAGCGCCTTGGACCCGCGCGCCTTCCGCGCTTCCGCCGGGCTCTCCGTCTGCTCGGCGATCGCCACGCGGAAGCCGCCCTTGATCAGCCGGGCAAGATAGGATTCGGCCGAATGGACGGGAACGCCGCACATCGGGATCGGCTCGCCCGCGTCCTCTCCCCTTTTCGTCAGCGCGATGTCGAGGCAGGCAGACGCCGCCTTCGCGTCTTCGAAGAAGAGTTCGAAGAAGTCTCCCATCCGGTAAAACAACAGCGCATCGCCCGCCTCCTCCTTGAGGCGCCGGTACTGCTGCATCATCGGCGTGGGGGCGTCGGCTCTTGCCATCGCCACTTGGTAGCGGCTCGGCGTGACTCTTCCCACACCCTTTGGCTAAAGCGCTGCCCAAGGAGCCTCCGCGAATGAACGAAAGCAATATCAAATATACCGAAGCGGAGGCGCTCGACTTCCATTCGCACGGGCGTCCGGGAAAGATCGAGATCGTCGCGTCCAAGCCGATGGCGACGCAGCGCGACCTCAGCCTCGCTTATTCGCCGGGTGTCGCCGTCCCGGTGCGGGCGATCGCCGACAATCCCACCTGCGCTTACGATTACACCGCCAAGGGCAATCTCGTCGCGGTGATCTCGAATGGGACCGCAATCCTCGGCCTCGGCAATCTCGGAGCGCTCGCCGCCAAGCCGGTGATGGAAGGCAAGGCGGTTCTGTTCAAGCGCTTCGCCGACGTCGATTCGATCGACATCGAAGTCGCGACCGAGGACGCGCAGAAGTTCATCGACGCGGTCGAGCTGCTCGAGCCCAGCTTCGGCGGAATCAACCTCGAGGACATTGCCGCCCCCGACTGCTTCATCATCGAGCAGACCTTGCGCGAGCGGATGAACATCCCGGTCTTCCACGATGACCAGCACGGCACTGCGATCATTACCGCCGCCGGGCTGATCAACGCCTGCCTCCTGACGGGTCGCGACTTCGCCGATACGAAAGTGGTGGTGAATGGCGCGGGCGCAGCCGCGATCGCCTGCACCGAGCTGGTGAAGGCCATGGGGGTCAAGGGCGACAATGTCATCATGTGCGACCGCAAGGGCGTCATCTACAAGGGGCGGACCGACCTCGATCAGTGGAAGTCGGCGCACGCGGTCGACACCGATGCCAGGACTCTCCCCGACGCCTTGGTCGGAGCGGACGTCTTCCTGGGCCTTTCGGCGGCCAACGTCCTGACCAAGGCCATGGTCACCAAGATGGCCGAACAGCCTATCATCTTCGCCATGGCCAACCCGGATCCCGAAATCTGGCCGCCGGACGCGATGGAGGCCCGGCCCGACGCGATCATCGCCACCGGACGGTCCGACTTCCCGAACCAGGTCAACAACGTCCTCGGCTTCCCCTTCATCTTCCGCGGAGCGCTCGATGTCCGCGCGACAGCGATCAATGAGGAGATGAAGATCGCAGCCGCCGAAGCGTTGGCCCAGCTTGCCCGCGAACCCGTGCCCGAAGAGGTGGGGGCGGCTTATGGGGGCCGCAATCAGAGCTTCGGCCGCGATTATATCATCCCGGCGCCGTTCGATCCGCGGCTGATGGAAGTGGTCGCCTCCGCCGTTGCCGAGGCGGCGATCAAGAGCGGAGTCGCGCAGAGGGACATCGGCGACTTCGAAGCGTACCGGCAGGAGCTTCGAGCGCGGCTCAATCCGACGGTGTCGGTCCTCAGCCTTGCCTATGAAGCGGCGAAGGCGGCGCCCAAGAGGGTGCTGTTCGCCGAGGGCGAGGAGCCCAACGTGCTGCGCGCCGCAATCGCCTTCCGCGAGGCCGGTTACGGAACGCCGGTGCTCGTCGGAAGGGAAGAGGTCTACGACCTGCTCAAGGAGCTCGGGGTCGACGACCCGAAGAGCTATGAGGTTCTCAACAGCCGCAATTCGCCGCTGGTCGGCCGCGCGGTCGATTATATTTACGGCAAGCACCAGCGGCACGGCCTGCTCCGCCGCGAGGTCGAGCGGATGGTCAACCAGGACCGCAATTATTTCGCGGCGGCGATGCTCGCACTGGGCGAGGCCGACGCGATGATCACCGGCACGACCCGGCCGTTCAGCCAGTCGCTTCGCCAGGTCCGCCAGGTCATCGACGACGAAAAGGATGCCGTGCCGTTCGGCATCAACCTGGTCGTTTCCGGCAATCGTACGGTTCTCATCGCCGACACGGCGGTCACCGAACGGCCGGACGAACGGCAGCTTGCCGCGATCGCGCTCCGCTCCGCCGGCTTCGCGCGCCGCATGGGGCTCGAACCGCGGATCGCCTTCATCAGCTACACGACCTTCGGCAATCCGCCCGGGACTCACATCGAGCAGCTTCGCGGAGCGGTGAAGCTTCTCGACGAGATCCACACCGACTTCGAATATGAAGGCG
>JBQCIU010000093.1:0-32810 GCA_051953395.1 Sphingomicrobium sp.
GTTCCGCGCCACGGGGCGGATGGGCTGGGCGACGACTTTCGGGCGGGCGGGGCCCCCGCCGGCGCCGCGGGGCAGCACCCGGGGGGGGGCCGGGCTGGGGTCGCGCCGCGGCGCGACCACATCGAAGCTTGCCGTGGAAACGACGTCGTTGCCGGAATCGACGCAGTTGGAGCGCAGGTTGGTGATCGTCGCTTCAACATCGATCGCGGAAGAATCGCGGCTCGTCGACGGGTCGAACAAGGTGATGTCGCCGGTCGCGGCGGGGATCGCCACCTGCGGGCAGGCGCTCCGGACCGTGTAGATTCCGCCGGCCTCGATATTGCCCTTGCGGGTGCATCCGGCGAGCAGGGCGAGGGCAATGAGAGCGGCAATTCGAAGCTTCACTTGTGCGTCCTTACGAGGCCGGAATAGGTGGTGCGCGTTCATAGGAAGCCCCTTCTAAGGCTGCAAGCGAAGCCTTATGTCCCCTGTCTGCATGCTTAACCGTCCCCCCCTCAAGGTCCTCATCGCGGCCCCTCGCGGCTTCTGCGCCGGCGTCGACCGCGCGATCCAGATCGTCGAGCTTGCGCTCGAACGCTTTGGAGCGCCCGTCTATGTGCGGCACGAGATCGTCCACAACCGCTTCGTCGTCGATCGGCTGAAGCAGCTCGGCGCGATTTTCGTCGACGAGCTGGACGAGGTTCCGGACGATCGCCCGGTGGTCTTCTCCGCCCACGGCGTTCCCAAGGCGGTTCCGGCCAATGCCCGCGATCGCGGCCTCACCTACGTCGATGCGACCTGTCCGCTGGTGTCCAAGGTCCACCGCCAGGCCGAGCGGCTGATCGACGACGGGCTGCACATCCTGTTCATCGGTCATGGCGGCCACCCCGAGGTGATCGGTACCTTCGGCCAGGTGCCGGAAGGCACGATGACGCTCATCGAAACCGTCGAGGACGTGCGGCACATCGAGGTCGAGGATCCCGGCCGTCTCGCCTTTCTCACCCAGACCACGCTTTCCGTCGACGACACGGCCGCCATCGTCGAAGCGCTGAAGGCGCGCTTTCCCGACATCCGCGCCCCGCGGAGCGAGGATATCTGCTACGCCACGTCCAACCGCCAGGCCGCGGTCAAGGCAATCGCCGCCGAATGCGACCGGCTCCTGGTCATCGGCTCGCCCAACAGCAGCAACTCGCTTCGTCTCGCCGAAGTCGCTGAGCGGCTCGATGTGCCCTCGCGCCTGATCGAGCGCGCATCCCAGATCGACTGGGAGTGGCTTGGAAGTCCGGCGACGCTCGGAATCACGGCCGGGGCGTCGGCTCCCGAATTGCTGGTTCGCGAGGTCATCGACGCGCTCGCCGAGCGGTTCGACGTCACGGAGGAGATCGCCGACCACACGCCGGAGCGGATGGTCTTCAAGCTTCCGCGCGAGCTCGTCGCCTGAATGGCCGACCTGCCGGCGGTCGAAATCTATACCGATGGTGCCTGCCGCGGAAATCCGGGGCCCGGCGGCTGGGCGGCGCTGCTTCGCACCGGCGACAAGGAACGCGAGATCAGCGGCGGCGAGCCGCACACCACCAATAACAGGATGGAGCTTCGCGCCGCCATCGAGGCGCTCAACGCGCTCAAGCGGCCTTGCCGGGTCGAGCTTCACACGGACAGCAATTACGTCCGCGACGGGATCACCAAGTGGATCCACGGATGGGCTCGCAACGGGTGGCGGACGGCGGACAAGAAGCCGGTCAAGAATGCGGAGCTCTGGCAGGAGCTGATCGATGCCGCCCGTAGGCACCAGGTCGCGTGGCACTGGGTGAAGGGCCATAGCGGCCATGTCGAGAACGACCGCGTCGACGCTTTGGCCTGCGCCGAGGCCGACAAGCAGCGCGAATAGCGCCGACAACGGGGAGCTGAAGTTTGGACGAATCCGATCGCAAGCGGTTGCTGGAGCAACTTCGATCGTCGCTGTCGGAGTTCACGTCCGACGAAAAGGATATTCTCGAGCATTGCGTCGACCAGATCTTCAAGATTGCGCAAAGCTCCGACACGGGGCCGATGACGCTCCTGCTGCCGCAGGAAGACGCTTTCAGCAGAGTCGGGGTCGATCCCGAAGCCGACGTTCCGCTGGAGCACAAGGACAGGCTGCTGGCGCTGATGATTGACAATCTCATCCTCGGCCTGCTTCCCGCCCCGGACAGTCCCGACATCAGTGCTCGCGAATATATGACTCTGGCCGGGGCTCCCATCAGGGTCACCAGCACCGGCGGAGAGATCGTCCTCACCGACGGCTTCGGACGGGAAGCAAGGCCGGGCAACCCCCTGGTCGAGACGCCCAGGATCACCTGCCGGTCGACTGACAATATATTGATGTGGGACGAATGGGGCTGGCTGTGAGCCGGCCCAAGCTCAGGTCCTGAAGCGGGCGGGGCTGAACGGTTCGGGGTCGATGTGCGCGACCATCGCTTCGGGTGCGCTGTCGAGCACGAGCGAAGCCGCCAGCTTCGCTGCCGCCGGCGCCGTCTGGATCCCGAACCCGCCCTGCCCGGCGCACCAGAAGAAGCCGGGCGCCGCAGGGTCGAAACCATAGACCGGGACGCGATCGGGGGCGAAGCTCCTCAGCCCCGCCCACTTCCGCTCCACCGCTTCGATTGGCCAGTCGACCGCCCTTTCGAACCGGTCGATCGCGAGCGCCACGTCGATTTCGTCCGGGGCCGCGTCGCAGGGATCGCTTGCGATCTCGTCGTGCGGGCTCAGCCAGATCGTCCGGTCGCCCTCGCCCTTGAAATAGAATGTGCCTTCGGAATCGTCGACCAGCGGCAGGTCGCGGAGTCCGGTTCGGCCCACGCGCAGCTGGACCATTGTCCGCCGCTTTGGAGCGATTCGAATCGGCTCGACCCCAGCCGCCGAGGCAACCGAATCGGCCCAGGCCCCCGCCGCGTTGACGAGCACCTTCGCCGTTACTGTCGAACCATCGCCGAACCGCGCGGTCCATTGCCCGTCCCGCCGTTCGGCGGATTGAAGCCGCGAATCGGTGCGGACGGTTCCGCCGCCGCGCCGGAAGCGGCGCAGATAGGCTGAGTGGAGTCCGGCGACGTCGATGTCGGCGCAACCCGGCTCGAACAGCGCGCGCCGCCATTCCGGCCGGATCCCCGGCACCATTTGCTCGAGCTCCGGCCGCTCGATGATTCGGCTTTCGATTCCCTCGGGAAGCTCCGGAAGCTCGCCGCGGCTGATGTGGAGGTCGCCGCGGGTTCGAAGGAAGCCCCGCTCCGAAAAATCTTCCGGCGGCGAATCGAGGAAGCCGCGCGATGCGGTGCTGAGCTGGGCGACGATCGCGCCTCCGTAGCTCTCCAGCCAGAAGGCGGCGGAGCGGCCCGTCGAATGGAAGCCGCACTGTGCCTCCGCCTCGACGAGCAGCACCGAGCGATTCGGCGCAATTTCCGCGCCGAGGCTCGCGCCGGCGATTCCGCCGCCGACGATGAGGACATCGAAATCGGTCATTTCCGGCGCTGGTTACGGTTTGGAAAGCCGCGCCGTCTACCTCGGCGTCATGATGAACGCCGGATTCACCGAAATTCTGCTCGCCGTGCTGGCGTTGATTCTCGTCGTTGCGGCGGTGATCGACGTCCGCACGTTCACGATTTCGAATCGGCTGAACATCGCAGTCGCATTGCTCGCACTGCCGTTCTGGTGGTCCGTCGGGCTGCCGATTTGGCCCGGGGTCGCGATTCAGATCGCCGCCGCTGCGGGCGTTTTCATCTTGCTCGCGATCGCCTTTTTCGCGGGGATGATGGGCGGCGGTGACGTCAAGCTCGCGGCCGCTCTGGCGCTGTGGTTTTCGCCCGCCGCCACTCTGAGATTCCTGGTTTTCATGTCGATCGCCGGCGGCGTCCTGACGCTGGTCGTGCTGGTCGCTCACAAGGTCCGGTCGAAGGAAGGCCGGCCCAAGGTTCCGTACGGTGTCGCGATCGCAATCGGCGGTCTCGCGATTCTCGCCCAACGCTTTCTTAACCAATTTGCCTGATGTCTGTCGCAATTAGACGGGGCCCGCAGGGGAGGCGATTTCGCCATGGACTTTAAGAAGATCTTGCTTCTTGTCGGAGCACTCATGGTTGCGGCCGTAACCGCGATCATGGCCAAGAACATGTTTGCCGGGGCCAGCGCGCCGCAGGCCGCAGCAGCAACGGTACCGCAGGGCCCGAAGGTTCTGGTCGCCAAGAAGCCGCTTCCGGTCGGCACCATCATCGACGCGTCGATGATCGACTGGACGCCATGGCCGAAGGACGCGATCCAGCCCAGCTATTACCAGCAGGGTCAGGCCGATTCGGACCCGACCAAGCTGCTTGGGACCGTGGTCCGCTATCCGATCGCCGCCGGCCAGCCGCTCACTCGCGGATCGATCGTCGGCTCCGACGACCGCAGCTTCCTGGCCGCGGCTCTCGGCCCCGGAATGCGCGCAGTCACCGTTCCGGTGAACGCGTCGACCGGCCTCGCCGGCTTCGTCTTCCCGGGTGACCGTGTCGACCTCGTCCTGACCCAGGAGGTCAGGGGCGGCGGCGACGGCGAGCCGCTTCGGGTCTCCGAGACCATCGTCCGCAACATCCGCGTCCTTGCCGCCGACCAGCGCTACACGGACAAGGACGAGGACGGCAAACCGGTCGTCAAGGAAGCGCGCAACGTCACTCTCGAAGTGACTCCGCGCATGGCCGAGAAGATCGCTGTCTCGCAGAGCATGGGCACTCTGTCCCTGTCCCTGCGCTCGCTCGCCGACCAGGGTTCGGACATGCAGCGCGCCGTTGCGTCGGGTGACATCAAGATCCCGCAGGGGACCGACCCGACCGAGGAGCGCCAGCTTCTGACCGCCTTCGCAAATCGTCCGACGGACAACAACACGACCTACACGACGGGTGGCGATGTGTCGCGCTTCCAGCGCACCACCGTGCCTTCCCCGGCAGCGGCGGCTTCGGCCGCTCCCGCCGGCGCGGCTCCGGCCGCGGTCCCGGCTGGACCGGTGGTCAAGGTTGCCCGCGGCAATGCAGTGTCTGTCGTTCCCGTGGGAGCTCGCTAATGACCACTCGTACCCTCATGAGCCGGGCCAGGCTCGGAACTGCGCTCGCCGCACTGGCGATCGCCGCTCCGGCTACGGTCCTGCCGATCAGCCCGGCGGCCGCGCAGAGCGCGTCCTCCTACAAGCCGACCCGCCAGCTCACGCTGTCGCTCGGCGAAGGGCAGATGATCAACCTTCCGAAGAGCGTTGCGAACGTTTGGACGTCGAACCCCGATGTCGCGGACGTCTACGTAAACTCGCCGAAGCAGATCAACATCTTCGGCAAGAAGATGGGCGACGCGACGATCATCGCGACGGCTCGCGACGGTTCGCTGGTCTACGGCGCCAACGTGCACGTCAGCCAGAACCTGTCGAGCGTCAACGACATGCTTCGCGCCGCGATGCCGGAGTCGAACATCACGGTGACGACCGTCGGCCAGGTTGCCGTCATCAACGGGACCGTCGCGTCCCCCGATGACGCGGCCCAGGCGGAAACGCTCGTCACTTCGGTTCTGAACCCGGGTATCAAGCCGGGCGACCCGCTCAACATCGTGCCGCTCAACCGGCTGCGCACCGCGACCCCGCTTCAGGTCACTCTGAAGGTCCGGATCGCGGAGGTCAGCCGCGATCTTCTGAAGTCGATCGGCGTCAACCTGTTCACCAAGGACCTGACGGGCGGCTTCAAGTTCGGCATCGGCCAGGGCGACCCCCTGTCGACCTCCGGCCCGGGTAGCTCGCCGTTCACGGTGAACCCGCTGGCCGGCGGAACGACGCTGGGCGCGGCCGGCAAGCTCTTCGGCCTCGACCTGTCGAGCGCCCTCGATCTCGCCGAGACGGACGGCCTCGTCACCACGCTCGCCGAGCCGAACCTGACGGCGCTGTCGGGCGAAACCGCAAGCTTCCTCGCCGGCGGCGAATTCCCGATCCCGGTCACCCAGGGTTCCGGAAACGGATCGGCAGTGACGATCGAGTACAAGCAGTACGGCGTTTCGCTTGCCTTCACTCCGATCGTTCTTGCCGACGGCCGGATCTCGATGCGGGTCCGCCCGGAAGTCAGCGAGTTGTCGGACGCGGGCGCGGTCAAGCTTGGCGGCTTTACCGTCCCGGCGCTGACGACCCGCCGCGCGGAAACGACGGTGGAGCTCGGCTCGGGCCAGAGCTTCATGCTCGCCGGGCTGCTTCGCAACTCGAACACCAACAGCATCGACAAGGCGCCGTTCCTCGGTGACCTGCCGATCATCGGTGCCCTGTTCCGTTCGACCAAGTTCCGCCGCCAGGAGACCGAGCTGGTCATCGTCGTCACTCCGTACCTGGTTCGCCCGGTGAACGGACGAGTCCCGATCCCGACCGACGGCTATCGGGCGCCGAGCGATGCGCAGCAGTTCTGGGAAGGCCAGACCTACGTTGGGCAGAGCGGCCCCGCCCCTGCCACCCCGGCCCCCGTGCCGGCCATTGCCGGAACCGCGACTTCGGCCGCGTCCCCCGGCTTCAAGCTGTGATGCGGGCGAAGGGAAAGGATAGAGTCATGATCAGGAAGTTGATCCCAGTTCTGCTCGCTTCGGCCGTCGCCGGCTGCATGACGCCGGGCGCGCCGCTCGCTTCGCGGGGCGTCGAGGCAGTCAACCAGCCGGTTCTGAACCGCTCGATCTTCAACGTCGACCTGGCGGCTCCGGGCGGAGTGCTCGCACCCGCCGAAGCTGCGCGGCTCGACGGCTGGTTCCGGAGCCTCGATCTCGGATACGGCGATTCGATCTACGTCGACGGGTCCTATGCGGACACCGCCCGAGCCCAGGTGGCGGAGATTGCCGGCAATTACGGGATGATGGTTCTTCCCGCCGCTCCGGTGACCGCCGGCGCCGTCGCTCCGGACATGGTTCGGGTCATCGTCAGCCGCACCCGGGCGGAGGTTCCGAACTGCCCCAACTGGAGCGTTCCGTCCCAGCCGAATTTCGAGAACACGACCATGTCGAACTTCGGCTGCTCGGTGAACTCAGGCCTGGCGATGCAGGTCGCCAACCCGGAAGACCTGTTCCACGGCCGTCAGGGCCCGGCGACGGTCGATGCGATTGCCGGTGCAAAGGCAATCCAGATGTACCGCAACTGGCCGCTGACCGGCGTCAAGGAAGGTCAGCAGAAGCGTCCACTCAATACGGTCGAATCGACGACCACGGAGGGCAAATAGTATGAACGCTCCGTTCCAGGCCCGCGCCGGTTTGCGCGACCCGTTTACGGCCTTCGTCTGTGACGATGCCACCGCCGACATGCTTCGGCCGGTTGCGGTCGAGCACGGCTGGAGCCCGGAAAAGGTCAACAAGGGCGGCCTTCGCAACGCGGTCCAGTCGCTGTCCGTCTCGGCCAGCCCGAACATCCTGTTCGTCGACCTGTCGGAATCCGCCGACCCGCTGAATGACATCAACGCGCTCGCCGAAGTCTGCGAGCCGGGGACGATCGTGATCGCGGCCGGCCAGGTGAATGACGTGCGCCTCTATCGCGACCTCGTCGCCAGCGGCATCCACGACTATTTGCTCAAGCCGTTCACGGTCGACCAGCTGCGCGACAGCTTTGCCCATGCGCAGATGATCCTGTCGGGTCCGCGCGGCGAGGCCCAGGCCGACAAGCCGCACGTGATGGCGGCCGTCATCGGCGTTCGCGGCGGTGTCGGAGCGTCGACGATGGCCACGTCGCTGGCGTGGATGCTCGGCGAACGTGCCCATCGCACGACCGCCCTGCTCGACCTCGACATCCACTTCGGGACTGGCGCCCTCGCGCTCGACCTGGAGCCGGGCCGCGGCCTGACCGACGCGATCGAGAACCCGAGCCGGATCGACGGCCTGTTCATCGAGCGCGCCATGGTTCGCGCCAATGAGCGGCTTTCGGTCCTTTCGGCCGAAGCCCCGATCCACCAGCCGCTGATCACCGACGGAAGCGCCTTCTTCCATCTTCAGGAAGAGATGCGGAACGCCTTCGAATCAACGGTCATGGACCTTCCGCGGCACATGCTGATCCAGCACCCGCACCTGGTCCACGACGCGCATGTCGCGGTCGTCGTAGCCGAGCTGACGCTGGCTGCGACCCGCGATGCGATCCGGATGCTCGCCTGGCTCAAGTCGAATGCTCCGCAGACCAAGGTCATCGTCGTTGCCAACGCCGTTCCCAACGGCGGGGCTCTCGAGATCAGCCGCAGCGATTTCGAGCAGTCGATCGAGCGCAGCGTCGACATCGTCTTCCCGATGGACGCCAAGCTTGCCGCCCAGTCGGCGAAGCTCGGCAAGCCTCTCGCGGAGATCGCGACCGGCAAGATCACGGCGCCCTTCAATTCGCTGGTCAACATGGTGCTCAGCCATGCCAGCGAAGATGGCGGCAGCGCCGAGACCGAGAAGAAGTCGGGTGGCAGCAAGTCGCTCGTGAACAACCTGAAGTCGATGCTCGCCAAGCCGAAGGCCAAAGCGGCGTGACTTTGATGGCCGGCGGGGCTCCTGCCCTGCCGTGCCGAGTAGGAATGGACGGTAGATGCTTCTCTATCTGATCCTCATTGTCGGTGCAGTCGGGGTGCTCCTTGTGCTCCTCAAGCTGCTTAGCGCGCCGTCGCCGGCCAAGTCGCTCAAGCGGCGAATGGAGCTGGTGAAGGAGCGTCACGCAGAGGGCGTCACCGCCGCTGCCCAGGCGCAGATCCGCAAGCTCATGGCTGCGCGGTCGAGCCGCTTCGAGGGCATCGCTTCGTCGATCATCCCGCGTCCGGCCCTGCTCCGCAAGCGGCTGGAGATGACCGGCAAGAACATCACGCTCGGCAAATATGCGGCCTTCTCGCTCGGCCTCGCGCTGATCGTGATGGCGCTTCTCACCCTTCGAGGCTTTCCGTTCTTCCTCGCCCTGTTCGTCGGCCTCTTCGCCGGCATCGGGCTTCCGCACTTCGTCGTCGGCAAGCTGATCAAGCGCCGAATCAACAAGTTTACCTCCAACTTCCCGGACGCGATCGAGCTGATGGTCCGCGGCCTTCGCTCGGGCCTTCCGATCACCGAGACCTTGGGCATCGTTTCCAACGAAATCGGCGGTCCCGTCGGCATCGAGTTCCGGGCCGTGGCCGACAAGATGAAGATCGGCCGCACCATGGAAGCCGCGCTCCAGGAAACCGCCGACCGCCTCGGCACTCCGGAGTTCCAGTTCTTCGTCATCACCCTGGCCATCCAGCGCGAGACCGGCGGCAACCTCGCCGAGACGCTGTCGAACCTGGCCGACGTGCTTCGCAAGCGCGCGCAGATGAAGCTGAAGATCCGCGCGATGAGCTCGGAATCCAAGGCTTCGGCCTACATCGTCGGGTCGCTTCCGTTCGTGGTGTTCAGCCTCGTCTACTTCGTGAACCCGACCTACATGGGCAATTTCTTCACCGACCAGCGGCTTACGGTCGCGGGCCTGGGCGGCCTGATCTGGATGAGCATCGGCGGCTTCATCATGGCCAAAATGGTCAACTTCGAGATCTAGGGGCGAGACGATGCAGGCAGCTCACCCCACCCTCCTCGGCGTCGACGTCATCTGGGTCGCAACGATCCTCAGCGGCGTGGCGACCATGGCCGTCATCTTGGCGATCTACGCCGCAACGACGGTGAAGGACCCGATGGCCCGCCGCGTTCGCGCTCTCAACGAGCGGCGCGAGCAGCTGAAGGCCGGCATCGTCGCTTCGACCAACAAGCGCAAGAAGCTGACCAACCGTAACCAGGCCGCCGACCGCGTCCGGGCGATCCTGAGCAAGTTCAAGATGCTCCAGGACGACCAGCTTCAGAAGACCCAGCAGCGGTTGATGCAGGCCGGTATCCGCAACAAGGACCTGGCGTTCTTCATCATTTTCGCCCGCTTCGTTCTTCCGGTCGTCCTCGGCCTGACGGCGGTGGTGTTGATCTATTTCGTGAACCATTGGCCGAACTGGGGCGGTGTCCGCCGCTACGCGACGGTCGCGGCCATCCTGGTCGGAAGCTACAAGGCGCCCGACATCTGGCTGAAGAACAAGGTCACGAAGCGCAGCCATGCGATCCGCAAGGGTCTGCCGGACGCGCTCGACCTCCTCGTGATCTGCGCCGAAGCGGGCCTCACCGTCGACGCGGCCTTCGGGCGCGTGTCGAAAGAGCTCGGCAAGGCCTATCCGGAGCTCGGCGACGAGTTCGGCCTGACCGCGATCGAGCTGGGCTTCCTCAGCGAGCGGCGGCAGGCGTTCGAGAACCTTGCGACCCGAGTGGACCTGGAAGCCGTGCGCGGCGTCGTCACGACCATGATCCAGACGGAGAAATACGGAACTCCGCTGGCCTCGGCACTTCGCGTGCTGTCGGCGGAATTCCGCAACGAGCGCATGATGCGGGCAGAGGAAAAGGCCGCCCGTCTTCCGGCGATCATGACGGTTCCGCTGATCCTGTTCATCCTTCCGACCCTGTTCGTGGTCATCCTCGGGCCGGCGGCCTGTTCGATCCACGACAACCTCATCGGGCGGCACTGACGATTGCGGCGGCGGAACTAAAATCCGCCGCCCAGCGCTTCTAGCCTCGTCAACTCGACGAGGACTTGAACAGCATGGTTGCATTCACATCCGACCAGTGGGTGATCCTGGCGCTGGTGTTTGTGCTGGGGCTGCTCATCGGCGGCTTCCTGTTCGCCGGAAGCGGCCGCAAGTGGAAGCATCGCTACCGCAACGAGGTGCACAATCGCGAGGCGATCGAGGAACGGCACCGCGACCGCGAGCGCGAATGGGACGAGCGCGAGAAGGAATGGCGCGAGCGCGATTCGCTTCGCGCGGCCGCGATCAAGGACAAGGATCGGGACGGCGACGGCGTTCCGGACTCGACGGAATATTAATTCAGCCTTCGATCCGGCTGAAATCCGCCACCCTGTTCACCGCGTCGCGAAAGCGCATCAGAAGGTCGAGCCGTCGCGCTCGCTTGGCGGCGTCCGGGTCGTTCACCGTGACGTGGTCGAAGAATGCGTCGATCGGTGAGCGAAGGCTCGCCAGCGCCGCCATCGCGGCGGTGAAGTCTTCTTTTTCGACCGACGCGCCGGCCTTCGGCTCCGCCGAATCCAGCGCCCTCACCAGCGCCTCTTCCTGCGGCTGCAACTCGGAGGACGATCCGGCAGTGGCGCCGCCGCCCTCCCACTTCTCCTTTTTCAGGATGTTTGCCGCGCGCTTGTAGGCGGTGAGAAGATTGGTCCCCTCCTCCGTCTCGACGAAATCCTGAAGCGCCCGGACGCGTGCCAGCAGCCGCACCAGATCGTCCTCGCCGCCAAGCGCGAACACCGCATCGATGAGATCGTGTCGAACCCCCGCCTCGCGCTGCTGGACCTTCAGCCGGTCCGCGAAGAACTCCAGGATCTCCGGCTCCGTTCGATCGAGCTTGTGCGCCGCTTCGCTGGTCTTCGACTGGGCGGCGCGGTTGGCAAGCGCCCCGCGGATCGCCTTGGTCAGCCGCAGCCGGAGCGCGGCCGAGACGATGATTTCGATCGATCCGATGGCAGCCCGGCGAAGGGCGAACGGGTCCTTCGAACCCGTCGGTTTCAGACCGATACCGAAGAAGGCGCAGATCGTGTCGAGCTTGTCGGCGAGAGCGACCGCCGCCGAAACGGGCTCGGAGGGCGTTCCGTACTGATCGCGAACCGCGTCTGCGACGGCCTCCGGCTCTCCCTGCGCCTGGGCGAGATAGCCGCCGATGACGCCCTGCAGCTCCGGAAACTCGCCGACCATCCCCGTGACGAGATCGGCCTTTGCCAACCTCGCCGCGCGCTCGGCGTCGGCAGGCTTCGCGCCCTTGACGATCCCCTCTTCCGCCAGCCAGCGCGCCAGCTTCGCGACCCGATCGACCTTGTCGGCGATGGTCCCGAGCTTCTCGTGGAAGACGATCCCGGAAAGTTTCGCGACCTGGTGCTCCAGCGGCTCCTTGAGGTCCTGCTCCCAGAAGAAGCGGGCATCGGCAAGCCGCGCGGCGAGCACCCGCGCATTGCCTTGCGCAATCGCCTCGCCGCCATCCTTCGCTTCGATGTTCGCGACACAGACGAAGGCCGGCGCAAGCCCGCCGTCTTCGCCGGTGCAGGCGAAATATTTCTGGTTCGAGCGCATCGTCAGAACGATCACTTCGCGCGGAACGTCGAGATAATCGGGGTCGAAGCGCCCGAGCAAAGGCACCGGCCATTCGGTCAGGCCGGCATTCTCCACCACCAGCCCCTCGTCGGCCACCAAGGCAAGGCCCGCCGCCTTCGCAGCTTGATTGGCGCCATCGCGGATGATCCGCTCGCGCTCCTCCTGATCGACGATGACCCGGCAGGCCTTCAGCTTCTCCGCGTAATCGCCGGGCCCGCCGATGGTGATCGGGCCCGAATGGTGGAACCGATGGCCGAGCGTCGTTGCGCCGGACTGGATGCCGTCGATCGCAACGGGCACGATCTCCTCGCCAAGCATCGCGACGATTCCGTGGAGCGGGCGGATCCAGCGAAGCGATTCCGTGCTCGCCGATGCCGCTCCCCAGCGCATCGACTTGGGCCAGGAGAAATTCGCGACGATCCACTCGATCATCGGCCCGAGGAGGTCGCGCGTCGGCTTGCCGGGCGTATCGATCACGGCGAAGAATGTGCCGTCACGATCCTCAAGCTGCTCGCGAGTCAGCCCGGTCTTGCGAAGGAATCCCTCGAGCGCCTGCGGCGGTGCCGAAGTACGCGGGCCCTTGATTTCCTCGCTCCGCGCCTCCGTGCTCAGCGGCAGTGCGCGGGCGATCAACGCCAGCCGCCGCGGCGTCGAAAAGACGTCGATGGACTCCGCGGCCAGTCCCGCCTTGTCGAGTTCCTGGGCGAACAGCCGCGCAAGCTCGTTCCGCGCCCCCGCCTGCATCCGCGCGGGAATTTCCTCTGACCGAAGCTCGAGCAGGAAGTCGGGGGTCATTGGAGATCCTCCCCGGGACGGGGAGGGGGACCATGCGGAGCATGGTGGAGGGGGCTCCTTACCCGCTCGACGATCCCTTGCACCACTGCTCCCAGATCGCTCAACACCTCAACGGCTGGAACTCGCATCACTCCACAGCCCCGGTCTTCCAAATATCGATCCCGATTTGCATCCTTCGCCGGAGCGTCCGCGCAATTATGAGTCTCTCCGTCGATCTCGATCACCAACCGCGCGTCGCTCACATAAAAATCGGCAACATAAGAACCGATCGGGTGCTGACGCAGCACCTTGAAACCAAGCTTCTTCGCCCGAAGTTGCTGCCACAGCATCACTTCCGGCAAACTCATCGTTCGGCGCAGCTTGCGCGCGCGATAGACAGACGGCTTGCGAAGCGAGGAGCCCCCTCCACCATTCCGCTTTCGCGCAATGGTCCCCCTCCCCGTCCCGGGGAGGATCACTTCAGCTTCTCCATCCAAGCCGCGCAGGCGCCTTTCGCGAGGTCGCGGACGCGGCCGATATAGGCTTGCCGCTCGGCCACCGAGATCACGCCGCGCGCCTGCAGCGTGTTGAAGATGTGGCTCGCCTTGATCGCCTGCTCATAGGCCGGGATCGGAAGCCTGGCGGTCAGCGCGTTCTCGCACTCCGCCGCCGCCTTCTTGAACTGGTCGAACAGGATCGCCGTGTCCGCCACCTCGAAATTCCAGGTCGAAAGCTCGCGCTCATTCTCCAGGAACACGTCGCCGTACTTCACGCCGGCGCCGTTGAAATCGAGGTCGAAAACATTGTCGACGCCCTGGATGTACATCGCCAGCCGCTCGAGCCCGTAGGTCAGCTCGCCCGCGACCGGCTTGCAGTCGAAGCCGCCGACCTGCTGGAAATAGGTGAACTGGGTCACTTCCATCCCGTCGCACCAGACTTCCCAGCCAAGGCCCCAGGCGCCGAGCGTCGGGCTTTCCCAATCGTCCTCGACGAAGCGGATGTCGTGCTTCAGCGGATCGATCCCGATCTCTGCAAGGCTTCCGAGATAAAGCTCCTGCAGGTCCCCCGGGCTCGGCTTCAGGATCACCTGATACTGATAATAATGCCCCAGCCGGTTCGGGTTTTCTCCATAGCGCCCATCGGTCGGCCGACGGCACGGCTGCACGAACGCCGCTTTCCACGGATCAGGCCCGAGCGCGCGAAGCACCGTCGCCGGGTGGAAGGTGCCCGCGCCCATCTCCAGGTCGTAGGGTTGCAGCAGGACGCAGCCCTGCGCGCCCCAGTAGCGGTGCAAGGTCAAAATCAGGTCCTGGAAGCTCAGCGGCACGAAACAGCCCCGTTCTCGGTTTCGCGGGCTTTGGCCTATCGGCTTTGCAGGGGCAAGACGCGTCCCTACATCCGCCGTTCAACTGGCCCCGGCATAAGGCTTCCCATGCTGTTCAAAGTCATCAAACGAGCGCTCGCCTTCCTCGGCCTTGCAACCGCTGCCATCGCGGCGCCGGCCACGGTCACCCAGACGACCGCAGCGCACCCTGCGCTGTGGGCGGTTTCCGACCAGGACACGACCATCTACCTGTTCGGCACGATCCACTTGCTGCCCGACAATTACACGTGGCGGACAGGCGCGATCGACACTGCAATCGCCAATTCCGGAAGCCTCTACGTCGAAACCATCGTTGATCCGAAGAATCCGCAGCCGCTGATCATGGCCATGCGAACGCTCGGCTATTCGAAGGGCCTTCCGCCGCTTGCGGATCGAATCGACCCGGCCAAGCGCCCCTTGCTGGAGGCGGCGATCGCCAAGTCCGGGATTCCCCGGGCGACGTTCGATTCGATGGAGACCTGGGCGGCGGCGTTCACGCTTCTCGGAGTCCAGTATCGCGAAATCGGACTGGGCGGCGAAAACGGCCCGGAACAGGCGCTCCGCGACACGTTCGGCGCCGCCGGAAAGCCGGTTGGCGAACTCGAAACCAACGCGCAACAGCTCGGCTTTTTCGACGTCCTTCCCGAAAGCGCCCAACGGTCGCTCCTCGAAGGCGCGATCGAGCCGCCGAAATCCGCGACGGTCGATTTTTCCGAGATGCTTCGCGGCTGGGCGAACGGCGACGTCGATGCGATCGCACGCACGTTCAACCACGACCTCGCCGACACGCCGGCGCTTCGGGAGACTCTCCTCGACCGGCGAAACGCCAACTGGAGCCGGTGGATCGAGCAGCGGATGCAACAGCCGGGGGTCGTGTTCGTCGCTGTCGGAGCGGGGCATCTCGCCGGTTCGGATTCGGTCCTCGCCCTGCTCCAGCGCGACGGTTACCGAGTGCGCCGTATCCAATAGCGGCGGCGCATCGCTGCATCCCTGCAGCTCGTCGAGAAAAATTCACTTACGTCTGATTTCGCTAGACTTTTCTTAATGCCTAAGGGACGATGCTGGCTGCGGTAATCGGGCGGGGGCCACGGACTACCGGTTGGATGGTGCGGTGATCCGCGCCCGCGGCGTCATGCCGTAAAAGCGGTCACCACGAGCCTGTCGGCCGGAGGCGTCTCGCCCGAAAGGGATCGGAGGGACGCGATGGGCATTTTCCCCATTTTTCTTGCAGCATCGATTGCGGCGACGCCGCTTCAGCCGGCGGCGACTCCGGCAGCCCGGCCGATCCCCGTGAGTACTGCACCGGCCGAGCATCCCGCTCTGTGGGTCATCAACGACAGCGATACGATCATCTACCTGTTCGGCACCTTCCACGCTCTGGACGGCCGATCGAACTGGTTCGAGCAGGCCGTCAAGACCGCCTTTTCCGCCTCCAACGAGCTGATGCTCGAGACCTTGGTGCCGGAGCCGGGCAAGGTGCCGCCACCACCACCGCCGGGCGCCTATCGGGTCCTTCCGCAGCAGGGGCCGGCCGTGACTCTCGCTCCATCCGCTTCGTCGCTGCTCGCATCCAGCCGGACCGTCATGAACGCGGGGCACCGCGAAGGCATGTCGACAAGCCTCGGAGCCGACGCGGTGCTCCGCGAAGCCGCGGAGGAGAGCGGCAAGCAGGTGGGCGGCCTGGAAAGCTTCCAGTTCCAGCTGAACATGTTCAGCTCGCTTCCCGACGCTCCGAAGGCGCAGGCCCCGGACAAGGCGTCGATGCAGGCGCTCGCCCAGATGCTGAGGCAGCTGGAGATGGCGTGGAACCGCGGAGATCTCGACAGCTTTGCGCCGATGCTGATGCAGATGCGCTCTCAATCGCCGGCTACCTACAAGGCGATGTTCGTCGAACGGAACGCGCGCTGGGCGGGCTGGATCGCCAATCGCTTGAAGACCCCCGGAACCGTGTTCGTCGCCGTCGGCGCCGGACATCTCAGCGGCCCCGACAGCGTCCAGAACCAGCTCGCCGCGCTCGGCGTGAAGTCGGCCCGGATCAACTGACCCTCCCCTCGGCGGGAGGAATTTGCCAAGCGGGCCGCCCTCCCCTATAGGCGCGCATCCCCAAGCCATGGTCATCCCTGGAGGCGTGGCGGGGCACATCTAGTTGGAGACAAGCGAATGAGCGATCAGCTGACGCTGCCCGCTGAAGCGCGCCAACGGGCTGGCAAGGGAGCCTCCCGTGCATTGCGCCGCGACGGACGGGTGCCTGCCGTGATCTACGGCGAAAAGAAAGAACCGCTTTCGGTTCACGTCGAAGAGAAGCTTCTCACGAAGATGCTCTCGACCGGCCACTTCATGAACTCGGTCATCATGGTCGACGTCGGAGGCAAGCCGAACCGCACCCTTCCCAAGGACGTGCAGTTCCACCCCGTCACCAGCCGCCCGATTCACGTCGATTTCGTGCGCATCGGCGAGCATGCGCAGGTGACCGTCAACATTCCGGTCCGCTTCGTCGACGAAGAGCAGGCGCCGGGCCTCAAGCGCGGCGGCGTTCTCAACGTCGTCCGGCACGAGCTCGAGCTGGTCTGCGACGCCGCGAAGATTCCGGGCGAAATCGTCATTTCGCTCGGCGGCCTTGAGATCGGCGACGCCGTGCACATCAGCCACGTCAACCTTCCCGAGGGCGCGAAGCCGACGATCGACGATCGCGACTTCACCGTCGCCACCGTCGTCGCTCCGTCGGCGATGAAGGCGGAGGAAGAGGAAACCGCCGCTCCGGCAGCCGACGAAGTCCCTGCAATCGAGCAGGAAGGCGAAGGCCTGGAAGAGGACAAGGACCAGGGAACGGCCGAGTAAGCCATTCCTTCCGTCTGCGAACAACGTGCCGCTCGCCCGAAAGGGCGGGCGGTTTCTTTTTGCGCGGCCTCGGCTAGGGAAGCGCGATGCAGATCTGGGCGGGGCTCGGCAATCCGGGGGCGCAATATTCGCTCCATCGCCACAACGTCGGCTTCATGGCGGTCGATGCCATTGCCGAGCTGAACGGCTTCGGCCCCTGGTCGAAGAAATTCCGGGGTCTCGTCTCCGAAGGCCGGATCGGCCGGCACAAGGTGCTGCTGCTGAAGCCGCAGACTTTCATGAACGACAGCGGCGACGCGGTCAGCCAGGCCTTGCGCTTCTACAAGCTCGACCTCGACGCCCTCACCGTCTTCCATGACGAGCTCGACCTCGCTCCGATGAAGGTGAAGGTGCGCGTCGGAGGCGGGCTCGCCGGTCACAACGGCCTGCGCTCGATCGACGCGCACCTCGGCCCCGAATTCCGCCGGGTGCGCATCGGGATCGGCCACCCGGGACCGGGCCAGAAGGAAAAGGTCACGCCGCACGTGCTCGGCAATTATGCCAAGTCGGAAATGGAGCCGCTTGCGGATTTGCTGGCGGCCGTCGCGGACGAAGCCCAGTGGCTGGCCGACGGCGATGACGCCCGCTTCATGAGCGAAGTCGCGCTCAGGATGCAGCAGGCGGAGTAGCGGCCTCGACTGCAGCTTCGCTCATCCCGTGGCGCTTGCGCTCGCGGGCGATCATCTTCCGGAATCGCGGATCGTCGCGCAGGCAGTCGAAGTCCGGATCCGTTTCGACGATCTTCAAGAGCATCAAGCCCGACTGCGCGAGCGTCGGCTCGAGGAGACGAAGCGCTTCTTCCTTGTCACCGACATAGGTCGCAAGGACGCAGGCGAAATTGTACCGCATGTTGAGATTGTCGGGGTCGATCAGCATCGCGCGCTCGATCCACTCGCGCGCGCGCTCCGGTTCGCCAAGGATCGCATAGCCTCCGGCAATTATTCCGAGCGCGGCACCGTTACTCGGGTCCTGTTGAAGCGCCTTTTCGGATTCCGAAACCATCTTGCGGGCAGCCTCGCGCACTTTCTCGGCATCGCCCTGAGCCTGGTAAAAGGTCGCGAGCGTTGCCCACGCGCAAAAGTCGGTGTCCATCGCTTCGACGGCCTTTTCCAGGTGCCGGGTCGCCGCAGCAACGTCCTGTCTTAGCCTGAAGAGATAGGCGCCGACCTTGTTCACCTCCCACGATTCGGGTGCGAGCTGCAGCGCTTTCTCAAGCTCGGCATGGGCATCGTCGCGCCTGCCCTGCTCCTCGAGCCGACGGATGATCGCGCAATGCGCCTCGGCGACGGTCGGATCGATCGATAGTGCGGTGTGCGCCGCGACGAATCCATCGTCCACATCCCGCGCGAAGTCATAGCGAAGGCTGGACTGAGCGAGCGCGAGCAGCGCCCACGCCTGCGCATAATAAGGATCGATCTGCACCGCTCTGCTGCAGATCCGCATCACGCGTTCGTCGCGGCGCGGGTCGCCGTGATTGCCGGTCGCCCAATATTGCCGGGCGAGGAGATACATCTTGTACGCCTCGACGTTGGTCGTGCCGCGCTGCTCGATGGCCTTCTTCTCTTCGGGGAGAAGCTTCACCTTCAGAGCCGCGACGATCGAGTGGCTGATCTCGTCCTGGATCTCGAAGATGTCGGTGAGGTCGCGGTCGTAGCGGTCCGCCCAGACATGGCCGCCGCTTGCGCCGTCGATCAGCTGGGCAGTGATCCGGAGCCGGTTTCCGGCCTTTCGGACGCTGCCTTCCAGGACATGCGTCACCCCCAGCTTGCGAGCGACGTCGCAGACGTCCACCGATTGCCCCTTGAACTGGAACGCCGTGTTCCGGGCGATCACTTCCAGCGCGGACACCTTGGACAGGTCCGTGGTGATGTCCTCGCTGATCCCGTCGCTGAAATATTCCTGCTCGGAATCGCCGCTCATGTTGGCGAATGGAAGGATGCAGATCGAGGTCTTCCTGGCCCGCGGCGGCTTGGCCTTGACGCTTTCCGGCTCCCCATCGCTCGCCAGGTCGGCAACGCTGGCAAGAAGCTTCTTCCAGCCGGAATGGTCGCTGCTTCCGTCCCAGTCCTTGAGCGCCGCGCACTGGATCTGGTTGAACGGGATTGGCGGCACGGTTCCGTCGACGCTCGCCTGGACCAGAGTCCCGCTCTCGCGGGCGCTGTCCGCCTCCGCCCGGACCCAGTGCGACCGGGCCGCTTCCTGCGACCACAGCACGACGACCGCCCTCGCCGCCTTCAGCCGTTCCTCGATGACTTCCGCGTAGCTGCGATGGGCCGGAAGCTCGGCGTCGCGCCAGACACCATAGCCGGCATCGCGCAGCGCATCCTCGACCTGCCTCGCCTGCTCCTCGCTGGAGCGGGCATAAGACACGAACACGTCCGACATAAGCGGGCGCTCCCCAGTTCGGGAGAATGCTTACAAGTGCTTGAAGGTAAAGAACAGATGCTGGCGATCAGTCGCCGATCGGCATTCCGGGCGGAACGTCCGGAAGCCGGCGCGGGTCGGCGATCACCTTGTCCAGCGCTTCGCGGTCCCGAAGCAGCGAAGCGAGGCCGCGTGCCCAGTCCTGCTGCTGGTCGTCGCCGCGCCAGCGCGCAAGCCGCTCCGCGAGCCGGTCCATCCGCCCGGCAAGCTGCAGCTGGATCGTTGGTGACAGCGATGGATTGCGCTGCACCCTCGCGAGCGAGAGGATCGAGGTCGTCGCGATCCGGCGCCCCACTTCCTCGTTCGCGCCGGCCAGGCTCCGGTCGAGCAGCAGGTCGAAAACCTGCCCCGCCGCCGGAACGGACGGGTCCGCCGCATGCTGCAGCTCGAGCCGGTTCAGCCGCTCGGGAGCGAGCAACGAGTTCAGCGTCTGCATCGCCCCGACCTCGGTCGCCTTGAGCGGGTCGAAAACGGGGCCTCCCGCGGTCGGAATGATCTCGATTTGAGTCTGCCGGTCGGGACCGCCGCCGAACCCGCTCGAAAGCAAGGGCTGGAGCCGGGCAGGAACGGTCAGCTCGGCGGGAGAAAGCGTGTCGAGCAGCGCATAGAGCGCCGCCCATTGAGTTCCCCCCGGCACGGTCTGCGCGAGCGCCTGCTCCCCGTTCACCGCATAAGGGAAGTTCACGCCGCCGAGCGACTTGGCCGCCGCCTCGACCTGGTAGCGGTCGATCAGCCAGATGGGGACGAACGCCCGGCGAAGGTCGGACAGCGATTCTCCGGCCGGGATCGCGGCCGTCCCGAAGCGCTGGATGGCGACTCGCCGCACCTCCATCATCCGCTTCAGTTCGCCCACCGGGTCCGCGCTGTCGTCCCACAGCGAGCCCTCGGGATGGCCCGCCCCGACCGGCCGGGCATCATTGTCGGCGACGAAGCGCAAGCCTTCCGACCGGGCCTCGGCGAGGATCGGCCGCGCCGCGGCGTCGGTCGGCGCATAGAGCCATTTGACCATGAACCTGTCCCACGGTCCGACACCGACTCCATAGGCATCGCGAAGCGACGGAACGCCGTTCTCCAGCTCGATCCGCGGCGCGGGATAATCCATGACCGAATAGCGGCCCTGCGTGCTCGCCGCGAAATTGTGCGCGAGGCCGATGGCGTGGCCGACCTCGTGCGCGCCGAGCTGCCGGATTCGTGCCAGCGCCGCCGCGATCGGATCGTTGACGTCGCCCGTCCCGGTCAGGCCCGCCCCGACCAGCGCCTGGAAGATCGTCATGTCCTGACGCACCCGAAGCGAGCCAAGGAGCACCGACCCCTTGATGATCTCGCCGGTGCGCGGATCGTCGATCGGCTGGCCGTAGGACCAGCCGCGCGTCGCGCGGTCGACCCAATTGACGACATTGTAGCGCACGTCGAGCGGATCGGCCCCTTCGGGAAGCACGGCGACCTGGAACGCGTTCTGGTATCCCGCCGCGTCGAACGCCGCCTTCCACCAGCTCACGCCCTCGACCAAAGCCGTCCGAACCGGATCGGGCGCCGCCCGGTCGATGTAGAAGACAATCGGCTTCTTGACGGGCGAGCTCGCCGCCGCCGGATCGACTTTCTCGAGCCGGAACCGGCGCGCCAGCTCGATGACCACCGGCTTGCCCAGCGGAGCGGAATAATCGATCTGCTCGCGCCCGAGGCTGTAGCCGAACGGGTCCGTGCGGGGGATGTAGCCCGGTTCCGGGAGCGCGATGAGCGAATGGCGGATCACCAGGCTAAGCGTGTTGCCGCTGACGATGTTCGAAACCTCGGGCTTGGGATCGTCCGACCGGAAGGTGATCCGCGCCGCGAATTCCGCATTCTTCGGGAAGACCTTCACGAAATTGGGGTCGGCCGCGCTCAGGTCCTTGTCGAACTTGAAGTCGCCGCCCCCGCCCCGCTTGATCGCTCCCGCGATGTCGAGATCGTCGCGCGCCAGGAAGCCCGACAGGTCGACGGTGTAGGACCCGTCCGGGTTCGTCTTCAGGACATCGCCCAGCCACAGCGTCGATGTCGCGAAGCTGTTGCGCGCCGCCCGCTTCTCGTCCTCGCTTCCGCTCGCCGTGAACTTGCTGTTCTCGACCTCCGCCGCGACTTTCTTGCCGAGCCGGCGAAAGACGATGATCCGGCTTTCATTGGCGGTTGCTCGGTCGAGCCCGATCGGCGCCGAGCCGAGCCCCGTCTCCAGTTGCGCGAGATAGATATAGCGCGCCGAAATGCCGTCGGCGTCGGGCTTCGGGAAAGTCGCGACGATCTTGCCCGTGACCGCGTCCGCATCGACCTTCAGCAGCGGCTTCTCGGCTTGCGCCACCGCCGCAGCCCCGGGAGCGGCCGCGCTAGCCGGAACGGCCAGCGCAAGCGCGAGGGCAAGCGAAACGGACGAGCTCAAAAGACGACGGCGCATGAATACCCCCTCCAGGTGCCGGTGAGGCTAATCAGCCTGCCGAACCCTGTCCACGGGGCTTGCTTGCCGTTCGTCGAAGCCGCAGACCCGCTCGATGCCGACGCTCCAGCTCTTCCCGACCCTGCTCCACGAAGCCGAGATCCACTCGGCGCTGTTGCCGGAGCTCGCCCACTCGATCCGCTCGCTCGCCGCCGACGATCTGGCGGGGCAGCGCTGGAGCAAGGATCATGCCTACTCCGGCTACACCAGCTACGCGTCGCTCGACGATCTCCCGAAGCGCGATCCGGCCTTCGCCGATCTCGCGAAGCTGCTCACCCGCAATGCCGGCGCGTTCGCCAGGGAGCTGGGCTGGTCCGCGAAGCCGAAGCTCGACAGCCTGTGGGTCAATCTTCTCAAGCCCGGCGGGCACCACAGCGGCCACATCCACCCGCACAGCATCCTCTCGGGCACGCTCTACGTCGAAGTTCCCGCCGGCTCGGGCGCGATCCGCTTCGAGGACCCCCGGCTTCCGCTGATGATGGCCGCGCCGCCGCGGGAAGACTCGTTCGTCACCGTCGAGCCGCGTCCCGGCCTCCTGCTCCTTTGGGAAAGCTGGCTAAGGCACGAAGTCCTGCCCGGCACTGGCCGGGGCGAGCGGCTCAGCATCTCGTTCAATTTCGCGTGAGAAGCGCCGCTTAGGCCTTGTCGCCGAGCCTCGGCCCCCAGAGGATCGGTGCATAAGCGGCAAGGAACAGCACCATGGCGGCGCCCCAGATTACCCCAGCCACGTCCAGCATCACCGGATATGGCCCAAGGCCGAGCGACGCGGCTACGCGAACGATTGCGCCGGCAACGACGCAGACATAGGCCGCGACCGTGCCGGGCGAAGCGTGCAGCGGCCGGGCGGTGTGGCCCAGGCTCGCCCGCGTCATTACGGCGAGAATCATCGTCGCCATCGCCCCCGCGGTAAGTGCGTGCACGCCAGCGCTCCGCGGAACGTCGAAGCCCGCAACTGAAAGGCCGAGCAGCAGCAGCCCCACTGGAATCCAGGCGTATCCGGCGTGCATGATGAGCACCAACGGGTCGGCGAACGTCCGATGCCCGCCCCAGCGCGAAAATCGCAGCGCCTGGGCGGCACCAGCGAGGATCAGCACCGCCCCCGTCAGCTGCACGTTCGGGAATCCCAGCCAGAACAGCAAAGCGAGGGCCGTCGAAACGATGACGAGAAGGTCCAGGCTCTGCGGCTGCGTCGGGAGGCCGGCCGTCACGCCGCGCTTCGCCATCCAGTTGCGCGTGAAGGACGGGATGATCCGTCCGCCGACCAAAGAGATCAGGATCACCACCAGCGCGATCGCCGAGCGCCAGCCAAGGTCCGCGTCGACCAATTGCGCGTTGCCGAGATAATCGAGCGCGTCCGCGACTCCGAACAGCAGCACCAGCCCGACGATCGGCACGTTGCGGTTGTTGCTCGCGATCACCTCGCGGGCCGCCATGAGCGCCAGTCCGACGAACAGGCCGACATCGAGGATTGCAGCCGGCCAAAGCCCCAGTGCCGATGAAAAAAGGACGGCCACGCGCGCCGCCGCCCATGTTCCGAACAAGCCGAGCAACGGCGGCCCGGCGATCGGAAGCCGCCCGGTCCAGTTGGGAATTGCGGTCAGCAGGAAACCCGCGACGGCCGCCCCGACGAAGCCGAACAGCATTTCGTGCCGGTGCCAGGCGACGCCTTCGAACCCGCTCGGGATTCCGATCTCTCCGGAAAGCTCGCACAGCCACAAAACGATGGCGATAATCGCCCAGCTTGCGGCGCCGAAGAAGAAGGGCCGGAAACCGCCGCGAAGGAACGGGATCGTGGCCGCCCAGCGGCGCCTTCGAAGCGCCAGCATCTGTTCGCCCCGGGTGACCGTTTTCGAACTATTTTCAACCATCACGCTTGGGGCTTCCGGCTCCTCACTCGAACAGGATCGTGACGAGCAGCGAGCTGTCCTCCCGCGCCGACACGGAATGGCGCTCGCCGCGATCGAGATAAATCCAATCGCTCGCCTCCAGCTCGACCGATTTCGAGGCGTCCACGGTCACCGCGCCCTCCACGCATAAAATGGTGGCGAAGCCCCGGACCGCGTGCGGCGCGATCGTCTCTCCCGACCGAAGGATGAGCTGCACGGCTTCGAACGATTCGGCCTTCACCAGCGCCGCGGTTTTCGAGTCCGGATCTGCGACTTGCGCCAGCCGAACCTTCTCGCCCGCGACGACGTGGTGAAGTGCCATTTCGCTCCCTTACCGCGCTTCCGCCGGCTCGCCGGATGCCTCGATCTGAGGACGCGGCCTGCGCAGCTTCACAAGGAAGTCCCAGGCCATGATCAGCGTCCCGACCGAGAAAACGACATCGCCGGGGAGCCGCATCCACTGCCAGAAGAGGGTCTGGTCGTAGAAGGCCTGGCTGCGCGCCCAGGCGAAGCCATGTTCAAACACTGCGTTGAGCTGCGGCCAGCCGATCGGGAAGAAGTGGAGGAAGATCCACATCAGGAGCCCGCCGTTGTAGCACCAGAAGGCGATGCGCCCCGGCGTTTCGTTGAACTCGGCATCCGGGCCTGCCCGGTAGCGCAGGCAGAAATAGATGAGCCCGAGCGCAAGCAGACCGAACGCCCCGAACAACGATGTGTGCGCGTGGTTGAGGGTCAGGAACGTGCCATGCTCATAATAATTGACGAGCGGTGCGTTGAGCGTTCCGCCGCCGAAGACGCCGGCGCCGACGAAGTTCCAGAACGCCGATCCCAGGACGAACAGATAGGCAAGGCTATAGTCGAAGCCGGCTGTCCCCCTCGCCTGCTTGATCGCGCGATGTTGGGAGATCGCCTCCAGGATCAGCAGCACCAGTGGCAGCACCTCGATGAAGGAGAACATCGAGCCGAGCGGCACCCACATGCTCGGGCCGCCCGCCCAGTAAAGGTGATGGCCGGTGCCGAGCACGCCGCCCATGAAGATCAGGATGAGCTCGAGATAGACCGAACGCTCCGCGAGCTTGCGCGAGACCAGCCCTAGCGACATCAGGAGATAAGCGCTCATCGCGACGGCGAAGAACTCGAACGACTGCTCGACCCATAAGTGGACGACCCACCAGCGCCAGAAGTCAGTGAGGGTGAAGCTCTTCTCGATCCCGGTCAGCGGGATCATGCCGAAGACATAGAGCACGGCGACATTGATCGTCGCCGCCCAGATCAGGTGCTCCAGGCGGATCCGCCCGCTCCAGAACTGCTTCGTAGCTTCGACGAGCGTGTCGCGGCTTGGCCAGAGCGCCCGGAACATGAGGAAGCTCCAGCTGAGCAGCGCCGCGAAGAAGCAGATCTGCCAGAACCGGCCGAGCTGGATGTAAGACAGTCCCTGGTTCCCGAACCAGAACCAGCCTTTGTCGATCACGCCCTGGATGCCGAGATAATTGCCCAGCAACGCTGCCGCGACGACGAACAGGGAGACCCAGAACAGCAGGTCGACGAGAACCCCCTGCCCTTTCGCTTCCCGTCCGCCGGCAATGGCGGGGGCCAGGAACAGGCCGCTGGCGATCCAGCCAAGCCCGATCCAGATGATCGGCGCCTGCAGGTGGAAGCTTCTCAGGAAATTGAACGGCAGGATGTAGTTGAGCTGAATTCCGTAGAAGGTTTCCCGCTCGTAATAGGAATGCGCCATGATCGCGCCCGCGCCCTGCGAAGCGAGAAAGACGAGAGCGACGACGATGAAATATTTGCCGGTCTTCACCTGGCTGGGTGTCAGGCCGCGATAGACCGCGAGGCCGCGCTCCATCGGCTCATCGTCGGGGTGGTCGAGATAGGCCCGGTAGAGCCACAGCACGAACCCCATCGAAAAGAAGGTGAAGCAGAAGCTGATCCACGTCCATTGGAAGGTGTTCGTCGTCGGCGTGTTGCCGACGGACGGCTCATAGGGCCAGTTCTCGGTCCACGACGTGTTGGGATGGTCCGGGCGGCGAGCGACCGTGGTGAGTGCCGAATAGATGATGAAATCGGCGGTCTGCTTGCGAAGCACCGGATCGAGGCTCTTCGCCGGCACCCAGCCCGCGGACAGGTTCACCGTGTTGAGCTTGGTCGTAAGCTCGCCCTGCAAGGCACGGACCGCGGCCGCAACGGCATCCGGAAGCACCACCGTAGACTGCGTGAGGTCGATTCCCTGAAGCTGCTTCTGCATCGTTGCCGTCGCCACGGCGTCGGCCATTGCGGCATCTTGCGATTGCGGTCCTGGCGTCGTCGGTGGGGGCGGCGGCCCGGCCGGCCCCGTCAGGGCCAGCGAGCGGTTGCCGGGAGCCTTGGTGCCCGGCGGAGTCGCTGCGGAATTGGCAAGGCTCTGCTTCGTCAGGACGCCGAGGCGAACCAGCGCCGACGCGGTGTAGTCCTCACCGAAATAAGACCCCATCCCGTAGATGCTGCCGTAATCCATCAGGTCGGCTTTCTGGAAGCCGCCCTTGCCCGCGACGAGGTCGTCGGACGTCATGATCACGCTGCCGGAACTGTCGGTGAAGACTTTCGGCTGCGGCGGTGCCTGCTGATACGTGAGGACGGTCGCCCAGGCCAAGAGCCCGAAGCAGACGATCGCGGTTGCCAGCAACACCCATTTCAGGATGTTGCTGACCGAGTCCACTGACGGCTGGGAAAGGTCGGGTTTCTTCGTCCGCGTTGCCATTTTCGCCCCCGCAGTTGAAACGCTTCCGTATTGATTCCGCAGTTGCCGCCGCGTTTCAAGCCGCGAGCTTCTCCCCCGTCTTGTGATAAGGCGAGGGCGCCATCTTGCCGTGCTCGACCGGAAGTCCGCCAAGCTCGTTCGCGAAGCCGTGGTTGACGTCGCGGTGGTGGGCTTCGTCGGCGCGGACGACCAGCACCACGTCGCGCAGGGTCGAACCCTCGGGCAGGTTCCAATAGCGCTTAGCGATTTCGGGCGCGGGGACGTTCTTGCTGCGGCCTTCGTCGATTTCCTTCAGGTAGAGCGTGTAGCTGAACACGGCCTCTTCCTCGAAATAGCCGACGATCCGGTGCGCGGTCTTCGAGCTGACCAGGTAAAGGGCGAAGAAGCCGAGATAGAAGACCCACTGCACGCCGAGGATCACGAGCCGCTCGAACATGGTCGGCTTGGCCACCTCGATGAAGGTCATCAGGTGCATCCGCTCGTTCTCCGCTTCGTCCATCAGCGTGCGGATCCAGCCCTTGTCGTCGCACATCCTGCGCAGGCACTTCAGGTGGTTGATCGTCGCCCCGACCATCCCCGGCACAGCGGCGACGGTCTCGAGCACGATCGCGCGATGGCCGTAGCGCTTGGCGAAGAAGGTATCGGCGCAGAACCGCAGCGCCTTGGTGAAGCCGTAGGCGATCCGGTCGGAAACGCCCTTGGGGTCGTGGTGAACGCTGACATCGACCATCGGTGCACTCATTTCACTCTCCATCGTTCAACAGTTCAAACCGATTACAGCAGGACGAAAAGCAGCCCGATCGCGAGGACGCCGAAGGTCAGCAGCACCGGCACGACCAGCATCTGGACCAGCGCGCCCTTGCCGCTGATGTGGCCGGTCGCAGTGTGCATCCCGAGCTCCAGGAATTCCGCCAGTTCCGGCCGCCGCGCCTTGTCGTTCTCGACTTTGAAGAACAGCGCCGGAAGCGCGAAGAACATCGCAAGGTAGAAACCCGCGATCACGACGGCGAAGGCCGACGAGCCGTCGTGGGTGATCAGGAGCGGAAAGGCGGCGAGAAGCGCGCCGTAGACCGCGGCCATCATGACTCCCGCGGCAACCGGGACATCGGGCGCCCCGGCGGTCGCCCGCATCGATGCCTCGACTTCGGCGAGCGGTGCGGCCGCCTGTTCGACGCCGTTCGGCCAGACCTTTGCAACGTCGACGATGTCGAAGCTGTCGCGATTTTCGAGTTGTTCGTGCCGCATGACCCCCAACCTTTCCCCGACTCGTTAAATCATGTACTTCAGCCGCATCTATTCAGGTTCGAATAATCATGCAACAGGAATACATGTATGATGTCGCAGATTTTTGAGATCGGCCGCGGGTGAGGCTCAAAAGCTACACCGACTATGCGCTTCGGGTGCTGATGCACCTCGCCGCTCGCCCCGATCGCCTCGCCTCGATCAGCGAGATGGCGCGCACCTATCGGATCTCGCACAATCACCTGACCAAGGTCGTCCACGACCTGCGCAAGGAGGGCTATCTCGACGCGGTTCGCGGCCGCACGGGCGGAGTGCGCCTCGCCCGGCCGGCGAGCGAGATCAGCGTCGGCGAGATCGTCCGGCACACGGAAGCCGGGTTCGACCTGGTCGATTGCGCCTCCTGCGTCATCGCCCCCGCCTGCTCGCTGACGGCCGCTCTGCACGAAGCCCGGAGCGCGTTCATGGCGGTTCTCGACGGCTATTCGCTTGCCGACCTGGTCGAGGACAGGAAGCGCGGCCTTCGCGAGCTGCTTGCCGCGATCAGCCCGGAGTCGCGCTCGGCCGCCGCCTGAGCTCGCCCGGTCTGGAATCGCCGAACCAAGGCGGCTAAGCGCGACCGCAAATCCCGACACTGGAGTAACCATGGGCTTCCGCTGCGGCATCGTCGGCCTGCCGAACGTTGGCAAATCGACGCTTTTCAATGCCTTGACCGAAACCGCCGCGGCGCAGGCGGCGAACTATCCCTTCTGCACGATCGAGCCGAATGTCGGCCGCGTCGCAGTGCCCGACCCGCGGCTCGACAAGATCAAGACCATCGCCAAGTCCGCTCAGGAGATCGAGACTCAGATCGAGTTCGTCGACATCGCCGGTCTCGTCAGGGGGGCCTCCCGGGGCGAAGGGCTCGGCAACCAGTTTCTCGCCAACATCCGCGAGGTCGACGCGATCGTCCACGTGCTGCGCTGTTTCGAAGGCGGCGACGTCACCCATGTCGAAGGGCGCGTCGATCCCATCGCCGATGCCGAAGTCGTCGAGACGGAGCTGATGCTTGCCGACCTGGAATCGCTCGAGCGGCGCGTTCCGAACCTCGTCAAGAAGGCGCAGCAGGGTGACAAGGAAGCGAAAATCGAGGCGTCCGTCCTCGGCCAGGCGCTCGACCTGCTCCGCGAATCGAAGCCGGCGCGGCTGACGCAGCCGAAGGATGCCGAGGAAGACAAAGCGCTTCGCCGGGCCCAGCTGCTCACCGCAAAGCCTGTCCTCTACGTCTGCAATGTCGACGAAGGCGATGCCGCGACCGGCAATGCGCTTTCGGAGCGCGTCGCGGACAAGGCGAAGGCCGAAGGCGCGGTCGCCGTCGTCATCTCCGCAGCGATCGAAGCCGAGATCGCGACTCTTCCGGAAGAGGAGCGCGACGCCTTCCTCTCCGACCTCGGCTTGCACGAAACCGGCCTCAACCGGATGATCCACGCCGCCTACCAGCTGCTCGGGCTGATCACTTTCTACACCGCTGGCCCCAAGGAATCGCGGGCGTGGACGGTGCACAAGGGCGCCAAGGCGCCCGAGGCGGCCGGGGAGATCCACACGGATTTCGAGCGCGGCTTCATCCGCGCCGAGACCATCGGCTACGACGACTATATTGCCTGCGGCGGAGAAGCCGGCGCGCGCGATTCCGGCAAGCTTCGCTCCGAAGGCAAGGACTATGTCGTCCAGGACGGCGACGTGATGCTGTTCCGCTTCAACGTCTAGGAAGCGCCAGCCGCTCCGCGACCGGAAGCGCCAGAAGCACCCACAGCAGGCCGAACGTCCAGCCGCCGATGACGTCCGTCGGCCAGTGGACTCCGAGCATGATCCGGCTCAGCCCGATGCAGGCGGATAGCGCGAGCGCCGCAGCGACGGCCGCCCATTTCCATCGGCTGCGCGACGCCAGTACCAGCGCGAGGGTCAGATAGACGATGACCGAGCTGGCCGAATGGCCGCTTGGGAAGGACGGCGTGCTGACCGGAACGAGATGCACCTCGTCGATCGGCCGAAGGCGCGCGATCCCATATTTCTGTGCCTCCACCAGGCCTCTTCCGACCAGGGTCACTGCGACGACGACGAGTCCGTCGCGAGCGCGCCCTTTCGCCCACAGGTACAACCCGACCGCCACGGCAAGCGCGATGAGCACCCCCGCCTCGCCGAGGAAGGTGAAGCCGCGGGCGACCGCGATGAGCGCCGGATGGCCGCCCGCATAGAGGGAGCGCAAAATTGCGTCGTCGGCGGGGCCTGTCCCCACCGTCAGCATCGCCAGCCACAGCAGCGCCAGAAGCGCCGACGCCAGGCTCACTCGACGGGACGGTGCGCGAATCCGCGATGTCTCGGACATAGCGCCGTCAACGCCGCAACGGCGAAGACGGCGCCCTGTCCCTTAGAAGCGGGCGCCGAGCCTCAGTCCGATGGTCCGCGGCTCGCCGGGCAGCACATAGGTCCGCGTGCAGATGCTGCAGGCGACGAAGCGCGCCAGCTCGTTGCGCTTGTCGAACACGTTGCTGACGAACAGTTCGGCGCTATAGCGGTCCCAGTCGTAACCGGCGAACAGGTCGACCAGGGTGAACGCGTGGAGCCGGCCGAGATAGGAGTTCGGGTTCAGCCCGCTTCCGTCGATATCCTGCCGAATGTCGGCCGCCGCGGAGCCCTGGTAGGCGACATTGCCCTGCACGTGCGCCTTTCCGACGCCGATGTTCCAGGTGTAGCGGGCCGTTGCCGTCGCCTTGAACTTCGGAGTGATCGGCAGCCGGGTTCCCGACGGTGTGACGATCCAGTCGCCGGGAGCCGAGCAATTGGCCGACGGGTCGATCGAGGAGTTGCAGATCGCTCCGCTCGTCTTCGCGTCCGTGTAGGCGGCCGCTGCCGTCAGGTTCAGCCCGTTGGCGACGTAGGACAGATCGGTCTCGACGCCGTCGATCTTGGCGTTCCGTCCGTTCTGGATGACCGTCAGGCTGTTCTCGCCGAGGAAGCTGAACTGGAATTTCTTCCAGACCTGATGATAGATCGCGCCGTTCCAGGTGAACGGCCCGAAGCTCGTCTTCCAGCCCACTTCGTAATTGGTGAGATAGTCGGGAGCATAGGCCGGAGCGTTCGGCTGCCGGTTGATTCCGCCCGGCCGGAAGCCGCGCGACCAGGTCGCGTAGAACATCAGGTCCTTGGTCGGCTTCCACCGCGCGCTCAGGCGATGGGTGAAGCCGTGGCCCGTGCTTTGCCGCGGCACCGCCACTCCGTCGACGACCTCGCCGACGTTGGTGCAGGGTGTGCCGAGAACCCCGCCCGGAGCGAAGGGCGAATTCTCGTCGTCGAGCAGCTGCAGGCCGTTGACGGTCAGACAGCGGCGAACGCCCGAGCTTCCGCCGGCGCCATTGGGGGGCGGCGGGAAGCCATTGTCTTCGGTAAACAGCGGGTTCTTGCCGAATCCGGCGAATCCGAACAGGCTGTTTTCATATTTGAACAGGCGTCCGCCGGCGATCAGGGTGATCTGCGGAGTCACGTCGAACTCGCCCTCGCCGAACAGCGCCCAGTCCTTGTCCTTGCGGTCCTGGAGCGTCAGCCACAGCGTTCCCGGCCAACCGTTCACCGACAGGTTCGGGGCAAGGTTGTCGATCAGATAATCCTGGAAGATGTGGTTCTTCTGGATCTGGTAGAAAGCGCCGACCAGGGCGCGGGCGCGCCACGTCTGCGGGGTCGCGATCCGAAGCTCCTGGCTCAGCTTCTTGAAGTGCTCGGAACCGACGATGTACTGGCGCGGGTCGATCGTGTTGCCGGCCGCGTCCTGGTAATAGAAGTAGTTCGCGAGCCCGCCCTTGCTTTCGTACTAGGCGTCATAAGCATCGGAATAATCGGTGTAATCGCCGATCGAGTGGGTCGGCCGGTCCATATAGGCGCCGGCATAGGTCAGGTCGAAGTCCCAGATCTTGCCTTCGACGGTCAGCGCCGCCTGGGTGAACACGTCCTTCGAAAATTCGTCCCCGCGGAACCGCTGCACCTGCAGGTCGCCGACCGTCGGGTCGAACGCCGGGAAGCCCTCCAGCTTCGAATATTGGTGCATGATCGTCGGAGTGACGGTCCAGTTTTCGTTGAGGTCGATCTTCAGCGCCGCGCGGCCGCCGTAATCGGTCGAATCGTTGATGTTGTGCTTCAGGAAAGCCGCGTTGCTGACGCTGATTCCGTTGTGCACGCAGCCGTTGATCTTGCCGTTCGCGCCGAACGTCGGGTCGCCGCAATAGGTGCGGGTGCCCAGCACGTTGTCGATGAAGCCCGCCTCGTGGTGATAGAAGGCCACTCCCCGGAACGCGATCGACGGGGAGATCGGGATGTTGATCATCCCTTCCAGCTTGCCGCCGATGCCGCCGTGATCGACCGTGTTCAGCTCGCCGTCGATCCGCCCGTAGGTCGAATTGAGGTCGGGCTTGTTGGTGATGATTCGGATCGTGCCCGCCTCGCTGGAGGCGCCGTAGAGCGTGCCCTGGGGCCCAGCGAGGCTCTCGATGCGGGCGATGTCATAGATATGGACGTCGAGCGCGCCACCGATGGTGGTGACCGGCTGCTCATCCAGATAAACACCGACCGAAGGAAGCGCGCCCGAGTGGTTGCCGTCGCCGCCGGTCGCAACGCCGCGCATGTAGACGACCGTGCCGCCCGACTGCGAGAAGTTGTAGCTGACCGACGGGAGCTGCTTCGTATATTGTTCGAAGTTCGAGATGTTGAGCTGGTCGAGCCGCCGCGTCCCGATGGCAATGACGCTTTGAGGGACGTTCTGCAGGCGCTCCTCGCGCTTGGTCGCGGTGATCACGATCTCGGTCTGGTCCGGGACGTTGCCTTCCTGGGCCTGTTGGACCTTCGGTGGCGGCGACGTGACGTCGGTCGCATTGGTGCCGGG
>JBQCIU010000094.1:0-20054 GCA_051953395.1 Sphingomicrobium sp.
GATATCGATGCGCCGAGCAAAGGGCGCTTCACCGAGGAGGACGAAGCCGGCTGCGTCCGCCTCGGCGAAATCCTGTCGCGCGTGCTTTAGAGCCGGACTGGCTCTAGCTTACTGGCCGAGCCAGCGCTTCTCCCACGCGAACACCTCGTCGTACCACTGGATCGAGTTCTTCGGCTTCAGGACCCAGTGATTTTCGTCCGGGTAGATCAGCAGCCGTGACGGGATGTTGCGCCGCTGGAGCGCGGTGAAGGCCGCGATTCCCTGCGTGTAGGGAATCCGGAAGTCCTTTTCGCTGGTGATGACCAGCTGCGGGGTCTTCCAGTTCTGGACGTAGTTGACGGGGTTCCACTTCTCGAACTCCTGCGGCGCCTCGTAATAGGCATGGCCACCGTGCTCCCACTCGTCGAACCAGAGCTCCTCGGTTTCGTATGCCATGGCGCGGGCGTCGAAGACCCCGTCATGCTGAACGATGCACTTGAACCGATCGGGCCATTTCCCTTCGATCCAGTTCATCATGTAGCCTCCATAGGAGACGCCGAGCGCTCAAGCGTTGTTCGCCTCCAGCTGCGGGTCGTTGGCGGTCGCGTAGGCGAGGCCCTTCTGAAGGTCCTCGAGCGGCCAGCCGCCCCAATTCTCGTGGATCGCGTCGGTGAAGGCCTGGCCGTAGCCGGTCGACCCGTGGAAATCGACGCTGACCGCCGCATAGCCCGGGGCCGTGAACAAGCGCGGGTTCCAGCGGTAGGACCAGCTGTTGGAGAAGCTGCCCTGCGGCCCGCCGTGCACCAGGAAGCTGATCGGAAGCGGAGCCGTGGTGTTCGCCGGCTTCAGGGTCCAGCCCCAGACCGTGTCGTTGTTGGCGCCGGTGAAGCTGAACTTCTTGAATGTGACCGGGTCGAGCTGGTCGAGGAGCGCCTTGTTGACCGCGGTGAGTTGGGTCACCCGCCCCTTGGAATCGATCCGGTAGAGGTCGTCCGGAGCGAAGATGCTGTTCATCGTCGCGATCGCCGATCCGCCGGCAAGCGCGTGGACGTTGCCGAAGCTTCCGTCCTTGGTCAGGCGCGTGACCGCGCCGGTGCGGGCGTCGATGCGGAACACCGGCTCCTCGAGCGTGTCGCCGGCGGTGACCAGAAGGCTCTTGCCGTCGGGCGCCCATTCGATCGAGCCGACCGAGCGGTCCCATCTCTGGGTCAGCGGCACGGTCGCGCCGGTCGCGATGTCGCGGAGTTGCAGTACTTGCCGGTCGGATTCGTAACCGGGCCGGGCCATCGCGACATAAGCGAGCGTCTTGCCGTCCGGCGAGACGGTCGGAAGCGTATCGGTCGCGTCGTTCGCATCGGTAAGGTTGACCGGTGCCGCCGATCCGTCGCTCGGCACCTGGAAAATGTCGAGATTGGTCGACAGCGGCTCGATGCGACCGGCCTCACGAAGGGCGAAGAACACGGTGCTGCCGTCCGGGGTGAAGGCGATTTCCTCGCCGCCGCCGAACGGTTTGGAGGGGGTGTCGCCGACGAGATTGCCCGTGAGCGGGGCTCCGTTGCCGATGAGCTTGCCATTATTCACCGCGAAGCCGAACAGCCGCGATTTGACGCCCGGCTCGGCCCAGGTGTCCCAGTGGCGAACGAACAGTTGGTCGTAGGTTCGGCCGCTGCCGCCTTTGGCCTTCTCCGGAAGGTCGGCGCAGGTCAGATCGGCGCAGCGAAGGTCGCGGTCGGCCCAGACGACCACGCGGCTTCCATTCGGAGCGACCTTGAAGCCGCCGATATCGCCGGCGAAGTTGCTCACCTGGGCGGGCGTCCCGCCGATCGTCGTGCGGAACAGCTGGTCATGGTCGCCGACGGGCATCAGGAACCAGAGCGAGCCGTCGTCGGCGAACATCGCATCGTGGCCCTTTTCGGCGCCGGCGATCGGCTGCGGCGCCGAGCCTGCCTTCTTCAGGTCGAGGAGGTAGAGCGTATTGTTGCGCTTGTTCGCTGCCAGGTCCGTGTCGCTCAGCGTGAAGACCGCATAACGGCCGTCCGGCGAGACCGCGGGCGATCCCATCCGGTGCATCATGTGCATGTCGGTTGCGGTCATCGGCCGCGCGAGGGCAGGCGATGTGGCGAGGGCTGCGGCCGCGGCCGCCAGCAGGAGCGAGGTGCGAGTCATACCGCAGGCGTAGCGAGCAGGTTCGGGAGTATCAACAATCCGTCATGCTGAACTTGTTTCAGCATCCATCGGGGAGAGGAACGCTGGGGTTCGAGTATGGACCCTGAAACAAGTTCAGGGTGACGGCTGAAATCTAGAGCTTACGCCCCGTTATCCGTGAAATCTCCCGCTTCACGTGATCGTTGACGATGTTCGGCAAATGCTCGTCGACCCATTCCTTGAGGATCGGCCGGAGCATTTCGCGGACCATCTCTTCGAGCGGGTTGCCTGCTGCGGGGGCGGGCGCCGTCGCAGCGACGCTGGACAATTCCTGGAGCGAATGGCGCGTCGTCTCCGCGACCTCCTCGTCCATGAGCGGCGGGCCCAGGTCGGCCGCGGGCGCGATCGGCTGGTCGAGCTCGAGGATTTCCTCTTCCGGTTCCTCGGTCGGCTCTTCGACCCGGCTGCGCTCCGCTTCGTCGACGGCGGTCCGCAGCTCCTTTTCCTCGGCGATCACTTTCTTGATCGACGCAAGGATGTCTTCCATCGAAGGTTCGCGGCCGGGCGTCTGCATAAGTCGCGGCAACCTATCGCTTATTGCCGGGGCGGTGTCACCCCTGGAGTGGCCGGCGCAGCGACTCCGGTTTCCGCCGGAGTTGCGATCGGAGTCGCGACGACCGGGTGCCGCGGATCGCTCGACCAGTCATTCCAGTCACCGGCCACCCGGCGATAGTTTCCGAGCGGATCGTAGAGCGGCCCGCCGTCGAGGCCGAGATCCTGGGCTTCCGCCTGGCCCATGGCGTTCAGCAGCTGGAAGCCGGCGACATAGGCGTCGCGGCGCGCGGTCACGAGCGCGACCTGCGAATTGAGCAACTCCTGCTCGGCATTGAGCACGTCGAGGACGGTGCGCGTTCCCACCGACCGCTCGGCTCGCGCGCCTTCGAGCGCCAGCTCGTTCGCGCTCACCGCCGTCTGCTGGGAGGCAATCGCCTCCTCCGCGGCCTTGTAGGTCGCGAAGGCCGACCGGGTCTGGGCGACGACCGAGCGCTCCGTTCCGATTGCCTGCTCCTGAGTCTGGCCCTGGATCGCCTGGGCCTGGCGGATCTGGGCTGCCGGACCGCCGCCCTGATAGATGGGGATGGTGGCGTTGAGGCCGGCGGTGGTCTGGGTGCCCGTTCGAGGAACGCCGCCGATGGAGCCGCCGAGCGCGTTGACGTAGGTCTCGCTGACGCCGGCCGAGAGCGACGGCAGGCGCGAGGCGCGAGCAACGTTCACGTCATAGCCGGCGGCCTGCGCCTGGCGAGTGCTGGCTTCGATGTCGGGGTTGTTGGCAAGCGCGATCCGAACCGCTTCTTCGGGAGTTGCCGGAAGCGGCGGAAGCGGCGGCGGCGGCGCCAGATCCCCCGGCTCATGCCCAATCACACGGCGATATTCCTGTTCGCTGGACGCTTCCTGGCCGATGGCGGTCGCGAGGTTGGCCCGGCCGAGCTCGAGGCGCGCCTGCGACTGGGCGACGTCGGTTTTCGTCACGTCGCCGATCTGGAAGCGGTCGTTGGTCGCTTCCAGGTTCGTCTGGAGCACCTTCACGTTGTTCTGGTTCAGCTCGACGATCGCGCGGTCGCGAATGACGTCCATGTAAGCGGCGACCGCGTCGGTGAAGACGTCGCCCTCTACCCCGCGAAGGGTCGCGCGCCCGGCTTCGACCCGAGTTTTCGCCGCATTGATCGAGTTGCTGACCCGCCCGCCGGTGAAAAGCGGCATGCTGAGGTCGACCCCGACCGAAAGCGTCGGGCCCTTCGCCCCGGTATCGAGGATTCCGCTCCGTGCGAGGTCCTTGTTCAGCCCGGCCGTCGCGCTGACCTGCGGACGGCCCTGGGCGCGGGCGATCGCAACCGTCGCGTCGGTCGCCTTCAGCGCCTCGCGCTGGGACGTCAGCGTGGGATTGGTTTCATAGGTGGAGACGAGGGCTTCGCGAAGCGTGTCGGCCGATGCGGCAGAAGCGGCCAGCGTCGCCATGAGGGTCCCCGTCAGCAATGCGCGGTAACGAGCCACAGTCACTCCAAGCGTCAAAAGGTGAACGTCCGCGGCTTGTTGAAGCCGGGAAGCGCAGCGGCCCCCGAATCCGCCATCGTCTGCAGGCCGAAGCCGTTGCCGGCACGTCGGCCGACTGCAAGGCGACAGATCCCGCGGTCGATCAGTGCGGTCCCAAGCCGACCGTGGTCGGTGAGCTGGGCAATGATCGCCTCCGGGATGAATTCGACGGCGCCGTCGATCAGGACAAGATGGTAAGGCGCCTTGTTTTTCCAACCCTCTTCGAGCGGGCCTTCGACAGTGTCGATGCCGAGCGAGCGAGCACGCGCGGCGAGCTCAGGCGAGCATTCGAGACCTGTAACCTCCAGCCCCATCGCTTTCAGGACCGCTGCCGAATAGCCGGTTCCACAACCGACGACGAGCGCCCGCTCGCCGGCAAGGGGAGTGAGCGCAGTGAGCAGCTTTCCGGTCACCACGGGGCCGGACAGATAGCGGCCGTCGCCCATCGGAACGGCGCGGTCCACATAGGCGACCGGGCGCGAGCCTTCGGCCACGAAATCCTCGCGCTTGACCGTCGCCATCGCCTCGACGACCGGGGCGTAATTGACGCCTTCCGGCCGAAGCTGGGTGTCGACCATCGACGCACGGGCCGCTGCATAATCCGGTACGGGAGCGTGGATCGTCATCGAGTGTTATATGCCGCTAATACAGTTGGGATGCAAGAGCGGCTTTATCGGCAGCAACGGCTAACGCCAAGCTGAACCGCGTTCGTTGGTCGAATTTTGGGCGCGCCGCCAGCGCCGCTGTCAGAACTCGTGGGAGATTTTCAGCCGGATTTCGCGCTTTTCAAATTCGTCGAAGTTGCGGCTGCCCGCACCCGGTCCACCGGCGAGTTGCGGCAAATAGGTCAAGCTGGCGGACCATTCGTCCTTGGCGAAGCTGATCGTCGGACCGGCAAAGATCGCATAGGCTTCGCGGTGGAGACCGTCCGTCCAGTCGGGATAGACGCTTGCATAGCGTGCCTCGATCCCGGCGTGCCAATTCGGCGCGATGCGATAGGCGAGCCCGGTGGTCGCCTGCAGCTTGAGTTCCTTCTCCCAGGACCTGTCCACGATCCCCGGCGCGATCTCTTCCCTTTCGCGCTCCCATTCCGGCTCGAACGTCAGGTTCGCGGCCCAAAGCAGCCGCTCGTCCATCCAGCTCTTGCTTGCGATCAGCTTGAATTCCAGCTCGTATTCGGTGCCTTTCTCGCCTTCCACCTGGTGGATGCGCGACCAGCCCGGCTCGGCATAGACGGCGAGACCGAAGCCATCCTTCTTTTCGTCGAGCAGCTTGTATTTGAGCTCGACGCTCAGTCCCTGGAAAGCGAAGTCGCGGTCGATCCGGTCGAGGTCCGGGCCCAGTCCGCGAACGTGGTGGCTGGCGAGATTGACGTAGCCGGCGATCTGGAATCGGTCGCTGATGCCTCGCTCGACCTCGAGCCGGTAGTCCTGCGCGTCATAATGGCCATCGCCCTTGCCGCGTCGGTCGGTGGCCCACAGCGCAACTTCCGTCTCGCCCGGCTCCTCCACTCCGGCGGTGTAGGAATAGCCAAACGGATTGTCCTCGGCGTGCGCGGCGGTCGCGGCCAGCGCGCAGAAGAGGGAGGCGATAGGAAGGTGTAAATTGCGGTTCACGGCTGTCCCCTTTGACGGATCGCCGCTAATGCGAATAGTTCGCAATTGCAAGTGGGGAAGACTCGTCTGCGCTGAGCGTGGAGACCGATTGCGGCTTGACCCGGCGGGCAATCCCCCCGAAATGCGTGCGCCTCGGCCCGATGGCGGAGTGGTTACGCAGAGGACTGCAAATCCTTGCACGCCGGTTCGATTCCGGCTCGGGCCTCCACTTTACAATCTCCGATAATCCCCTGAAACCTCGCAAACCCAAGCGTTTGCGGGATTTTTCAGCTTTCCATCATCCCGGATAATCCCTAATAATCCCGCCCGATCCCGTCAAAAAGAGGGGTCAAAAGAAATGGCAGGAGGGGCAAATGTCCCGGTTGAACAAGAGCCAGATCAAAGCGCTGCCTCTCGGAACGGCGCGCGGCGACGGCGGCAATTTGTGGATCGTGTCGAGCCGTAGCGGACGCAAGCGCTGGGAGTTCCGCTACACCTATGGCGGGAAGCGCCGGTGCATGGGCCTTGGGCCTTGGCCGGAGGTCAGCGTTGAGGAAGCTCGCGACAAAGCGTTCGCCAACCGCAAGCTCCTGATCGACGGCATCGATCCTCTAGCTGAGAAGAAGGCATACAGGCCGCGCCGAATCACCACCTTCAAGGAGGTCGCGGAGGAAGCCATTGGCCGCTTCGCCAAAAGCTGGACCGGGCCGAAGCAAGAGCCGCAATGGCGATCGTCTCTAGAGCGCTATGCCTATCCAATCTTGGGCGAGATGCATGTCGGCTCGATCACGCCGGAGCATGTGCGCGATGTCCTAGAGCCGATCTGGTTCACGAAGGCGCCAACCGCTGAAAGGGTGCAGAACCGGATCGAGCGCATCTTAGACTTTGCGACGGTGCAGAAGCTCCGGACAGGCGACAATCCCGCGCGGCTCAAGGGCAATCTCGAATACCTGCTTGGGAAAGCGGAGAAGGTCGAAAAGCACTTCGCCGCGCTACCTCATGCTGACCTCGTTTCCTTCATGGAGGCGTTGCGCGCCCGCGACGGGATGATGGCGCGCGCCCATGAACTGCTGATCCTCACCGCGACAAGGACAAGCGAAACGGCGAAAGCTGAGTGGCTGGAGTTCGATCTAGACCACGCGGTGTGGACCATCCCTGCCGAACGCATGAAGAAGAAACATGCCCTGCGGGTGCCGTTGAGCCGACAAGCTGTGCAGCTACTCAAGGCGCTCCCTCAGTCCAGTAAATATGTGTTCCCCGGCGACCGGGACGATAAGCACATCACGGCTGACTTCCAAAAGCTCCGCAACAGCATGGACCGGCGAGACATCACGACACACGGCTTCCGGTCCACGTTCCGCGATTGGGTGGCCGACAAGACCTCCTATCCCGATGTGCTGGCCGAGAAGGCGCTGGCGCACCGCGACACGAATAAGGTTCAAGCCGCCTACCGGCGCTCCGACATGTTCGAGAAGCGCATACCGCTGATGCAGGATTGGGCTGACTACTGCTACGGGTTGACCGGCGACGACAAGGTTGTCCCGATCCGTGGTGCGCGGTGAAGCGAAGCCTCAGATCACTCGGGCTGCGAAAGCCTCCCGTATGGGTCAGCGAGCGCATGGCGGATCGCCCCGCGTGGCGCTGCCGGACGGACGACGAGCAAGCCGAGTTCAAGCACTTCGTCATTGCGGACTTGGAGCTGCGCTTCATGCAGCTTGGCGCTCCGAACGCGGACCTCATTGCGAGCGTCGGCAATGAGCCTCCTCCCGCCGATCGGCGGCGAAAACCCGCCCATGTGCGGGCGCTTGATCCAGTCGAGCTTGCGGCGCGCGCCGTGCCTTTGATCCGCGACATCTTTGAGGATTACTGGACTGAGGGCCGCGCGAAGGGGCGCTTGTATCGCGGCCATGATCCTAGCGCTGAGCAGATCGCCGCTGAGTTCGGCGGAGTCACCGTTGAGCAACTTGAGCAACGGTTGAAGAAGGCAAAGCACCGCCGCCCGGAACTCAAATAGGGGCGGGACTTTGCCCCGCTGACACCCGGCTTCCGACCAGTGACCATGCCTCACCCGCTCGAATCAACGGCGGGCATGAGGAGAATCACCATGACACTAGAGGAGGTGGGCCAGGTGCCGCCGCTGGACGAGCTTTGTGAAGCGACGAAGCTCACATTCGAGCCGGGCGTCGGCTTGAATGAAGTCATCATTGAGGCCGGTTTCCATCCATCTGATTATGGGCGCAACCCGTTCATGGCGGACGGCTCTGTTTGCCCGCCGAAGGCTCTGGCCGCCTAGGTCAGCCGGTCCCGCCTCGAAATAGGGGCGGGACTTTGCCTGCTTTCGCTCCCAAGTATTTAGCGCGATTTTCCGGACCATCGAAAGAATTAGCGGAGTTTCCGGAGATTGGTCATGGAGAGCGCAAGTAGCGATTGTGAAGATCGCAAGATTTACAAGCTGCCTGATCTTATCAGGCTCTATCCGGTGTCGCGGAGTTCAATTTATCGGGCGATGGAGAATGATGATTTTCCTCAGCCGATCAAGCTGACCGGGCGATCTGTCGGATGGTGGAGGCACCAAGTCGAGGAGTGGTTTGCGAACCGGCCTAGCGGCATCAGCCCTTGCGCCGATCACGCGCAGTATCAAACGGAGAGCTACCTAACCTCCCGGCCCAAGTCGAAAGCGGCTTGAGGTGTGCGAGGAGCAGGAGCCGTATGTCGGCCCGTTCGTCGTGATCGAGCCGGAGCCGCATGGGCAATACCGCGTCTCGATCGATCCGCTCACCGGGTTGGACTTGTCGCGACACTTCGACGGTAAGGACGCCGCGTGGTCATATGCCCGCGACCTCTGGTCAATTTTCAAGCTGCCGCTGCGCGACCTGACTGACGGGAACACCGCCCGCGAAGCCCGCGCCAACCAACCCGAATAATCCGGCTGTTTTCTTTGAAATGTCGCCGCCCGAAAAATCCGGTGAAAGGAGATTATGCGATGCAATATTTGGCGCTCGATCGGGCCTTAGAGCTTGCTGATCGCTACCCGCGAAAGAGCCTTGTCGATGAACTCATCATCATTCGCGGCGACAACGACAATGAGGACTTTCTAACCCGCTCCCCCACTGGTCGCTTCAAGCTCGACATCGACGATGTTGTTGCCTTGATCCGGTATGTGGAGCTGCGGAGCGACGGCTATCCGGTGAAGCTGGCCGGGCGTCTCGCCACCACGCTTCGCGCCGCCATGCGCAACTATCCGGAAGCTGAACAGATCATCAGCGTGAAGCTCGGCAACGGTTTCGAGTTCACGTTGCCCGCCGACACTGTGGACCTCACGACCGGCCTCAACTCCGGCAGTTATGTCGTCGCGGCGACACTCGTGGACGCTCGCAACCTTCGCGAGCGCGTCCAGCGGGCGATCGATGCCTATGAACCGGGGATCGAGGTTGAAGATGTCGCGGCCTAGTAAGCGCAAGGCCGCCCCCACAAAGGAGACGGCCCGCGCAAAGGAACACCCAGTCCCGGAGAGCGGAACTGCCGCCGATCCTCTCCAGACGGAAGCGCCGCCGCGCATCGGCACCGTGTCCAGCCCTGACGAGCTTCCCGCAGTCGCCGCTTACCTCAAGCGCAACGACGCGACGATGCGGAACATGCACACCGCTAAGATCGAGGAGACTGACGAGCACGGCTATCCCAAAGAGGTCGGCCACGTCACGTTCGATCTCACCACCGGGAGCGTCGAAGCCAAAGGCAAGGCGGAGCCGCCGACGCCGGAGGAAGCTGAGGCGATCGCAGCGGAGATTAAGCGGACCACCTTTCCGAAGCTGATCACGTTGGCTTGCGTCGCAGAGCCTCCACCCGGCGTGAAGCTCGGTGATTCCAATGTGTTCGTCTGCCACGACTTTGAAGATCGCGTGGTGATGATCCACCAGCGGTATGAGAACAAGGACGGCTCCAAAGGCTTCCTGCCGTGGACGAAGTGGAGCGACGGCCAGTGGCGGATGATGGAGCCGGAGACGCTGCCGTTCTACGGCTTGCCCGGCTACCGCGACAAAGCTGTCCTCGTGCTGCACGAAGGCGAGAAAGCCGCCGCCCGGATGCACCGGCTACAGTCCGGCGAGGAAAGCCCGGACAAGTTCCCTTGGTGGCGCGAACTAAGAGACGCTCACCATGTCGGCTGGATCGGCGGAGTGCATGCGATCGGCCGCAGCGAATGGCGACGGCTTGCTGCTTGCGGATGGAGCCGGGTCATTATCGTGGCGGACAACGACGCTAACGGGAACGGGCTGAGAGCGGCCCGGTTCATCGCCAGAGAGTTCCCGGCCAATGTCGAGATTGTCGCGTTTGATGAGAGCTTCGATGACCGCTTTGATCTGGGTGATCCGTGGCCGAAGGATCATTTTGACGACAATGACCGCTACATCGGCCCGGCGCTTCGCGACTGCATCCTGCCCGCGACCCAAGCCACGAGACTGATCCCGCCGCCGCCCGGCGAGCGTGGAGCGCCAGCAAAGGTGCTCCGGGACGAATATGCCCGCCTAATCGCCTACACGGCTGAACCCAATCGCATCTTCTACAAGGCCAATCCGAGCCGGGACATGCGCCCGGAAACCTTCAACATCCGTGTCGCGCCCTTCTCCCACGCGAAGGACACCGCGGCGCTCGTTTGGCGGCATCTCGGCTGTCAGCACGAGCGGATGGTCTATCGGCCCGGCTCCCGGCCCGGCACGCTCAACATCGACGGGAGGCGCTGTTTCAACGCCTATGAAGGCGCGCAGATCGAGCCGCTGGACGGTGACCCGGAGCATTGGGTTGAGTTCCTAAAGCACCTGTTCCCGGACGCCGACGAACGGCCCTTAGTGGAGCGCTGGATAGCCACGCTCATCGCCCGGCCCGATATTCGGATGCGATACGGGATGCTGTTGATCTCCGGCGTGCAAGGCGTCGGCAAGAACACGCTCGGCAATATCCTCCGCACTCTAGTCGGGCCGCAAAATGCGAGCTTCCCTTCCGAAGCGTCAGTTGTGGATAGCGCCTTCAACGGCTGGGCCGCTCGCAAGCGGTTCATCTTCATCAGCGAGTTCTACTCCGGCGAAAAGCGCAAGGCTTACGACAAGCTCAAGTCCCTCATCACTGACGACATAATCGAGGTGAACGAAAAGGGCGTGAATCAATACGAGCTGGACAACGCGGCGACGATCATCGCCTGCTCCAACTCCGAAGATGCGCTGCACCTAGACGATGAAGATCGGCGCTGGCTCGTGCCGACCGTTTCCGAACTGCACCAGCCCGTCGAATGGTGGGAGGAGTTCTACCAGTGGCTGGCCGGCGACGGGCCGGGGATCATCCTGCAATGGGCGCGGCAATATCTGGCTGGCAACAGCCCTGTCGGGACCGGCGACCACGCTCCTAAGTCCAAGCGCAAGGCGATGCTTGCCGAGCGGTTCCGATCGCCCGCGCTGAAGCTCGCCGTTGAACTCGGTGAGCATCTTATGTCGCTCGACAAGAAGGCGATCCTGCCGATGCGAGAGGTCCGGGAGTGGATCGCCTTGCAGCTCGGCTTCCGGCACGCGGACGGCAAGGGGAACATCTCTGACAAGAGGCTCGGCAAGCCAGACACGGTGACGAAGGGGCTGAGGAATGTCGAAGGCCTGACGGTCTGGGCGGATGAACTACGGCCCAAGATCGGCGGCACTCGGCAAGCGGTCGTCATCAATTTCAAGCCGCAGCCCGACGCGACCTGGGCAGACCTCAAAGAACACCTGACCAACTTAGAGGGAGTGGGCCTCCATGACTCAATGTAACCCAACGGGACCCAATCGGAGGGGACGGGGGACGGCGAAATCACAGTTTTCTTACCGCAGGGAAATTAAGTCGGAGGGAATAAGAGAAAGAGGATTTAATTCCGCGCGAATAGGAAAACACACTTTTCGCCGTCCCCCGTCCCCTTTCCGGTCGATCCCCTCGGCGCAGCCTTCGCCATGGGGAGAGCGGTCGTGACCAGCGTGAAGCGAGACGACCAGCGGCGTATCTATTGGCCTTATTGTATCGAGCAGTTGGCGGCTGGGAGGTATGTCCTCCTCAACCGGCTCTATAAGCCGTTGGGCATCGCCTCCTCCAGATTCATCCGGGACTACAGCCCGTGGTCCTTCGCTCTGTCCATGACGGAGGCGGACGCACGGCAGATGTCGTGGGAAGGCAGCGACGACGTCAGCCGCGTCTATTTCTACCATGACGGGACGATCCCAACGGACAGCAGGCAAAAGCAGGATGCCTATGAGGGGCGGCTGACCCGGCTTGCGTCGATCGGCGGTCCTGACCTCCGCGCTTTGCTGCACCCCTCCCCGCGCTCAGCCGGACGGAGGGGGTCATGAAAGTTTCCCACTTGTCCCGGCGCAGACCGGCGGCGGCCACGAAAACTAACGCAAAGGTCTCTTTTTGCCATCCGTTGTCGAGGAGTTGAACATGACCGACAAGACCAAGAAGCCGCGCCGCCAGCGCGTGGATAGCACCCCGGCAATTGTCGCGGCGATCATCGCGGGCGGCAAGACGATCAAGCTCCCTTCCGGCACGAAGCTCGATCACACCGAGCGCAAGGTGTTCACCGAGCTATGCGACGAGTTCAGCAAGACGGAACTGACCGCGCACAAGATCAGGCTGCTTATCGTCTTGGCTCAACAGATGGTCATGCTCGATCGGCAACAGGTCGAATTGAACCGCGAAGGTTTCGTGCTGACCAACAGCCACGGCAACGCGGTCCCCAATCCGCGCGTGAAGGCATGCGCCGGGTTGACCGCCTCGATCCTCGCAATGCGCCGATCGCTCGGCATCCACACGCGGGCGCAAGAAGGCGGGAGCAACTTCAAAGCCGCTGTCCGCCGCGCCCACAACAAGGCCAACGAGAAGCGGCGCGAAGGCTATGACGACAACCTGATCGCCTTCCCCAATTTGAACCCGGATGATGACGATGACTCGTGACGAGGAAACTTGTTCGGTCATGGTGATCGAGTTCTGCCGCCGTCACTTTCGCAAGCTCGGCGCGGAGGAGTTCGTGAAGCTCGGCGCGCGGCCAGAGGACATCGCGATTGCCGCCTGTTACTCCGCCTTTGACCTCTCCGCCGCGCACAAGGGCAATCCGATCGCTGGCGTCGAATTTGCCCGGACTGCGCTCGATGTGATCGAGCGGAGCATCATCGACGGAAGCACGCTCCAATGACCGCGCAAGACAAGCTCCGGGCCGCTTCGCCGGAAGTGCGCGACCTCGCCTTGGCGCTGATGGACGAACTGAGCGCGCCGATGCACCCGCGCCAGATCGAGCAAGCGCTTTATCCAGCGGGCTTCACCCGATCGGAGCGCCGCCGCATTGTTATGGCGCTGAAGCATCTCCCGATCGTCGCTATCGGAGCCGGAGAGCCGTGAAGCCGTGGCCCCGCGCTATTATGGGCCGGGTTTACTGCGCTGGCCGTCCTGCACGCCCGGAGGCCGAAGGGCGGGCTGTTCGGGAGGGCGCGGCCCTCATCGCGAAGGAAAGCGGCCTCACCCACGCGGAGCCGATCGCCCGGCTTCTCGCGGCACAGGTGCGAGAGGAGCTTGCCGCGTTCGTCGCGGAGGGCAACGATCCGTTGTCTGAGAGCTTGGGCGATATGCGGCGCAAGCTGTTCCCTTCCCCTGCTGCGCGGCTCGCCACTGATCCAGACGTCAACACACTCAGCCTTTACGTTGAAGCTCGCCTTGAGCGGGTGCGCGACCGATCCGGCGCTTACCTCTCGCCAGACATGGACAAGGCGGAGCGCGCGGCGATCCTTGATGACATTCGAGACAAGCTTGCGCGCCGTTACCTCCGGCACATGCGCGCCTAGAATTATTTTCGTCGCCGTGACGGCAAACGAATAAACGGCAGCGGAAAGCGCCGATCCTCCTCCCGAACATCAGGAGGATCACATGAACACTCGTTTCCCGCGCGCACTGCTCCACGGTGTCGCTCCGCTCGTCAGGGCGGAAGCGAACGATCCCAAGGAGCTTTTCGCCCAGCTTCGCACCGCCATTGAAGGCTTCCGCGACGATCACAACGGGCGCATCGAAAATATCGAGGCCGCGCTGAACACGATCGTCGGCAACGCGCTTCCGGGCGGCATCTCGCATCCCGGCAACAGCGGACGCTCTTGGGGCGATCAAGTCGTCAATTCGCCGGAGCTCACCGCCTTCCGCAACGCGGCGGGCAAGACGCGGACGCAGATTGATCTGACGCCACAGGCCGCGATCACGACGATCGGGACCAGCGGCGGATCGTTCATCACTCCGGATCGTGACCGCGACGTTTCGATGGCGCGGCGTCGGCTGACCGTTCGCGGGCTTCTCGGCTCCGGCACGACTAGCTCGAACATGGTCGAATATCCGCGACAGGTTACGCGCGACAATCAGGCCGCCACCGTCGAGGAAATGGCGCTCAAGCCGGAGAGCAATCTTGAGTGGGAGCTGAAACAGGCTCCCGTCCGCACGATCGCTCACTGGATCCCCGCGTCGAAGCAGGTGCTGGACGATGCGCCGCAGCTTCGCACGATCGTTGACGGTGAGCTTCGCTACGGGCTGGCGCTCAAGGAGGAGGATCAACTGCTCCTGGGCGACGGTGTAGGGACTAACCTTCTGGGTCTGGTCCCGCAAGCGACCGCCTATGACGCGACCGGCGAACCGGCTGGCGCCAGCAAGTTCGACATCATCCTTCGCGCAATCGCTCAGGCGGAAGCGGCGGACCTCCCGGCGACGGGCGTAGTGGTCAACTCCGCCGATTGGCTCCGGCTACAGGGCTTGAAGGACGCCAATGGCCGCTACATCGGCTCCGGGCCGATGGGTTCCGCGATGCCGAGCGCATGGGGCTTGGACGTTGCGCCGTCGAACTCGATGCCGGCGGGCAAGTTCCTTGTCGGCAACTTTGCGAACGCGGCGACGGTCTATGACCGCCTCAAGCCGGTTGTCCTCCTCTCCACTGAGGACCGCGACAACTTTGTCCGCAACGCTGTGACCATTCTCTGCGAGGAGCGGATTGCGCTGGCCGTCCGCCGCCCGGAGGCGCTGATCTACGGCGATTATGCGTTGGCCGCTGGCTAATGCCTGATCGGCAAACAGCCGTCCTAGTGCAAGGCGAGCCGGTGCCGGAGAGTGCGTTTGACCGCGCCCTTCTCGGCTCGCCTTCGCTCATCACGCTCAAACACGACACGGAGGGAGAGACCATGAAGGTCCGGATCACCCGCGCTTGCGGCGCATGGATCGAGGGCGACACGCCCGAAGTGAATGCCGACTACGGCAAGCAGCTAATCGCCAACGGGCTGGCGGAGGACGCCAGCGACAAGCCCGCGTCGAAGGCGAAGGGCAAGCGCAAGTAGTCATTCGTGATGGAACTGTGGGCAGAGCCGGGGTCACCTCCCCCGGCTCTGCCCACAGTTTCTTCTAATCAGGCCTGACCGTGCGGCTCCGCCAACGCGAGCAGTCTCCGCTGGAAGCTCGCAGGATCGAAGGCGACCTGTTCATTGACCTCGATCATCGGTTCTTCGGCGGCGGTGCGGATCAGTTCGGCGTCAACGATTGTGCAGCCTTCCTCTTTCCCCGGCCATGTCCAGCCGCGTCCGCCGCCATCTTGAATCAATCTGGCGAAGGCCATGAACCGAAAATTGAGCGCCATGCTCAGGTCCATGCGTCGCTTCTCCGGCAATCCAAGCTCAGCGACATGTCTGACGATCAGGATTGATGTTCCCTCAAAGTCTCGATCGCCGGGCGGGAGCTTGTCGATCGCCTCAAAGATGTCCTCCATTAGCTGGGGATCGACCTTCGTTTTGTTGGCGCGTTTGAGGAAGTCCATCCCTTACACCCTCTCGTGTGCGAACTCGCGAGGCAGGCAATCGTCGGCCAACATTGATCGGTATTCCGGGATGACCAAGAGCGCTTCGTGAACGTCGCGGACAGGGACTTGGTAAAAGGCGGCAATGTGCCACGCATCGATTAGGAGCTGGAGCTGCATCCTTTCAGGGGACAAATTGCGCCAGTAAGCGTAGCAAGCGCCCGCTGTCTTCTCGTAGGCATCGCTCCGACCATGATAATCGGGGTGCTCCACTACGCGGACCGGACCTCCCGTTGACCAGCAGAGCATCGCTTCGGAAATAGGTATGTCAGCGGCCATAAATGTCACGCCTCCCGCCATGAACGGTCGCCCAAATCCTGCCCGTCCGCAAGTGGCTAGGGTGTCATCAGGCGGAAGATCGAGCGGCGAAACTGTGGATTGATTGCGCCAGCTCGATCAGCCAGCTAAGCCAATAACGCCGCCGCACATGAGAGATGGCAAAAGAAATGGCGAGCCCATTTTGAGCGCTTTTTCTCAATGTTTTCAATGAGGTTCGACGGCGGCTCGGGCCTCCACCTTTCCTGAAATTTGGGTGATCAGTCGCTTTCGGGCGGCCGCGGCACGGCGTTCGGCGTCTTTAGCAATGCCGCGCGGTAATTCTTCACGACCTTGTGGCAGCTCTTCAGGCTGGCGTTGAGCTTCGATACGGCTTGATCGGAAGCGTCGGCGGGGGCGCGTTCTGCGGGCAAGGGCAGGGACTCGGGTCGAGGGTTCGCCGGTCAATGTTTGCTGTAGCCAGCAAGTTGCGCGGCTTGCCGCAAGCCGCGCACGATCCACTTTTAACGCCGCTTATTTACCGGCACTTCGCCCGCTGGAGCGCTGATGGCAAAGCTCGTGAATCGCGCCCTCGAGCGCTTCCGGAGTGAATGGCTTCTGCAGGATTTCGACATGCTCGGGCCGGTCGCGAATCGCATCGGCTTCGGCATAGCCGGTCACGATGAGGGCGGGGACGTCGGGGCAGATGTCCTGGGCCGCACGAAGGAGGTCGGTGCCAGACAGGTGCGGCATCGCATAATCGGTGATCAGCAGGTCGAACGAACAATCCTCGCGCAGGACTCGCAGGGCGTCCGTGCCGTCCGCCGCTTCGACGACCTTGTGTCCGAAATCGCCGAGAACCGCCGCCGTCGTGCTTCGGACATGGGCATGATCGTCGACGAGGAGGATGCTGAGCTTGCGGTTTGTCCGGCGGCGTTTCCTGGGAGTCGCCGCGGGCTGCTCCTTCGGTGCCGAATCCGAAGCCCTCGGAAGGAGCAATTCCGCGGTCGTGCCGGCCCCGAGCACGCTCTCGATGCGGAAGGCACCGTTCGACTGCCGCGCGAAGCCGTAGACCATGCTTAGCCCAAGCCCGCTTCCCTTACCGACCGCCTTGGTCGTGAAGAAGGGATCCATGACCTTTTCCAGGTTCTTCGGCGAAATCCCGCTGCCGGTGTCGGAAACGGCGATCCGCACATAATCGCCGGCGTCGAGCCCGGAATCATCCGCCGCCGCAAATTGCCGGTTCTCGGCAGTGACGACGATCGTTCCGCCATTCGGCATCGCATCGCGGGCGTTGATGATGAGGTTGACGAGGGCGAGTTCGAGCTGCGCCCGGTCGGCGAGCACGTCCCACGCGCCGCTATCGATGCGCCACTCGATATGGACGAGGCCGCCAAGCGTGTGCGTCAGAAGGTCGGACACCGCGTCGCGAAGCGACGGGAGGTCGATCGGGCGCGGCTCCAGGGTCTGCCGCCGGGCGAAGGCCAGCAAACGCCGTACCAGGTCGCTGCCCTGCTCGGCAGCGCGTTTCGTCATTCCGAGGATCCGAAGCAGCTCCGAATCCAAATTCGCCTTCTTCTCGATCAGGCTCACCCCGCCGATGACGGCGGCCAGGAGATTGTTGAAATCGTGCGCGATTCCGCCGGTCAGCTTGCCGATGGCGTCCATCTTCTGCGCCTGGATAAGCTGGATCTCGAGCGAGCGTTGCTCGGAGATGTCGGTCAGCGTCCCCGCGAACTCGAGCGGATTGCCTTCCGCATCCTTCAGCAGGACCGCCTGGTCGAGGAAATGCTTGTAAGTGCCGTCGGCGCATTGCCAGCGATATTCGACCGAGGATCGGCCGCTCTTCCGGCGCGCCTCCAAGGCGGCGATGACCCGGTCGCGGTCTTCGGGGTGCAGTCGCTCGGCCCAGATGTTCGGCTCGTCCAGCACCTGCTCGTGGCTGAAGCCGGTCACGGCGCGCAGGTCGCCGCTGACATATTTCGGGCGTCGCGGATGCGCGTCGAAGCTTTCCAGGTAGAGCACCATTGGCAGCGACTGGATGATCGCGGCCTGCCGTTGCTCGGCGCGGCGAAGCTCCTGCTCGGCCCGAAGCCGCTCGGCATTGGCGCGAAGGGTCGCATCCAGCAGGGCCTGCTCGTGCCGTGCCTTGGATTCGACTTCCTTCGTCTTTTCGAACAGGTCGACGAAAACGGCGACCTTGGACCGCAGGATGACCGCGTCGACGGGTTTGAAGACATAGTCGACGGCGCCCATCGAATAGCCGCGCATCAGATGCTCGGCTTCCTTGTTGACGGCCGACAGGAAGACGATCGGAATACTCTTCGTCTGCTCGCGGCTGCGGATGATCTGGGCGGTTTCGTAACCGTCCATGCCCGGCATGTAGACGTCGAGCAGGATAACCGCGAACTCACCCTTCAGGAGGTGCCGAAGCGCTTCCTCGCCGGATCGCGCGAGCACCACCTCGCCGAGATCCTCGAGCACCGTTCGAAGAGCGAGCAGGTTGCGGTCGTCGTCGTCGACGAGGAGGACTCGCGCCCGCTCGATCTCCGCCGGCTCGGTCGGCGGCTCCTCTTCCTCGCGGTGCCGCAGAGTGGGGATTTCGGCCACAGGCCTGTTCATCTTATTCCGCCGCGACCATCGGAACCGGAGGTGCGGCGGCGACTGCGGCTTCCCGCGCCCGGGCCACCCACACGCGCAGGAGCGCCAGCAGGAGCTCGATGTCCACGGGCTTCGCGATATAGTCGGAGGCGCCGGCGTCGAGGCACTTCTGCCGGTCGCCCTTCATCGCCTTGGCGGTGACGGCGATCAGCGGAATGTCCGCGAGCTCCCGGCGCTGCCGGATCTGTTTCATCGTCTCATATCCGTCCATTTCCGGCATCATGATGTCGATCAGCGCGACATCGACGCCGGGCGTTTGCTCAAGAATGACAATCCCGTCCTTGCCCCGCTCGGCGTGGAGGACTTCCACGTCATGGCTTTCGAGAACGCTCGTGAGTGAGAAGATGTTGCGAATGTCGTCGTCGACGATGAGCACCTTGGCTCCCGCGAGCTCGGGAAGCGGCCTGTTTTCGGGCGCCGGGGCCGGCTTCCGCCGCCGCCGAGGCTTCTGTCCGCCGGCCTGGTTTGCCAGCGATTTGAAGAGTTTGACCAGCTCGGCTCGCTCAACCGGCTTCTCGGTCACGCCGACGGCGCCCATGCCCATGACGGAACGGCTGCGGTCGGCCCCGGAAATGACCTGGATCGGCACATGCGCGGTGTCCGGGTCGTGCTTGAGGAGATCGAGCAGAACGAAGCCGTCGATGTCGGCAAGGCCGAGGTCGAGCGTGATCGCGCTCGGCTGGAGCTTGCGGGCCATCGCCAGGGTCCCAGCGCCGGCCGTCGAGACCACCGCCTTGATGCCCGCCTCGTGCGCTGCATCGAGAAGGATGGTGGCAAAGGTCGGGTCGTCCTCGACGATCAGGACGAACGGACCCTTGCCGATGTCGTCGCGGTCGTCGTTGACGTCGAAGTTGGCGGGAAGCGCGGTCGGCACCATCGCTCCGCTATTGTCGTAGCGCGCAGGAGTCGCGCCGGCCGGGACTGCCGCGGCCTCTGCCTCGAGCGGCACGAACAGGCTGAAGGTCGATCCTTCGCCGGGCTTCGACCGCACCTGGAGCTCGCCCCCAAGGAGCCGCGCGATCTCGCGGCTGATCGACAGGCCCAGGCCGGTGCCGCCATATTTGCGGCTCGTGGTGCCGTCCGCCTGCTGGAAGGCCTCGAAGATCAGCTTCTGCTTGTCCTCCGGGATTCCGATGCCGGTGTCGGTGACCGAAATCTCGATCGCGCGATCGAAGTTGCGAAGGGTCGGGTGGGTCGGGCTCCAGCCGCCGCTGACGCAGGTGACGCCCAGCGTCACGCTGCCCTTCGAGGTGAACTTGAACGCGTTGGACAGCAGGTTGAGGACGATCTGCTGGAGCCTCTTCTCGTCGGTGCGGATCGTCTGCGGAAGCTTGGGATCGAACTTGACGTTGAAGTCGAGGTTCTTGTCCGAAGCGAGCTGGCGGAACGTCCGCTCCATGTGCTGCTTCAGGTTCGCCATCGGCATCTCGCCGACCTCGATCGTCACCGTT
>JBQCIU010000095.1:0-8907 GCA_051953395.1 Sphingomicrobium sp.
CCGGCCTCGGCCGCGGCAATCGCCTGGATCGCGAACAGCGTCACCTGACGCGGCCTGTATTCCGGAAAAGCGCTGAGATTGGTGCTTGCGAAGGAGCCGATGCCGTTGCCCACGTCGACATGGAAGGAGGAGCTGAACGACACCATCCCGCCGGTGTGGTGGAGATAGCGCCGGCCGTTGCTCTCGACGTGCATCAGGCCGTTGCCATAGGCCATGTCGGGCGATCCGCTCGGGACATTGTGCCCGGTCCAGGCGAGCCCCGCTTCGCGCCCAAGGCCCATTCCGCCTTTTCCTTGTGCCGCCGCGGCGACGCCCTGCAGGTAACGGATCATGTCCGCCGCCGTCGAACCGGTGCTTCCCGCTGCCGAAGTCGAGTTCACCCACGCCGCAGGCCGGAGCGGGGTTCCGCGGACGAACGGGACGGAGAGGTCGGCGGGTTCGTATCCCTGGGCGTAAAGCAGCCGATCCGAGGCCTGGAGCGCTCCGCGGGTCCGGATCATTCCCATCGGCCGGTAGAGGCGGTCGGCGAGCAAGCGGTCGAGCGGCTTGCCGCCGACATGCTCGGCGAGCAGGCCCAGGAGCTCATAGCCGGTGTTCGAATAGTGCCAGTGCCGTCCCGGCGCATACGCGGTCCAGAGTCCGCCGCGGACGAACAAAGGCGCGTCGCCCGGAATGCCGGCGACATGGTCGAGCAGGTGCTGAACCTCGATCGGGCTGTTCGAGGGCAGGGGCGTGTTCGGGAGGATCCGGACGATCCGGTCGCTGAGCTTCAGCCGCCCTTCGGCCGCGAACTGGTGAAGAAGCGCTGCGGTGAAGGATTTGCTGATCGAGCCGATCTGGAAGAGCGTGTCGGCGGTGATGGGGGATTGCGCTTCGAGATTGGAAAAGCCCGTGTTCACCACGGACGAAAAGCCGCTCGGGCTGGTGACGCTCACGGTCATTCCCGGCAGGCCGAACCAGCGGCGGTGCGCCTCGGCATAATCCTCGATCGCACCCATCGCCTGCTGCTGCGGGGAGAGCATGGGCGCCAACTGGGCGGAAGCTCGTCCGGCAAGCGCCGTCGTTGCGAACAGCGCGGCTGCGCCCCTGGTGAAACTCCGCCGGTCGATTTCCATTGCCATCCCCCTGGCCGGCGAAGGTGGGCGGCGCGGCGGCGGCGAGTCAAGCGGACAAAGAAAAACCCCCGGCGGCGGGCGCCGGGGGTCTTCGGAATTCAGACCGAATGGACGGTCAGGCGGTGCAGCTCTGGCTGCCCTTGCCCGGGCGTTCCAGGGTGATCGACTTGCCGCCCGGAGTGCCGCTCAGCGAATAGCCGTCGGCGACCATCGGCTTGCCCGCTTCCGGAGCGGTCAGCTGGACCGGAACCGCGTCCTGCGACTTGCGGAAGTTGACCGACTTATTGTCCGACAGCCAGTCGATATAGACGACGCTGTTGTCCTTGCACCGGTAGATCTTGCTCGACGCGATCGACGGCGGAAGGGTGACCGGGCCGTTGGTTGCGGGAGCGTTATTGGCTTCGTCGCCGTCAGGACCGGCAACGATGGTGTGGTTTTCCTTGTTGCAGCCGGCGAGCGCAGCGGTTGCGGCAAGAGCGAGCAGAAGCGGGATGCGAGTCATGGGGCCGCGAATTCGCGTCTCGACGCCCTTTCGTCAAGGGCGGAGCTCGCCGGTCGCTTGCATATCGTCGAAGCCAGCCATAGCTTCGTCGATGTGCCCCACAGAGCCGCAACGACAGCCCAGCGCGTTCGCATCGGCCTGACCGGCCTCGCGTTCGCCTTCCTCCTCGTTCTTCTTGGAAGCATCGTCAGCCGTTCCGGCAGGGACGAAAATTCGGTGGCTACGGCAAATGAGGTGGCGAATACCCCGAAGGAACCGCTGGCGGAGCTCGGGGTCGCTCCCGGCCCGGGGACGACCGACACCGCACAGAACAGCGAAACCGGATCCAGGTGATCCCGATGGATCGGCGTCGGCTGGCCGGCGCGGTCGCCGGGGTCTTGCTGGTGCTCGGGGCGATTGCCGCAGCGCTGCTCATGGGGGGCTCCAGCCAGGAGCTTGCACCGCGCCGGCCTGGCCAACGGCCGCAATTGCTCGTGCTCACCAGCCTGCCGATCCTGTTCCCGGAAGACATGGCGCTCGACGCCAGGGCACCCCCGGTGCTGGGCGCTCTGCAGTCGCGTTACGCGCTGGTACCGATCAGCGTCGCCGACCGTGCCAGCCTACAGGGGCACAAGCTGCTGCTTATGGCGCAGCCGCAGGCCCAGCCGGCCCAGGCGCTGGTGCAGCTCGACGCCTGGGTTCGAAGCGGCGGAAGGGTCCTGCTTCTCGCCGATCCCGCTCTGGCGTGGCCCAGCAAGCGGCCCCTCGGAAGCCTGCTCAGGCCGCCGCTTGCGTTTCCCGACACCGGGCTGCTCGGCCATTGGGGACTGCGGCTCGATTCACCCGACGCGCTGGGGCCGAAGACGATCGACCTGAAGGAGGGCCCGGTCCGGACGGCCTCTCCGGGAGCGCTCGTCGCCACATCCGGCGGCTGTTCGGTCGAGAGCGCTTTCATCGCGCGCTGCCGCATCGGCAGCGGCGAGGCGACGGTCGTCGCCGACGCCGATTTCATCGACACGGCGGACTCGCGGTCGCCGAATCTGGCCGTGCTTCTTGGAGAGCTTGGGCGGCTCGAGCACTGATTCGGGTGGCGGATCGTTCCGCACAGACTTATCCACAGCCCGGCAAAGCAAGAACGAGGAGAGAACAAAGGCTGAAACTGAGGCAAAAAAGTCGCGGAAATCCAAGCTCGGGCATGAAATCCCCTGAAATGGCATGAATATCCATTGTATCCCGTCACCGAGTGAGTTACCAACACCGGCTGTAGCGCGGGGCTAAACCCTCATCCGTTTGAATCCGGCGCGGGACCGGCGGCGATGCCGCTCACCCGCGAACGGGGAAGCTGTGCGCTGCGAAGGGGATGTGTGTCGTGGCGCTTGAGCATCTGTTTCAGGGCAGTGCTTTGAACGCGGTGGACGCGAAGGGTCGCGTCTCCGTGCCCGCATTCCTGCGCTCGGTCATCGAGCGCCGCGGCGACGCCCGCACGATCACCCTCGCCAAGCACGAAGCCTTCCCCGCGCTGAGCGCCTACGATCCCGCCTACGCGGCGCTCAAGCACGCCAAGCTCGAACGGCTGTTCGAAAAGCAGGAGGGCGATGCCGACGCAGCCCTCGACTATCAGCAGCGCAACCTCATGGCTTTCGCCGCCACCGAGGAAGTCCCCTACGACACATCCGGCCGTATCGTCCTTCCCCCGATGATGCGCCGGAAGGGCGAGATCGACGATCTCGCCCTGTTCCTCGGGGCCGGCGAGACCTTCCAGATCTGGAATCCGAAGCTGTTCCTGGCCGAGCCCAAGGTGCCGGAGGACATGAAGGACATCGCCCGGTTCCGGCTGGAAGAGCGGGGACTGAAGCTGTGACGGCCCGCGCACAGCACACGCCGGTTCTCCTCGACGAAGTCATCGATGCGCTTCAGCTGCAGCCCGGCGAGACGGTCGTCGACGGCACCTTCGGGGCGGGTGGCTACGCCCGCGCAATGCTTGCGGTGGGGGTGGGACGAGTGATCGGTTTCGACCGCGATCCGGACGCGATCGCGGAAGGCCGGTCACTCGTCCCCGACCCGCGGCTCACGCTTGTCGAAGAGCGGTTCAGCCAGATGGACCGGGTTCTTGCCGATCGCGGCATCGGACCGGTCGACGCGATCGCGCTCGATATTGGTGTCAGCTCGATGCAGCTCGACCGGGCGGAGCGGGGCTTTGCCTTCTCCGCCGACGGGCCGCTCGATATGCGCATGGACCAAAGCGGGCCGACCGCGGCGGAGTTCCTCAACCAGGCCGATGAAGCGGAAATTGCCCGCATACTTCGCGAGTACGGCGAGGAACCCCGCGCGCGGACCATTGCACGAGCGATCGTGGCGGCGCGCCCGATCGAGCGAACCGGCGAGCTTGCCGCGATCGTCCGCCGAGCCGTCGGCTACCGGCAGGGCCAGAAGAGCGATCCGGCGACCCGCACCTTCCAGGCGATCCGGATCCATCTCAATTCCGAGCTCGACGAGCTCGAACAGGGTTTGGTGGCGGCCGAGCGTTCCCTGCGCCCCGGCGGACGCCTTGCGGTCGTCACCTTCCATTCCCTCGAGGACCGGATCGTCAAACGCTTTTTCCGCGAGCGAAGCGGTGGGACGCCGGCCGGTTCGCGTCACCGTCCCGTTCTTGCCGACCTTAACGAACCGACGTTCGAGAAGGTCGCCAAGGCGGTTTCCCCGACGGAGCGCGAGCTGGCCGGCAATCCCCGGTCGCGGTCGGCGCGGCTGAGAAGTGCGACCCGGACGTCGGCCCCGGCAAGATCATCCAAAGGAGAGAGGTAATGAGCGTCCGAAGCTTCCATTCCGTGTTCATGGCGAGCGCCGTGGCTGGAGCGGCGCTCGGGTGCTACCTCGTCTCGCTTCGCGTCGCTTCGGAGCGGGCCGCCCTCGAGGATGTCGAGGCGAGCATCGTCCAGACTCAGACCGACATCCGGCTGCTCCAGACGGAGGTCGGGACACGCTCGCGGCTGACCCAGCTCGAGCGGTGGAACGCCAGCGCGCTCGATCTTTCGGCGCCGGCAGCCACGCAGATCCTCGGCGACAAGTTCCAGCTCGCCACGCTCGTCCGGCCCGAGCACAAGGCGGTCGAAGCACCGGTCGTGCTTGCTTCCGCGCCCGCGCCGCAGCCCAGCCAGCCGCTTGCGCAGCAGGACAACGAGCCAGACTCGGCGGTCGCTCCGGCCCCCGAGCTGCTTCACACCGCGAGCCTGAAGATCGAGCAGCGCACTACGCCTTCGCCCAAGCCTTCCGCGTCGGTCACGATCAAGGCTGAGCAGTCCAAAATCCAGCCGGCCAAGGCCGTCGCGGACGCCGACAAGGCCGCGAAGAAGAAATCTGGGGAAAAGGTCGCCGCGGCCGAAACGAAGCCGGTGACAAGGCCGGTGCGCACCGCCAAGGTCGATCCGCTCGCTCCCCTTCCGGCGGGCAAGTCCACAGCCAAGGGAACGCGCAGCGATCGATGAACGCCCCGACAGCAGCCCTCGTCGCCCCGCGCCCCGAGCGGCTTCGGCTTGTCGGACAGCGCCGTCAGATTCTCTCCCTGATGCACCAGCGCCTGATGCTGGGCATGCTGGTCTATGCCGGCGTGGTCGCGCTGATTGCGCTTCGGATCCTGTACCTTGCGGCGTTCGGCGACCATGCCGGAAGCCGGCCCGGAGTGACGGCTTACGTCCCCGAACGCGGCGATATCGTCGATCGTGACGGCCAGCCGCTCGCCCGAACCATCGACGCCTGGAGCATCGGCCTTCATCCCGACAAGGTGATCGGCGACAAGCTGCAGCTAGCCGGCAAGCTAGCCCAACTGATGCCCGAGAAGAGCGAGGCGGACTATTTCGCGATGCTCCGCTCGGGGAAGAATTTCTTCTATCTTCGCCGCCGCGCTGCACCCGACCTGGTCGAGGCGGTGAACGCCCTCGGTGAGCCGGGAATTTCGCTCGATCGCGAGCCGGAGCGGCTGTACCCGCAGACCAATCTCGCAGCCCACGTCATCGGCTTCACCAATATCGACGGACATGGCGCGTACGGAGCGGAACGCGCCTTCGACAAGCAATTGTCCGACCCGGCGCTTCGCGGCCAGCCGGTGCAGCTGTCGATCTCGATGACGGTGCAGCAGGCGCTCGAGCACGAATTGCAGGATGCGATGACCCACTTCTCCGCGATCGGAGCGGCGGGCGTGGTGATGGACGTCCACACCGGCGAAATCCTGGCGATGACCTCGCTGCCCTCGATGAACCCCAATGCGCCCGGCAAGATCACTCCGGACGAGATGTTCAACCGTGCGACTCTCGGCGTTTACGAGCTGGGCTCGACGTTCAAGCCGTTCACCCTCGCGATGGCGATGGACTCGGGAATCGTGAGCGGGCCCGGCCAAATGTACAATTGTCCGGACGCGCTTCCGGCCTATGGCCACATCATCCATGACACCCACCCGTTCGGCCGCCGCTGCTCGGTCGCCGAAATCATGATGGAAAGCTCCAACATCGGAATGGCGCAGATGGCCGACCAGGTCGGCACCGCCCGCCAGAAAGCCTTCCTGAAGAAGATGGGTTTCCTCGACCGCGTCGAGATCGAGCTGAAGGAGCGCGGGCGGACCCTGACCCCGTCCACCTGGGGCCCGTTCGAGACGATGACGGTCGGCTTCGGCCAGGGGATCGCGGTCGCCCCGCTGCAGCTCGCGATGGGCTATGCGACTTTGTTCGACGGCGGCATCTATCATCCGCCGACGATCCTGAAGATCGGGCCGAACCACCCGCTGCCGCAGGGCCGGCGCGTGTTCACCGCGGACACAAGCTATCGGATGCGCTCGCTTCTCCGGCTGGTGGTGATGAAGGGGACCGGCAAGAACGCCAATGCGCCGGGTTATCGCGTCGGCGGCAAGACGGGCACTGCTCAAAAGGTGATCAACGGCCGCTATAGCCAGTCGATCAACATCACCAGCTTCGCCGGTGTGTTCCCGATGGACGACCCGCGCTATGTGATCGTGGTGATGCTCGACGAGCCCAAGGCAACGAAGGAAACCTACGGATTCACGACCGCCGGCTGGAACGTCGCTCCGGTCGTGAGCAAGACCGTGAGCCGCATCGCGCCGATGCTTGGAGTGGCTCCCGACATGCACCGCGAACCGGATATGTCCGAGGTGCTTCCGTACGTCCAAGAGGCGAAATAATCGCGATGCGCCTGTGCGACCTCGCCGACGTCGATAGCGATTCCGAAGTCACCGGCTTTGCAATCGATCACCGCAAGGTGACGAAGGGCAACGTGTTCGGAGCGTTCAGGGGCGCGGTCTTCAACGGCGAGGACTTCATTCCCGCAGCCGTAGAGAAAGGCGCGGTGGCCGTGGTCGCCCGGCCCGAAGCGAAGGTCGACGGCGCGGTCCACCTGGCCGACGAGCAGCCTCGGCGGCTGTTCGCGCAAATGGCGGCGGCCTATTTCGCGCCCTACCCCGAGACGGTGGTCGCGGTCACCGGGACCAACGGCAAGACCTCGACGGTCGAGATGACCCGGCAGATCTGGCGGATGCTCGGACATCGATCGGCCTCGATCGGAACGCTTGGGGTGACGACTTCGGACGACCAGGTGAAGACGGGGCTTACGACCCCCGACATCGTCACCTTCCTCAGCAATGTCGCCGGCCTCAAGCGGATGGGGATCAGCCACGTCGCCTATGAGGCCTCAAGCCACGGCCTCGACCAGTATCGCGCCGAAGGCGTGCCGCTCGAAGCGGCGGCGTTCACCAATTTCAGCCGCGACCATCTCGACTACCACGCCTCGATGGATGCTTATTTCGAAGCCAAGATGCGGCTGTTCGACGAGGTCATCGAGCCGGGAAAGACGGCGGTGATCTGGACCGACGATCCGAAATCCGACGGGGTGATCGCCCGCGCAAAGCGGCGCGGCCTGCAGGTCATGACCGTCGGTCGAAGGGGCGAGACGATCCGTCTCGTCGAGCAGAGTCCGACGGCGCTAGGGCAGACGCTGATACTGGAGCATGAGGGCAAGCCGCACCGCCTCGCGCTTCCGCTCATCGGCGCCTACCAGGCTTCCAACGTGATGACGGCGGCGGCCCTGGTGCTTGCGACCGGCGGTTCGTGGCGCGACGTCTTCTCGGCCATGGGACGGGTTGCGCCGGTCCGCGGAAGGCTGGAGCGGGCGGTCATCAGCCGCGCGGGCGCTCCGGTCTATGTCGATTATGCGCACACGCCGGATGCGCTGGAAGCGGCGATCATGGCGTTGAAACCGCATGTGGAGGGAAAGCTGATCATCGTTTTCGGGGCCGGCGGCGACCGCGACCAGGGAAAGAGAGCGCCGATGGGCGAAGTCGCGACGCGGCTGGCCGACGTGGTGATCGTGACGGACGATAATCCGCGTAGCGAGGATCCGGCTGCGATCCGCGCCGACATCCTGGCCGGGGCTCCGGGCGCGATCGAGGTCGCGGGGCGCAAGGACGCGATTGCCCGGGCGCTGGAGATGGCGGCGGCGGGCGACATCGTTCTCCTTGCCGGCAAAGGCCACGAGACGGGGCAGATCATCGGCAAGAAAGTGCTTCCGTTCGACGATGCACTGGTGGCGCGGGAGTGCGCCGCGTGAGGGGATTATTGCTTCAAATTCCTCCCTGCGAGCGCAGCTCGTGGGGAGGGGGACCATTGAATGAAGATTCAATGGTGGAGGGGTCCGGCGCCATAACCCTCCACCAGCTACGCTGGTCCCCCTCCCCAACGCGGCGCGATAGGGAGGAACTTCAATGACCCCCCTCTGGACCTCCGAGGAAATCGCAACCGCGACCGGCGGAGCGGCGAACGGCAGCTTCGAAGTCAGCGGAGTCACGTTCGACAGCCGCGAGGTCGGGCCCGGCGACTTGTTCGTTGCAATGCCCGGCACGGTCCATGACGGACATGAGTTCCTGCCGCAGGCGATTGCAGCGGGTGCCTCGGGGCTGGTGGTTTCGAAGCCCGTCGATCATCCGCATGTGCTGGTGGACGACACCGCCAAGGCGCTTCAGGACCTCGGCCGAGCCTCGCGCGAGCGCAGCCGAGCGACCATCATCGGAGTCACCGGATCGGTCGGCAAGACGAGCACCAAGGAAGCGCTGTACGCCGCGCTCGACCGCTGGCGGCCGGGCAAGGTGCATCGCTCGGTCAAGAGCTACAACAATCACACCGGCGTTCCGCTCAGTCTCGCCCGCATGCCGCGCGACGTGGAGTTCGGGATTCTCGAAATGGGCATGAACAACGCCGGCGAGATTGCGGCGCTGACCCGGCTGGTCCGCCCGAATATCGCGCTGATCACCGC
>JBQCIU010000096.1:0-8596 GCA_051953395.1 Sphingomicrobium sp.
CGAAAAGGAGCGGCCGGACGCGCTGCTTCCGACGATGGGCGGGCAGACGGCGCTGAACACGGCGCTTGCGCTGGCCAAGGACGGGACGCTGGAGCGGCTCGGGGTCGAGCTGATCGGCGCCAATGCCGAGGCGATCGAGAAGGCCGAGGACCGGCAGAAATTCCGCGACGCGATGGACTCAATCGGGCTCGAAAGCCCCCGCTCGGCCATCGTTCACAACATGGAAGAGGCGACGGCCGCGCTCGACACGGTCGGGCTTCCGGCGGTCATCCGGCCGAGCTTCACGCTTGGCGGGACGGGCGGGGGAATCGCCTACAACCGCGACGAATATGAAGCCATCGTCCGCAACGGCCTGGACGCCTCGCCGACCACCGAAGTGCTGATCGACGAATGCCTGGTCGGGTGGAAGGAATATGAGATGGAGGTGGTCCGCGACCGGGCGGACAATGCCATCATCATCTGCTCGATCGAGAATGTCGATCCGATGGGCGTGCACACCGGCGATAGCATCACGGTCGCCCCGGCGCTGACGCTGACCGACAAGGAATATCAAAGGATGCGGTCGGCGAGCATCGCGGTGCTTCGCGAGATCGGAGTCGAGACCGGCGGGTCGAACGTGCAGTTCGCAGTCGATCCGAAGACCGGGCGAATGGTCGTCATCGAGATGAACCCGCGCGTGTCGCGAAGCTCGGCGCTGGCGTCGAAGGCGACCGGCTTCCCGATCGCCAAGGTCGCGGCCAAGCTGGCGGTCGGCTACACGCTCGACGAGATCAGGAACGACATCACCGGCGGGGCGACGCCGGCGAGCTTCGAGCCGACCATCGATTATGTCGTGACCAAGATCCCGCGCTTCGCTTTCGAGAAGTTCAAGGGATCGGAAGGGGTGCTCAGCACCTCGATGAAGTCGGTAGGCGAAGTGATGGCGATCGGCCGGTCCTTCCCCGAAAGCCTGCAGAAGGCGCTTCGCGGGCTGGAGACCGGGCTCAATGGGCTGGACCGCGTGCGTGAGCTGGAAAATGCCGAGCCGAGCCGCATCGAGACCGAGCTTGCGCGGCCGAGCCCGCAGCGGTTGCTGGTCGCCGCGGAGGCGCTCCGGCAGGGCTTCACGGTGGAGCGGATCAACGCGATTTCCGGCTTCGACCCCTGGTTCCTGAGGCAGCTGGAGCAGATCGTCGCAGCCGAGGGCGAAGTGCGGACAGCGGGACTCCCGAGCGATCCGGCGGCGATGCGGCGGCTGAAGGCGCTCGGCTTTTCCGACGCCCGGCTCGCCCAGCTGGCGGTTCGCTCGTCCCATTCGGCCGCGGAGCCGGGGACGACCGGACTGGTCCACGATGCCGTCAAGCACATGGCCGGCGCGGTCACCGAGGACGAGGTGCGCGGGCGGCGGCTGCGGATGGGCGTTCGGCCCGTGTTCAAGCGGATCGACAGCTGCGCCGCGGAATTCGACGCGACCACGCCCTATCTCTACTCGACCTACGAAGGGCCGTTGTTCGGCGAACCGGTCGACGAGGCCGAGATCAGCGGGCGCAAGAAGGTCATCATCCTCGGCGGAGGGCCGAACCGCATCGGGCAGGGCATCGAGTTCGATTATTGCTGCTGCCACGCGGCGTTCGCGCTCGGCCGCGACGGGATGGGGCTTGAGACCGTCATGGTCAATTGCAACCCTGAGACCGTGTCGACCGACCCGGAAACGTCGGACCGGCTCTATTTCGAGCCGCTGACCGCGGAGGACGTTCTGGAGATCGTCGCGCGGGAGGCGGAGAAGGGCGAATTGCTGGGCGTGATCGTCCAGCTCGGCGGGCAGACTCCGCTGAAGCTCGCGCAGGAGCTGCAGAAGGCGGGGGTCCCGATCCTGGGCACGTCGCCGGACAGCATCGACCTCGCCGAGGATCGCGAGCGGTTCGCGAGGCTGGTCGCGCGGCTGGACCTCAAGCAGCCGGCGAACGGGATCGCCCGGAGCCGCGACGAAGCGCTGCTGGTGGCGGAGCGGATCGGCTATCCGGTGCTCCTGCGGCCGTCCTACGTGCTCGGCGGGCGCGGGATGGAGATCGTCGACGGTCCCGAGCAGCTCGACAATTATATCGCGACGGCGGTTGCGGTTTCGGGCTCGAGCCCGGTCCTGATCGACCGCTATCTGCGCGATGCCGTCGAGGTCGATGTCGACGCCATCTCCGACGGGACCGACGTGGTGGTCACCGGGGTGATGCAGCATATCGAGGAAGCGGGCGTGCATTCGGGCGACAGCGCCTGCGCGATCCCGCCGCACAGCCTGTCCGAGCCCATCGTCGCGGAGATCGAGCGGCAGACGGCGGCGCTTGCCACCGCGCTGAAGGTCAAGGGGCTGATGAACGTCCAGTTCGCGGTCAAGGGCGACGAGGTCTATCTGATCGAGGTGAACCCGCGCGCGAGCCGGACGGTGCCGTTCGTCGCCAAGGCGATCGGCCGGCCGGTGGCGAAGATCGCGGCTCGGGTGATGGCTGGCGAGGCGCTGAGCGGCTTCGATCCGCTGCCGCGAAAGCTCGGCTATGTCGCGGTGAAGGAGCCGGTGTTCCCGTTCGCCCGCTTCCCGGGTTCCGACCCGGTGCTCGGGCCGGAAATGCGCAGCACCGGCGAGGTGATGGGCATCGACATGGATTTCGACGCGGCGTTCAGCAAGGCGCTGATCGCCGGCGGGATCAAGCTTCCCAAATCGGGCACGGTGTTCGTTTCGGTGAAGGACAGCGACAAGGCGCATATCGTGCCCGCGGTGGAAGCGATGGTGGAGCTTGGCTTCAAGGTCATCGCGACCGAGGGGACCGCGGCGTTCCTTGCCGAGTCCGGCCTTCCCGTCGAACCGGTCAATAAGGTCGCCCAAGGGCGGCCGCACATCGTCGACAAGCTCACCGACGGGCAGGTGCGGCTGGTGTTCAACACGACCGAGGGCTGGCAGTCGTTGAAGGACAGCCATTCGATCCGGGCGACGGCGCTGCAGCGCAAGGTGCCCTATTTCACGACCGCCGCGGCGAGCCTTGCGGTTGCGCGTTCGCTCGGCGCCTTGCGCGGCCGGGCGCTTGAAGTGCGCTCGCTCCAATCCTATTATTCGGCGTCCGTGAACTAGGATTTCATCCGACAATCCGCTTCTGTTGAACGAGGCCCTTCGGTCTCGCGCGGGGCGGTTTTGAGAGGGGTTTTGTAGAAATGGCGACCGCCGAGAAAGTGCCGATGCTCGAAGAAGGGTATCGCAAGCTTAACGAGCAGGTCCGGCAGTTGAAGCAGGTCGAGCGCCCGGCCGTCGTCCAGGCGATCGAGGACGCGCGGGCGCATGGCGACCTGTCGGAGAACGCCGAATATCACGCCGCCAAGGAGCGCCAGGGCCAGATCGAGGCGATGATCGCCGACATCGACGACCAGCTCAGCCGCGCGATGGTCATCGACCCTTCGACCCTGTCGGGCAATAAGGTCGTGTTCGGAGCGACCGTCACCCTGATCGACGAGGACGACAAGACGGTGAAGTACCAGCTTGTCGGCCAGGTCGAGGCCGACGCAAGCCACGGCCGGATCAGCTACAACTCGCCGCTGGGACGGGCGCTGATCGGCCGCGAGAAGGGCGAAGAGGTCGAAGTGTCGACCCCGTCCGGCGACCGCTATTACGAGATCGCCAAGGTCGAGTTCCTGTAAGCGTGAAGGGCGCAATGCCCAAAAGCGCGACCGCCTGGATCGCGGTCGTCACGGCGATCTTCTGGCTGATCCCGATGCTGTTCGGGCTCAGCGACAGCGCGGCTCTGGCGCTCGGCTTCATTCCCGACCGGATGAACGGCGCGGTGGTGACCGGGCCCGCGGCTCCGGCTTTCCTCACTCCGCTGACGGCGACGCTCGCGCATGGCGGGATCATCCATCTCGCAATGAACCTGCTGATCCTAGTGTGGTGCGGCAGCCAGGTCGAGCGCGTGCTTGGCTCGAAGGCGCTTGTCTTCCTCTATGTCGTCTCCGCCTACACCGCGGCGATGCTGCAATGGGCGGTGACTCCGCACTCGCAGGTGCCGATGATCGGCGCGAGCGGCGCAATCAGCGGAGTCATCGGCGCTTTCGCGCTCAGCTTCGGACAGCAGAAGCGGATCGTCCAGTCGCAGGCTTTGAACCGGGCGCTCAATGCGTTGTGGCTGCTTGCGGCGTGGATCGTGCTGCAGCTGATGACGGGATTCCTCGCCGGAACTCAGGGCGTGCTGGTGGCGACGCCCGCGCATGTCGGCGGATTTCTGTCCGGCCTGCTTCTTCAGCGCCCGCTGCTGATGTGGCGCTGGCGCAAGGCGTAGTTCGTCATCCCGGCGCAGGCCGGGACCTCAGGCCGCAATAGGCGCCGCGTCATTCACCCCCTGAGGCCCCGGCGTTCGCCGGGGCGACGTCGCCCTTCTTCGGCCTGCTGATTCCCTCGTAATCCGGCTCAAGCAGCCGGTGGAGGTGGACGATCACATATTTCATCTCGGCATCGTCGACCGTGCGCTGGGCGCGGCCGCGCCACGCTTCCTCCGCATCGGCATAATTGCCGTAGATGCCGACGAGGTCGATCGTCGACAGATCGAAGTCGAGGGTGCGCGGGTCCTTCACTCGCCCGCCGAAGACCAGGTGGAGCTTGCTCATGCGGCAGCGCTAGCAGCGATTGACGCGATTGCGAACCGGTCAGCCCTTCGCTTCGTCCTTGAACGTCCCGATGGCGGCCTGGGCCGTCGCCCTGGCGGCCTCGCCGGCCTTGTCGGTAAGGACGTCCGGAGTGAGGCCGAGCTCACGGAGCTTGTCCGAGCCCGCCCGACGGGCGGCATCGGCGGCCTCGCGGCCCGCGTCCGTCACGCGCTTGCCGTACGGCCGAAGCAGCTTCCGTTCCCGCAGGCTTGTCGGAAGCATGGCAGCGAAGAGCGCACCGATCACCGCGCCCGCGCCGAGTGCGATCAGGGGCGCTTCGCCGATCGTGTCGCCGGCGCGGCGGCCGGCCGCAGAGGCGCCGTCGAGCGCGGAATCATAGGCTTCGATCGCCCGGCTGCGCAGGTCGCGATCCTGTTCGCTGTTGGTCTCACTCATCGACTCTCTCCACTTGATCCCTGGCCTTCGCGGCCTTCTTGCGATTTTTCTTCTTCTTCGACCCGCCGTCCATCAGCTTGCCGGCGAGGTCCATCAACGGCTCGCGAGCGATGAACAAGGCGAGTGCGGCGACCGCTCCCGTCGCTGCGACGGGACGCTTGCGAACCGCGTCCACCGCATCCTCGGCAAGGTCGACGCCCTTGTTCTTCGCCGCATCCCAGGCGTCGCGGGCAAGGTGGCTCGGCTCGAGCTTCCGCTGCAGAGCCTGGCCGTAATCGACGAGCTCGTCGAACGTCGCCCACAGCTTCGTCCGCGCCTGCTCGGCCCGCCTGCGCGCCTCGGCGACTTCCGGCGAATCCGCCATCAGAACGAGTCCCTGACCCTGGCGATTCCGGCCCAGGCCAGAAGGCCGGCGACCGCGCCGATCAGAAGGAAGGCGACGATTCCACCGAGCAGCGGCCCGAGGAAGGTCGCAAGCAAGGCGAATATGCCGACCGAAAGCGCCGTGATCGCGCCGAACGCAATGACGAGGCTGGCCACCAGGAGGATCGCGCCGATCTTGAGCCCGCGCGCCTTGTCGGCAGCGATGGCCTTGGCAAGGTCGAGCTCGGCCTGGGCATAAGCCTTCGCATCGTCAACGAGATCGCTGACGATATCGCCAATCGCCCGCTCGTTGTCCGGCGGGGCAGGGTCGGCGGGCTTCAGCATCAGCGTCGGCTGCGCCCGGTCCGTGATCCGCGATCGTCCTCGTCTTCATCGTCTTCGTCACTCGACAGGCCCGATTTGACGAGGCGGGCGAGAGCGAAGCCGACGATGGCCGCTCCGGCAAGCGCGACGCCGGGGCTCTTGCGGATGAATTCGCGGGTGTCGTCGATCAGCTCGTCGGGGTCCTTCGAAGCCAGCCTGTTGGCCGTGCTTTCCAGGGTTTCCGCCGCGCGCCGTGCATAATTGCCGTAATCCTCGCCGAGGCGGTCATCGAGCCCGGAGGCCGTGTCGCCGACCAGCTTTCCGACATTGGCGATGGCTTCAGCCGACCGTTCGATTCCCTGGCCGAGGAAATCGCGCGCCTTACCCGCCGCCTGTTCCGACAATTTGTCGCCGCCGCTGCGGATCTTGCTCATCACCATATTGCCTCCGGAAGAACGGGACGAGCGAGTGCCCGAGCGCGACGAGCCTGTGCCGGTCGAAGCTTCGCCGCCGCCGGTTTCGCTCGCTCCGGGAACGATCGTGTCGGTGCCTTCCGGCAGGTCTCTGTCTTGCTGCGCCATCGTCAGTCCTCCTTTCGGACTTCAACCCTGCAGTCGCGCCGCTGTTCCTCTCGGCTCGGCGCGAAAGTTGCGCGGTTGATGCGGTGTTCTATTAGAGCCGCATCCGTCCAGTCATTACGCTTACGTAAGAAGGAATTCCATGACTGCAATCACCGCCATCCGCGGCCGCCAGATCCTCGACAGCCGAGGCAATCCCACCGTCGAAGTCGACGTGACTCTGGAGGACGGAAGCTTCGGCCGGGCGGCGGTCCCGTCCGGCGCTTCGACCGGTGCTCACGAGGCCGTCGAACTTCGCGACGGCGACAAGAGCCGCTGGGGCGGGAAGGGCGTCGAAAAGGCGGTGCAGGCGGTCAACGGCGAGATCGCCGACGCGCTGATCGGGCATGACGCCGAGGATCAGGGCGAGATCGACGCGTCCATGATCGCGCTCGACGGAACCGAGAACAAGGGGCGGCTTGGGGCGAATGCGATCCTGGGCGTGAGCCTTGCTTGCGCGAAAGCCGCGGCGGCGTCGGCCGGGGTGCCGCTCTACCGCTACATCGGCGACGGCGCCGCCAACATGCTCCCGGTGCCGATGATGAACATCGTCAACGGCGGCGTCCACGCCGACAACCCGATCGACTTCCAGGAATTCATGATCATGCCGGCGGGCCTTCCGAGCTTTTCGGAAGCGCTGCGCTGCGGGACGGAAGTGTTCCACGCGCTGAAGTCGGAGCTTCATTCGAAGGGCCTGTCCACTTCGGTCGGCGACGAGGGCGGGTTCGCCCCCAACATCGGCTCGGCCCGCGAGGCGCTCGACTATATCATGGGCGCGGTGGAGACAGCCGGCTACCGGATGGGCAGCGACGTCCTCCTCGGGCTCGACCCGGCCTCGACGGAATATTTCCGCGACGGCAAGTACGAGCTCTCGGGAGAGGGGTTGTCGCTCACTTCGGACCAGATGGTCGATTATTTCGAAAAGCTGGTGAGCGACTATCCGATCGCCTCGATCGAGGACGGAATGGCGGAGGACGACTGGGCGGGGTGGAAGCTCATCACCGACCGGCTCGGCGGCCGCGTCCAGCTCGTCGGCGACGACCTGTTCGTGACCAACGTGAAAAGGCTTGCGGAAGGCATTGAGAAAGGGATCGCCAATTCGATCCTGATCAAGGTCAACCAGATCGGGACCCTGACCGAGACGATCGCGGCCGTCCGGCTGGCGCAGGGTCATGACTATACGGCGGTGATGTCGCACCGGTCGGGCGAGACCGAGGATTCGACCATAGCGGACCTCGCGGTCGGGCTGTGCACCGGCCAGATCAAGACCGGCAGCCTCGCGCGCTCCGACCGGGTCGCGAAGTACAACCAGCTGCTTCGGATCGAAGAGGACCTCGGCGACCGCGCGGTTTATCCGGGAGTGAAGGCGATTCACGCGTTTAATCGCGGCTGATCCACAACTTCACCGCGGAATTCACGAAATTGTCTTGCGTTCGTGACTCACTCGTGATTCACCCAGAGACGCGATGGGTGGCAAGCGCAATATCGGTTTGATTCGGCGGATGTTCTGGCCGGCGATGGCATTGCTCGTCGTCGGAAACTTCGCCGGCTATGCGATTGCCGGGCCGAACGGGCTCCTTGCCTGGGGCGGTTATCACCGCAATCTGAACGAACGGCAGGCGGAGCTTTCGGACCTGAAGGCGGAAAAGGCGCGGCTTCAGCACCGTGCCAAGCTGCTCGACCCCAAGAAGGCGGATCCTGACATGGCGGACGAGCTGGTCCGCCGCGAGCTTGGGCTCGTCCGCCCCGACGAGGTCATCGTCCCACTCAACTAGCGGGCCAGTTGCCGCTTGCCGCACCCGAACCTATAGGCGGGGCGTTCCCTAACCTAGCCTGAGAGAGAAAGACGTGGCGCGTTCCGCCAAAGCCAAGACATCGCCACCCGACGAGCCGGCAACGCCGCGCCCGCCGGAACCCAAGAGATTCAAGGCGAGCAAGGACCAGCTGCTCGAATTCTATCGGGAGATGCTTCTGATCCGCCGCTTCGAGGAGCGCGCGGGGCAGCTTTACGGACTCGGGCTGATCGGCGGGTTCTGCCATCTCTACATCGGGCAGGAGGCGGTCGCCGTCGGGCTGCAGTCGGCGATGAACGACAAGCTGGACAGCGTCATCACCGGTTATCGCGATCACGGCCACATGCTCGCCTACGGAATCGACCCGAAGGTCATCATGGCCGAGCTGACCGGTCGCGAAGCGGGGATTTCCAAGGGCAAGGGCGGCTCGATGCACATGTTCAGCGT
>JBQCIU010000097.1:0-4174 GCA_051953395.1 Sphingomicrobium sp.
TCGAAGCCAATTTCAAGGAAAAGCAGCTGACCGACATGCGCCCGGGCCAGCCGGTGACCATCGATATCGATGCCTACCCCGGCGTGGATTTCAAAGGACATGTGGAAAGCATCGGCGCCGGCACCGGAAGCGAATTTTCGCTTCTTCCGGCGCAGAATGCGAACGGCAACTGGGTGAAGGTGACTCAGCGGGTCCCGGTTCGGATCGTCTTTGACGGGACTCCGTCGAAGCCGATGATCGCCGGCCTGTCGGCGGTCGTCAAAGTCAGCACCGACTAGGCGGCCCGGCTCGATGGCTACGGCCCTAACCGCCGTTCATCCGCTGCCGACGGGGCAGAGGCTGATCGTCACCGTCGGGGTGATGACGGCGGTTCTCCTCCAGGTGCTCGACACCACGATCGCCAACGTCGCTTTGCCGCACATGCAGGCGAGCCTCGGGGCGACCCAGGAATCGATCAACTGGGTCCTGACCAGCTACATCATCGCCTCGGCAATCGCCTTGCCGATGAGCGGCTGGCTGGCCGACCGTATCGGCCGGAAGCGACTGCTGCTGATCTCGGTGGTGGGATTCACGGTCGCCTCGACGTTGTGCGCAATGGCGACTTCGCTGGTCGAGATGGTCGGTTTCCGCGCGATCCAGGGCGTCAGCGGAGCGTTCATTGTCCCGCTCGCCCAGGCGACCCTGTTCGACATCAACCCGCGCGACAAGCACGGCCAGGCAATGGCCCTGTTCGGCGGCGGCGTGATGATCGGTCCGATCCTGGGACCGGTGCTCGGCGGCTGGCTGACCGATAGCTACAACTGGCGTTGGGTGTTCCTGGTCAACCTGCCCGTCGGGGTCCTCTGCTTCTTCCTCATGACGGCGTTCATGCCGACGACGGACACGCACAAGAAGCGCTTCGACCTGTTCGGTTTCGCGCTTCTCGCGATTGCGCTGGCCGCCCTCCAGATGTTCCTCGACCGCGGCCAGCAGAAGGACTGGTTCGACAGCTGGGAAATCATCATCGAGATGGGCATCGCGATCGCGGGCTTCTGGATGTTCCTGGTGCACACGATCACCTCGGATCACCCGCTGTGGGACCGGGCGATGTTCGCCGACCGGAATTTCGCCAGCGCGCTGGTGTTCATGGTGATTACCGGAGTCCTTCTTCTTGCCGGCCTCGCCTTGCTGCCGCCGCTGCTGCAGAATCTCTACGGCTATTCGGTGCTTCAGTCCGGCTTCCTGACCGCTCCTCGCGGTGTCGGGACATTGATGTCGATGCTGATCGCCGGACGCCTCACCAGCAAGATGGATGCTCGAATCCTGGTTGCGATCGGTGTCGTGTTGATGGGCATTTCGCTGTGGATGATGACCGGCTTCGCCATCGACCAGCCGTCGCGGCCGATCATCGTCAGCGGCGTGGTTCAGGGCCTCGGTCTCGGGTTGATCTTCGTGCCCCTGCAGACGCTGGCCTTCGCCACCTTGCCGGCGCGGGAGCGGACGACGGGCGCGGCGCTCCTCAACCTCGCCCGCAACGTCGGCGGCTCGGTTGGAATCTCGATCGTCAGCTTCCAGCTGGTTCGGATGACCCAGGTCGCTCATGCCGACATGGCGGCGCACATCACCGACAGCATGATCCCGACGCTCGATCCGAATGTTCTCGCGACCTTCGGTAACCAGGCGACGTCGATCGCCGCATTCCTCAACGCGGAGATTACGCGGCAGGCGCTGTTCATCGCCTATCTCGACGATTTCAAGCTGATGATGTGGGTCAGCTTCTTCGTTCTTCCGCTGCTGCTCCTGATGCGCAATTCGCGGAAAGCGGACGATACGCCTTTGGTCCTCGACTAGGGATAGGCTTTCAGCGCGGCGGCCAGGTCGGCAATCAGATCGTCTGGATCCTCGAGCCCGATCTGGAGCCGGACAAGCGGGCCGCCCCAGTCGGGCGCGCTCGCGGTCCTGGTCGCCTCCGCCGGCGTGGCAAGGCTTTCGAAGCCGCCCCAGCTGTAACCGATGCCGAACAGTTCGAGGCTGTCGATCAAGCGATCGCGAGCCGACGGGTCGCCGCCAAGGACGAACGAGAAGAGTCCCGCCGAGCCTTTGAAATCCCGCTTCCAATATTGGTGGCCGGGGCAGCTTTCGAGGGCCGGATGAAGGACCCGGGCGACTTTCGCTTGCCCAGCCAGCCATCGGGCGACCTTGAGAGCGCTCTCCTCATGGCGCTTCAGCCGCACGGCCAGCGTTCGCAGTCCGCGCGACGCGAGCCAGGCATCGTCGGGAGCCGCGGCGTGGCCGAAATCCCAGACCGCCCGCTGCACTCGCTCGTACCATTCGCCGTTGGCGGTGATCGAGCCGAGGAGGAGATCGGAATGGCCGCCGACATATTTGCTCAGCGCCTGGATGCTGATGTCCACTCCGTGCGCCGTTGCGGGGAAGAGGAGGGGGGTCGCCCAGGTATTGTCGAGTAGGCTCACGATTCCACGCCGTCGGGCCATGGCGCAGATGCCGGGCACGTCCTGCACCTCGAAGGTGAGCGAGCCCGGGCTTTCCAGGAAAATCGCGCGCGTCCGGTCGCCAAGCAGGGATTCGAGCTGCTCGGGCCTCGCAAGCGGGTCGTAATAGCGGGTGGAGACTCCGAAGCGCCTGAGGACGACGTCGCAAAAACGGCGCGTGGGACCATAGACGCTGTCGACCATCAGCAATTCGTCGCCCGATTCCAGCACCGCCGTCAGCGCCGCAGTGACCGCCGCGAGTCCCGTCTCCGCAAGAGCGGTCCCGGCCGCGCCCGGTTCGAGCTCCGTCAGCGCTTCGGCCAGCGACCACTGGGTCGGCCAGCCGTGCAACCCATAATAATATTTCCCCAGTCCCGGCCCGGAAGAGCGGAGTTCGGCGACATCGTCGAACAGGATGGTCGAACCGCGGTCGACGGGCGCGTTGACCAGCTTGCCGCGCCATTCCCTGCGGCGGCCGCCGGTCACCAGCTTCGTGTCGAGTTTCTTGTCGTCTGCCATGTCCCGCCATTATGGCCTTTGCGACGCATGGGCCAGATCGCGATCAGAGTGACTCCACGCTCGGCAAGACCCGGCATCGGCGGCTGGCGCGAAGGCGCCGATGGCCGGCCGGAGCTCGAGATCCGAGTCGCCGAATCTCCGACCGAAGGCGCTGCCAACGAAGCCGTCGTGAAGCTGCTTGCGAAAGCGCTTCGGCTAAGCCGTGCGCAAGTGGCGATTACTTCCGGTCAGGCGAGTCGCCACAAGCGCGTGTCGGTGCCATTGGAGAGCGGCGAGGTTCGGGAGCGGCTCGGGGGCGAGCAAGGAAAGGACTGACGATGTTCGGAATCCAGAAACGGCGTCTCGGAAGCAAGGGACCGGAGGTCTCCGCAATCGGCCTCGGCTGCATGGGGATGAGCGAATTCTACGGCCAGGGCGACGAACAGGAATCGATCGCCACGATCAACCACGCGCTCGACCGCGGAGTCACCTTCCTGGACACGGCGGACATGTACGGCTGGGGAGCGAATGAGGAACTGGTCGGCCGGGCGATTGCCGGGCGTCGCGACGAGGTGTTCCTTGCGACGAAGTTCGGTAATGTCCGCGGACCCAACGGCGAGTTCCTGGGTGTTCGCGGCGATCCCGATTATGTCCGCTCCGCATGCGAGGCGAGCCTGCGGCGCCTCAACGTCGACGTCGTCGATCTCTACTACCAGCACCGCGTGGACGTGAACGTCCCGATCGAGGATACGGTCGGCGCAATGGCGCGGCTGAAGCAGGAGGGGAAGATCCGCTTCCTCGGCCTATCGGAAGCGGCGCCCGATACGATCCGCAAGGCGCACTCCACCCACCCGATCACGGCCGTCCAGACCGAGCTGTCGCTGTGGAGCCGCGACGCCGAAGCGGAGGTCCTTCCGACAGTTCGCGAGCTCGATATCGGCTATGTCGCTTATTCGCCGCTCGGCCGCGGTTTCCTGACCGGCCAATTCAAGTCCCCGAGCGACTTCGCCGAGGACGACTTCCGCAAGAACCATCCCCGTTTCCAGGGCGAGAATTTCCAGAAGAACCTGCAGCTCGTCGAAGAAGTCGAAGCGATGGCGAAGGAGAAGGGCTGCACCACCGCGCAGCTCGCGCTCGCCTGGGTGCTTGCGCAGGGCGACGACATCGTGCCGATCCCCGGCACCAAGCACATCAAATATCTCGAC
>JBQCIU010000098.1:0-18428 GCA_051953395.1 Sphingomicrobium sp.
CAACAACATCGCCAAGGGTCACGGCGGCGTGTCGGTGTTCGCCGGGGTCGGCGAGCGGACCCGCGAAGGCAACGACCTCTATCACGAGTTCCTCGACGCGGGCGTCATCGCCAAGGACGCCGACGGCAACCCGACCCCGGAAGGATCGAAGGTCGCGCTGGTGTTCGGCCAGATGAACGAGCCGCCGGGAGCCCGCGCCCGAGTCGCTCTCTCCGGCCTCACCCAGGCCGAATATTTCCGCGACGTCGAAGGGCAGGACGTGCTCTTCTTCGTCGACAACATCTTCCGCTTCACCCAGGCGGGCTCGGAAGTGTCCGCGCTTCTCGGCCGTATTCCCTCGGCCGTGGGCTACCAGCCGACCCTGTCGACCGACATGGGCGCGCTTCAGGAGCGAATCACCTCGACCAACAAGGGCTCGATCACGTCGGTGCAGGCCATTTACGTGCCCGCCGACGACTTGACCGACCCGGCGCCGGCGACGTCCTTCGCCCACCTCGACGCGACGACGACTCTCAGCCGCGCGATCTCGGAGCTCGGCATCTACCCGGCGGTTGATCCGCTCGACTCGGTCAGCCGCGTTCTGACCCCGGCCGTCGTCGGCCAGGAGCATTACGAGGTCGCCCGCGCCGTCCAGGAGACCCTGCAGCGCTACAAGTCGCTGCAGGACATCATCGCCATCCTCGGCATGGACGAGCTGAGCGAGGAAGACCGCCTGACGGTCAGCCGCGCGCGCAAGATCCAGCGCTTCCTGTCGCAGCCCTTCCACGTCGCCGAAGTCTTCACCGGAATCCCCGGCAAGTTCGTCCAGGTCGAAGACACGGTCCGGTCCTTCAAGGCGGTCGTGAACGGCGAGTACGATCACCTTCCGGAGAGCGCCTTCTACATGGTCGGCGGAATCGACGAGGCCGTGGCCAAGGCCGAGAAGCTGGCTTCGGAGGCCTGATTGAGCGACGGCCTTCGCCTCGAAGACTGCGTCAACGACACCTGCCCCTGGTCGGGCAAGCCGGTCAGCCCGGATTCGTTGACGCTCTACAAGGGCAAGGTCGTCGGCTTCTGCAACACCGGCTGTCGCGACAAGTTCGAGGCAGCGACCCGCGCCTTCGACGGCGCGATTGAGGCGAAAGACTGATGGCGGACCTGCATTTCGAGCTGGTGACCCCCGAGCGTCAGGTGATGAGCGAAGACGTCTACATGGTCGTCGTTCCCGGCACCGAGGGCCAGGAAGGCATCATGGCCGGGCACGCGCCGTACATGACGGTCCTGAAGGACGGCGACGAGGTCGCGGTCTACCGAAGCGCCGGCGGCCAGCCCGACCGAATTCCGGTTAGCGGCGGCTTTGCCGAAATGGGCGTCAACGGCCTGACGATCCTCGCAGAGAAGGCGGGGGAATAGCCGCAGTCCCGAAACGGGACGGTTTTCCAAACGCGGTTAGCTTTTCCTAAAACATTCGCTCCTATCCCGTCCGTCTGGTTTTCCGCGGATTGGGTCGGGGTGGCAATGAACGCATTCGGTAAGCGTGGCAGTCTGACGGCCGGTCAGCGGCCGAGCTTCGGTGTTGCCAAGCCCATGAAGGGCGGCCCGGGCGGCACCACTGCGGACTCGCCCGAAGGCGGAGAGCAGTTCCCGCCGGTCGAGGAACTGGAGAACGCGGCCTCGGGGGACACGTCCCCCTCGGGCGGGGCGATGGATCGCCTCACCGCGCGCCAGAACGCCAGCGGCGAAGCGGCAAGCAGCAAGTCGGAAGGCTTCGAAGCCTCGGTCCACCGGATCAAGGAGCAGGTCCTCCCGCGCCTTCTCGAACGCGTGGACCCGGAAGCCGCTGCGACCCTCAGCAAGGATGAGCTTGCCGAAGAATTCCGGCCGATCATCTCCGAAGTTCTCGCCGAGCTGAAGATCACGCTCAACCGGCGCGAGCAGTTCGCCCTCGAGAAAGTGCTGGTCGACGAGCTCCTCGGCCTCGGGCCGCTCGAGGAATTGCTTGCCGATCCGAACGTCAGCGACATCATGGTCAACGGACCGGACCAGACGTTCGTCGAGCGCAAGGGCAAGCTGGAGCTGGCGCAGATCCAGTTCCGGGACGAGGAGCATCTGTTCCAGATCGCCCAGCGGATCGTGAACAAGGTCGGCCGCCGCGTCGACCAGACGACCCCGCTGGCCGACGCCCGTCTGCAGGACGGAAGCCGCGTCAACGTCATCATCCCGCCGCTGTCGCTTCGCGGCACGGCCATCTCCATTCGTAAATTCTCCGAGAAGCCGATCACCATCGACATGATGCGCGGCTTCGGCTCGATGTCGGAGAAAATGGCGACCGTGCTGAAGATCGCCGGCGCATCGCGAATGAACGTCATCATCTCGGGCGGTACCGGCTCGGGTAAGACGACGATGCTCAACGCCTTGTCGAAAATGATCGACCCCGGCGAGCGCGTCATCACGATCGAGGACGCGGCCGAGCTTCGGCTTCAGCAGCCGCACTGGCTGCCGCTGGAAACCCGCCCCGCCAACCTGGAGGGCCAGGGCGCGATCACCATCCGCGATCTCGTCATCAACGCCCTGCGTATGCGTCCTGACCGAATCATCCTCGGCGAGATTCGCGGCCAGGAGTGTTTCGATCTCCTGGCGGCTATGAACACGGGCCACGACGGCTCGATGGCCACGCTTCACTCCAACTCCCCGCGCGAATGCCTCGCGCGTATGGAGAACATGGTGATGATGAGCGACATCAAGATCCCGAAGGAGGCGATCAGCCGCCAGATCGCAGATTCGGTCGATCTCATCGTCCAGGTGAAGCGCCTTCGCGACGGCTCGCGCCGGACCACCAACGTCACCGAGGTGATCGGGATGGAAGGCGACGTCATCGTCACCCAGGAGCTGTTCAAGTTCGAATATCTCGATGAGAGCGCCGATGGGCGGATCATCGGCGAATATCGCTCGATGGGCCTTCGCCCCTACACGCTCGAGAAAGCCAAGCAGTTCGGCTTCGACCAGCCCTATCTCGAGGCGTGCCTCTAAGGCAGGTGCCCGCTCGTGCGGAACAGCGCGAGGCCGGCGAAAACCGCGATCAGGCTCACGACCACGGAAGCGAGCACGTAGATCAGCATCTGCGCGTAGCCGTGCCTTTCGATCAATAACGCGCTGTCGAGGCTGAAGGCCGAGAAAGTGGTGAAGCCGCCGAGGACCCCGGTCGTCAGGAACAGCCGCAAGTGCTGGTTGACCCCCGTCCGGTAAGCGAAATAGCCGGCAAGCAGGCCCATGGCGAACGATCCGACCACGTTGACGATCAGCGTTCCGAACGGGAATCCGTAGCCGAGCAGCCGCGCCGCTCCGACATTCACTCCATGCCGAAGTGCGCCGCCGACTCCTGCGCCGAGAAACACGATGAGATAGAGCATAGGCCTCCTACTGCTGCGTCAGTTGCGCCAAGCAGGAGCCATCAGCCGATCGGCGGTTACAAGGGAGACCCCATTCCCTGGAAGGCTGCATAGCAACCGAAACGCCACCCGCTCAAGGTGGCGCCTTAAACCATTGGAATGAGGGAAAAAATGGTGGGCGTGGCAAGGATTGAACTTGCGACCCCTGCGATGTCAACACAGTGCTCTACCACTGAGCTACACGCCCACTCGGCTGGCCATTTAGGGGTGGGTTGCGACAGGCGCAACCCGCTAAAAGCAGCCTTCGGCAAGCCGTTAGAGCCGGCCGTGCTGATCCTCGGTCTGGAAGATGCGATCCACCTCGGCGACGAGGTCCTTCAGGTGGAAGGGCTTGGACAGCATTTTCGCTTCCGGAGCCGTCCGTCCACTCTGGAGAGCGACCGCGGCGAAGCCGGTGATGAACATCACCCGGATGTCGGGGTCCATCGTCGAAGCCTTCTGGGCAAGCTCGATCCCGTCCATCTCGGGCATGACGATGTCGGTCAGCAGAAGGTCGTAATGATCCTTCTCAAGGAGTGGAATGGCTTCGGTCCCGCAGCCGACCGAATCGACCTCGTAGCCGACCCTTTGCAGGGCGCGCTGCAGATATTCGCGCATGGACGTGTCGTCTTCGGCGAGGAGGATTCGCGGCATAGGTCCTTATCATGCGCTGAAGATTTGCGTTTTGCCAGAAGCGAATGAGGGCGAGATGCGTTGCAGCTTCTCCCTGTCGGTCCTAATCTGGGACAGTTGTCCGTGAACAGTCTTTCCCCGCCAACCCTTCATCCGCAGCGCGGCCGCCTGCCCGTCCTGCTGTCCGTTCCGCACGCCGGCCGCGACTATCCCGATTGGCTGGTCGACCTGTCCAGGAATGGCCGCAAGTCGCTGACGGCGCTCGAGGACCCCCTTGTCGACCGGCTCGTCTGGAGAGCGATGGGCCAGGGCGCCGGCGCGGTCATCGCCCAAGCACCCAGGGCGGCGGTGGACTGCAACCGGGCGGAAGACGAGATCGACCCCGCGATCATCCGCGGCCATCGGCGAACCCGGCCAAGCCCGCGCGCTCGCGGAGGGCTGGGAATCGTCCCGTCGCGGACGGCGGCCGACGGCAACCTGTGGCGCCAGCCGATCGGAAGCGATGAACTCGAACGAAGGCTCGAGGCTGCCTATCTGCCCTACCACCGAGCGATCGAGGAGCAGCTGTCGCTCGTCGTCGGCCGGTTCGGCTGCGCCTTGCTTCTGGATTGCCATTCGATGCCGCCGTCGAAGGGCGCGGCGCAGGTGGTGTTCGGCGACCGCTTCGGTCGGAGCGCTGCTCCGTGGCTGACCGCGCAGGCGCTTGCCGTCGCTACCGAAGCGGGGTTCACCGCGGCGGCCAACGACCCGTTTGCCGGCGGCCACGTTCTCGACCGGCACGGCTCGCCGCACACCGGCATCCACGCGCTTCAGATCGAGGTCGACCGCCGCTGCTACCTCACTCCGGAAGGAGAGCCGGGCGGACGTTTCGACCAGGTCGCGGGCTTGCTCGAGACGCTGGCGACGAGCCTCGGCGAGCTGCTCCTCGAGCGGCGCCTTCCAACCGCCGCAGAATGAAGAAAAGCGCCGCCCCGAGATAAGCCGGGGCGGCGCAGTTCAGGGAGGAGCGCGCCCAGTTCGGCAGGGCGCGCCGGCCTTGCGGGTCCGAAGGGGATGGCCGGAACCACTCGGCAGGCCCGAGATGGTGCGCCGTTTTCGCTCGTCAATTCAGCCTGGCGCGCAATCGCCACGCTTTGCCCGCGCAAGAGCGCGCGGCCGTCGCCGCTCAGGCGTCGGCAGGCACCCGCTGGGCCGCCTTGATCGGCCCCTTGCCCTGGGCGACCTGCTTGGTGAACAGGTCGCGCACCAGCGACAGCGAGAAGAGGTGCGCATAGGCCAGCGGCAGCAGCCCGCCCTGGTTGTACTTGCGAAGCTCGTCGCCGCGCAGGCCGCGAAGCTTCTCCTCGTCGATCATCTGGAAGCCGCGGTAGATATAGGGCTGAGTCGCGCCTTCGGGCTGGATCGATACTTCGCCGTCCATCAGAAGCCCGCTCTTCTGCAAGTCCTCGATAAAGGCAGCGGTGCGCTGGCCGGCGGCCTCGAACTGCTCGCAGAAATCCAGGATCGCCTTGGTCGCGCCGCTCGGCTCGCCATTCTCCTCGAACAGTGGCTGGCCGTCCTCGAACTCGCCGATCGAGCCCGCGGTCGGGTCGAAGCACAGCGAGAGCTCGTCGCTGTCCTGCCGGAGCCGCGCGAGGAGGAAGGGATAACGGCGGATGTAGGCCGGGATGTAGATGTCCGGATCGAGCATCTTGCCGTTCTCGTCGACGAAGGCGTTGACGCCCTCGCTCAGTCCCATCAGCGCCAGCGGAACGGGCGTGTCGCCGATCGCGAAGATGATCGGATAATGGCGCGACAGCAAAGTGAACTCGTCCACCGTGGCCGGGATCGCGTGGGTCGCGGCGATCATCGGCAGCTTTTCGACGGGCCGGATCTTCATCTTGCCGTGGACATTGGAGCTCAGCGGCTCAAGCGCGGAATAAAGGAGCGGCAGCTGCTGTTGAGTCGGCGCTTCGGTCGCCATTTCGAATTCTCCGTGATGGTCTTGGGCTTGCGTCACTTTTGCGCCGGCCGGAAGTCGCCGCCGCCTTATGCAACCGCCGGTGCTTTCGCAAGCGCGGAAGGCAAGGCGTCGCGGAGATGCTGGAGGATTCGGCCGCTCCGGAGATTGGCAGCCGGCCAAGCAGTTCATTGATTGTTCAACGCCCTGCTGCAAATCGGGACTCTCCATGGGGCCTGTGCAGTGACGATCGTGGCGATGTTGGCGCTTGTGCCGGTGTTCTTCGGCATGAGCTTCGCCGTGGCCGCCGACATTCCGCAGGTGCGGAGCATCGTCATCGAGGACCAGCTGATCGTCCGGGTCCCCGTCCGGCCCGATCCTCCGCCCGAGATCCGCTGGATCGAGCACAAGGGCCCCAAGTGCATCCATCCCGAGGAAATCCGCGGCGCCTTCCTGTCGGGGAGCGACCATGTCGACTTCGTCCTTGCCGGGCACCGGTTGCTTCGAGCGGAGCTGGAAGAGAATTGCCCGGCGCTGGATTTCTACGCGGGATTCTACCTGACTTCCGACGACGGTAAGATCTGCGTCAACCGGGATTCCATCCGTTCGCGGATGGGCGGGGCGTGCGGAATCGAGAAATTCCGGCGGCTGGTGCCGAAGACCTGGAACCGGCCTTCGCCTTGAACTTTTCTCTCTGACGCACCATAGCGGAGGAACAGCGGCAGCCGTCTTGGCGCCGCCGACATTTTCCGGACTTTTGAATGACTTTTGCCGATCTCGGCCTTTCCGACCAATTGCTGCGCGCCGTCGAAGACAGCGGCTACACCGAACCTACGCCGATTCAGCGGGGCGCGATCCCCGCCGTGCTGATGGGCAAGGACCTGACCGGAATCGCCCAGACCGGGACCGGAAAGACGGCGGGTTTCGTCCTCCCGATGCTCGATATCCTGGCCGAGGGACGAAGCCGGGCGCGAATGCCGCGATCGCTGATCCTGGAGCCGACGCGCGAGCTTGCCGCCCAGGTCGCCGAGAATTTCGACAAATACGGCAAATACCACCCGCTTTCGATGGCCCTGCTGATCGGCGGCGTTCAGATGGGCGACCAGGTGAAGGCGCTGGAAAAGGGCGTGGACGTGCTGATCGCCACCCCCGGCCGGCTGATGGACCTGTTCAAGCGCGGCAAGATCATGCTCAACGACTGCAAGCTGCTGGTCATCGACGAAGCCGACCGGATGCTCGACATGGGATTCATCCCGGACATCGAGGAAATCTGCACGAAGCTTCCCGCGTCCCGGCAGACCTTGCTGTTTTCGGCGACGATGCCGCCCCCGATCCAGAAGCTGGCGTCGAAATTCCTGAATGACCCGAAACGGATCGAGGTGGCTCGACCGGCCACCGCCAACGTCAACATCGACCAGAAGCTGGTCGAGGTGAAACCGGCGGAGAAGCGCGAGACCCTGCGCCGGCTTCTTCGCGAGCCGGGCGTGAAGAACGCCATCATCTTCTGCAACCGCAAGACGACGGTGCGCGAGCTGACGACGAGCCTGAAGCGCGCCCGCTTCGCCGCCGGCCAGATTCACGGCGACATGGACCAGTCCGACCGGATCACCGAGCTGGACCGGTTCAAGGCGGACGACATCAACATCCTGGTTGCTTCCGACGTCGCGGCCCGCGGGCTCGACGTGAAGGGCGTCAGCCACGTCTTCAATTTCGACGTTCCGTGGCAGCCGGACGATTATGTCCATCGGATCGGACGCACCGGCCGGGCCGGAGCGAAGGGAGTCGCGATCACGCTCGCGACCCGCGAGGATTCGGATCAGGTCGCGGCGATCGAAAAGCTGCTCGGGCAGAAGATCCCGAGGCTCGGAAGCGCGAAGGCCGACCCGGAGGCCAAGGCCGAACCGCAGTCCCGGGATGAATCGCAGCGCAAGGGCGAGCCGCAGCGCAAGGCGGAGCCGAAGAAGGCGCAGCAGAGGCAGGCGCCGGCCAGGGCCGAGCAGCAGCCGAAGCGAGCGGAAAAACCGAGCGAGCCGGTGGATTCCGACAGCGGCTGGAACGGCCCGCTCCCATCCTTCCTGTCGGTCAGCGCGTCCTAGGCCGGTCACAATCCTGACACTGGAAAGCCCCTCCGCCGCTCCCTAGCTGGAAGGCGAGAAAGGGATTTGCAGATGAACGATTACGTCCTTCCCAGCGTGTGGACCTGGGAGCAGCCCAACGGCGGCGAGTTCGCGAACATCAACCGTCCGATTGCAGGGCCGACCCATGACAAAGAGCTTCCGGTCGGCAGGCATCCGTTCCAGCTTTATTCGCTAGCCACCCCCAACGGGCAGAAGGTCGCGATCCTGTTCGAGGAGCTTCTGGAAAAGGGCTACCGCGATGCAGAGTATGACGCGTGGCCGATCCGGATCGGCGAGGGCGACCAGTTCGGCAGCGGCTTCGTCGCGATCAATCCCAATTCGAAAATCCCGGCCCTGGTCGACCGAAGTGGACGCGAGCCCGTGCGAGTGTTCGAATCCTGCGCCATCCTGCTCTACCTCGCCGAGAAGTTCGGCGAGTTCCTGCCCGCCTCCGGACCCGAGCGCGCCGAGACCTTGTCATGGCTGATGTGGCAGATGGGGGCGGCGCCCTTCCTCGGCGGCGGGTTCGGCCATTTCTTCGCTTATGCGCCCGAGAAGTTCGAATATCCGATCAATCGATACTCGATGGAAGCGAAGCGGCAATTCGATGTGCTGAACCGGCAGCTCGCGGAGAACGAATATATCGCCGGCGCCGACTACAGCATCGCGGATATCGCGATCTGGCCGTGGTACGGCGGCGTCGCTCTGGGCCGAAGCTACAAGGGCGCGGACAAGTTCCTGGCGACGGATGAGTATGAGCATGTCCTGCGGTGGGCGAAGCAGATCGATGCGCGCCCGGCGGTCAAACGCGGGCGAATCGTCAACAAGATGACAGGCAATCCGGCGGAGCAGCTTCACGAGCGGCATGACGCCAGCGATTTCGAGCTTCGCACCCAGGACAAGCTGCAGCCGAGCGACGAACGCGAAGCCGTGAAGGACGACGCGATTTAGCCGTCATTGCGAGCGCAGCGAAGCAATCCAGCCGCGCTGGATCGCCGCGTCGCTACGCTCCTCGCGATGACGAATAGCGCTGCAGGAATTCCTCCGCGAACGCCTGCAACCGAGCCTCCGCAATCGCGTCGCGCATCGCCTGCATCAGCCGCTGGTAGAACCAGAGGTTATGCTCGGTCATCAGCATCGCCCCGAGGATTTCGCCTGAGCGGACGAGGTGGTGGACGTAGGCGCGTTCGAAATGCGTGCAGGTGGGGCACGGGCAGTCGGGCTCGAGCGGCTCCTTTTCCTCGGCGAAGCGCGCGTTGCGGATGTTGATGGGGCCGTCGAGGGTGAAGGCCTGGCCGGTGCGGCCGGAGCGGGTCGGAAGCACGCAGTCGAACATATCGACCCCGCGAAGTACGGACTCCACCAGGTCGTCAGGCTTGCCGACGCCCATCAGGTACCGGGGCCTGTCGGCAGGGAGCATCGCCGTCGCGAAATCGAGCACTCGGCACATCGCCTCCTGCCCTTCCCCCACCGCAAGCCCGCCGATCGCATAACCGTCGAAGCCGATCGCCGTCAGCGCTTCGGCGGAGCGGCCGCGGAGCTCTTCGTCGAGGCCGCCCTGCTGGATCCCGAACAGCGCGCCCGGACCGGTGAAGGCGGCCTTCGAGCGCTCCGCCCACCGCATCGATCGCTCCATCGCGGCGGTCTGCTGCTCGCGGCTGGCATCAGCGGGAAGGAGCTGGTCGAACGCCATGGCGATGTCGGACCCGAGCAGGTTCTGGACCTCGATCGAGCGCTCGGGGCTGAGCATGTGGCGCGAGCCGTCGAGATGACTTGCGAAGGCGACGCCCTCCTCGGTCACCTTCGTCAGCTCGCTGAGGCTCATCACCTGGTAGCCGCCGCTGTCGGTCAGGATCGGCCGGTCCCACCCCATGAAAGCGTGGAGGCCGCCGAGCCGGGCGATCCGCTCCGCTCCGGGGCGGAGCATGAGATGATAGGTGTTGCCTAGGATGATGTCGGCACCGCTCGCCCGCACATCCTGCGGCTTCATCGCCTTCACGGTGGCCGCAGTCCCGACTGGCATGAAGGCTGGCGTGCGGATTTCGCCGCGCGCCATCGCGATAACTCCGGTGCGCGCCGCGCCGTCTGTCGCGTGGATGGTAAAGCTAAGGCCGGGCATTGCCGGGCGCCCTAGCCGAGCAGGGCCGGGGGGAACAGCCGTCATTGCCAGCCGCAATGTCAATCAATAACCTCGGCTAAAGGGGGGCAATGGGATGAGTCGTTTTTCGATGTTGATGCTGCTAGCGGCGCTTGGCGTGAGCAGCCCCGTCGTCCCAGCGGCGAGCGACTGCCCGCCACATGAACCTGGTCATTTGCCGTGGATGACCGATGGGATCGCGAAAGGCGACTTGTGGGCGTGGGTTTACCTCGAGCTCGACAAGGACGCCCACGCAAAGCGTTGTCTGATGGGGAACAACAACATCCACGATGCGGACACGCGCTTCATGGCCTGCGACGCGATGAAGGAAAGCTGGAAACCGGCGACCGACGCCGACGCTCGAGCGTTGGCGTCGACAACGGTGAAGCGGCTGTTCATCATCCCTGGCCCAAACCGGAACAAGGAAATCCGTGAGGCGAAGAAGCTCTGGTTCGCGCAGCATCCGGACCAGCGCCCTGAATGCTACCCCGACGACTGAGCGGCCTCAAAGCGCCTTGGTCAGAGCGATGTTGAACTGGGTGTAACGATAGGTGAAGCCGGTGCTGACCGGCGTGTTGGTCCACAGGATTCCGGCGGTCAGCGCCCAGTCGCGCTGGAACCGGGGGCTCGTGACCCGCGCATTGAAGTAGCGCGAGCTTCGCCACTTGCTCTCGCTGTCGCGCTGGGCGCCGTAGCCGACCGCGCCCAGAAGCTGCCAACCGCTGACGAAGCGACGGACCTGCACCACGGGCAGCACTTCGGCGTACCAGCGCGGCGAATAATAGTCGTACTCGCCCGGGTCGCTGCTGTGGAACCAGCGGGTGCGGAGCTGGGCGGTGAGGCCCCAGTCGGCCTTCACGACATGGACGTAGGTTACGCGAAGGTGCGTTCGGACGTTGTCGCCGGTGAACGGCTGCACCCCGCCGACAAGGGTGACGACGTTGCGGTCGTCTGCGGGAAGGTCGAGCGCGGCTCCGGCGAAGGTGTAGTAAATCCCCTTGTCGAGCCCCTGCGGCGTTTCGAGGATCTCGCGCTCGACGAAGAACTCCTTCCGGAAGCGCGCCTCGTCGTGGATGTTCGCCGAGCCGAGGATCGTGTGCCCGTCGGTCCCCGCGGTTGCCGACCATTTCCACGCGCCGAGCGAATCCGCGGCCCGGACATAGGCACGTTCCATCGTTCGGCCGCGCTGCCCCAGCGGAGTGAAGCGCGCCTTTTCGAGGCGGACGCCCCAATGCTTTTCCGGTCCGGAATAGCTGAGGTCGAAGTCGATTCCCGCCTTGACGATCTCGGTGTCCTCGGCGTCGCTGGAATAATAGACGTCGGCGCCGACGGCCGGCCCGCTCGCAATTGCGGCGAGGAGAAGTGCGCTCATTTCGTGCCCCATTTCTTCCTGAGGCCGAGGCTTTCGACCGCATAGCCCCACACGCACATCGGCTGCATCATCAGCGCGTAGCAGACGAGGTAGAAGATCAGGCCGCGCGGGTTGTGCCGGACCTTCAGCCCCTGGTCCCGGAACATTGCCGCCTGCGCCCGGAAGATGATCGAATTCCACAGGATGGCGATCGGGATGACGGTGAGGGTCATCAGGCCCGCGACCCAGTAAAGCTGAAAGAAGATGGCGGCGAAGACGCCGGGGATGAAGACGAAGGTCGCGGTCAGGTCGAGCGGCAGGAACAGAAGGTTCCACCAGATGAACATCTGCGTCAGCCGCGGCTTGAACAGCAGGCCTTCGTGCTGATTCAGAGCCTCGATCAGCCCGCGCGACCAGCGCTGGCGCTGGCGAGCGAACTGCCGGAACGTCGTGGGCGCGTTGGTCCAGGCAATCGCATCCTCGGCGTAGCCGATTCGGTAGCCCTTATCGAGCATCGCCCAGCTCAGCACGATGTCCTCGCCGACGACGTCCTGCCAGCCGCCGACCGCCCGAAGCGCGGAGCGGCGATAGAGGGAGAAGGCGCCCTGGGCGACGAGCGTGCCCTGGTAGAGGCTCTGCATCCGCTTCACCGCCGCGATTCCGTGGAAATAATCCCACTCCTGGGCGCCGGTGACGATGTTCTCGCGGCTGTTGCCGACAAGGATGGCGCCGGCGACCGCCTGCGTGTTGGGCGGGTCCGAAAGATAGCGTTCGACCAGCCGGCTGAGAGCGCCGGGATGAAGCCGCGAATCCCCGTCTACCGTGACCACAAGCTCGTGACGCGCGCGCTCGAGCCCGGCGTTGAGAACGGCCGACTTGCCGCGGTTCACCTTGAAGTCCAGGACACGCACCTGCGCATCCGGGGGGAAGCTGAGCCGGTCGACGGCCTCAGCGGCGACCTGCGCAGTTCGATCCGTCGAACCGTCGTTGAGGACAAGGACTTCGAGCGGCCCCGGATAGGAATCGCGGGCGATGCTCTCCAGGGTCCCGGCGATCGCGGCCTCCTCCTGGTAGGCGGCGATGAGGACCGTCACGCCGGGATAGGAGTCCGGCTGCTTGCGTCCCGGCCGGCGGTCCAGCAGCAGGCTGACCGTCAGGAACGTGTTCATGAAGCCCGGAACGTAGGCGATGAAGGTGATCGCGAAGAGCGCGAACAGCCAATGGGTCTCGGCGGAGAGCGCCTCCATCCACGGCCGCGACAGGAAGACCGACAGGATCATCCAGCAAAAGGCAGCGAACACGGCGATCGCGAACTTGACCGTTACCGGGATGTAGATACGCGGCCGTTCGCGCGGAGGCGCGTCGGCAAGGCTGGCCATTTCGGGGGATACTCCTGGTCTACTCGTCCACGTTCAATTTTTGTTAAACGTGGATTATTAAACGCGAGTAAACAGCCCGTCCGAAATGGTCAGATTCTCTTCGGCAAAAGCAGGCTGGAATCGCCGTAGCTGTAGAAGCGATAGCCCTGCTCGATGGCGTGCGCGTAGGCGCGTTGCATCACGTCGAGGCCCATCAATGCGCTGACCAGCATGAACAGTGTCGAGCGCGGCAGGTGGAAATTGGTCATCAGCCCGTCGACCGCCCTGAACCGGTAACCCGGGGTGATGAAGATCGCGGTGTCGCCTTCGAATGGCTGGATCGTCCCGTCAGCATCCGCGGCGCTTTCCACCAGCCGGAGCGACGTCGTGCCGACCGCGATCAGCCGGCCTCCGGCCTTGCGAGCAGCGTTGAGGCGTTCGGCTGTGGCGGCATCGATCCTGCCCCATTCCGAATGCATCTGGTGCTCGGCGGTATCCTCCGACTTGACCGGCAGGAATGTCCCGGCGCCGACATGGAGCGTCAGGGTCTCGCGCTTCACTCCGCGCTCGTCCAGCGCCTGGAGCAGCCGGTCGGTGAAGTGAAGCGCGCCGGTCGGAGCTGCGACTGCGCCCTCTTCGCGGGCGAAGACGGTCTGATAGTCTTCCCGGTCCGCCTCGTCCGCCGGCCGCTTCGATGCGATGTAGGGCGGAATCGGCATCCGTCCCGCGCGCTCGATCAAAAGTTCGACGGGCTCATCGCCTTCGAACGCGACGAGGATGCTTCCGTCATCCGCGCGCTCGGTCGCGAGCGCCGAAACGCCCGCGTCGAAATCGATTCGGTCGCCGTTCCTGAGCCGCTTCGCATTGCGGACGAACGCCCACCAGCTTCTCGGCCCGGCGCGCTTATGGAGGGTAACCCCGACCCGCGCCTCTCCGCGTCGTCCCTCGAGCTGGGCGGGGATCACCTTGGTATCGTTGAACAGGAGCACGTCGCCCGGGCGCAGCAGCTGCGGCAGGTCGAGGACGACCTTGTCGGCGATCGACCCGTCATCGACGAGCAGGAGCCGCGCCGAATCCCTCGGCCGCGCGGGCCTCAGGGCAATTCGGTCGGCGGGCAGGTCGAAATCGAACAGGTCGACGCGCATCAGCCGCCGGGCGTGTTCTCTTGCTGCGCGGGCTGCGGCTGCGCCTGGGGCGCGGGCGCGGCCGTCGGAGCGCCGTCGCCGAGGCTTGCGTGGATGATCTTCGTCGGATTGGCGGGCGGCTGGCCAGGCGCAATCTGGTCGACGACGTCCATCCCGGAGATCACGCGCCCGAACACCGTATACTGGCCGTCGAGCGAGGAATTGGGCGCGAACATGATGTAGAACTGACTATTAGCGCTGTCGGGGCTTTCCGCGCGCGCCGCCGCGACGGTTCCGCGAAGATGCGGAAGCGAGTTGAACTCCGCCTTGAGGTCGGGAAGCTTCGAACCGCCCTCTCCCGTGCCGGTCGGATCTCCGCCCTGCGCCATGAAACCCGGAATCACCCGGTGGAAAATGGTCCCGTCATAAAAGCCCTGTCGAACCAGGGTCTGGATCCGCTGGACATGGTTGGGGGCAGCGTCGGGACGAAGCTGGATCACCACCGTGCCGCCGTTGGACAGCTGAAGGACCAGGCGGTTCGCGGGATTGGCGGCAATCTCCGCCGGTGCAGCCAGCGGGAGCGGCGCCGCCGCCACGGGCTCCTGCGCCCAGGCGGGCCGGGCGACGAGGAAGGCAAAAGCGAGAAACGGAAGCGCGAGCAACTTCATAGTTCGGGTGTCTTTCAGCTTCGGCCGAGCTGGCGGGCAACGTCGGCGGCGACCGCGGGAGTGACGAACTTGTCGATCGAGCCGCCATAGCGGGCGATCTCCTTAACCAGCCGTGACGCGATCGGCTGAAGCGACACATCGGCCATCAGGAAGACGGTCTCGATCTTGTTGTTGAGCTGCTGGTTCCTGCCCGCCATCTGGCATTCAGATTCGAAGTCGCCGACGGCCCGCAGGCCGCGGACGATCATCGACGCATCCTGCGCTTCGGCGAAATCCATCAGCAGCGAGTCGAACTCGACGACCTGGATCGAGCCGTTGGCGATCCCGGAGATTTCGCGCCGGACCATCTCCAGCCGCTCGGCGACGGTGAACAGCGGCTGCTTCGACGGGTTGGTGGTCACTCCGACGACGAGCCGATCCACCAGGTGCGAGGCGCGCCGGATGATGTCGAGATGCCCGAGCGTGATCGGGTCGAACGTGCCCGGATAGACGCCTATTCTTTCAGCCATTTACCGGTCCCGCTCAATTGCGAAGCGCGCGATTGCGCGAAGCATGTCCGCCTCTTCGCCGTGGTCGGAGAGATGGTCAATGCCCTGCTCGACCAGCACCCGAGCCTGCTGCGCCGCCCGTTCGGGACCGAGCAGCGAAACGAAGGTCGCCTTGCCTTTTTCCGCGTCCTTGCCGGTGCGCTTGCCCGCCGTCGCTTCGTTCCCGCCGTAATCGATCAGGTCATCGGTGATCTGGAAGGCGAGGCCGATGTTGCGCGCATAACCCCGGTACGGCGTCCGCGCCTCTTTCGTCAGCCGGGTGACGATGCACGGCGCCTCCACCGCATATTCGATGAGCGCGCCGGTCTTGAGCTGCTGAAGGCGCGTGATTGCCGCAAGGTCGAGCGATTGGCCCTCGGCGGCAAGGTCCATCATCTGGCCACCCGCCATGCCGTTCGGGCCGGACGCCCGCGACAGCTCAAGGACCAGCTCCGACCGAACCAGCGGGTCGCGGTGGGTGGCCTCGTGGGCCAGGATCTCGAACGCCAGAGCGTGAAGGCTGTCGCCGGCAAGGATCGCCGTCGCCTCGTCATAGGCCTTGTGGACGGTCGGCTTGCCGCGCCGAAGATCGTCATCGTCCATCGACGGCAAGTCGTCGTGTATCAGTGAGTAGACGTGGATCGCTTCGATCGCCGCCGCAACTCGAAGCGCCTGCTCCTCGTCGATTCCGAACAGCCGCGACGCGGCGATGGTCAGGAGCGGACGGAGACGCTTGCCGCCGCCGATCGCCGCGTGGCGCATGGCCGAATAGAGCCGGTCGCGGCTGTCGTTCGGCGGCTGCAGCAAAAATGTGAAGAAGGCATCGACCCGGGCAGAGACCCGGTCCGCTTCGGCTTCAAGGTCGAGCCTGGGGCCGTCGACGATCTCAACCGACATCGAAGGGCTTCGCCCCCGCCGGCTTTCCGTCGCTTCCGAAGGCGATCTGCTCGATCCGTGCCTGGGCGGCCTTCAGCCTCGCCTCGCAGTGGCGCTTGAGCTTGTCGCCTTCCTGATAGAGCTCGATCGAGCTGTCGAGCGGAGCCTCGCCCTTCTCGAGCGTGCGGACGATTTCCTCGAGGCGCTTGAGCGCATCCTCGAAGCTGAGCTCTTCCTGCTGGGTGGGAGCGTCCATGACGGTGGAATGACCCTGTGAGGCGTTTGAATCAAGCGTTGCAGCCCGCCATTGCGACCCCGGACTTGATCCGGGGGAAGCAATCCAGCGGCGCGGCATTGGATTGCCGCTTCGCCTTCGCTCCTCGCAATGACGACCGACTTACTTCTTGAACGGGTCGCGAATTCCGGGGACGATTTCGTCCGGCGCCAGGGTTTCACCGGCTTCGGCGGCCGAGAGCGCCGCCTCCGCGTCCCGCGCCTGCTGCTCGCGCTCGGCGCGGAGCTGCTCGATCAGCGCCTGGCGGTCTTCCTCGAAATGCTCGTCGGCCGGAGCGGCCGCGCCGGCAGCCTTCTGCGCCTTGGCGACAGCGGCATCCAGCTCGCGCTGCGAGGTCAGGCCAAGGGTGACCGGGTCCTTCGCGGTGATGTTGGCCATGTTCCAATGGCTTCGGTCGCGGATCGCCGAGATCGTCGTGCGGGTGGTCCCGATCAGCTTGCCGATCTGGCCGTCGCTAAGCTCCGGGTGGTTCTTCACCAGCCAGGCGATTCCGTCGGGCTTGTCCTGGCGCTTCGAAAGCGGGGTGTAGCGCGGGCCCTTGGTGCGGCGGACCTGGTCCGGCACCTTCTGGATCTGCAGCTGGTAGTCCGGATCTTCCTGGCCCTTCGCGATCTCTTCGTGGGTCAACTCTCCCGAACGGATCGGGTCGCGGCCGGTCAGCTTGGTCGCCGCCGTGTCGTCGGCGATGGCCTGGACCTCAAGGATGTGGAGGCCGCAAAATTGCGCGATTTGCTCGAAGGTGAGCGAGCTGTTCTCGACCAGCCAGGCGGCGGTCGCATGGGGCATCAGGGGCTGGGCTTGCTGGGCCACGTCGGATTCTCCGCTCAATCTAGAAATGAATAGGGCCGCCCCTCGCGGAGCGGCCGGTCGGCGCCGATGTACTCCCGGCAAGGCTGATCGGCAAGCTCATGGGGCGACCTCCAGAACGATCTTGCCGATATGGTCGCCGGCTTCCATTCGGGCATGGGCCCGGGCCGCTTCGGCGAGGGGGAAAGTCGAATCGATGACCGGCTTCAGCCGCCCGCCCTCGGCATAGGGCCAGACGGTGCGGGCGATCTCGTCCGCGACCATCGTCTTGAACTCGACCGGCCGGGGCCGAAGAGTCGAGCCGGTGAGGGTGAGCCGTCGGCGCATGACGTCCGGAATGACGATCTCGGCCTTTGCCCCGCGCTGGAAGGCGATGGAGATGTGGCGGCCGTCGTCGGCGAGGCAGGCGATGTTGCGCGGCAGGTAATCGCCACCGACCATGTCGAGCACGACCTGAACACCGCGGCCGTTCGTCAGGGCGTTCACTGCCTCGACGAAATCCTGGGACTTGTAATTGATCGCGCTGTCGGCGCCGAGCTCCTCGGCCCGGCGGCACTTGGAGTCGGTGCCGCAAGTGACGATGACGGTGAGGCCGAACAGCCGGCCCAGCGCGATCGCCATCGTGCCGATTCCGCTGGTGCCGCCATGGACCAGGACCGTGTCCCCGTCGGCCGCGAAACCGCGCTCGAACAGGTTCAACCAGACGGTGAAAAGCGTTTCCGGGAGAGCGGCTGCCTGGGTCAGCGAAAGCACTTCGGGAACCGGAAGACAGGTGCCGGCGGGCGCCACGCAATATTCGGCATAACCGCCGCCCGCGACCAGAGCGCAGACCTTCTGGCCGGCAAGGGCCTCGGCGCCCTCTCCCGCCTCGATCACTTCGCCGGCAATCTCCAGCCCGAGGATGTCCGGCGCTCCGGGCGGCGGCGGGTAGAGGCCGCGCCGCTGCAGGATGTCGGGACGGTTGACGCCCGCGGCGGCGACCTTGACGAGCACTTCGCCCTTGCCCGGCCGGGGCACGGGCCGCTCGACCAGCGCCAGCTCCTCGGCGCCGTCCGGTTGAGGGGCGACGACGGCGTTCATGGTCGCTGGGATCGAGGTGGTCACGGCGCCCGGCTTATTGACTTCGCACATGGCCCGGTCAACGACTGAGGCATGGATTTGGACGACCTCTTTCCGGACAAGCCCAAGG
>JBQCIU010000099.1:0-5271 GCA_051953395.1 Sphingomicrobium sp.
CCGATGGTCGCGGATCCGAAGGACCTCGCTCATCCCCTCGACCGGGAAGGGCGTGAAGGCATCCAGGTTCCGATAACCTTCCGAGCGCGTCGCCCGGGCCGCATCGAGCAGCCGGTCCTGGTCTTCGAATTCGGCGAGCATCCCGAGCAGCGCGTCAGCCACGGCGCGCCTCCTCCTGCTCGCGCGCGAGCACTTCCTTGTCTTCGAAGATCGAAATGGACGGGATGTAGCGGACGAACAGAAGGAACGGCGTCAGGAACACGCCGATCATCCCGATGTAGGTGCTCCAGTCCCAGAAGCTGGCGTGATAGACGCCGAAGCTCGACGGCAGGAAGTCTTTGTACAGGCTGGTCGTCAGGATCATGTAGCGTTCCATCCACATGCCGACGACGACCGAGGTTCCGATCAGGAACAGCAGCACCGGGCTCCGCCGGATTCGCCTCAGCCACAGCCCCTGGAGCGGGACGAAGTTGAAGAAGACCGCGCCCCAGTAGCTCCAGGCGTAGATCCCGAAGAAGCGGTCGTGGACCGTGGCGATTTCGTGGACGTTGCCCGAGTAAAGCGCGTCCCACACCTCGAACGCATAGCCATAGGCCGTCATCAGTCCGGTCGTCAGAAGCACCTTGGCAAGAACGTCCATGTGGCGGTCCGTGACGAGCTCGCCGAGCTGGAACGTGTGGCGCATGACCAAGGCGATCATCGCCACCATTGCAAAGCCGGAGAAGGCGGCGCCGAGCACGAAATAGGGCGGGAAGATCGTCGAATGCCAGCCTGGCACCTGGCCCGAGGCGAACAAAAGCGACACTTCGCTGTGGACCGAGACGACCAGCGGGACAGCGATCACCGCGACGGTTCGATAGCAGCGCCGCCAGCGGTCCCAGTGCCGCGCCGACCCTCGCCAGCCCAGCGAGAAAATCCCAAAGAAGACCTGCCACTCGCGCCGCCGAGCGCGGTCGCGGACGGTGGCGAGGTCGGGGACGAGGCCGATGTACCAGAAGACGAGCGAGACCGTGAGGTAGGTGAGGACCGCCCAGATGTCCCATTCGAGCGGGCTCCGGAACTGGGGCCACACGCCCATCGTCGCCGGGTAGGGGAACATCCAGTAAAAGAACCACGGCCGCCCGAGGTGGATGATTGGCTCGATCCCGGCGCAGACCACGGCGCACAGGGTCATCGCCTCGGCGAACCGATTGAGGCTGTTGCGCCAGTCCTGCCCCATCAAAAGCAGCATCGCCGAGATGAGCGTTCCTGCATGGCCGAGCCCGAGCCACCAGACGTACAGGTGGATCGCAAAGGCCCAGTTCACCGGGATGTTGAGCCCCCACACTCCCACGCCGCGAGCGAAGAGATAGGCGATCGAGACGAGGAAGAGCCCGACCAGCATCAGGCTCAGCACCATCGCGATCGCCCACGGCACCCGCGCCGGAAAGCGCAGCGGCACCCGCCCGACATCGACGGAAATCTCGTGGAGCGTCTCGTCGAGGGGGAGGGCGCGCTCGACCATCAGGCCTCGTCCTCCGGTTCGATCCGCGCAAGATAGGTGGTTCGCGGCCGGGTCCCGAGCTCGCCGAGCAGGGCATAGTTGCGCGGGCTGGCCCTTCGCTTTGCCGCCGCGCTTCCGGCGTCGGCAAGATTGCCGAACGTGATCGCGCTGGTCGGGCAGGCCTGCTGGCACGCGGTCTTCACTTCGCCGTCGCGGATGGCGCGATCCTCGATATCCGCCTCGACTGCGGCGCCCCGGATTCGCTGGATGCAATAAGTGCATTTTTCCATCACCCCGCGTCCGCGCACCGTGACGTCGGGATTGCGCTGCGCCTCGATCGAGGGGGCGGCGTGGGTCGTGTAGTCGAACCAGTTGAACCGCCGCACCTTGTAGGGGCAGTAGCTCGAGCAGGTCCGCGTTCCGATGCAGCGGTTGTACACCATCAGGTTCAGGCCGTCGGGACTGTGGACGGTGGCGTGCACCGGGCAGCCCATTTCGCACGGCGCCTGCTCGCAATGCATGCACGGGATCGGCTGGAACATCGTCCCGGGATTCGCCGGCTCGCCGGTGTAGAGGCGGCTTACCCGAAGCCAGTGCATCTCGCGGCCCTCGTAGACCTGCTTCTTGCCGACCACGGGCACGTTGTTCTCGGCCTGGCAGGCGGTGATGCAGGCGTTGCAGCCGATGCACAGGTCGGTGTCGATCACCATGCCCCAGGCCGGCTCGCCTTCCTTCCAGCGCGGGTAGATGCTCTCGCCGCCGCCGGCCTTCGCGTAAGCCGCATTGGCACTCGGTACCGTCGGCACCTCCTCGCCGCCCTCCAGCCGGTGATGGGTCTGGGTGGTTGCGACCGCCGCCGTCCCGGGCACCGGGAGCAGAGTCCCAGCCGTTGCCCAAGGCGAAGCGGCAGTGCGCAGCTGGTAGGCGTCATAGCCGATTCCGTTCCCGACCCGCCCGACGCTTCGCCGCCCGTAGCCCAGATAGACGGTGGCGACATCGTCAGGCTGGCCCGGCATGACCCACACCGGCCCCGTCACGCTTCGCCCGCCGCACTCCACCTCGATCATGGAAACGCGGTTGCTCGCCGGTTCGCCCGACCCGCCGATTCCGAGACGGTTCGCGGTTGCGGGGCTGAGCGCGATGACATTGTCCCAGGTCACCTTGGTCAGCGGCTTGGGGAGCTCCTGGAGCCAGCCGTTATTGGCTCCGGCGCCGTCGCGGATCGTCGGATCGGGACGGATGACGACTTCCACCTCGCCGCTCGGCTGCTCTGACTGGATCGGCAAGGCGCGTGGCGAGACAGAAGCAGCCTTGGCCTGGGTGCCGGGAACGGAGCCCATCTTGAGCGCCGCATTCCACGCAGCGTCGTCGGCCAGCTTGTCCGACCAGGATTGCCGCACGATCGACCGCGCATCGGGCGCGCCCCCCACGGTCAGCCCCGCCAGCAGCGTGTGCAGCGACCGCGTGTCGTAAAGCGGCTGGATCACCGGCTGGATGACGGTCGCGACGCCGTCCACCGACCGCGCGTCGCTCCAGTCCTCGAGCGCGTGCGGGATCGGCAAGTGCCAGGCGCTGGCCGCGGCGGTCTCGTCATAATGGGTGCCGGCGTGGACGGTCAGCGGGATCCGTCGCGCCAGCGACGCGAAGGCGATGTCGGCCGGACCGGCGTAAGCGGGATTCGCGCCGAGCGTGAAGAGCGCGGCCACCCGGCCTGCCTCAACATCGCGGACGAGATCGAGATAGCTGCCGTCGGCGGCGAGCACGACCGGCTCCAGATACTCGACCGCGGCGCTCCCGAGGCGTCCGTTCACAGCCGCCGCCAGCGAGTGAATCGCAGGCGGGAGATGGCGGCCGACCGTCAGCAGCGCCTGGCCCCGATTGGCGAGCAGGGCATTCGCCGCCGCCCCGACCCAGCCGAACTCTTCCGGTGTCAGTCCGCCGACCGGCCCTCCGAAGCCAAGCTTCGCCCCAAGCGCAGCAGCAAGCCGCGCTATGCGCGAAGGCCGCACCCCTATCCGGTGCTGCGCATTGGCGCCGGTCAGCGTCGGCGTCGGCTCGGCCATGTACAGGCGGATCCGCTCGGCATTGGAGGCATCGCCGCGCCGCTTCGCCCAGCCGCCGGCGTTCACCACCTGCGCCGCGCCCGCGCCAAGGAAATCGTCGTCGAGGCTGACGACGATCCGCGCATTCTCCAACCGGAGCAGCGGCTGCACCGGCCCGAGCGCCTCCGTCACGGCGTCGGCGCCATAGCCGGCCAGCGGATCGAACGCGTGCACCCGCAGGTTGGGAAGCGCCGCCTTCAGCTGCGCGATCTGCCGGATCAGGGTCGGGGAGGTGGTCGGCCCGATCAGAAGCCGGACCCCCGCGCCTCCGTTCGCCTTCCAAGCCGCCCGCCAGCGCTGCATCTGCGCGTCGAAATCGGCCCAGTCGGCGGTCGTCCCGCGAAGCAGCGGCGCCTGGCTGCGATCGGGATCGTAGAGGTCGAGGAGCGCCGCCTGGGTCAGGAAGCTCGTCGCCCCGCGGCTCGCCGGATGCTGCGGATTACCCTCCAGCTTGATCGGACGTCCGGCAACGCAGGTCGCAAGCACTGGCTGCGCGAAACCGTCGACCAGGACCGCGGTCGCATAATGGTCGATCCTACCTACCTCGAAGCCGGGCGGCCGGTCCACGAACGGGACCACATCGTCCGATTTCGCCGGCTTGCACCCCGTCACTCCCGCAAGCGCCAGCGACGCGCCCATCACGCGCAACAGCTCGCGCCGGTCGACCCGCGCCATTTCGAACAGCGACGGGAATTCCGCCTTGATGGTCTCGGCGAAGGAGTCGCTCCCGGCCAGCTCCTCAAGCGACTGCCACCAGCGGCGGCCGGTTTCGGCGGGGCGCCCGGTCATCGGTGGCAGACCCCGCAATTGGTGAGCACCTGCGGCGAGTGGATGTTGTAGAGGCGCACCAGCTTCTGCTCGAGCGCCTTCTCGTCGGGCGGCGGCTTCCAGTCGAAATCGAGAACGGCGTCGCGCGGTCTCAGCCGCGGGCCGGGATCGCGGTGGCAATCGATGCAGAACTGCATCGTGATCGCCTTGGCGCGGTAGGTCAGCGGCATCCGGTCGACGCGCCCGTGGCATTCGACGCAGGCGACGCCCTTGGCGATGTGGATGTCGTGCCGGAAATAGACATAGTCCGGCACCCGAATCACCCGGTGCCACACCAGCGAGCGGTTGTCGGCCAGGCTCGCCCGCACAGGCTCCAGCATCTTGGCGTTGGTCCAAAGCTGCGAATGGCAGCTCATGCAGACATGAGTCGCCGGCATTCCCGCATTCGCGCTCGTCTCGACGTCGGTATGGCAATAGCGGCAGTCGATGCCGAGCTCGCCGGCGTGATGCTTGTGGCTGAAGGGCACCGGCTGCAGCGGCGTCCGGCCGACCTCCGTCATATATTGCGAACGGGCATAGACTCCCGCGACGAGCAGCGAGCCGATGGACACCGCGAGGATCGCCAGAACGATGGCTCGGAAGCGGGTATCGGCCGTGCGCGAGAAGATTTGCGCCACCCGTTGCCGCTCCTCCGATTGACCGGTGCTTCAGGTCGAACGGAGCGGATGCGGACGCGGTTCCGTTTAACTGCCGTTCGTCAATCACGGGAACGGAACGAGTTTCCCGGCTGTTCCTTGCCGAAGCGGCTGCTTCTCGCGGGGAAGGTCATTGGCACAAGACCGGCCGGACACGGACTATGAGCGAACGGACGTCCCGCCGCGCCTTCTGATCGCACTCGCGGCCGGGCTGGCTCTGTCG
>JBQCIU010000100.1:0-22913 GCA_051953395.1 Sphingomicrobium sp.
CGCGATTACCAGGTCCGCCTCGCGTCCGGCGCGTTCGGCGCGCTCGATGAAGCAGCGGCGGTAATGCGGGCAGCCGCCATAGACGCACTCGCCCCGCCGGTCGGTGAGCGCGGTCGAGCCCGCCCTTCGGAACAGGCTCGGAAGCCAGCCCGGAAGATCGCCGCCAACCATGTCGCCGTCGCGGCTATAGGCCGCCCAGCGGCCGACCAGCTGCGCAAGGACCGCTGCTCGCCCGGCGAACCCACCCTGCAACGCATCTTCCAGGTTCAGCAGGCAGAGATAATTCTCGCGGCCCTTGCGGACCACCATCCGCTTCGCCCGCTCGCCTGAATCCGCGAACAGCCGCGGACCTTCCGAATCCAGCTGCCGCTGAAGCGCCTTGGTGTAGGTCGATACCCAAACCGTTCCGCCGGACCGTTCGGCCCAGAGCGACGCCGGGGCGAGATAGGCCAAGGTCTTGCCGATTCCGGTTCCGGCTTCCGCAAGCAGCATGTTGGGCCCGTCTCGCGACTTCCGGGGAGCGAAGACGGGCGCGGCCGCCGCGGCCATTGCCTTCTGCCCTTCGCGCGGCTCGGCGCGCTCGCCGGTCAGTCTCGCCAGCTTCACCTTCGCGTCTTCGGGATGAACATTGGTCGCGAGCGGGGGAGGCTGATCGGCGGATTCTTCCCATTGCGGGAGCCGGGAGAAGAGCATTCGCTCGCCCCGTTGGGGCCGCTCCAGTCTGCTGCCGACCAGGGGTGCCCACGACCAGCCGAGGCGATGAAGGCTGGCATTCGCAGTCCAGGCGCCCTCGCGCTCCGCCCACTGCGGATCGGCAAGAACGTCGAGCAACTTCAGCGCGATCCGCTGAAGGACCGCGGCAGCTTCCGCCTCGTTTCCCGGCGGCTCCAATCCGACCGCGCGGCTCAGCCCGGCGGGAGTCGGCACCGCGAAGCGCGCCGGATGGATGAAGGCGAACAGCTCGAGAAGATCGAGCCCCGACAATTCGGCGTAGCCGAGCCGCTGCCCGACCAGCGGCGCATTGAGGATGATGTGCGGAGTCTCGGCCGCGCGAGCGATGGCTTCGCCCCGAGTCGATTCGCGCACCCCTCCCGAGGGATCCGAAATCCAGATTCCGGCATGGGTTGCGTGAAGCGCGGGAAGGGGCAATGGAGCGGCCACTTCCCCGACCTTGGCTGCAAGAGAACAGAAGAGCAACGAATTTGGACGCCGAAACGCTTCGAAATGCCGCAATGGCTTCAAAGGCTTGGCCTTATGAGGAAGCGCGCAAGCTGCTGAAGCGCTGGCCGGACGGGAAGCCGGGCGCCGCCCCGGTGATCTTCGAAACCGGCTATGGCCCGTCGGGCCTTCCTCATATCGGCACGTTCAACGAGGTCGCGCGGACGACCTTCGTCCGCCGAGCCTATGAGGAGCTGACCGGCAATCCGACGCGCCTCATCGCCTTCAGCGACGACATGGACGGCCTCCGCAAGGTGCCGGACAATGTCCCCAATCAGGAGCTTCTTCACCAGCACCTCGGCAAGCCGCTGACCCGCATCCCCGACCCGTTCGGGAGCCACGACAGCTTCGCCGCTCACAACAATGCGATGCTGCGCAGCTTCCTCGACCGCTTCGGCTTCGACTACGACTTCTTCTCGGCGACCGAATGCTACACCAGTGGCCGGTTCGACGAGGTGATCCGGCAAGTTCTCCGCAACTGGGATGCGGTGATGGGCGTGATGCTCCCAACTTTGCGCGAGGAGCGCCGCAAGACCTATTCGCCGGTGCTGCCGATCTCGCCGGCTACGGGCGTCGTCCTGCAGGTGCCGGTCGAGGTCGTCGACGCCGAAGCCGGAATCGTCGCCTTCCACGACGAGGGCCAGCGGATCGAGCAATCGGCGCTCGGCGGGATGGCGAAGCTCCAGTGGAAGGTCGACTGGGCCGCCCGCTGGGTCGCGCTCGGAGTCGATTACGAAATGGCCGGCAAGGATTTGATCGACAGCGTCGTGCAGTCGAGCAAGATCGCGCGGGTCCTCGGCGGCCGCCCGCCGGAGGGCTTCAATTACGAGATGTTCCTCGACGAAAAGGGCGAGAAGATCTCCAAGTCGAAGGGCAACGGGCTGAGCCTCGAGGAATGGCTCCGCTACGGCTCGGAAGAGAGCCTCGCCTTCTACATCTACCGCGAGCCGAAGAAGGCGAAGAGCCTGCACATCGGTGTCATCCCGCGCGCCGTGGACGAATATTTCCAGTTCCGCGAGCGCTATCCGGACCAACCGATCGAACAGAAGCTCGGCAATCCGGTCCACCATATCCACGCCGGCAATGTCCCGGAGCGAATTCCGCCGGTCACCTACGGTCTGCTCCTCAACCTCGTCAGCCTTCCGGGCGTCGGCGATCGCGAAACGGCGTGGAAGTTCGTCCAGCGCTACGCCCCGGGAACTTCGCCGGAGCAGAATCCGGAGCTCGACAAGCTGATCGCACTTGCGGTGAACTACGCGCGAGATTTCGTCGTCCCCACCCTCAAGCGCCGCCAGCCCACGGCCGAGGAAGCAGCGGCGCTGCGCGATCTCGATTCCGAACTCGCCACGCTTGGGAGCGACTCCGACGCCGAGGCGATCCAGAACATCGTCTTCGAGGTCGGCAAGCAGCATTACGGCAAGGAGGCGCTCCGAAGCTGGTTCCAGGCGCTGTACGAAACGCTGCTCGGCTCGTCGCAGGGGCCCCGCATGGGCAGCTTCATCGCCCTCTACGGAATCGACAACGGCAGGCGCCTCATCGAGGAAGCCCTGGCCGCATGACCGTCCGCCTCTTCGACGCGGCCAGGGTCGAGGAGCTTCTCGACTATCCCGGCTGCATCGAGGCGGTCCGACGCGCGATGATTGCGCTGTCGAGGGGGGAGCCGCAGCCGCTGCGGCAGATCTGGCCCGTCGGCGACGGCGTCTGGGGAATCATGCCCGGCGAGCTGGCGGCGCTATCGACCTTCGGCGCCAAGCTGGTCAGCGTGTTCGGCGATCCCGATCGGCCCGGCTGCACCCGGCACCAGGGCGTGGTCGTCGCTTATGACGGCAAGACCGGCGCGGTCAGCTGCATCGCCGACGCCGAGCCGATCACCAGGATCCGCACCGGCTGCGCCAGCGCCGTCGCGACTGACGCGCTCGCGCGGAAGGACGCGCAAGTCCTCGCAATCTTCGGCACCGGCGTTCAGGCGGATGCGCACCTTCGCGCGCTGCCCTTGGTCCGCGACTTCCGTGAAATCCTGCTGTGGGGCCGCTCGCCGGAAAAGACGCGCAGCTTCGCCCGGCAGATGAGCGAAGAGCTGGGCCGGACGATCACGCCCGTTCTCGACGCGCGTGAAGCCGCATCCCGCGCCGACGTGATCTGCACCGTCAGCTCGTCTCCCGAGCCGATCCTGCTGGGCGAGTGGGTGAAGCCTGGGACGCACGTCAATCTCGTCGGCTCCAGCTATCTTGGACCGGTCGAGGTCGATTCCGCGCTGGTGGCAATGGCGCGCTACATTGCCGATTATCGGCCGGGCGTCCTTGCCCAGGCTGCCGAGCTCGCGGTCGCCCGCGACGCCGGCCTGGTCGACGACAACCATGTCGTCGGCGAGATCGGAGAAATCCTCTCCGGGCGAATCCCCGGCCGCGAGAGCGACGAGCAGATCACCATCTACAAATCGCTCGGCCACGTCGTCCAGGACCTGGCCTCGGCGGCTTATCTGCAGGCTCGTTAGAGCCCGACCGCCTAGCTTGCCTGCTTGGCCGCGATCCAGCGGTCGATCTTTTCCTCCAGAACCGTCAGCGGCAGGGCGCCGGTGTCGAGCACCTGGTCGTGGAATTCGCGGATGTCGAACTTGTCCCCGAGCGCCGCCTTGGCCTTGTCGCGCAGCCGCTGGATGGTCAGCGCGCCGGTCTTGTAGGCCGTCGCCTGGCTCGGGATCGCGATGTAGCGCTCGACCTCCGCGGTGGCGTCGGTCTTCCCCATGCCGGAATGGGTCAGCATGTAGGTGATCGCCTGGTCGCGGGTCCAACCCTTGGAGTGGATGCCGGTGTCGACCACCAGCCGCATCGCCCGGAGCATCTCGTCATTGAGGGTCCCGAACCGGGCATAGGGATCGTCGTACAGGCCCATCGGATAGCCCAATGTTTCCGCATAGAGCGCCCAGCCTTCGACATAGGCCGTGTTCCCGCCGAACCGCATGAAGGCCGGAAGCTTGTCGTTCTCCTGCGCCAGGCTGATCTGGAAATGGTGGCCGGGCTCGCCCTCGTGAAGGAACAGGGTGGTCATCTCCCATGTGCTTCGCGACGGCAGGTCGTAGGCGTTGAAATAGAAGGTGCCCGGCCGCGAACCGTCGGGAGTCCCCTGCTCGTAGGAGCCGCCCGCCTCGAATTTCTCGCGGAACGGCTCGTAGGGGCGGATCACAAGCTTTGCCTTGGGCATGTGATCGAACAGGGCCGGGAGCTTCGGCTCGACCTTTTTCTGGATGTCGTAGAAGCCCTGGGTCAGCGCCTCGCGGCTCTTCGGCTGGAATTTCTTCGACGTGCGCATGTAGTCGAAGAAGGCGTGGAGATCGCCCTTGAAGCCGACCTGGCTCTTCACCTTCTCCATTTCCTTGGTGATCCGGGCGACTTCGCTGAGGCCGGTCTGGTGGATCTGGTCCGCGGTGAGCGGGAGAGTCGTCGTCGATTCCAGCTGATAGGCGTAAAGCTTGTCGCCGCCCTTCATGTAGACCAACCCGTCACCGGCGCGCGCATGCGCCAGATATTCGTTCTGGAAGAAGTCGCGCAGCCGGGTCAGCGCCGGGTAGAGCTCGTCGGTGATCGCGGCCCGATATTCGTTCGTCAGCCGCTCGCGGTCGGCGGGCGAGATGCTGTCGGGGAAATTCTTGACCGGGCGGAAGTAAGGCGAATCCTCGGGCTTCTGCTTCAGCTGGTTGTTGAGCTGCTCGATCATGTTGCGGACCGTCAGCTTGGTCTCGACGACCCCGCTCGCCTCGCCCTGCTTGAACCGCCCGATGGCGCGGTCGAGATAGGTGACGAAGCCTTTGTGCCGCTTCAGGTTGTTCTCGTAGTCCTCGAGCGTCTTGAACGGCGCTGCTCCCTGTCCGCTGGCGAACGTCGGATAGAAAGTGTGCAGCCCGAAGAAGTGATTGATCGGCTGGACTTCGGTCAGTGACAGGATGTCGGGCTGATAGCCGCGAAGCGTGTCCTTCGTCTGCCATTCGAACGTGTCGTAGGCGAGCTGGTCAGTCTCATCGAGCTTCGACCGGTCGATTGCGTGAAGGGCGGCAAGGTCGTGCTCGGCCGCCGCCTTCTCGCCGGCATAATATTGGTCGGTGATGTAATCGCCGAACTGGTCCGCATAGCGAAGGTCGCCGCGGAAGATTCCCTGGATCGGGTTGCGCTGCAGCTGCGCCTCGTCGCTCGCCTTGAACAGGGCGAACAGCTTGTCGTGCTCGCTCATGACCGGCTCGCCCGGCGGCGGAGGAGCCACTTCGGCGACGGGCGCGACCGGGCCCACCGGGGCGGGAGCAGGCGCGGTTGCACAGGCGGAAAGAGCGCAGGTGGACAGGAGCGCGGTCACGGCAAGTGCACGAGTCGTCATGTGATTTCCCCCCGGAATCTGGGCTTGAGTGTCTTAGTCGCTTAATACGGCCATTTCGCCGCGGCAACCCTGCCGGAAAGGAAAAGGGCGCCGCGGCATGGCCGCAACGCCCTCTTCTACCAACGTGTCGCCCGACTCTACCAGAAGAAGTCGTACATCACGTCGACGACCTGGCCGGTGTAGACGTTCACCAGCAGCGCGTCGTCATAATAGCGCACCCACTTGTACGGGAACGGCGCGTACGGAAGCCGGTACATGTACGGGTCGTTCAGCCAGTAGTTGCTGCTGTAATAGCTCGGCCACAGCCGCCAGCCGATGTTGTAGCGGTGGTAGCCCCAGCCGAACGGATCGAAATAGAGCCCGAGCCGGAAGATCGACCGGTGGTGGTTGCGATAGTTGCGCCAGTCGTAGCGATGATCGCGCCGCCAGTCGGTCCGCCACTCGCTGTGGCGAGTGTTGTTGCGCGCCGTTTCCGGAACCGGTGCGGGACGATCCCACCGGGCGCCGGCGGGTGCGCGGACCCGGCTCCGGTCCGCCTGCTGCTCGATCTGCTGCTGCCGAACGTCGCGCTGGTCGCGCCAGTTGTCGCGGTTGGCGCGAACCGTTTCGCGCCGCTGCACCTGCTCCTGCCGGACGGCGCGGTCGCGCCAGCCATTGGAATCGGCGCGCTCATCGACGTTCATCACTGGGCGGTTGTCGCGGACGACCCGCTCGCGAACGATCTCGCGAACCGGCGGCTGGTTGTCCTGCATCTGCTGCGGACGAGCTTCCATCCGCTGCTCGCGGACTTCGACACGATCCTGACGGGCTTGCGAACGATCTTCGCGGGCCTGCGAACGGTCCTCGCGAACCTGCGCCCGCTCCTGGCGAGCCTGCGAATGATCGGCCTGGCGATCCTGCCGGGCGGCGGCGCGAGCACGAAAATCGCCATGGTCCTGGCCCTGGGCCAAGGCGGGTGTGGCAACCGTGGTCGCGAGAAGAAGAGAGAAGAGAAGTTTACGCATCACAAACCTCGAAGAATAGGCGAGTCAATAGAAGGACTTGTACCATGTCCAGATGAGCCGTTGCTGAACCGTCACGAATCCTTTCGTTCAACTTCGGACGACTTGCAAAGTCCGTCGATACCGACAATCGCAGCGCAATGACTGCAATCGCGACTTCGCTGGGGACTCTCGGCGCGGCCGAAGCCGGCTCCGGCGCAACGCCGATCGTCTTCCTTCACGGCGTCGGCTCGGACAAATCCGTCTGGGCCCCGCAGCTTGCCCATTTCGGCCGCTCCCGCCGGGCGATCGCCTTCGACTATCCGGGCTATGGCGAAAGCGCTCCGGCTGCCGAAGGCACCAGCCGCGACGATTATGCGCAAGCCATTTTCGCGGCGATGGACTCGCTCGGCGTCGAAAGCGCCCATGTCTGCGGCCTGTCGCTTGGTGGCGTGGTGGCGATTGCGATGAGCGCTCTTGCGCCGAGCCGCTGCGCGTCGCTGATCCTTGCCGATACGTTCGCTGTCCATCCCGACGGACGCAGCATCTATGAGCGGAGCTTGGCCGCCAGCACCGACCTTCGTGCGCTGGCCGAGGCGCGCGTCGATTTCCTCCTCGCTCCCGGCGCTCTCGACGATGTTAGGCTGGAAGTCGTCGAGACGATGGCGAGGATCGACCCCGCCGCCTACCGCATCGGCGCCGAAGCCGTCTGGCTCGCCGACCAGCGCGACCGCGCCGCCGCGATCCGGGTCCCGACGCTGGTGATCGTCGGCGAGGCGGACCGTCCGACTCCGCCCCAGCTCTCGATCGAACTCGCCGGCCTCGTCCCCGGAGCAAGCCTGCAGACGATTCCGGGCGCCGGCCACATCTCCAATCTCGAACGCCCCGCCGAGTTCAACCTCCATGTCGAGGAGTTCCTGGCCGGGGTCGAGCGCTGCTGATGGCCGCGGCCTATATCGTCGATGCGGTTCGCACCGCCGGAGGCCGCCGCGACGGAGCGCTGAAAGACTGGCACCCGGCCGATCTCGGTGCCGCGGTGCTGAACGCTTTGGTGGAGCGCACGGGAGTCGATCCGGCAGCGCTCGACGACGTGATCGTCGGCTGCGTCAGCCAGATCGGCGACCAGAGCTGCCACGTCGGGCGCAACATGGTGCTCGCCTCGAAGCTTCCCGACAGCGTCCCCGCGGTGACCATCGACCGCCAGTGCGGGAGCTCGCAGCAGTCGATCCACTTTGCCGCCCAGGCGGTGATGAGCGGCACCCAGGACCTAGTCATCGCCGCCGGGGTCGAGAGCATGACCCGCGTGCCGATGGGCACGCCGGTCTTCCTTCCGCTGCAGGCGGGGATCGGCACGGGTCCGTGGCCCAGGTCGGTGCAGGAGCGCTACGGAGTCACCGAGTTCACCCAGTTCCGCGGCGCAGAGATGATGGCGGAGAAATACGGTCTCTCCCGCGACCAGCTCGACACCTTCGCGCTCGAAAGCCACCGCAAGGCCGCTGCTGCGACCCAGGCTGGAGCGTTCGATGCCGAGATCGTTCAGGTGGGCGATCACCGAAGCGACGAAGGCATTCGCTACGATGCTTCGCTCGAAGCGCTCGGCGGCCTCAAGACGCTGGTGCCCGACGGCGTGATCACCGCCGGCAACGCCAGCCAGATTTGCGACGGCGCGGCTGCGGTGCTCGTCGCAAGCGAAGCCGCGGTGAAAGCGTACGGCCTCAAGCCGCTCGCCCGGATCGACCAGCTGACGGTCACCGCCGGCGACCCCGTCATCATGCTCGACGAGCCGATCCGCGCCACCCGCACAGCGCTCGAAAAGTCCGGCCGCAAGATCGAAGACATCGACCTCTACGAAGTCAACGAAGCCTTCGCGCCGGTGCCGCTCGCGTGGCTGTCGGAGATCGGCGCCGATGCGAACAAGCTCAACGTCCACGGCGGCGCCATCGCGCTGGGCCACCCGCTCGGCGCATCCGGCGCCAAGCTGATGGCCACGCTAGTCCACGCCCTCCACCGCCACGGCGGCCGCTATGGGCTCCAGACCATGTGCGAAGGCGGCGGCATCGCGAACGTCACCATCATCGAGGCGCTGTCATGAAAATCGCCTGCATCGGCGGCGGCCCGGCTGGTCTCTATTTCGCCATCTCGATGAAGCTTCGCGACCCGGCCCACGAGATCGAGGTGTTCGAGCGCAACGCGCCGGGGGTCACCTTCGGCTGGGGCGTCGTCTTTTCCGACCAGACGGTCGAGAACCTCGAGCGGAACGACCCCAAGTCTGCGCAAATCATCTCGCTAGAATTCGCCCACTGGGACGACATCGACGTCCACATCCATGGCGAGTGCATCACCTCGTCCGGCCACGGCTTCATCGGCATCGGCCGAAAGCGCTTGCTCGAAATCCTGCAAGACCGCGCCCGCGAGCTCTGCGTCACGCTCCACTTCAATGCCGAATGCGATCCCGCCGATCCCAGGTGGGCGGACTACGACCTCGTTATCGCCGCCGACGGCGCCAATTCGCGGTTCCGCGACGCGCACGCCGACGCTTTCCAGGTCGATATCGACGTCCGCGCCAACAAGTTCGTCTGGCTCGGCACATCGAAAGTCTTCGAAGCCTTTACCTTCGCCTTCGAGGAGACCGAGCACGGCTGGATCTGGGCCCACGCCTATCGCTTCGCGCCTGACTGCTCGACCTTCATCGTCGAATGTTCGGAGCAGACGTGGCGGAGCTTCGGCTTTGACAAGTTGTCGCAGGACAAAAGCATCGCCGCCTGCGAGAAATTGTTCGCGAAATATCTCGACGGCCATCGGCTGCAGTCGAACGCGACCCACCTCGTCGGCTCCGCCGCCTGGCTGAATTTCCGCCGCATCAAGTGCGACAATTGGGCGGTCGGCAACACCATCCTGCTCGGCGACGCCGCGCACACCGCCCATTTCTCGATCGGCTCAGGGACGAAGCTGGCGCTCGAGGATGCGATCAAGCTTGCCGAGGTCCTGAACCGTCCCGGCCTGTCGCGCGACGCCGCGTTGTTCGAATATCAGGCCGAGCGAAATCTCGAGGTGCTGAAGCTCCAGAACAGCGCGCGCAACTCGACCGAATGGTTCGAGACGCTGCACCGCTACCTCCATTTCGAGCCGCTGCAATTCGCTTATTCGCTGCTCACCCGAAGCCAGCGCATCAGCCACGAAAACCTGCGCCTGCGCGACCGCGAATGGCTGGAGGGCGTCGAGCGCTGGTTCTGGAAGCGCGCGACCGACGGTCGGTCCAACAAGACCGCACCGCCGATGTTCGCGCCTTTCAGGCTGCGCGAAATGGAGGTGGAGAACCGCATCACCGTCTCCCCAATGGCGATGTATTCGGCGGTCGATGGCGTCCCCAACGACTTCCACTTCGTCCATTACGGCGAGCGCGCGCTCGGCGGCGCCGGCCTGATTTTCACCGAGATGACCTGCGTCTCGCCCGAGGGCCGGATCAGCCCCGGCTGCACCGGCATGTGGAACGCCGATCATGTCCGCGAATGGAAGCGGATCGTCGATTTCGTCCACGCCAATTCGAAGGCGAAAATCTGCCTCCAGCTCGGCCATTCGGGCGGCAAGGGTTCGACCAAGCTTGGCTGGGAGGGGAACGACGTCCCGCTCGACGAAGGCAACTGGCCCGTGATGGCGGCAAGCGACGTTCCGTGGTCGGAGGTCAACCAGGTCCCAACGCCGATGACCCGCGCCGACATGGACCGGGTGCGCGACGAGTTCGTCGCGGCCGTGAAGATGGGCGTCGAAGCCGGTTTCGACATGGTCGAACTTCACGCGGCCCACGGCTACCTGCTTTCCGGCTTCCTCACCCCGCTCCAGAACAAGCGAACCGACGAATATGGAGGCAGCCTCGAGAACCGTCTCCGCTATCCACTCGAAGTCTTCCGCGCGATGCGCGAGGCTTGGCCCAAGGATCGGCCGATGTCGGTCCGAATCTCGGCCACCGACTGGGTTGGTGACGAAGGGATCACGCCGGAGGATGCGGTCGCAATCGCCGAGGCATTCCGCAACGAGGGAGCGGACCTGATCGACGTCTCCGCCGGCCAGACCTCGACCGATGCGCAGCCCGTCTACGGCCGAATGTTCCAGACGCCCTTCTCGGACAAGCTTCGCAACGAAGGCCGCCTGGCGACGATGGCGGTGGGCAACATCTACGAGCCCGACCACGCCAACTCGATCCTCGCCGCCGGTCGCGCCGACCTCGTCGCCCTCGCCCGCCCGCACCTCGTCGACCCGTTCTGGACCCTGCGCGCGGCAGCCGCGCTCGATTACCGCGACATCCACGTGCCGCCGCAATATCTCAACGGCCAGGCGCAGCTGGCGCGCAACCTGAAACGCGAGGCCGAGGCCGCCGCCGCTGCGCTGAAGGTCTAGATCGTAATCGGGTCCAGGAAGATGCCGCCGGCCTCGTGCCCGCAGCTCCAGCGGATTTCGCAGCGAACCGGCGCGACATTGTCCATCTGCAGCGACACCCTCGACCCAAGCTCGAGTTCCGTCACCGACCGCAGGCGGAAGCCGTCCTTCGATACATCGACGATCATCACGTCGACGGTGAATCCGTCGGATTCGGTGAGGATCGCAGCGCAGTTCAGCAGGACGCGACGGTCGCGCCTGCTGTGGATGCAGTCCCCAAGATTCGTACTCAACTTCATCTCTGGCCCCCTGCCCCACAATGGCAGCGGACGAGCCACGGCGCGCGCGCGAGTGCGCACGAAGCGGCTTTTCGAAACAGGGTGCTGATGCGATCCGCCCCGATAGAGCAGCTCGCCGTGTCCACTCGGCACCTGTCCCACGTCCGCTCCCACGTTAACGCCAGCGGGTTTACCGCGATCACAACATTCAAGGTTTTGCAGGCATTTACCCTGTTGCCGAACGGAGCCGGCGCGGCTGCAGCCGCGTTTGGCGATCGTGGCGTGGACCCCGGAGCCGACCTACGACAAGCCCGACATCTCGGTGCGGGCGACCACCCTCTATTACGAAATCGTCGCTCCGCTGATGCTTCCGTTCGTCGAGCGACGAATCCTCAACCTGTTCCGCTGCGCCGAAGGGAGATGCTTCTTCCAGAGGAGCAAGGCGCACCCGCCGTCCGGCAAGCTGTTCAAGCCGCCGATCCATTTCGAGCCAATCGCCCAGAAGAACGGGCGGACGGAGCGCTATCTTTACGTCACTGACGCGGCAGGGATCCTGGCCTGTGCGAAGGCCGACGCGGTGGAATTCCACGGCTGGGGCAGCCGCGCCGGATCGGTGGAGAAGCCGGATCGGCTGGTGATCGATCTCGATCCCGACCCGGCGCTCGGCTTCGAAGCGGTGAAGGCAGCGGCGATGCAGCTCAAGCGGTCGTTCGATGCGCTCGGGCTGGAAAGTTTCGCGCTTCTTTCCGGTGGCAAGGGCGTCCATGTCGTCGTCCCGCTCCGTGCCGAATGCGGTTGGGACGAAGTGCACGATTTTTCAAAGCAGTTCGCCACGGCGCTCGCGCAGGCGGACCCGAAGCGCTTCACCGTCGCGCTTGCGAAAGAAAAGCGGCGCGGGAAGATTTTCCTCGATTTCCTGCGCAACCATCGGACAGCGACGGCGGTACTGCCTTATTCCGCCCGCGCCCGGCAGCGCATGCCGGTTGCCGCGCCGGTCGCGTGGCAGGAGTTGGAGCAGATCGACCGATCCGACGCCTTTACCATCCTGGACGCGGAAAGCCTGCTCGACCGGGCGCAGGCGCTGGTGGGCTGGGGCGAGGCCGACCAGATCCTGCCGATGCTCGGCTGAAGAGCGGCGCAGAGAAGTCGGGACATGTCGTTTAGCTGTGACGTTCGCTCTTTGGATTTTCAGGTCGAGCGGGGGTGGAGGACAGAGAAAGCCGCGTGGATTGTTTACGTGAGTTGCTTAATGCGCCAACAAGACTTCAATGGTGATTCTGGGGATCTCGCCAATTGTCCACGAAAGTGCGGCGGCGCTGATTGTCGATGGGCAGATCGTTGCCGCAGCGGCTGAGGAGCGATTTACACGCAAAAAGGGAGCGGGCGGTTTTCCAGAAGAGAGCATCGCATTCGTGCTCTCTCAGGCAGGTATGTCGATTCAAGATGTTGACGCGGTGGCGCTACCCTGGCTGCCGACCTGGACCGAACGGCGCAGTGACATTGGCAATTATTTGCGCAATCTCGCGCCAACTCTGATCTCGGACGCGCCTGTCGTCGATCGGGTCTTCCACTTCGCGAATTATACCAAGAATGTCGGGCGCACCGTTGCCAAATCCATGTTCGGCGGGGGGCACCGCATCACCGCTGAAAGGTTGCGCCTGGCGGGGTACACGGGTCCGATCCGCTTTGTGCACCACCATGCCGCCCACGTCGCCGCGGCCTATCTGGCATCGGGTGAACGAAAGGCGCTGGGCGTCTCCCTTGACGGTTATGGAAGTGGTGGAACCGGTTCCTTTTACCTTTGTGAAGATGGGCGAATGCAGCATCTCCACACCATCCCGTACCCGCACTCTTTGGGGACATTCTATCGGCGAGTGACACAGGCTCTCGGCTTCGTCGCGGATCGGCACGAGGGCAAGATTGTCGGGTTGGCGGCATTTGGCCAACCAGAGGAGCTGCTGGACGAAGTGATCGGGGACTTCGACTTGTCGCGCCCGGACCACTTTCGCCTGAAAACACCACAGAACCCGATGAGGGCGAGACAACGGGCTGCGGAACACAGTCGCGCCGACATGGCGGCGGCATACCAGCGCGTCCTCGAACTGGTCGCGACGCGATATATCGGCGATTATTGCGCCCGACACGGCCTTGGGACCGTCGTCGCGGCTGGAGGCGTATTCGCCAACGTCAAGATGAACCAGCGCATCTCGGATCTTCCGAACGTGAACCGATTGTTCGTTTTCCCGGCCATGGGAGACATGGGAGTCGGAGCAGGAGCCGCTTTGTTTCATGCAGCATCGTCGGGCGACACGCCGCGGAAACTCCGCGACGTGTTCCTCGGCCCCGCTTATGACGATGCAGAGCTTCTGACTGCCCTTCGTCGCGGCGGCCTCAGCTGGACCGAGAACGACGATCCGGCGCCCCGAATCGCAGAGCTACTTGCGGATGGGAAAACCGTTTGTCGATTTGCGGGGCGAATGGAGTTCGGACCCAGAGCGCTTGGAAACCGGTCAATCCTGCATGCCGCCGATCATCCATCGATCAATGCGCGGCTGAATGATCGGCTCGGTCGAACCGAGTTCATGCCATTCGCACCGGTCGTGATGATGGAAGATGCCGAGCGCCTGTTCAGGGGAGTAGAAAAGGTCCGCCATTCGGCAGAATTCATGACCGTGACACTCGACTGCACCGACGAGATGAAGCAGCTGGCGCCCGCCGCGGTCCATGTCGACGGAACGGCCCGGCCGCAACTTGTCCGACAGGACCGCAATCCGGAATTGTACGCCATCCTGGCGCACTACAAGCGCCTCTCCGGACGCCCGGCACTGATCAACACCAGCTTCAACATGCACGAAGAGCCGATCGTGTGTTCTCCCGCTGACGCCGTCCGCGCCTTCCTGGCGAGCGGACTCGATTCCCTGGCGATGGGCAGGTTCCTTCATGTCTCGAGCGGCAATCCCGGCCAGGAAGCGATTCAGCACGCCAGCGAAAGCATTGGCTGACGCTGCCAGGCCCATCCCTTTTCGCTCGGGCTGGTGAATTTCGCGAAATGCGCCGGTGGCGGAGACGGAGGGATTCGAACCCTCGGTACGGGAATCCCCCGTACGGCGGTTTAGCAAACCGCTGGTTTCAGCCACTCACCCACGTCTCCGCAGCGGCCTTGCGAGCGCGGCCTATATAGGCGCCTTTCGGCCGTATCAACCGAAGCTCAGCGCGGTTCGACGGCAATCCGGGCGTCGAGCGCCATTTCCTCGCCAGGTTCCAGGATCTCGATCCCGAGCCTGGGCCAATCCTCCTCCGCTTCGTTCAGCGCCGCGTTGGCGTGGGTGACGGGCTCGGCGACGAAGATGCCGCCATGGTCGGGCGAATAGAGCTGGAAATAGCGCGCCTGCGGCGACGACAGTTCGATCTCGAACGGCCAATCGGGATCGGTCAGGATCGCGCTCTCCGACCATCCGTCATAGCCGTTGTCGAGGCCTCGGCTGCAGACCGGATCGTCACCGATCGCGTAGCGGCCCTCCGCGGGCATTCGCGCGACCGGAAGCACGTCCTTGTCGACCGTCCAAACCCCCGCGACTTCGGTCTGGATCCGGGTGCCCGGGCCGCACGGGAAATAGGGATGGAAGCCAAGGCCGCAGGGCATCGGCTCGGCCGAGTTGTTGCGGCATTCCAGGCGCAGGTGGAGCGCATTGCCTTCAATCCGGAAGGTCTGCCGTGCCTCGTACGTCCAGGGCCACTCGCCAGAACGGTGATCGAACGCGAGCACTGCCTGCGAATCAGCGCGGGACTCGACTCGCCAGGGGCTCGTCCATCCCTGGCCGTGAAGCGGACTCGGGTCGCCGGCCATGTTCGGCGACAGCCGCACCTGCCGACCGCGAAAGGTGAAGCATCCGCCGCGAATCCGGTTCACGAACGGAACCAGCGGGAAGCACGAGGCGTCGAGGACATTTTCGAGCGGAGTGTGGCTCTCGCGCAATATCGGGCGCCGATCGCCGCCGTCCTTCCAGGCGAAATCGGAAATTGCCCCGCCAATTGAAGGACTAAGGCGCAGCTCCAATATGTCGGACGAGAGGGTTAGCGAAGCGTCGGTCATGCCCAACCTAAACCCCGGACAACCGGATTGTTCACGCCAACGCAACTCTCTTGGGGATAAATCGGAATCAGGCGTTGCGCCGGATTCTGACGAAACAATAATTGGGCCCCGCGGGTCGGGGAGAGAATAATGGGTCGCCGAGTCAAAGACTTCATCGAAATCAGCGACTACACGTCGCTCGACAGCCTCATCAACACGCTGGTCGCGATCCGCGACAATCTGCCCGAGGAAGCGGAGCCCGAGCTCAAGCTTCGCGGCGACGACGTGTTCGGACGGCGGCTGACCATCTGCTACCTTCGCGAGCTGACCCAGGAAGAGGCCGATTGCGACGCACGCTACACGGGCGGAGTGGTCGAGCCGGATCCGAACCTGGACGACCTTCGCCAGAAGCTCGACAAGATCCCGTTCCGCGACGAGGACATCCGCCGGGTCGCCTGACGCGCCCTACCACTCGGCGAAACTTCCATCCTCAAGCCGCCACACCGGGTTGCGCCAGCGGTGGCGCTCCTTGTTCGATTCGCGCACGGCGTTCTCGTCGATGTCGACCCCGAGGCCGGGTCCCGCGGGAATGGCGAGATAGCCGTCCTGCGGCGTCAGCTGCTGCTTGTCGCGGCAGTAAGTGAAGAGATCGGCGCCGACATTGTAATGGATGCCGAGGCTCATCTCCTGGATCGCGACATTGGGCGAGCAGGCGGCAACCTGGAGGCACGACGCGAGCGCCAGCGGGCCGAGGGGACAATGCGGCGCCACGGCGATGTCATAGGCTTCCGCCATTGCCGCGATCTTCCGGACTTCCAGGATGCCGCCCGCGTGGCTGAGGTCGGGCTGGATGATGTCAACCGCGCCGGTTTCGAAGAACGGCTTGAAGTCCCAGCGCGAATAGAGGCGCTCGCCAAGCGCGATCGGGATCGATGTCACCGCCGCGATCTGTCGAAGCCCTTCCGGATTCTCGGACAGCAAAGGCTCCTCGATGAACAACAGCCCAAGCGGCTCCAGCACCTTCGCTAGCTGCTTCGCCAGCGGCCGGTGGACCCGGCCGTGGAAATCGAGCCCGACGTCGACGCCGGCTTCCTGCGCCGCCTTCACCCGGTCAACCACTTCGTCGAAAAGCTTCGGCGTCCCGATCCAGTCCATCTCCGGAGTGGCGTTCATCTTGATGGCCGAGAAGCCCTGCCCGCGCCGCGCCTTCGCCGCCTCGGCAATCTCGTTGGGACGATCGCCGCCGATCCACGCATAAGCGCGGATTCGGTCCCTGACGCGTCCGCCCAGCATCTCCCACACCGGCAGGTTCAGGCTTCGGCCCTTCAGGTCCCACAGCGCCTGCTCCAACCCGGCGAGCGCGCTCATCAGCACCGGGCCGCCGCGGTAAAAGCCACTCCGGTAGCCGACCTGCCAGATATCCTCGATCCGGTAGGGGTCGGCTCCTACGAACTTGTCCCGCAGCGCTTCGAAGGCGCCGTCGACCGCTTCGGCATGCCCCTCCAGGCTCGCTTCGCCCCAGCCGACCGCGCCATCGTCGCTCTCGATTCGGACGAACAGCCAGCGGGGAGCGACGTAGAAAGTTTCGATCCGTCCGATCTTCATCTGCCGTTCCCGCTCTGGAAGTCGATCTCTTCGTGCCCGAGTCTCTTCGCCGCCTCCTGCTCCTGCTCGCGCGAATGCTGCTCGGCGTAATGGGACGGCGGCACCACCGGCACCGTGAGGCAAAGGCTCGACGCCGGAAGCACCTCGCGCCAGTCCTTGATCAGCCGCTTGTAGGCGCGCCCGACGTTGCGGATATTGCGGTTGAGATCATAGAGGCCGAGCGGGTTCACATGACCGTTCTGCTCGCGAAGGGCCGTGTCCCAGTCGACCTGGTCGGTCAGCGAATACCAGGTGAAGCCGACGGTCGGGATGCCCACGTTTCGAAGCCGCAGGACGTTGGCCCATTCCTTCCACAGCCACTGCACCGCTTCGTCGCCCACCGGCCCTTCCGACAGGTTGGTTTCCGTGTGGAAGACCGGCAGTCGGTAGCGATTGTAATATTGGCGGGTGATCTCGGTATAGCCGAACACTTCGCCTGACGCGGTCGTGCGCCCATCCTCGAACACCCGGTGCTCGTTGGTCCGGTAATAATCGTTGCCGAGGATGCAGTGCTGCTTGAGCCGGTTGTGCAGGAAGAAGTGATATTCCTCCGCGCTCATCCCGTTATCCATCAGATATTCGTACATATCGCTGTCGACACGGCGGCCGTAATTGAGGTCGAGCGACAGGAACCTGCGCGAGTTGAGCTGCTCTGCGATGTGGATCGCCTTGGGGCTGTCGGCGTGGAAATATTCCGAGGATTCGGACTGGATGAAGATGGCGTCCGCCCGGCGCTTGAGGATCGCGAGCATCCCCAGCACATTGGCTTTGACGATATGTTTCAGAGCGGTGACGAAGCTCTGGTCACTTCGAAGCTGCTCGTTCCACCAGCCGTATTTCGCCGAGAACATCGCGCAGATGAACATCTCGTTGACCGGCGTATAGAGCTGCACCCACGGGAAACGCTCGGCGAAGGCCGCCGCATAATCCGCGAACAACCGCGGGAAATCGGGATTCTGGAAATTGCCGATCCAGTCCGGCACTCCGAAATGGCACAGATCGACGATCGGAATGATGTCGCGCCGCTTGATCTCCGCGAACGTCTGGTCCGCGAAGCTCCAGTCGTATTTGTTCGGAGCGACGAAGGTCTTGTGGAGCGGCGGCCCGTATCGGAGATACTGGATCCCCAGCTCCTGCACCGCGTCGAAATCCTCGCGCCAATATTTGTAATGGCCGCAGATCTCCATCTCGTCGACGCGAGTCTTGCCGTTATGGATCGTGGGGATGCTGTTCTCGATCCCTGTCGCGAACATGAAGTTGGCGATGGAAATTTCTCCTTCAGCGGCTCGCCACCAGCTTCAGCCCGCAAAGCTCGTTTCGGCAACGCCACGGGCTCCCGTATCCACTAAAAACAGTCCGCCCGCACAAGGTTGCATTCGAAGCGCATCTTCGTCGAAGCCGAGCCGAGCCGAAGTGACGTAAAGCCGATCGAGATCGGGCCCTCCGAAGGCGCAGCTGGTGGGGCGCTGCACGGGCATCGCGATTCGATCGACGATATGGCCGTCGGGAGAGAGGCGGCGGATGCACCACCCGTCCCAGAAGCAGACCCAGAGATAGCCGCCGCTGTCGACGGTCATCCCGTCGGGCGAACCGTCATTCTCCTCGAACTGCGCGAAGACTCGGCGGCCCGACAACTCGCCGGACCTGGTGAGGTCGAAGGCATAGATGGTCTTCGCGGCCGAATCCGTGTGGTACATGCGGGCGCGGGCCCGATCGAAGGCCGGACCGTTGGTCACTCGATAGCCGCTGTCCATCTGCATCCAGCTGAGATCGGCTTCGAACCGGTAGAGCGACCCGGTGGCTTCCTTTTCGGCATTGTCCATCGTCCCTGACCAGAAACGCCCCCACGGATCGGTCTTGCCGTCATTGAAGCGATTGCCGGGGAGATTGGAGTCCGGATTCTCGAGCACGTCGTAACGGTCCGCTTCGAGATCGAGCGCGGCGATCCCGCGCTCCGTGCCGGCAATGAACCCTCCCTCTTCGCGCGGCGCAAGGCAGCAGATTTCGAACGGCGTCTCGAAGGTCCGGACATCGCCGCTTTCATGGCGGCGGAAGATCTTCCGTCCCTTGTTGTCGACCCAGTAGAGCGCCTGCTCCCGCTGCACCCAGACGGGACCTTCGCCGACATTGGCACGCACGTCCGCTATGCAGCGAACCGCATCATCCCTGTCCGATGACGGAGCCATGTCTCTCTCCCGCAGTTAATGAAGGCAAATGAAGCGCTGGGCAGATGGTTTCATAGCGGTCGACTGGGGGACGACGAATCGTCGCGCCTATTCGATCGACGAAGCGGGTCGCCCGGAAGGCGAGTTCGAGGACGGCAAGGGCATATTGTCGGTCCACCGAGGCGAATTCGAATCAGCAATCGCGGAAATTCGCGAGCGGCTCGGTGAACGGCCGTTGCTGCTTGCCGGAATGGTCGGGTCCAACCGCGGCTGGGTTGAGGCGCCTTATGTGCCCTGCCCGGCCGGAGTCGACGAGCTGGTGAGCGGCCTGGTCCGGATCGGCGAAGATGTCGTGATCGTCCCGGGCGTTTCGCTGTCCAACGGCCGCTGCGACGTCATGCGCGGCGAGGAGGTCCAGCTGGCGGGTGCGGTGGCGAGCGGGGAAATCCCGGCCGACTGCCTCGTCTGCCATCCGGGAACCCACAACAAATGGGTCGCGGTGGAAGGCGGCCGGATCGCGTCGTTTCGAACCGTGATGACCGGCGAACTGTTCAGCATGCTCAAGCACCGGAGCATCCTGTCCGACCTGCTTGCCGAACGGGTGAAGGATGGGGATGCGTTCCGCTCGGGCGTCCGCAAGGGCCTTGCGGCCGACGGGCTCACCGCACAGCTGTTCGAAACGCGCGCCCGCTTCCTGCTCGGCGGTCTCGACAAGCGCGATGCCGCATCGTTGGTCAGCGGATTGCTGATCGGCGAAGACGTCCGCGTCGGGCTGGCGAACGGCGTCCCCTCGAGCGTTTTCGTCATGGGCCGGCCGCAGCTGACGGCTCTCTACGCGGCAGCTCTCGACGAAGCCGGAGTGAAGAGCGAGCGAATGGATGGCGAAGGGGCGTTCATAGCCGGCGCCCGAAGCATCGTGGAGCGACTGAAGTGAGCGCGAGAGATATTTTCGACCGATATTTCGACCAATGTCCGCTGATCGCGATCATCCGCGGAGTCACGCCCGACGAAGCTGTCCAAACCGCCCAAGCGCTGTTCGACGGAGGCATTCGGATCATCGAGGTCCCACTCAACTCCCCCGACCCGCTGACAAGCATCGGCCGGATCGCCGACTCGCTCGGCGAGCAGGCGCTGATCGGCGCGGGAACGGTGCTTCGGGTCGAGGATGTGGCACGAGTGCGCGATTCGGGCGGTCGGATCGTCGTCTCGCCAAACATGAATCCAAGCGTCATCGATGCGACCGTTGCGGCGGGCATGGTATCATCGCCCGGGATATTCACTCCGTCGGAAGGATTCGCAGCCCTCGATGCGGGCGCGCACACGCTTAAGCTGTTTCCTGCCGAGGCGGCCTCGCCCAGGGTGGTGAAATCGATGCGGGCGGTTCTGCCGAAGGACGTTCCCTTCCTCGTCGTCGGCGGAGTGACGCCGGAGTCGGTCGCGGGCTGGCTCGAATCGGGCGCCGACGGTTTCGGGCTTGGAGGCGGCCTCTACAAGCCGGGCCAGTCGCCCGAAGAGACGCTTCGCAAAGCGCGGGCTTATGTCGAAGCGGTGCGGCCATGAAGCCGATCCGGATCGCGATCATCGGTTTCGGCAAGATCGCCGCCGACCAGCACCAGCCCTCGATCGCCGCCAATCCACGGTTCGAGCTTGCGGCGACGTCGAGCCGGTCCGGCGCTGGCCCTGACCCCGTATTCACGGATTGGCGCGAGCTGATCCGGTCGGTGGACGGATTGCAGGCGGTGGCAATCACCACCCCACCCAAGCCGCGCTACGCGATCGCCAGGGCCTGTCTCGAGGCGGGGCTCGACGTGCTGCTCGAAAAGCCGCCCTGCGCCACCTTGTCCGAAACGGAGGACTTGGCCTGCGTCGCCGAGGCGCAGCAGCGCACCCTCTATGCGACCTGGCACGCCCGCCAGAATCCCGCCGTCGCGGCGGCAGCCAGGGCGCTCGCGGGGAAGCGCATCTCATCGATGGCGATCCGCTGGCACGAGGACGTCCGCAAATGGCATCCGGGACAATCGTGGATCTGGGACGCCGGCGGGTTCGGCATCTTCGACCCGGGAATCAACGCCTTCTCGATTGCCACCCGGATCTTCCCTGGAACCCTGTTCGTCGATTCGGCGGCGTTGAGCTATCCGGAGGGCTCCCAGACACCCATCGCCGCCGACATAAGCTTCGTCAGCACCGTCGCCGACGGTCCGCTCACCGGAAGCCTCGACTGGCGCAAGCCCGAGGGCGAAGAGTGGACGATCGACATGAGGACCGCCGACGGGGGGCACGTGCTGCTCACCGACGGAGGCGCCCGCCTGGCGATCGACGGCGTCGAGCAGGACGTCAGCGGCCCGGGCGAATATCCCGACATCTATCGTCGATTCGCGCAGCTGATCGACGAGCGGAGAAGCGACGTCGACGTGCGGCCGCTGCGCCTTGTCGCGGACTGCCTGCTTGTCGGAAGCCGCGAGTCCGTTCCCGCCGTCGCGCTTTAACTTGCGTTACGCTGTGGGAACAAAGTGACGCCGCGGCGACTCTGTCCACGGGAGTCAAAATGCCGATGAGCGCAATTGGAACGGACGAGCTGGATCGCCTCGACGAGGCGTTTGCGAACAATCGCCTTCTTTCGACATTTCCAGCGGATGCCCGGGCGCTGATCGAGCCGTTCGGAACCGTGGTCGAGCTGGCCGTTGGCGAAACCGTCCATGCGCGCGGAGCTCACGTCAATTCCACCTTCTTCCCGTTCGCCACGGCAATGGTCAGCCTGGTACTGGACCTGTCGAACGAGCGATCGATCGAAGTCGCGTCGATCGGCCATGAAGGCGCCGTCGGCGGCATCGTCAGCTGCGGACACGCGCCCGCCTTCGCCCGATCGCAGGTGATTGTCGGCGGACCTGCGCTTCGGGTGCCGATGGAGGCTCTCGAGGACGCGAAATCGCGTTCGGGCCTGATCCGCAACCTCTTCTGCCGTTATTCCGACTTCCTTCTCGCCCAGGTGATGCAATCGGCCGCCTGCAACAGCTTCCACACGATCGAACAGCGCGCGGCCCGCTGGCTCCTCACCGCCCAGGACCGGGCGGGGCCGCGGATCGCCTTGACCCAGGAGGCGTTCGCAGCGCTGCTTGGAGTCCAGCGCACGACCGTGAACGCGGTTGTCCGCACCCTTCAGGATGAGGGACTGATCACCACTCGCCGCGGCCTGATCCAGGTTGTCGACCGGGCCGGGTTGAAGCGGCGGTCGTGCGAATGCCACGACGTGGTCGAGCGTCATTTCGCGGCGGTGATCGGGATCGGCGGCTCCGGGACTCCGGCCTAGTCCGCAAGGCTCCAGGAGAGCTCCGACCCGGCGAGGAACGGCACCAGCTCGATCTCTCCGAGACCCAGCATGTCCGGCACATCGCACGGCTTGCGCTCGAGCGTGATCGTGCCCTCGTTCAGCGGCAGTCCGTAGAAAGCCGGCCCGTTCACCGAGGCGAACGCTTCCAGCTTGTCGAGCGCGCTCTCCTCCTCGAACACCGTCGCATAGGCCTCCAGCGCCACCGGAGCATTGAAAATCCCGGCGCAACCGCACGCCGATTCCTTGGCGTGACGCACATGGGGGGCGCTGTCGGTACCGAGGAAGAATTTGGGCGAGCCTGAGGTCGCGGCCTCGCGAACCGCCTGCCGATGCTTCTCCCGCTTGGCGACCGGAAGGCAATAGGCATGGGGCCGAATGCCGCGCTCGAACATCGCATTGCGGTTGAGCATCAGGTGCTGCGGGGTGATCGTTGCGGCGACATTCGGCCCCGCCGTTTCGACGAAGTCCGCGGCCTCGGCCGTGGTGATA
>JBQCIU010000101.1:0-69776 GCA_051953395.1 Sphingomicrobium sp.
TGATCGGTGGCTTCTGCCACCTGTACATCGGTCAGGAAGCGGTCGCGGTCGGGCTCCAATCGGCGATGACCGTCGGCAAGGACAGCGTGATCACCGGCTATCGCGATCACGGGCACATGCTCGCCTACGGAATCGATCCGAAGGTCATCATGGCCGAGCTGACCGGCCGCGAAGCCGGGATTTCCAAGGGCAAGGGCGGCTCGATGCACATGTTCAGCGTCGAGCATAAATTCTACGGCGGCCACGGGATCGTCGGGGCGCAGGTGCCGCTCGGCACCGGCCTGGCCTTCGCTCACAAATATCGCGGCGACGGCGGCGTGTGCCTTGCCTATTTCGGCGACGGCGCGGCCAACCAGGGCCAGGTGTACGAGGCCTTCAACATGGCGCGGCTGTGGAACCTGCCGGTCATCTACGAGATCGAGAACAACCAATATGCGATGGGCACCTCGGTCGCCCGATCGGCATCGGAGCCGGATTTCTACAAGCGCGGCGAAAGCTTCCGGATTCCCGGAATCCAGGTCGACGGAATGGACGTGCTTGCCGTTCGCGGAGCCGCGGAAATGGCGCTGGAGTGGGCGCGCGAGAAGGGGCCGATCATCCTCGAGCTGATGACCTATCGCTACCGCGGCCACTCGATGTCCGACCCGGCCAAGTACCGGACCCGCGAGGAGGTGCAGGAGGTGCGCGAGCATCGCGACCCGATCACCCATGTCGAGCGCGAGCTGGAGAAACTGGGCGTGAAGGAAGAGGAGCTCAAGGCCATCGACAAGGAGATCAAGGACATCATCGTCGGCGCCGCGAAATTCGCCGAAGACGCGCCGGAGCCGGACCCGTCCGAGCTCTACACCGACGTGCTGGTGGAGTCCTACTGATGGCGCTCGAACTGAAGATGCCGGCCCTGTCCCCGACGATGGAGGAGGGGACCCTCGCCAAATGGCTGGTGAAGGAAGGCGACGAGGTGAAGTCGGGCGATATTCTCGCCGAGATCGAGACCGACAAGGCGACGATGGAGTTCGAGGCGGTCGACGAAGGCAAGCTTTCGAAGATCCTGGTTCCCGAAGGCACCGAGGGCGTGAAGGTCGGCCAGCCGATCGCGATGCTGGAGACCGAAGGCGGCGAAGCGCCCGCCGCCGGGCCGAAGCACGAGCCTGAGGCGCAGGCCAAGCCGGCGTCGAAGGAGGAGCCGTCGATCCCGCAGCCGGAATCGCAGCAGGACGAAGCGACCCCGACTCCGCACCAGATGGAGACGGCTGCGCGCGACCTGGTCCACGACGTCGACGAGACCAGCGACGAGGACCGGCCGGATGCGCCTGAAGGCGCGGCGATGGCCGAGATGACGGTGCGCGAGGCGCTCCGCGACGCGATGGCCGAGGAAATGCGCCGGGACGAACGCGTGTTCGTCATGGGCGAGGAAGTCGCGCAGTACCAAGGCGCCTACAAGGTGACTCAGGGCCTGCTCGACGAGTTCGGCCCGCAGCGCGTCGTCGATACGCCGATCACCGAATATGGTTTCGCCGGTCTCGGCACCGGTGCGTCGATGGGCGGGCTGAGGCCGATCGTCGAATTCATGACCTTCAACTTCGCGATGCAGGCGATCGACCAGATCGTGAATTCGGCGGCGAAGACCAATTACATGTCCGGCGGCCAGATGCGCTGCCCGATCGTGTTCCGCGGGCCGAATGGCGCGGCGGCACGGGTCGCGGCGCAGCACAGCCAGAATTACGCCAGCTGGTACGCGCACGTGCCGGGCCTGATCGTCATCGCGCCGTACAGCGCGGCGGACGCGAAAGGCTTGCTGAAGGCCGCGATCCGGACCGAGGACCCGGTCGTGTTCCTGGAGAACGAACTTCTCTACGGCCAGCATTTCGACGTTCCGCAGGTGGAGGATTATGTCCTTCCGATCGGCAAGGCGAAGGTGGTTCGCCCAGGCAAGGATGTGACGCTGGTCAGCTATTCCATCGGAGTCGGCGTGGCTCTGGAAGCCGCGCAGAAACTGATGGCCGAGGGCATCAACGCCGAGGTGATCGACCTCCGCACCTTGCGGCCGCTCGACAAGGAAACGGTGCTCGCGAGCCTCAAGAAGACGAACCGCATGGTCGTCGTCGAAGAGGGTTGGCCGGTCTGCTCGATCAGCTCGGAAATCATCGCAATCGCGATGACCGAGGGCTTCGACGATCTCGACGCGCCGGTCCTTCGAGTGACCGACGTCGACGTTCCGCTGCCTTATGCGGCGAACCTCGAAAAGCTGGCGCTGATCAAGGTCGACGATGTCGTCTCCGCCGCAAAGCAGGTCTGCTATCGCTGACCTGATCGGCGCCGACCGCGAGTTGGCGCTGCTTCACGTCCCTGGGGGCGTGCGCGAGGCGATCCGGGCCCTCTTCGGGATCGACGCAGCGATGGCGGATGTCGTCGCGAAGGCGACCGAGCCGGGGCTCGGGCGGATCAAGCTCGCCTGGTGGCGCGAGCAGCTCGAGGCGCTGGACGCGAACCCTCCGCCGGCCGAGCCGAGGCTTCGCGCGGTTGCCGAGCATCTGTTGCCGCGGGGTGTCATGGGAGGCGAGCTGGCGGCGCTGGAACAGGGATGGGCGACCCTGCTCGACCCCGAGCTCGATCCCGGGCTGATCGCGGAGCGAGGTGCATTGCTCTTCCGGGTCGGCGGCAAGCTGCTGGGTTCGGCCGATCCGAATCTCGATGAGGCCGGAGCCTTCCACGCGCTTGCCTCGGTCGGGAGGCGGGGCGTGCCCGAATTGTTCGAGCCCGCGCGGGAGCGGCTGCAACGTCTCCGCGGCCATCGGTTCGATCGGCGGGCGCGGCCGCTGACCATGCTCGCCCGGGCCTCGGCTCGCGACCTCGACGGACAGGAAGCGGAAGGATGCCGGGAGCGGGCGCTCGCGATGCTCGCCCATCGCTGGAGCGGCCGCATCGGTTGACAGCAGCCGTTCCGGACTGGACGGTGTTTGAGCCGAATCTCCATCAATGGGGGAACTCCCTGTGTGGCGATATCTGGCCGGGGCTCTTGCGTCTTTCCTGATCATCATGGGCGGCTTCCTGCTTTGGCAGGGACGCGCCGAAGATTCCTCGGCACTCCCGCCGCCTCCGGACAAAGCTGCGGGCCCGGCGATGCTGTTCCAGAAGCCGGCCGAGGCACCGGCCGCGACGGCGAAAAGCAAGGAAGAAAAGAGGTTCGCTCGCGCCGATCGCGACAATGACGGCAAGATCGTGCTCGGCGAGCTGCTCGAGCCGCGGCGCAAGGCTTATGCGAAGCTCGACACGAACGGCGACGGCAAGCTGTCGTTCGAGGAATGGGCGCACACCACCATCGACAAGTTCAAAGGTGCCGACGCCGACCGCAACGGACAGCTGACACGCGCCGAATATGCCACCACCGCACCCAAGCCCCGGCCGAAGCCGAAGTGCGGCTGCTGAGATTCCTTCCCAGCGCAGCTGGGGAGGGGGACCAGCGAAGCTGGTGGAGGGGTAACTGACCCGACTTCCGAGAGAACCCGACAGAAACGCCGTCGTTACGCGGGCACGTGAGTTGCGGCGGCGGCCATCCCCGCCGGAGATGTTGCTTTGGCGTGAACTTCGCAAACGACCCGGCGGCCTGAAGTTTCGCCAACAGCATCCGGTCGGCTGGTATATCGTGGACTTCTATTGTGCTGCCGCTCGCCTCGTGATCGAAATCGATGGCATAAGCCATTCGATGGGTGAGAGACCCGAGCGCGATGCCAGGCGAGATCGCTGGCTTCGGGCCCAGGGGCTACGGGTGCTTCGGTTCGCAGCGGCTGATGTGATGAGGGATCTGGACTCGGCGATTACGGCGATTCTGATTGAATGTCGGCGTTAGTTACCCCTCCACCGCCTTCGGCGGTTCCCCTCCCCATCTGCGATGGGGAGGATGTTAATTGGCGGATGCGGTTTGGGTGTCGCTGTCGAGGACGACCTTGGCGAGGAGCTTTTCGTCGCGGTTGTAGCGGTCGGGGCGGAAGGTGACTCCGTCGGCCGACGGGGCGACCGTGAAATAGGTGATGTAGACCGGGACCGGGTCCGGAACGTCGACCCGCTCGTCGGGCGTGCCGTCCGGCTTCGGCGGGTCGCCGAAAACCCAGTTTTCCAGCCGGTGGGCGTCCGACAGGCGGATGCAGCCATTGCTGATCCAGCGGTTGTCGCTCTTGAACATCGGTTCTTCCGCGTCCGGCACGTCGTGGAGGTAGATGCCGAAATCGTTGGGGATCATGAATTTCATGTCGCCCATGGAATTCCACGGCCCCGGGCCACGGCGGAGGAAGACGCTGACCCGGCCATCGTAGACGCCCTGCCAGTCCACCGTCGCGGGATCGAGCCGCTTCGCGTCGTCCGTCCAGTCCGAATAAATCTCGTAATCCCGATCGGTGAGATATTTCAGGCCCTGGGCGAGAACCGCCTTGGCGACGATCGTCCGGGTGAGGTCCGGCGGGACGTTCCAATAAGGATTGAGCTGGATGTAGCGAAGCTCGGCCGCCATCATCGGGGTCTGCCGGTCGGAATCGCCGACGATGACGTTCATGCTGTCGACCGGCTTGCCGTCCTTGTACATGTAGAGCTTGGCCGCTCCGGCATCGACGAGGATGTAGCGCTTCTTATAGTCGGACGGCGGAAGCCGGCGCGCCCGTTCCATGTTTAGGATGATGATCCGCTCATAATGGTCGGCGCCCTTGTCGAGCGAGGCGATCGTGCCGTTGCCGACCACGCCGTCCGAGGTCAGGCCGTGCGCGGCCTGATAGTCCCGCACCTTCTTGTCGAGCGCGGCATCGAACGTCGTTCCGTCGGACAGGCCGAGGCGCTTTCGAAGGAGCGCGACACGCTCGTCCTTCGAACCCAGTTTCATCGCGACGGTACCGGTCGGGATCTGGATCTGCGGAAGCGAGCCCCAGCGCTCCTTGTACTTCATCAGCCCGCGCCGGAGCTGGGTGTACATGTCGTTGACCGGGACGAAGAGGTCGATCGGAGCGCCGGTCCAGTCCTTGAAGCCGAAGCTCTGGAGAAGGGCGTCGCGCTTGTCGATCTCCGGCTTGATCTCCGGATCGATGTAGATGAGGTCGACGCCCTGATCGATGCTGGGCGGAATCTCGATCGGCTCGATCGGCTGCGGCCGAGCGACGGCCGGCGCGGAAAGGACCGCGGCAAGAGCCGCGCAAAGCAATAGACCCACCCTCATGCCCGCAAGTCTACCAAGGCCAGCTGAACGGTTCCAGAATCGTTCCTCGCGAAATTGCATCGGCTCGCAGCGAGGTTCTTGCTTTGTTCTAAGGCTGGCGTAGATTTGAAGTCATGCCGGTCGAGTCGATCCCCGGGCGCGGAGCAACGCGCAACAGCACGCCCACGCGCTTCAACCTGAAGGAAAGGGCGGAGGACGGCGACTGGCTCGACAGCGTCGAGGCGCTGGACGGGATCGCCAAGCGGCGAACGACGGTGACCATCGAGCATCCGAAGACGATCCTGACCCGCAACGCCTCGCCGGACATCGGTTTCGACCGCTCGGTGAACCCGTACCGTGGCTGCGAGCATGGCTGCATCTATTGCTTCGCGCGGCCGACGCACGCCTATCACGACCTGTCGCCCGGCGTGGATTTCGAATCGCGGCTGTTCGTGAAACCGAAAGCGGCGGCGCTGCTTCACCAGGCGCTGTCGAAGCCGGGGTACAGCTGCGCGCCCATCGCCCTCGGCACCAACACCGATCCGTACCAGCCGATCGAGGAGCGATGGAAGATCACCCGCTCGGTCATCGAGCTTCTGCTCGAATGCAAGCACCCCTTCACGATCACGACCAAGTCGGACCGGGTGCTTCGCGACCTCGACATCCTCAAGCCGGCCGCGGCCATGGGGATCGCGTCGGTGGCGCTGTCGGTGACCTCGCTCGACCCGAAGATCAGCCGCATCCTGGAGCCGAGGGCGCCGGCGGGGCGCAAGCGGGTGGAAGCGATCCGCCGGCTGAACGCGGAGGGCGTGCCTTGCTATGTCGCCATCGCGCCGGTCATCCCGCAGATCACCGATCACGAGATGGAGAGCATCGTGGAAGCGGCGGTCGCGGCTGGAGCGCGAGGAGGATTCTTCCTTCCGGTCCGGCTTCCGCACGAAGTTGCGCCGCTGTTCCGCGACTGGCTGAAGCAGCATTTCCCAGACCGCGCTGGAAAGGTGATGAGCGTCATCCGGCAGATGCGCGGCGGGCGCGACAACGACCCGAATTTCTTCAGCCGGATGCGGGGGCAGGGGCCGTGGGCGGACCTGCTGAAGACCCGCTTCGAAATCGCGGTGAAGAAGCACGGCCTTCGGCAGGCGAAATTCCCGCTTCGCCGCGACCTGTTCGAGCCGCCGCAGGGCGACCAGCTGAGGCTGCTCTGATTTTCGACGAACGGCCGTAGAAGTGCTGTGCGGCGTTCGCTACGCGACCGGCATGACTCGCTCCATCATGACCGCGCTCGCCCTCGTGCTCGCCGCCCCAGCCGCCGCCCAGACCGTCGCTCCGCAAGTTGAGGCGTTGCGCGATTCCGCGCTCCACGACGATTATGCGTGGGACATCACCGAGGGGCTGACGACCGAAGTCGGACAGAGGCTCGCCGGGACGGAAGCGGAGGCTCGGGCCCGCGCCTGGGCGATCGCCAGGCTGAAGGCGATGGGCTTCGCCAATGTCCGCATCGAGACGTTCGACATGCCGACCTGGACCCGCGGTGCAGAGAGCGCCGAGATCCTTGCGCCATTCCCGCAGAAGCTGGTCGTCGCCGCGCTCGGCAACAGCGCCTCGACGCCGTCGCAGGGGATCAGCGGGCAAGTGATCGGCTTCGACACTCTCGCCGACCTGGAGGCTGCGCCCGACGAAGCCGTCCGCGGCAAGATCGTGTTCGTCTCGCACGCCATGCCGCGGACCCAGGACGGGTCCGGCTATGGCTATTTCGGCGGACCACGGCGGCAGGGACCGGGGATCGCCAGCAAGAAGGGCGCGATCGCGATCGTGATCCGCTCGATCGGCACCGACCACCACCGTAACCCGCACACCGGCGTGATGAGCTTCCCCGACGGAGTGAAGCCGATTCCCGCGGGCGCGCTGACGCTTCCCGATGCCGAGCAGCTGCAGCGAATCCTGAAGCGCGGAAGGCCGGTGACGATGCGACTGACCCTGGTTTCGCAGACCGGCCACGGCCAGTCCGGCAACGTCATCGCCGAAGTGCCGGGGCGCGATCCGAAGCTGCCGCCGGTGCTGGTGGGCGGCCACCTCGACAGCTGGGACCAGGGCACCGGCGCGATCGACGACGCCACCGGCGTTGCAATCGCCACCGCCGCAGCCAAGCGGATCATGGACGCGGGGCGGCCGCTCCGGACAATCCGGATCGTCTGGTTCGGAGCCGAGGAGTTCGGTCTGTTCGGAGGACAGGATTATTTCAGCAAGCACGGCAAGGAGCCGCATTACGCGCTTGCGGAAAGCGACTTCGGCGCCGGCCGGATCTGGCGGGTCAACAGCAATCTCGGCAAAGGCCGCGAGGCCGAGGCGAAGATGCTGCAGGCGGCGCTCGCCCCGCTCGGCATCGTTCCCGGAGCGCTGGACAAAGCGGATGGGTCGGACATCGAGCCGCTCCTCGATGCCGGTCTTCCGGGCGTTGGGCTAAGCCAGGACGGGACCCATTATTTCGACCTGCACCACACGCCGGACGACACGCTCGACAAGGTGGACCTGGAGGAGCTCCGCCAGAACGTCGCGGCCTGGACCGCGATGCTCGCGGTGCTCGCCGGGCCGGTCGAACCGGAGCCGAAACAGCCGCGGTGAGTTTGAGTCCTTCGAAAAAGGAGGAAGACCCATGCGAATCCTGATCGTCCTGCCGCTTGCCGCGCTCGCCGCCGCCTGCAACGTTTCGACCGACAATAATGCGGTCACGGTCCAGTACGACCAGAACAAGGCGGAAAATACCGCGTCGGACGTCGGCAACACCGCCCAGAATATCGGCAATGCCATCGTCAATGAGGCGAACGAAACGGCCAACAAGGTCGACAACAGCAATCTGGTCGCCAGGGACAAGGACAACGACCAGAACAAGGCGGCCGAAAACCGTCAATAGCCGCGATCAGCCCCGGTTGGCGGCGACCTCGGCGACCGATCGAAAGGCGCCGCGAACTCGCTCCATCAGGAGCTCTTCCGCCTTGGCGGAATAGACGGCGTAGATCGAATAAGAGAATCGCGGCTTGTCACGGAGCAGGTGGAGGCGGCCGGATTCGATGTGCGGGCGCACCGCCTCCATTCGAAAATAGCCGCTTCCCCCGACCGCCAGGATGTAATCGAGGGCGAGCGGCCCGTGATTGACGGACACCGCCGGCGTGGGCGCTTCCGGGAAGGCCGCGTGATAACTGCTCCGGAAATCCGGCCCCCAGTCGACGTGGACATAATCGTCGCCGCCGAGCTCGGCGGTCTCAGGATCGGTCGCGACGGCCACCAGCGCTTCTTCCAGCAGCAGCTCCGGAACGATTCCGGTCCGATGCGGCGGCGCGTAGACGACGGCGAGATCGAGCGCCCCTTCCTGCACCTGGTCGACCAGCCGCTCGGCGATGTCGACCTGGGCGCGGATCGCGATGTCGGGGCAATGGCCGCGCATCCACACCAGCCAGTCGAGGAGGAGCGGGTTCCACAAGCTGTGCTCACCGCCGACCGATACGACCGTCTCCCGGCCGGCAGGCATCGCCACCTGGTGAAGCGCGGTCTCCCACACCTGGACCAGAGTCGTCGCGTAGCGAAGGAACTGGTCTCCGGCGGCGGTCAGCCTGGCGCCGGCCTTGTTGCGGACGAACAATTGCCGGTCGAGTTGCTCCTCTAGCACCCGGATGCGCGCGCTCACCGCCGTCTGGGTCACGTTGAGGTTCGTCGCAGCGCGGACGAAGCTGCCGGTCTTCACGATTTCCAGGAAGGTGCGAGCGGCGGTGATATCCATGTTCAATGCACCGATTTGAATGACAAAGTGCAATGGTATTCGTTTGCTTCGCTTATTGCAAAGGCGGATACTCGTCCGGGCGAAAGGAGCTCGGTCGATGGATTATCATGGCTATCACGCATATGCCGAGGAGGAGGCACCGCAGCGCGGGCGGGGCAAAGGCAGGATTGGCGAGGCCTTGAGAGCCGCGCTTCGGTGGATCGCGCGACCGACCCCCTCGCCGGTCCTGCTGAACGACGGAAAGCGCCGCGGCTATTCGACCCTGGGCAGCGGGAGCGGCCTTCGGCGGCCCGCTGAATGCCCGTTCCCGACCGCGCCAGCCAACGACCTGGACCGGCGCCAGTCATGACCCAGCCGCCGATGCACGCGCTAATCATCCACGAGGAGCCGTTCTTCGCTCCGATCCGGGAGACTCTCGAGGGCATCGGCTATACCTCTTTCGAACTCGCCTCCAGCGCCGCCGCGGCACGTGCCGCCGCCCGGCGGCGCACCCCGGACCTGATCGTCACCGCCTACCGGTTGCCGGATGCTACCGCTCGCGAGGCGATCACCGCCATTTGCGGCGAGCGCGAGTGCCCCGTCGTCTTCGTCACGATCGAGACCGATGCGGTTCTCAACTGGCTTCCGTCGGCGGTCATCGTCACCCGCCCGTTCGAGCGGATCGCCCTCGAAATCGCGGTTGAGGAAGCAATCCTCAAGCCGTACCGCCGCCGCCGCTCGCGGCTTCACCCGATCGGCGGAGCCAGCGCTCTCCTCTATTCCTGAAGGCTGGTCGGGGAGACAGGATTCGAACCTGCGACCCTCTGCTCCCAAAGCAGATGCGCTACCAGACTGCGCTACTCCCCGACTTCGATCCGGCGCTTACGCGGGCGGCCGTTCGCAGACAAGCAGCGGCGGCGCACTTTGGAACCTGGGCCGGTCAGCGCCATTTCATCCGGTGAATGACCGAAACGCAAAGCCAGTCGGACCCGCGTCCAAGCTTCGCAGGCGAAGTCCCGCGCCATCTTCCGGCGCACAATTGGGGCTGGTTCCTGTTCCGGGGGATCATCGCCCTCATTCTCGGCCTGCTCGCGATCTTCTTCCCGTTCAGCGCGCTGACCGCCTTCGCTTTGCTGTTTGCCCTGTTCGCCTTCGTCGACGGGATCAGCCTGGTCGTCAGCGGGATCGCCGGCGCGAGCCACCACCGCGAACGCTGGTGGGGGCTGGTGATCGCCGGCCTCGTCGGAATCGCGGTCGGGGTGATCTATGTGGCCTGGCCAGGCTTGAGCACCGTCAGCTACGCCTTCGCCTTCCTCGTCGTCATCGCGCTGTGGGCGATCGTGAACGGAATCGGGCAGATCGGGGCGGCGATTCGCCTGCGCCGGGAAATCGAAGGCGAATGGCTGCTGGCCGTCGCCGGTCTTTTCTCGATCCTGCTTGGAGTCGCGATCCTGGTGGTGATGGCAACCGTGCCGGGCGCATCGCTCGCGTCGGTCGGGCTGATCATCGGCTTCTGGGCGCTTCTTGCCGGCGTCGCGCTGATCGCTCTCGGTTTCAGGTTGCGCAGCCACAAGCGGCGGGTTCAGCCGTAGGCGGTCACGCGAGTGAATCGAGGGGATCGGTCGACGCCGCTTTGCGAGCGGTGGGCCCGGCAGGATTCGAACCTACAACCTAGCCGTTATGAGCGGCCGGCTCTACCGTTGAGCTACAGGCCCCCTGAGCGCCGCCTGCAGATAGACGAGAGCGGGCGCCCTCGCCAAGTCACGGGCGCGCAAGGACGAGGCAGATGGCGGTCGGCGAAACCACGATGTCGGCACCCGCGCTGTGCGCAAGGCCGCGGGCGAGGCGAAGCGGGAACTCCTCCGACATCGCATCCTTCGCGGAGCCGAACAGCTGGTCGGCCGAAAGGTCGGCGAGCGCGGCCGGGCGGCCGATCCAGACGGTGCAGCGCTTGGCCTCGCGGTCGATCCCGACCCGCAGATGCTCGCCTTCATCGGCGCGGGCGAGGACGGCCGCGAACATCCGGTGGATCAGGCGCTCGGCCACGTCGCAGTCGACAGCGACGGTGAGATCGCCGGTCGATCGCGAGGCTTCCAGTTCGACGCCCCGCTCCGCAGCCTCCTCGCGAAGGCGAGCGATCATCTTTTCCATCAGCTCGCCAAGGTTGACGCGGGCGTGGCGGCTGCCGTTGGTCGAGTGGATCCTGGCGGCGAAATCGAGATCGTCGATCGCGCTGAGCAGGAGCCGCGCCTGGGCCACGATCTCGCCGGCGCGTTCCCGATAGGCGCTGTCCGCGGGACCCAGATATTCGCCGCAGATGATCTCCGCGAAGCCGATGATCGCGTTGAGCGGAGTCTTGATCTCGTGCACCAGCTCGCGAAGTGACGTCGGGTCGGCTGCGGCGATGCCCTCGGCGGCCCGCTCGGCCACTCCGCGATAGCCGGCAAAGCGCCCGGTCGAGCGCTCGAAGGCGGGGATTCCGCTGATCTTCCAGGCGCCGCCGGCGCTGGCGTCGTCGGGAAGCTCCAGCAGGCCGTCGTGGAACGGCGCCCGGGAGGCGAAGGCGCGCTCGACGGAACGGTCGACTCCCGTCCAGCCGCTGCGCTGGGCGATCGATTGACCGACCACGGCGCCGCGCGGTGCGCCTTCGACCCAGTCGATTTCGCCCGCCTCGTTACATTCCCAGCGAAACAGGCGGGGCGAATCCAGCGGTTGTCCGGAAGGGGCGGGCGGAGTCTCCTCCCGCGAACTCCTTAGCCGCTCGATCCGAGCGACGACCTCGCTGATCGATGGGATCGGTCCGGCGTCCTGGGGCGGCGGTACGTCGCGGCGGGCAGGGCCGGCTTCGTCGGCGCGCATGGCGACGATGAAGCCGCGGCAGTCGGCACTGGCCGAACTCGTCACCTGGCGCCATTCCGAGGCAGTGAGCCTTGCGGCTGCAAGGACCGGAGCGGCGACCGCGAGCCGGTCGGCGGCGAAGGAAGCGACGAGGTCGGCCGACAGCGGAAGGGACGCGACGGCCAATGCAGTCGCAACCCGGACGCGCTCCTCGACATGATCGCGGTCCGCCGCGATTGCCGAGAGGGCACGATCCATCAGCGCCTGATCGCCATCGCCCGGCATTCGGGCAGCGAGTTCGACAAGCTGCCGCCAGCGGACGGCGCGATCGTGAGTCGTCGCGGCCGGCTGGTCCAGCACAGTCGTTAGACGATCATCGAACCGCACTGCTCACTCGCCCGCCTGCCAAGCCGGAAGGATTTCCGCGATCCGCTGTATCCGCCGCAATGCGAAGCAGAAGATAGGCTTGGTTAACTATCCCGAAACGGGACAATGATTGCCGCAGGTTTGACCACAAAAAAAGAGGCCGCCCGGAGGCGGCCTCTTCGTCATCATGTGCTGGAAACGGTCAGGCCTTCGAATTGGCGTAGACGCTCCAGAACTTGGCCAGCTCCGCGGTCGGGCCGGTGACCTTCGCAAGAGCGGCAGCAGCACCCGCCTTGTCGCCCTGGCGCGCGAGCGCCATTCCAAGGTGGAGGTTCAGCCGGTTGGCGTCGCCACCCTTGGCGAGCGCCGCGCGATAGAAGTCCGCAGCCTTGGCGTAGTCGCCATAGCCGAACCACGCGTCGCCGACGCCGGTCAGCTGGACCGCGGTCGAGGTCGCCGCGGGAGCAGCCGGAAGGCTGTCCTTGTCGCCCTTGCTCTTCTGCGAAGCGAGCGAATAGAGCTGGCTGAAGCTCGAGTTGCTGCGGTCGATGAGCTTGGCCGCGAAGCCCTCGTCGAGGACGCCGACGGCCTCTCCCGAATAGCCCTGGCGGACGGCGATATCGCCGTAGTTGAAATAGTCGGCGGGAGCGAGCGAACCCGTCGCGCGCTTCAGCCGGAGCAGATCGAGCGTCTGCGCATCGTCGAGCTGCTGGAGGTTCTGGTAAACCGCGAGCGCGTTCCGCCACGTGTCGGCGGTCGGGTAGGCCGCAATCCATTCACGGCTGACCTGCATCGCCTGCGGAAGCTTGGCCTTCCAGGCGATCTGCAGCGCGCGCTTGTACCAGGTTTCCGGCGCCTTCTGGCCGCCGGCGGACTGGAGAGCGATGCCCTTCTCGATCAGGGCGAGGCCGTCGGCGGCCTGACCGGCGGCGACCTTCGCTTCGGCCATCGCCGCCGTGGCGTCGACATTATTCGGGTCGAGCTGGAGCGCGTGCTGATAGGCGTCGAGCGAGCGCTGGTCCTGCTTCAGTCGGCCATAGGTCGATCCGAGATCGCCATAGAGCTCGGCCAGCGGAGCGCCCTTGAACCCCGACGCGAGCATCTGCTCGATCGCCGCGGCGCGCATCGTGTCGTCCTTGGCGGCAGCCGCATATTTATATTCGAGTGCCCCGATCATGTACTTGTCGTCAGCGGACTTGGCGACGGCGTTCGCGGCAGCAACCTTGGCCTGGACGTCGGCGCCATTGTTGGCCTGGACCGCCGACTGCAGGTCCTTCACAGCCTTCACCGCCTCGCGCGAAATCTTCGGCTGCGGCGCATTCGAGTCCTGCTTCTGGTCGGCGTTGGCCGCCGGCTGCTGCGGAGCCGCTTCGGCTCCGTACTTGGACTGGGCTGCGGCCGGCGAGGCCGCGAATGCCGCACTGGCCAAAAGGACCGCGGCTGCAGTAATCGTCGATTTCATCGTCATTCCTCCGTCGGCCCCAGGGCCCCGATGTGTCTGGAAGTGCGCTCCGGCAATACTGCCGAGCGGCAGGATCGCCAAGACTCTGCCCAAATCAGCCTGAACCGCCATTGAACTGCCTGATTTCGCAAGCTTTCACGCATTTCGAAGGCGTCTCTCGCGCGTGTGCGCGCGTGCGCGGGGTGGCGCCCCGGTTCACTTTGGGCTAGGCCTTCCTATCTGGGGGGCAGGCGCCGATCGAGCGCCTCTTTCCCGCGTTTTGACGATCTCGACAGATAGGACAGCCTCTTGGCCACTCAGCCTCCGGCCGACGAACAGCACAACCCGAGCGAACCCGGCGACATCGCCCCCATCTCCATCATCGAGGAGATGAAGACCAGCTATCTCGACTACGCGATGAGCGTCATCGTGAGCCGGGCGCTCCCCGACGTCCGCGACGGTCTGAAGCCGGTCCACCGCCGCATTCTCTACGCCTGTCAGGAGGCCGGCTATGTCGCCGGGCGGCCCTACCGCAAGTCGAGCCGAATCGTCGGCGACGTCATGGGTAAATATCACCCGCACGGCGACCAGGCGATCTACGACGCTTTGGCAAGGATGGTTCAGCCCTGGTCGATGCGGGTTCCACTGATCGACGGACAGGGCAATTTCGGATCGATGGATCCCGATCCGCCGGCGGCCATGCGCTACACCGAAGCGCGGCTGGCGAAGGTCGCCAACTTCCTGCTTTCGGACATCGACCGCGACACGGTCAATTTCCAGCCGAACTATGACGCGAGCGAGAGCGAGCCGCAGGTCCTTCCGGCGCGATTCCCCAACCTGCTGGTCAACGGCGCGGGCGGAATCGCGGTCGGAATGGCGACCAACATCCCGCCGCACAACCTGGGCGAAGTGCTCGCCGCCTGCCGCGCCTACATCGACGATCCGGCGGTAACTTCCGAAGCGCTGATGGAGCATGTGAAGGGCCCGGATTTCCCGACCGGCGCACTGATCCTCGGCCAGACCGGAATCCGCGACGCCTACACCAGCGGCCGCGGTTCGATCATGATGCGCTCGCGCTACACGATCGAGGAGGGCAGGGGCGACCGCAGATCGATCGTGCTCAGCGAAATCCCGTACCAGGTCGGCAAGTCCGGCCTTGTCGAGAAAATCGCCGAGGCGGCCAAGGACAAGAGGATCGAGGGCGTCGCAGACATTCGCGACGAGTCGAACCGCGAAGGCGTCCGGATCGTCATCGACCTGAAGCGCGACGCGACGCCGGAGGTCGTTCTCAACCAGTTGTGGCGGCACACGCCGGCGCAGTCGAGCTTCCCCGCGAACATGCTCGCAATCCGCGGCGGCCGACCGGAAACGCTCACCCTTCGCGACTTCATCGAAGCCTTCGTCCGGTTCCGCGAGGAAGTGATCACCCGCCGCTCGAAGTTCGAGCTGATGAAGGCGCGCGAGCGGGCCCACATCCTGCTCGGCTTGGTGGTCGCGGTCACCAATCTCGACGAGGTGGTGAAGCTCATCCGAAGCTCGGCCTCGCCGGCCGATGCCCGCGACAAGCTGCTCGCCCGCGAATGGCCGGGCGACCAGATCCGCCCCTACATCGCGCTTGTGGAGGCGGTGGAACCGCAGGCCAAGCGCGAGAAGTACAAGCTGTCCGAAGCGCAGGTGAAGGCGATCCTCGAGCTTCGCCTGCACCGGCTCACCGCGCTCGGCCGCGACGAGATCGGCAACGAGCTGGAGGGCCTTGCCAGGAATATCGGCGAGCTTCTCGAGATCCTCGCCAATCGCGCTCGCCTCTACGAGGTGATGCGCGAGGAGTTCGACGAGGTCGAAGTCGAGTTCGCGACTCCGCGCGTGACCGAGCTCGCCGCCGCTGCGGACGGGATCGAGGACGAGGACCTGATCGAGCGCGAGGAGATGGTCATCACGGTGACCATGACCGGCTATATCAAGCGCACTCCGCTCTCCATCTTCCGCGAGCAGAAGCGTGGCGGCAAGGGCCGCGCGGGCATGCAGACCAAGGAAGAGGATGCGGTCACCGAGCTGTTCGTCACCTCGACGCACAATCCGGTGCTGTTCTTCTCCAACCTCGGGCGGGTGTACCGGCTGAAGGTCTGGCGGCTGCCAGAAGGCGGGCCCAACACCAAGGGCCGGCCGATGGTGAACCTGCTTCCGCTGGCGGAGGGTGAGACGATCTCGACCGTCCTGCCCCTTCCCGAGGACGAGGCCGAGTGGGGCGGGCTGCACATCATGTTCGCGACCCGCAACGGCACCGTCCGCCGAAACAGCATGGATGCGTTCACCAACGTGCCCAGCAACGGCAAGATCGCGATGAAGTTCGGCGCTGGGGACAGCGAGGACGAAGAGGACGCCAGCGACCGGCTGATCGGGGTGCGCCTGCTGACCGAGCAAGACGATGTCCTTCTCGCGACCCGCAACGGCAAGGCGATCCGGTTCAAGTCCCTCGACGTCCGCGAATTCCAGTCGCGAAGCTCGACCGGCGTTCGCGGGATCCGGCTGCTCGGCGGCGACGAGGTCATCTCGATGTCGATCCTCCGCCGGGTCGGGACCAGCGCCGAGGAGCGCGAGGCCTATCTTCGCTCTCCGCAATGGCGCGGAAACGAATCCGCAGAAGGACTGACGGACGAACGCTATGCCGAAATCGCGGCCAGGGAGCAGTTCCTTCTGACCGTGACCGAGAACGGCTACGGAAAGCGCTCCTCCACCTACGAATATCGCCGGACGAACCGCGGCGGGCAGGGCATCATCAACATCGTCACCAGCGGCCGCAACGGCGGCGTGGTCGCGAGCTTCCCGGTCACTCCCGGGCAGCAGCTGATGCTCGTCACCAACCAGGGCAAGATGATCCGCACGACCGTCGGGGACATCCGGATCGCCGGGCGCAACACGCAGGGCGTGACCATCTTCAACGTCGCCGAGGGCGAGCGCGTCGTCAGCGTCGCGAGGATCGACGAAAGCGACGAGGAAGAGCTGGATTCGGGCGAAGAGGAAATCGCGCCCGTTCCCGATGCGACGGTCGGCGAGGACCTCGCGTCCGGCGAGGAGGAGTAGGGGAACGCCCCCAGCCAGGGGGCGTTGCTTTGGTTCAGGCACCAAAGCGCAAAGGAGGCATCCGCGATGGCCATTCCCCACGGAGCACTCGTCCTCGTCGCCGACGGCAAGAAAATGCTGTGGCTTCGCAACCAGGGCGACTCGGGCATGATCGACCTCAGGACCGAATCCCACGACGAGCGCCCCGATCCGATGGATCGCGAGATCAAGAGCGATGCCCCCGGGACGCAGGGCCAGCGGTGGGGAGACGGGCGGCCAACGATGGACGAGACGGACTTCCACCAGCAGGGCGAGGACCGCTGGATCCGCGAGGCCGCCGAGGAGGTGAACCGCCGCGCCCTGGAGAACGACTTCGAGGCGCTTGCGGTCGTCATCCCGCCCAAGGCGCTGGGCGAGTTCCGCAAGAAGCTTCACAAGGAAGCCGAGCGCCGGATCGTCCTGACCGTCAACAAGACCATGACCGATCGGCCCATCCCGGACATCGAGGAGATGCTGGTCGGCGAAGGCGCTCCGCCGGCCTGATGCGCGATCGGGGGGAACTCGTTTCGTGACCGGGCCGCGGATCGTCACCCTGACGCTCAACCCGGCGATCGATATTTCGAGCGAGGCGGAAGTCGTTCGCCATACCCACAAGACCCGTACCGACCATGAAGCGATCGAGCCCGGCGGCGGTGGGATCAACGTGGCTCGGGTGCTGTATCGACTAGGCGCTGACGTCTGCGCCATGTTCCTCGGTGGCGGGATGACCGGACGGGTCCTCGACGAGCTGATGGATCGCGCGGGAATCGAACGGCGGATGATCCCGATCGGCGACGACAGCAGGATCAGCCTGACGGTGGTCGAGCGCTCGACAGGCCACGAATTCCGCTTCGTTCCCGAAGGCCCGGAGGTCACGGCGAAGGAAGCGGAAGAGGCAATGGAAGCCGCCGCGTCGATTCCCTGCGATTACCTGGTCGCGAGCGGCTCCCTGCCGCGCGGAATCCCCGCGGATTTCTACGCGCGGCTTTGTGCGAAAGTGACGAAAGCCGGGGCGCGCTTCGTACTCGACACGTCGGGGCCTCCGTTGAAGGCGGCGCTCGACAAAGGCGGACTTTTCCTCGTCAAGCCGAGCCGCGGCGAATTCGAGAGCTTCGCGGGCCGCAAGCTCGCCGCCCGTGATCTGGCCGCGGAAGCGGAGCGGCTGGTAGCCTCCGGCAAGGTGCAGAATGTGGCGATCACCCTGGGTCGAGAGGGCGCCATCCTGGCCACTCGCGACGGGACCACGATCAGCCCCGCCATTCCGGTCGAAGCGTGCAGTGCGGTCGGGGCTGGCGACAGCTTCGTCGCCGGAATGGTTTACGGCTTCGCACTGGGCCGCCCGCCGGAGCAAGCTTTCCGGGTCGGGCTGGCGGGCGGCGCGGCTGCGGTGCTGAGCTGCGGAAGCGATCTCGCCAAGCCCGAAGACCTCAAGCGGCTCGTCGGCGAGACCCTGGGGGACGGCCGCGCGGAGTAGCGGTCGGGCCGGCGCTTCGCTGCGTCATCACGTCTTCGTCCGACAGCTATGTCTTTGCCTGCCGGGCGTCGGCTTCGGCAAGGATCGCCTTGAACTCCTCATTTGCCCGCAGGCAGTCGACGTCGGGATCCACCTTGGCCCAACTGATGAGGGTACCCGAAGCCAATCCCAATGACGTACGAAGGAGCGCGATTGCCCGGTCCCGATCGCCAAGGTGCGTCGCCGTAGCGGTCGCGAAGTTGTAGCGAAGGTTAAGATTTTCGGGATCCAGCAGGAGCGCTTGATCCATCCACTCTATCGCCCGTTTTCCCTGCCCGAGGGCAGCGAGAGCCTTTGCTCCAAGGCTGAGAGCGGCGACATTTTCCGGATTGTCTGCCAGCGCCGCCTCGGCCAGGTCGAGAGCCTTCAGGCTGATGCGCTCAAGCTCCTCACGACGGCCAAGAGCGTGATAATAGGTCATCAGCATGCCGCGATTGTAGAAGTCGGTTTCGTCGATTGCGGTGCAGCGCTCCAGGTAATGAGCGCTTCTCTCAAGATGCTTCTGACGACAGTGCAGCCGCACCGCCTCCTTGTTCAGCTCCCAGGAATCGGGTTCGTAGCGAAGGGCTTCGGCGAGCTCTGCGTCGGCTTCTTCGTAATGTCCTTCCTCGATCAGCCTGCGGATCAGCGCGCAATGGGCATCAGCAAGCTTGGGGTCGATCGAGAGCGCCTTTCGCGCCGCCTCGGTCCCGTCGTCGCCCTCCCGGCCGAACCCGTAGCGAATTCCCGATTGGGCCATGGCCTTTAGCGCCCAGGCCCGGGCGTAGTTGGGGTCGATCTGCAGCGAGCGGTCGCAAATCCGAATGACCTTTTCTTCGCGCCGGATGTCGCCGTGATTACCGGCAATCCAGATCTGTCGCGCCATCAGGTAGAGATTATAGGCGTCCACATCGTCCGTGCCGCGGTCGCGAATGGCTTTACGCTCGCTCGGCAACAGCTTCACCTTGAGCACGGCAACGATGCTCGCGGCGATCTCGTCCTGGAGAGCGAAGATATCGGTGAGATCGCGATCGTAACGCTCTGCCCAGATTTGGTCGCCCGAATTGCCGTCGATGAGCTGCGCGGTAATCCGAACGCGACCCCCAGCCTTTCGGACGCTTCCTTCCAGGACGTGGCTGACGCCCAGTTTGCGGGCGAGCGCCGGCACCACCAGGCCGCATCCCCTGAAATTGAACGCGGTCTGGCGGGCCACGACCGACAGCGCCGAGACCTTTGACAGGTCGGTAATGATATCCTCGCTGATGCCATCGCTAAAATAGACCTGGTCGCAGTCGCCGCTCATGTTCTCGAACGGGAGAACGCAGATCGAAATCTTTCGCCCATGTGCCGGTGCGACGGCCGCAGTTTCTCCCCCGGGTTCACCGGCCAGCTCGGCGAGGCTGTCGCACAGCTTGCGCCACCCGGGCGCTTCCGGTGCACCGCTCCAGCCGGACAGATCGGCGCAGTGGATCTGGTTGAAGGGGAGCGGAGGCGAAGTTCCATCGATGCTTACCTGAACCAGCTTACCCACCGTCCGGGCGGCGTCCGCCTCGGCTCGAACCCAGTGAGACTTGGCCGCATCCACGGACCAGACAACGATTACCGCGCTCGCCCCGCTCAGCCGCTCCTCGATGACCTCACCATAAGCGCGATGGGCGGGAAGCTCGTCATCGCGCCAAACTGCATAGCCGAGCGATCGAAGACGGTCGGCAATAGTCGACGCCTGTGTTTCCGTGGAACGGGCGTAGGAAATGAACAGGTGAGGCATGGAAATCCCCGCTACACCTCTGAAGTCTAATTGGCTTTTGCATCCATCGACAAGCGCTTGGTGAGATGGATTGCCAACCACTATTCAGGGCCGGGGAAATTTGCGCAGCATCAAGACTGAGCTGATCTGCGCGTCAGACGAAAAGGTCGACGACCTCGGCGTCGGGCGCGACGGCCTTTAGCAGCAGCGTTCGGTGGCAGCCGCCCGGCTCGCGCTCGTAGCAGAGGAGGGCGCTGGGCTTCTCCTTCGCAAGCTCGAGCATCTGCGCGCCCTGGGCGATCGCTTCCGGAAGCTCCAGCTGTCCGTCGTAAATGCGCTTCAGATCGTCCGTCCGGCCCGCCCGCGCCGCTGCGCGGCCGTCGGCGGGGGTGCCGAGGGCGCGCAGGTGGATATAGTCGATCCCGACTTCCGCCAACTCGTTCCGGAGCAGGTTCTTGGAAAAGCCCGGGCGGCGCGAATTGGGAACCGCGCGAACGTCGATTACCCGCTCGACCCCCGCGGTCTTCAGGGCGGCGAGGAATTCGGCGACCGTCGTGCTTTCGTAACCGATGGTGAAGATGCGCATCACTTGCGATAATAGTCGCGGAACCAGTCGACGAAAGCGGAGACTCCGTCGCGGATGTCTGTTTGGGGCCGATAACCGGTCAGGTCGCGAAGAAGATCGGCATTGGCCCAGGTCGCCGGCACGTCGCCGGGCTGCATCCCCATGTAATTGCGCTGCGCCTTCTTGCCGATCTTCTCCTCGATGATCTCGATGAAATCGAGCAGCCGGACGGGCTCGGAATTCCCGATGTTGACGATTCGGAACGGCGCGACTGGGCTGATGGAATCGTTCGGCGAGACCTCGCTCCGACCTTCGGGTGCAGCGGGCGGCACGCCGATCAAAAGCTCGATCGCCCGGACGAGGTCGCCGACATAGGTGAAGTCGCGCTGCATGTCCCCGTGGTTGTAGACGTCGATCGGACGGTCATCGAGGATCGCGTCGACGAACTTGAACAGCGCCAGATCGGGGCGCCCCCAGGTGCCGTAGACGGTGAAGAACCGGAACATGGTGATCGGCGTGCCGAACAGATGCGCATAGCTATGCGCCATCGATTCGGTCGCCTTCTTGGTTGCGGCGTAGATGCTGAGCTGGGTGTCGGCTTTCTCCTGCTCGTCGAACGGCATCTCGGTGTTGGCGCCGTAGACGGACGAGGTCGAGGCCATCAGCAGATGCTCGACGGGCATCGCCCGGGCCAGTTCAAGGATGTTGAACGTGCCCACGATGTTGCTGTCGATATAGGCGCGCGGCTGCTCGAGGCTGTAGCGGACGCCCGCCTGAGCGGCGAGATGGACGATGACCTCGGGCCGGAAATCGGCGATCACTTTCTCCAGCGTCGCATAGTCTTCGAGCATTCCCTCGGTCGCTGCGAAGTTCGGCTGCTGAAGCAGATGCTGGTGCCGCCGGCGCTTCAGGTTGACGTCGTAATAATCGGTCATCCCGTCATAGCCGTGGACCGCATAACCCTTCTCGAGCAGCAGCTGGGCGAGATGGAAGCCGATGAAGCCGGCGGTTCCGGTGATGAGTACGCGTTTCATTGGAGAAAGCATCCGAACTTCGAGAACTGCTGTGCGACTGGAGGCGGCAGGCGGTGCAAGTCAAGGGCGGCAGGTGCCACTCTGCACTTTTGACCGGGCGGCGACGATAGCCAAGCCATTGAGAGCGCGGCTGGATGCGCTGGCGCGGCGGCGCTAGAGGCTGCGCGACCATGGACCAGGACATTCACATCATCGGCGGCGGGCTCGCCGGCTCGGAAGCGGCGTGGCAGCTGGCGCAGGCCGGCCTCACCGTCCGGATCTCGGAGATGCGCGGCGGAGGCGATACCACGCCCGCCCACGAAACAGACCGGCTGGCGGAGATGGTCTGTTCGAACAGCTTCCGCTCCGACGATGCCGAGCACAATGCGGTGGGCCTGCTTCACCAGGAAATGCGCGACCTTGGTTCGCTGATCATGCGCTGCGCCGACAGGCACCGCGTTCCGGCCGGCTCCGCGCTCGCAGTCGATCGCGATGGATTTGCGGCCGAGGTCACGCGCGCAATCGAGGGGCATTCCAACATCAGAGTCGTCCGAGAACGGATCGACGCGTTGCCGGAACGCCCGGCGATTATCGCCACTGGGCCGCTGACCGGAGCTGCTCTGGGAGAGGCCATTGCCGCGGAAACGGGGCAGGGGGCGCTCGCCTTCTTCGATGCCATCGCTCCGATCGTCCACCGCGACAGCATCGACATGGAGATCGCCTGGTTCCAGTCGCGCTGGGACAAGGGCGAGGGCAAGGATTACATCAACTGCCCGATGGACAAGGCGCAGTACGAAGCCTTCGTCCGGGCGCTGATCGAGGGCGAAAAGACCGAGTTCAAGGATTGGGAGCGCGATACGCCTTACTTCGAAGGCTGCATGCCGATCGAGGTGATGGCGGAACGCGGGATCGACACGCTCCGGCATGGTCCGATGAAGCCGGTCGGCCTCGACGATCCGCGGACTGGCCGCTGGCCCTATGCGGTGGTCCAGCTTCGCCAGGACAATGCGCTCGGCACCTTGTGGAACATGGTCGGGTTCCAGACCAAGCTGAAGCACGGCGAGCAGGTGCGAATCTTCCGCACCATCCCCGGTCTCGAGAATGCCGAATTCGCCCGACTCGGCGGCATTCACCGCAACAGCTTCATCAATTCGCCGAGTCTCATCGACGGACAGCTCCGGCTCCGGAGCCGCCCGAACATCCGCTTCGCCGGCCAGATCACCGGCTGCGAAGGCTATGTCGAAAGCGCCGCGATCGGGCTGCTCGCCGCGCGTTTCGCCGCGGCAGAGTTGCGCGGAGGACGTCTTGCCGCGCCGCCGGTGGAGACCGCGATGGGCGCTCTTCTCGGGCACATCACCGGCGGAGCGGACGCAGAGACCTTCCAGCCGATGAACGTCAACTTTGGCCTGATGCCTCCGCCGGAGGGCCGGGCACGAAAGGCGGATCGCAAGAAAGCCTATACCAGCCGTGCGCGCGAGCGTTTCGCCGAGTGGCTTGCCGGGCAGAAATCGGACCTGCTCGAGCCCTGCTGAGCAGCCGGTCCAACATCGGCTCTTTCAATTCGCCGAAAGCTGGGCAAGATGATCGAGAGTTCGTTGCCGCGTCGGTGACGAGCAGCAGGGGTGGGGCGTTACCCAGGATGAGCATCTCATCGTCCAGCGGCCGGAGGGGTGACTGACCAGCGAGCGTTCATCGCCGGCGGCCGCAATCGCCGCCATTGTCGTCGCCTTGCTCCTTGCTGCCGAGGTCGCCCGACTGACGGTTTCGCACGCCGTCGCCGAGGATAATCCTGCTCTTGCACTGAAGCTGGCCCCAGCCGCGCCCGATGCGCTTGCCTCCACAGCAATGGGCCAGGTCGGCGAAGCGGCGGCGAACGGAGGCAACCCAAGCCAGGCGACCTTGCGGCAGCTGCAGGCCGTCGCGACTTCCGATCCGCTTCGCACCGAGCCGTTCCTGGTCGAAGGTGCGCTCGCGGAACGGGCGGGAGCGTACGACCGGGCCAAGCAGTTGCTGGAACAAGCGCGCCTGCGCGATCCGCGGTCTGCGGCTGCGCGCTACCTTTATGCCGATACGTCCGTTCGGCAGGGGAGGGTGGTCGAAGGGCTGAAGGAAATGGCGGTCCTTTCCCGGCTCGTGCCGAGCGCCGCGATTCAGCTCGTTCCCGCGCTTGCCCAGTTTGCCCGGACCCCGGGTTCGAGCGGCAAGCTGGCCGGCATTCTGGCTGAAAATCCGCAACTCAGGAATCCGCTTCTCGTCGCGCTCGCCGCAAATCCCGATAATGCCGAGCTCATCGTTGCGCTGGCGGGACCGCCGTCGAAGACTTCGAACTCCGACACCCGGGCGTGGCAGGCTCGCTTGCTGCTGGGGATGATCGCCCAGGGCAATTACCAGCGGGCCTACGACTTCTGGCGGCGCTTCGCGCTCCTGCCCGCTGGAGAGCAGCCGCTCCTGTTCAACGGAAACTTTCGCGATCTGCCGGCGCCGCCGCCGTTCAACTGGGCCTTTAGCGCATCGCCTGCCGGAATCGCCGAGCCGGGGCCGCAGGGGCTTCGAGTGCTCTATTACGGAAGACAGGATGCCGTCCTCGCGACTCAGACGCTGATCCTGCCGCCGGGAACCTACCGGTTCGACGCGCCGGCCAGCGGCGACATCGTTGCCGGAGCCTTGTCGTGGACGCTCGGCTGTGTCGGATCGCGATCCTACCTGCTCAACGTCGGGCTGGGTGGCCCGAAACCGACGGCGGGCACCTTCGCCGTTCCCGCCTCCGGATGTCCTGCGCAAGAGTTGCAGCTGAACGGGTTTCAGGAGGATTCACCCGAAGACAGCGACATCCGGATCGGCTCCGCAAGCGTTACGAGGGTGACAGGATGAGGGAACGCATCGCCTCCATCCTTCTTGCGCTTTACCTGCTGGCTTGCATCGGCTTCGGCGGAAGCGCGCAGAGCCCCTGGACGAATCTGGGGCTGCAGATCGCCGGCATCCTGTTGATCGCCTATGCCGCGGTCGCTCCAGCACCGGGGAACCAAGGCAAGAACGCGCTGGCGGTGAACATCCTGCTTGCGTGCACGCTTTTCGTCATTCTGATCCAGTTGATCCCGCTTCCGGCCGGCGTGTGGACCAGGCTGCCCGGACGATCCAGCATTGCCGAGGCTCTAGGCTTGCTGGGCTATCCGCTGCGCCCCTTCCCGATTGCGGAAATGCCGTACGAAGCGGTTCTGACTCTTTTCGCTGCGATTCCGGCGATTGCCGCATTCGTCGCGACCGAACGTCTCGCTCCCTCGCCTCGCTATCTGGCGGCCGCCATACTCCTGGGGCTCGTGGCAGCGATTTTCCTCGGCGCACTGCAGGTCGCGGGTGGGCCGGGCTCGTCTGCCTATCTCTACGAAGTGCACAGCGCACGGGCGATCGGCTTCTTCGCCAACGGCAATCACATGGCGACTTTGTTGCTTGTCGGAATTCCGATGGCTGCGGCGCTGGTCGCCTCCGCCAAGCCGAAGGGGCGAACGCCGAATGTGGCCCGGTACGGCCTCGGCCTCGCGATGTTCGGGCTGATCGTCATCGGGATAATCCTCAACGGCTCGCGGGCAGCCATGGGCCTGTCGATCCCGGTGATCGTAGCCAGTGCAGCACTTTTCCCGGGTGCGACGCGCTGGCGCGGTCCGGCGCTGGGACTGTCCTGCCTCGCACTGATCGCGGGAGTGGCCATCATCGTGACCAAGCCCATCGCGGCGGCTGAACTCACTCCGAGCGAAACCGCGAGCGTTGGCTCTCGCGGAGAGGTGTGGACCCGAACCGTCGAGGCCATCGGCGAGAACTTCCCGGTCGGTACGGGCCTGGGGTCCTTCCAGACCGTCTATCACCGATACGAGCAGCCGGATGCCGTCACGGGTTCCTACGTCAATCACGCTCATAACGAATATCTGGAGATCGCGCTGGAGCTCGGGGCAGCCGGGATCGTGCTGATGATCCTGTTTCTCGCCTGGTGGGTGGTGGCTTCAACGCGGATCTGGATTTCGACCTACAGTTCGCCGTTTGCGCGGGCAGCCACCATCGCGACCGCGGCCATCCTGGCGCACAGCTTTGTCGATTTCCCGCTTCGAACCGGGGCGATCTCAGCGATATTCGCGGTCTGCATCGGGCTGATGACGCAGCATCTTCGGCCGTCCGGAGTAGCCGATTCGGGCGAATTGCGCCCAACCCGCCACGTCAAGCTCGGTTGAGCTCGAGTCAGGCATTTCAGCAATTTTCCGAAACAACGCCATTAGTTACGTTGCATCCGCAACGGACCGAAAGTAGAGGGAAAAATTGCGCGAGCTAAACAGGGCGGAGGTCCGCGTGAAGAATTGCATGCTTCCCAAGTCTGACCTGCGACCCGCCGGATTCGAACCGGCCTTGGCCTCTTGATCGAAAAGGTGCTCCGTTGAACCGCGATCTCATTGTCTCGCCGAATGACAGCTGGGACGTGCTTCCCCAGCTCGATCCGCTGGCCGTCCGTTCCGCGCAGGAGTCCCATTCCGGGATGGATCTCTCCCGGATCATGCGCATCCTCCGCGAATGGCGATCCGTCATTGTCGCGGCGGGCGCCGCCGGGTTGCTCGGTGCAATCGCGATCACGCTGCTCACCACCCCCATGTACCGCGCCAAGGTGGTGCTGGAGGCAAATCCGCCGACCGTGGAAGTGATCGACGAGAAGGCGCAGGCAACCGGCCCGAGCGTCGATGCGTGGCAGTTCGTCGCGACGCAGCTCGGGCTGTTGCAAAGCCGGGGCCTCGCGGAACGCGTCGTCCAGGATCTCGGACTCGCAAAGAATGCGCAGTATGCGGATCAAAAATCCGATCCCGCGAGCCGAACAAAGCAGGCAACCGACGCGGTCGCGGGCACCCTTGAGGTGGCTCCGCAGACCGATGGCCAGCTGATCAAGTTCGACGTCGTTTCGCCATCGCCTCAGATGGCGGCGAACATTGCCAATGCCTATGCCGATGCATTCATCGATGCGAGCCTGCAGAGGCGTTACGAAGCCTCGTCCTACGCCCGCAACTTCCTTCAGCGGCAAATCGCGAGCACGCGTCGCGAACTGGAGAAATCCGAGCGTGACCTGGTCCACTATGCCCAGGCGCAAGGCATCATCAACACGGGCACGACCGACACCGGCTCGTCGACAGACGCATCCTCGCCGCAGGGCCAATCCCTGATCGCGTTGAACACTGCTCTAGCCGCGGCGACCGCACAGCGAGTCGCCGCCGAGGGCGCCTATCAGCAGGCGCTGGCCGTACCGGTAACCAGTGACGTTACGGCGAGCACCCAGGCGCTTCGCCAGGCCCGCGCTCAGCTGCAAACCCAGTACCAGCAGAAGCGCACCCTGATGAAGCCGGACCACCCGGACATGGTGAGCCTCAGGTCGCAAATCGCCGAGCTCGACAAGGAAATCGCGAGGGAGACCGCCACCGTCGACAAAAGCAAGGTGAACACCGCGCTCGCGGCCTATCGGGCAGCCCTGTCGGCGGAGAATGCGCTCAAGGCCAAGGTCGCGGGGCTGAAGTCGGACGTCCTCAACCTTCGCGGCAGGAGCATTCAATATGCGATCCTGCAACGCGACGTGGACACCAACCGCGCCCTCTACGACGCGCTTCTTCAGCGGTACAAGGAGATTGGCGTCGCCGGAGGGATCGGGGAATCGCCGGTCTCGATCGTCGACCGCGCCGATGTTCCGAGCGCTCCGTTCAAGCCCAATGCGACTCTGAACATCCTCGTCGGAATCACCCTTGGCCTGCTCGCGGGAATGCTTGCCGCGATCGGCCTGGATATCCTCAACGATACGATCCGCAGCCCGTCCGACGTTCGTCACAAGCTTGGCCTCGCCTGCCTCGGGTCGATTCCCAAGCGCTCGGGAAATGCCAAGCGTACGGGCCTTCTCGAAGAGCTCGACGATCCGACGTCGCCGGCTTCGGAAGCCTATGCGACGCTCGCGACTTCGCTTGGATTCACCACGGACGAGGGCCTTCCGGGCGCGTTCCTGGTGACCAGCGCGAAGGCGGCCGAGGGCAAGTCTTCGACCGCGCTGGCTCTTGCTCACCACTTCGCGAAGCTGGGCAAATCGGTCCTCCTGATCGACGCCGACTTGCGCAAGCCGAGCTTCCGCGGCCATGCCGACCACAAGGGCCTGACGGCGATGCTCACGACCGACGAGGCGCTGTCGGAGAACGTGACCGCGACGAAGTACGAGAAGCTCTGGCTTCTGCAGTGCGGTGCAGAGCCGCCCAACCCGGCGGCCCTGCTTTCCGGAGCCCGGTTCCGCGAAATCATCGCCGATGCCTGCACGCGGTTCGATCTGGTCATCGTCGATTCGCCTCCGCTGCTCGGCCTTGCCGACGCGCCGCTCATCGCATCGGTCGTCAGTGCGACGGTTCTCGTCGTCGAGAGCGGGAAGACGCGCACGGCCGCAGCGGTCGAGGCCATCCACCGGCTCACCGCGGCGGGCGCCAACATCCTCGGAGTCACGCTGACCAAGAGCTCATCGAAGCAGGGCGGCTATGGCTACGGTTACGGCTATGGCTACGGTTACGGCTATGGTTACGGATACGGCCGCTACGGCTACGGCAAGGATCGCTACGGTGCAGTCAAGGATCGCGACGACCTCGTCTCGTTGATCGAGCACGCCGAGGAATAAGCGGACCAGGTTCGGCAAGTCGAAGGGATCGATTCCCCGCGGCTGAAACCCTATTTGCCGTGCGCCTCTTCGGTTCCTCGCCTGCCGGTTCCGGTAAATCGCGGCATCGTCGCTTCGTCGTCGGCAGTGACCCCGTGGCGGGCGAACACTTTCCGCACAGTGAGAAACAGGATTCGAACGTCGAGCCAGAATGTGCGATTTTCGCGGTACCAGTTATCGAGCTCGAACTTTGCCTCCCACGACAGGGCGTTCCGCCCGTTTACCTGTGCCCAGCCGGTGATCCCGGGACGCACCTCGTGCCGCCGCATCTGCTCCGGAGTGTAGAGTTCGAGATATTCCGGCAGAAGCGGCCGAGGCCCCACGAGGCTCATCTCACCCTTTATCACGTTCCACAGCTCGGGAAGCTCGTCCAGGCTCGTTGATCGCAGCCATCGTCCGAAGGGGGGCAGGCGGTCCGCATCCGGCAGAACGGAGCCGTCCGGCGCGCGAGCATCCAGCATCGTCCGAAACTTCAGGATCGTGAATATCCGCCCGTCCAATCCCGGCCGCCGTTGCCGGAAGAGGATGGGGCGACCGAGCTTCATTGCAACCATCGCCGCGAGGGTCGCGATAACCGGGCTGAGCAAAACGAGGGCCGGAATTGCGATTGCCAAGTCGAAAATGCGCTTCGAAATCGCCGAGGATCGGGGCCGCCTCGTTTCCTCACTGCTCACCCGCATCAGCATTAAACTCCGGGGGAGCAATCGCTGCTCCGCTTTCGCTTCATGAGTTAATCGATGAACGGTTAGTGAGAAATGACGGAATTTCCTACCGAAATGGATGATCATAGGCTATGCCGCGAGTCTGCCCGAAAACGGCTGTGGGCTCATAGGAGTGGTCGGTGGGGTTCTGGCGTTCCAGCGATGACAGCGCGGCATTCGCCGGCGAGCGCGGCCGATGAGCCCGCTCAAGCGCTATCTGCTGGTTCTAACCCGCTTCTCGCCTCGCGCGAGAACCGCCATGGTCCTGGCGCTGGATCTCGGGCTGTGCATCTTCGCCGTTCTTCTCGCCTATTCGCTGCGAACCGGAGAGTGGCGCGTCTTCACCCCCTTTGTCCTCAACCTGATGGCCGTGACATGCGCCGCCTGGCTGCTGGTCGCTCCTACGCAGGGCGTCTATCGTTCTGTCCTGCGGTTCGCGGGACGACAATCGATCAAGGACCTGGCCGCAAGCTGCGTCATCATGTCCTTCATTCTCGTCGTGTCGCTGCTCGTGATGACGACATTCCATCACGGGCCGAGGACTTTGGCGGTCCTCGTTCCGCTCGTCCTTTTCATGTCGCTTGCGACCAGCCGGATCATTCTGTCGTCGCTGTTGCGGGATACGCTCTATTCCCAGCACCGCCGGGGCTCGCGCAACGTGCTCATCTACGGTGCCGGAGTCGCGGGCCGCGAGCTCACCTTGTCGATCAACGACGATCCGGAATTCCATGTTGTCGGCTTCGTCGACGACAATCGGGTGCTCCGTGGACGACGCCTCGACGGGCACAAGATCTGGCATTCTTCCGAGCTTGCCGAAGTGCTCCGGACGACGCCGATCGACGAAGTCCTGCTTGCAATCCCGAATGCTTCGCGGGCGCGCCGGCGAACGATCGTCGAGGAAGTCCGGCAGATGGCTCCGGGAGTCGGCGTACGGTCGCTCCCGAACATCGCCGAAATCGCTTCAGGTCGGGTGACGGTCGGCGACCTTCGGGAAATCCAGATCGAGGAACTGCTGGGCCGTGACCAGGTCGCGCCCGATCCGCGGCTGATGACTGCGAACATTCGCGGCCGCTGCGTGATGGTGACAGGCGCCGGTGGTTCCATCGGAAGCGAGCTGTGCCGGCAAATCATCCTCCAGCAGCCGTCGCGCATCATCCTTGCCGAACGGTCGGAGCTGGCTCTCTACACGATCGAGGGCGAGCTTCGCGCGGCGGTCGAACGCCTGAAGCTCGGCGTGGGAATCGAGCCTCGGCTGGTCGACATTTCGGATTCCGCAGACATCGACCGCGTCTATCGCGATTTCCGGCCCGAAACCGTCTTCCACGCCGCTGCATACAAGCACGTCCCGCTCGTCGAAGCGGATCCCATCGCCGGAATCCGCAACAATGTGCTGGGTACGTACAATTGCTGCGTCCTCGGCGAAAAATATGGCGTGAAGAACCTGACTCTCGTCAGCACCGACAAGGCGGTCCGGCCGTCCAGCATCATGGGTGCTTCCAAGCGGGTCTGCGAGATCATCGTCCAATCGCGAGCGGCGGCACAGACGGGCACCGTCTACAGCGCCGTCAGGTTTGGCAACGTGCTGGGCTCAAGCGGCTCCGTCGTGCCGTTGTTCCGGCGGCAGATCGCCGCCGGAGGGCCGGTCACGATCACGCATCGCGAAGCGACGCGCTATTTCATGACCGTTGCCGAAGCGGCGCAGCTGGTCGTCCAGGCCGGAGCAATGGCAAAGGGCGGCGAGATCTTCCTTCTGGACATGGGCGAGCCCGTTCGCATCGAGGAACTCGCGAAGATGATGGTCCAGCTCAGCGGACTCACCCACGCAAGCGAGGGCAGCGATGGCGACATCGAAATCGTCGAGATCGGGCTTCGGCCTGGAGAGAAGATTCACGAGGAACTGCTGATCGACAACCGAGGCTTGCCCACGCCGCATCCGCGCATCGTGAAGGCGAGCGAATCGGGCGAGACTCATCCCGCGTTCGAAAGCCGCTTTGCCGAGCTTCGAGCTCACATGGATAGCCGCGACATGCCGGCAGCGGTGGCGGCGCTCCACAAGATGCTCTCGCGCGATCTGGTCGGCTCGGCGACCGGCCCGTTGATCGCCGGCAGGCCGAAGAAGCGGACGAGCGCCTCGAAACGCCGTCCGAGGGGCGCAAGGCAGGCGCCGATCGGCAGAGCCATCGAAACTTGACGGTCGCCGGTTTGCCAAGCTCCGACCCTTCCAACCGCATGCCCGGAGCGGAGCGGCGCCGTTTTGTGCCTGCAATGCCGCAGGCCGGAAGCGGCGATCAGCAGCGGATCCCGGCTGCCTTCGTGGCAATGCTGGCTTTCTACATCCTGTTCACAGGAACGCTGCCGGCAATCTTCCAGGCGCTCGCATTCGGCGTGAAGGGGGAGACGGGATACGAGTTCGCGGCCGCAATGGTCACCGGACTGACCACCGACCTTCTAATGCTTCTCCCGCTGTTCGTCCTCGCGCGGCATCCGCTGGGGATTTTGCACCCTCTCATTATCGCGGTCCTGCTTTGGCCAACCGTGACGCATATCCCAAACGTTACGGAAGATTGGGGCGGCTGGTCGGGTGTGTTCGGCGCATCTCCGGTCGCGCCGCCCGATTACCAGGGGCTGCCAGGGCTTGGTGCCTCGGCAGTCTGGCTTGGAATAGCCAAGTTCAACGCCATCCGCAGTCTGGCGCTCGCGAGCACCTATGTCGGGTTCTGGCTGTTGAGACGCAAAACGCCCCTGTCGCGACTTCCCGTGAGCAGGCCGAACCCGACATCGATCCGAACAGTCATGCTCGCGTTCATCGGCGTGAGTATGTTCGTGTTGATCGTCTTCGTTCGCCTGCGCGGCGGAGTCGATGAGCATCTGACCTCGCTTGGCTCGGGTCGCTTCGAAGAGCTTTCCAGTTTCGGGCCGGTGCTGCTGATCATCGGATTCGGCGCGACAGCATTGTATTTGTGGATCGCCGGCATTCCCGAGGACATCAAGTCGCCCTTCTTCCTTGCCGCCTTGGCAGCGGTTTCCGCGGCAGCGTTCATCGGCAAGGGTTCGCGCGGCGGCGCGTTGGAAGTTCCGGTGATGGTCGGCTTGATCTGGGCGCTTCGGACACGAAAGATTCCGTGGAAAACGGCGCTCATGATCATGCCCTTCATGTTTGTCGCCATCGGCTTTCTGGGGGCAATTCGGACGTCGAGCTGGAGCGGCTCGACCGCGGCTCAGACCGTTGCTCAATCGAGCTGGACGCAGTCGCTCGACAGGACGGAAAAGGAGGTCGCCGCGCGAAACGCTGCGTCGGCGGGCGTTCCGGTCGTCGTTCGCGGTTTCGACGTCGCCGGCGGACCGCTCCTCGGTCGCTCCTATGCTGCGGTGGTCACATCCTTCATTCCGCGGTCGTTGTGGCCAACCAAGCCGCGCGGCGCCGGGCAGCTATATGCTCGGCTTTTCTACGGAGCGTCACTGAGCGGAACTTCAGTTCCCGTGACCCCCGAAGGCGAGATGTATTGGAATTTCGGCATCCCGGGAGTCGTTATCCTGTCGGTCCTTTACGGCGCGATCCTGGCGGGAATCTATCGCTTCTTCTGGCGTCGCTATCCTGACCCTTTCGCGACAGTTTTCTATCTGCTGATCATCACCGAATTCCAGTTTGCCAGCGACCGGCTCGTGGGTCTCGAGCAGGATATCGCCCTTCTCCTTGGTGTCTGGTTCGTGATGGCAATGCTTGTTCCAAAGCCCCACTATGCGCCTGAATTGGCCGGTCGGCGGGTTGTCACTCGCCCGAACCGTATATTACCCAACCAGTCGTGAAGCTTTTCGGAATTTATGGCGCCGGCGGATGCGGCCGCGGGATCCTGCCGCTTGCCCGCGAACAGTTGAAGAATGACAGGGATTACGAGCTGATGTTCGTGGACGACGGTGCGGCCGGTTCCACGATCAACGGCCACAAGGTCGTCAGCTTCGACGAATTCGCTTCGGCAGGTGGGGAACGGCACGTGGCGCTGGCGGTGGCGGATTCGCAGCTGCGAGCGAAGATGGCCGAGAAATGCACGGGCGAGGGCATCGAATTCTTCTCGGTCTGGTCCAAAGACGTAGTCCGCATGGACGACGTCGAAATCGGCGAAGGCGCGCTCATCTCCCCGTTCGTCACGCTGACCAGCAACATCCGGATCGGCGCGCATTTCCAGGCGAACCTCTACTCGTACGTCGAGCATGATTGCGTCATCGGCGATTTCGTCACGTTCGCGCCGCGCGTCGCCTGCAACGGCAACATCCACATCGGCGACCACGCCTACATCGGAACGGGAGCGGTGATCCGGCAGGGCCGCCCGGGCGCTCCGCTGAGGATCGGGGAGGGCGCCGTCGTCGGAATGGGCGCCGTCGTCACCAAGGACGTGCCGCCGGGCGCCACCGTGGTCGGTGTTCCCGCCCGCCCGATCGACCGTTAGTCGGCCGCTTCCGAAAAGACGCTTTCGATGGCGCTCCCGGCGGCGGCGAGGTCTTCATCGGTCAGGGTCGGATGGGTAAGGAAGGCAACGCTGGTCTCGCCCAGCTCCATCGCGGCCGGCAGGCGCTGCAGCGGCCGAAGCCCGGTGCCGTCGAACGCCTTTTCCAGATAGACCTCGGAGCAGGAGCCCTGGAATGACGGGAGTCCCCGAGCGTTCAGTGCGGCAACGATCCTGTCCCGGTCCCATCCGTTCGCCAAACCTTCGGGCCGCACATAGGCGTAGAGTCGGTAGAAAGCGTGCTCGAAGCCATTCGCGGGCAAGGGCACTCGAACCGCGTCCGGGAATCGAAGCAGGGTGTCCGCCAGGCGTCTGGCATTCGCCGTCCGCCGCTCGTGCCATCTTCCCAGTCGGCGAAGCTGAATCCGACCGATGACGGCCTGCACCTCCAGCATCCGGTAGTTGGAGCCGAAGCTTTCGTGGACCCATCGGAAGCCGGGCGGACGGTCCTTCGACTCCATCAGCTCGAAACTCTTGCCATGGTCCTTGTATGACCACATCCGGGACCAAAGCTCGGGGTCGTCGGTGTTGACCATGCCGCCTTCGCCGCCGGTGGTGATGATCTTGTCCTGGCAGAAGGACCAGGCGCCGATGTCGCCGAAGGTGCCGACGTTGCGGCCGTCGATCTTTGCGCCATGTGCCTGGGCGCAGTCCTCGATGATCGAGACGCCCGTTTCCGCGGCCAGCGCCTTGAACCCTTCCATGTCGCAGGGCCAGCCGGCGAGATGCACCGGGATGATGGCGCGGGTCTTGTCGGTAAGCACCGCCCGCGCGCTGGCCGGAGTGATATTGCCGCTGTCGCGATCGACGTCCGCGAACACCGGCGTGGCGCCGACGGTGATCACGCAGGACGCGGAGGCGAGGAAGGTTCGAGGAGTGACGATGACTTCATCGCCGGGCCCGATGCCGAGCGCCTTGAGCGCCACTTCCAGGGCAAGCGTTCCATTCGCGAGCGCGATGGCCTTGCTCGAACCCACCCATTCGGCGAATTCCCGCTCGAAAGCGCGGCCTTCTTCGCCGGTCCAGTAATTGACCCGGTTGGAGCCGATGACCCGAGCGACGGCCTCTTGCTCTTCGTCGGTAAAGCAGGGCCAGGGCGCAGTCATTGCCGAAGGCATAGCGCGGGTCGTATTCTCTTCCTAGCTGGCATTGCGATTTGACTGGCCAGCCACCCTTATCGAAGGTTAAGTCGGTTAGGGGAGGAACGGCATGCGACTGCTGTTTGCGCACGATCACCGCTTCGACCGTGGACCGGCAGGTGAACTCTATTCGGCTGGGACCTTCCCGAGTTCGGTGTGGGACCGTTTTCTCGATCATTTCGAGCAAGTTCAGGTGATGGCGAGGGGAGGGTGCGCAATCGCGGACGGGGCTCGGCTGGCCCGTACCGATCGCGAACGGGTGCAGTTCGACTTCCTGCCCAACCTGGGTTCATTCCGGCAACTTCTTCTCGGCTCGCCGGAAGCAAAGCAGCGAATGTTTTCGGCCGTGAAATCCGCGGATGCGGTCGTTGCGCGGCTTCCGAGCGAAATCGGGCTGCTCGCAGTCAAATATGCGCGACGGCTCGGAAAACCTTTCGCGGTCGAGCTCGTCGGTTGCGTCTGGGACAGCTATCGCACGCATGGTTCGCTGGAAGCTCGGCTCTACGCGCCGCTCGCCTATGCGCGAACCCGCGCGGCTGTCGCTGCCGCCCCCTTCGTCCTCTACGTCACCGACCGCTGGCTCCAGCAACGCTATCCATCGAGTCGCTACAGCTGCAGCGCTTCGAACGTGGCGCTGGAGACGATGGACGAAGCCGGAATGTGCTCCCGCGATCTACGGTTGGCGCGATTGCCAGAGGGGCATCGGCCCGTCCTGGGGACGATCGGAACGCTGTGGACCAAATATAAGGGACTGCAGACCGCAATCGACGCGCTGGCGCAGCTTCGCTCCTCTGGAATCGATCTCACGTACCGGATTCTCGGCCCAGGCCCCTCCGAGGAGTGGAAGCAGCTGGCGCGTGAGCGCGGAGTGGGCGACCTGGTGTTCTTTGACGGGACGCTGCCGGCAGGAGCCGAAGTGGCAGAGTGGCTCGACCATATCGACGTCTACCTTCAGCCGAGCTTCACCGAAGGGCTTCCGCGCGGGATGATCGAGGCGATGAGCCGCGGCGCCGCTTGCGTCGGGTCGAGCCGTGGGGGCATTCCTGAACTCTTGCCGCGCGAAAGGCTTCACGAAGCCGGCGACGCAGCGGGGCTGGAGCAGATCATCGGTCGTCTCGCAGGCGATCCCTCCGCCATCGCAAAGGCATCCCAGGAGGATCGGCAAACGGCACGGCGGTTCGAAGCCCACTTGCTGGCGAAGAGACGCAGCGATTTCTACGCGCGAGTTCGCGATCACGCGGAAAGGACGCAGCGCCTTATTCGCCCAAACAGCAGTAAAAAGCGTAAAAGTGACGTCCATGTCGATAAAGTAACTTGCTCTAATGACGCTGGTCTGATTCCTATGTCGGCGACGGGACCGCCGATGAAATTGCTCTTCGCTCACGATCACCGATTTCTTAAAGGCGCCGACGGCGAATTTTACACGAGCGGGTCTTTCCCCGCCGCCGCCTGGGAACGCTACAGGGGCCATTTCGATTCCGTACGAGTGATCGCCAGGAATGGCGGAAAGGTGTCCGACCCGACGCGTTTCGCCCGCGCTGACGCCGACGGAGTCTCGTTCGAATTTCTTCCCAGCCTTGCTTCTGCTCGCCAGCTCTTTTTTCCGTCGCGCGAGCTGGACAAGCGAATGGAGGCCGCGGTCGCGGAGAGCGACGCTGTCGTTGGCAGGCTACCCAGCGAGATCGGGATGCTCGCCATCGAGCACGCAAGGCGCCTCAACAAGCCGTACGCGACAGAGGTCGTGGGCTGCGCCTGGGACGGTCTGTGGAACAATGGCGCGCTGAGTGCCCGAATCTATGCGCCGCTCGCTTTTCTAAGAATGCGGCAGCAGATATCGGCCGCGCCTCTGGCATTGTACGTTACGACTGCATGGCTGCAGGGCCGTTATCCGACCAAGGGGGGGTGGGAAACGGCCTCGAACGTGGTGCTTACGCCGATGGATTCGCCTGGTGTGGCGCGTCGCGAATCCCGGTTGGCCGAGCTTGCCGCGGGCGAGCGGCCGGTCCTCGGCACGATCGCGTCGCTGTACGTGCAGTCCAAGGGAATCCAGACTGCCCTCGATGCCCTGGCGAAGCTCCGCGAATCGGGGATGGAGCTCAGCTATCGCGTTCTCGGTCCGGGGCCGGTGGAACGTTGGCGGAAGCTTGCCGACAAGCTCGGCGTCGGCGATCTCGTCCACTTCGATGGGACCAGAAGTGCCGGCGAAGAAGTTTGCAAATGGCTGGATGGCATCGATTTGTACCTGCAGCCGAGTTTCCAGGAGGGCCTGCCGCGTGGATTGATCGAGGCGATGAGCCGGGGCGCGGCCTGCGTGGGTTCCACCCGCGGCGGCATCCCGGAACTGCTTCCCAGCGACCGTCAGCATCAGGCCGGGGATGCCGCTTCGCTGGCGCGAATCATCCGGCGACTTGCCGAGGATCCGGCCGCAATTGCGGAGGCAAGCCGATTCGATCGTGAAACTTCGCGCCAATTCGATGCCGAGCTGCTCCGGAAGAGGCGTAGCGATTTTTATGCCCGGCTTCGCGCGGAAGCGGAAAAGCGGCGTTCATCTCGATAGACCTACCCTGGCCGAATGACCGGCCTCGAATCACTCAGCAGGCGCCAGCTTCTTCTCCGGATGGGAGGAACCGGAGCGGCAGTTGTCCTGGCGCGATCCTCTGGTGCATTGGCGCAGATCGCCGCCAATACGGTCTCCGCCGCGCAATTCGGCGCTCGCAGCGATGCAGCCGACAATACGCAAGCAATCCAGGCGGCGATCGCGGCTGTCGAGAGGACAGGCGGTGGAACGGTCGTGATTCCGGGGCGCTACAGGTGTGGAAATCTTGTCGTCTCGGGAAACAACGTGCGGATCCAGGGTCAGTCCGGCTGGCTTGTCGATGGACGACTGACGATCGCTCCGGGGGCGACCAACACCCAGGTGGCCGACATCGGGATCATCGACACGAAAGGCGATCGCCGGGCCTTTCTGCTCGACGTATCGGGCCAGGCCTGCAGCTTCGACAATGTCCAGCTTGTGAAGGACCCCATCGCGGGCGGAGTGCAGATGTACCTCCGTCAAAGCGCCTCCGGATGCCGGTTCACCGGCCTGCGCCTGAAAGGATCCAACGGCATCATCCTGGCGGGCCGCGATCACCTGTTCGACGGTTTCGAGCTGGAATCGACAATGGTGAAGGGGATGGGCGGGGACGACGCGTTCGCGATCAAGGCCCCGAACACCGTCACCGAAAACATCACGATCCGCAACGGGGTCATCAGGGGCTTCGGCGCGATGGTCTCCTTCGGTTCCGAGATCGGTGCGCCCAAGGGCATCGGCGGCAAGGGCGCTGTCCGCAATGTCACCGTGGAGAACGTCACGGGCGACCGCTGCGTGCGGCTGGCATTCTTCAAGCCGGGTGGCCTGAAATATGACTATCGCGACGGGCTGGTGGAGCACGTCGTCTTCAGAAACGTGAGCCTGTCCGATCCCGACGGGGACTATTTCCGCACCGGAATCTACATGATCGCGGGTCGCGGGGCCGTAATCCGGGATATTCAGGCGAGCGGAGTAAAGATCACGGCGCGGGCCAGGGACCGAGGCGTGGCAACGACCTCGGCAGTCCAGTTGCTCCTGATGGGCAATGGAGCGCCCGCTATCATCGAAGACGTCGATTTGCAGGTCCAGTTCGTGGACCCTTATTCCGGCGCGCCCAATGGCCCGAATGCACCCGGCTACCCGGTCGACTATATCGCCCAGTTCGAGAAGCGGAACCCGGATGCAGGGTCCATCTCGAATGTCGTCCTCGATCTCGACGCACGGGGATCGGCCTTGGGTGGAGTCCTGGTCGGTCCCGGTCTCGATGGAGCGATCGATCTCAAGCGCGCCCGGCTGATCGATGTCGCGACCGATCCCAAGGCCAAGGCGGGGGCCGCAGGCATTTGGAGTCAGTCGCGAGTCATCCTGGGCGATGTCGAGATCCAGGCGGCGAAAGCTCCGAAGTTCGGCGGGCGCGCCTTCACCGATCCGAGCCAGTAGCGACTCCTAGGGCGTCGCTCGTACGAGACGAGGGAACAGCCTTGCCATGGCATGACCGCGGGCTCGAACCACATCTTCGCCGACCAGGCCAAGCGGCGCCAGGGCCAGCACCACGACAGCCGCAGCGCCGAATACAAGTGCTGGAATGCACTGCGCCCAGACAGCGTGAGAGGCTGTCAGCGAGCGGCTTGCGAGTGCGATCGCGGATGGGGGAATCGCGATTGCGATGGAATTGAGATGCAGCCGGCCGACCTCAAGCCACCTGACCGACAGGAGCTTGTGGGCCAGCATCAGGCAGAACAGATAGAAAAGCCAATAAGCTATGGCGACGCCGATAACGCCTCCGACCACTCCGAACTGCACCCCAAATCCCGCAAATGCACTGACGAGAACGAGTTGCGTCGCCTGGCGCATTGCCGCCAGGCCGCTGCGACCGAGGGCGAGGGGGATCGCGTCCGCTACGACGCTTGCGGCCTTGGCGACGAAGGCCGCGAACAGAATCTGGACCATCAGGATCGTTGGAAGCCACTTGGGCCCGAGCAGAACCCGGACAATGAGTTCCGCATTGATGATCACGAAGCCCGAAACCAGCGCGGAAGCGATCAGCGACAGCGAAAGCGACCGGATATACGCGCGGCCAAGCCGATCGAGGTCGTGCTGCATTTTCGCGAAGCTGGAGAAGAGAACGCGAATCGGCCCTGCGCCGGAAACCTCCCTCGCCGTCAGCATGAGCGTAGCGGCCCGCGAATAGAGGCCGAGCTCTGCAGCGCCGACAAACCGGCCAATGACGATCCGGTCGACGCTGTTCCCGGCCCAATTGAGAAGCTTGGAAACGGTGAACATGCCGCCGGACGTGAGAACGTCGCGAAGCGCTTCCCGGCTGATCGTCACTCGATAGCGAGTTCGGACTGCAAGGAACCCGAGCAATGCGTCCGAGGCAAAGGAACAGACCTGCGCCGCGACCAGCGACCACAAGCCCATCTCGGCGAATGCCGAACCAATGGCGACACTCGCGTAAATGACCTGCGATGTGATCGAATTTCTCGTCAATGTGCGAAACTGGAATGCGCGCTGCAGGAGGGCGGTCGTGACCGTCGTCACCGCAGTCACCGGAACGATCGCTCCAAGAACGATGATGACTTCTTCGAGGTGAGGGAAATCGAACACGCGTTCGATGAGAGGCGCGCCGATGATGATCGCCGCCGAAAACAGGCCAGCAAGGCTGACGGAGAGCAGCAGCGAAGCGCCGATGAGCGGCGGATCGACTTCCCGGCGCTGGATCAGGACCATCCCGAAGGAACCGTCCACGATCACGTTCGTGAACGACACGGCCAGAGTTCCGATCGCCAGAATGCCGAAATCCGACGGAGTGAGGAGCCGGGCGAGTATCGCCACGGTGAGGAGATTGATGGGCGCCTTGAAGAACCGGCCGACAGTCAGCCAGAAAATGCCGCCGAGCGTGTGGCGGGTGAGGGACTGCTCGGTCTCGGAAGGCGTTTCTTGCGATGCCACGCGCTATCCCGCTCGCCGGACTTACGACCGACTCGAGCTTGCTTCCGGAGCGACCGCGTCCAGAACGACGTTATAGCTGTTGTCCCGCAAGTTCACGTAGGTGGCCCATGCGCGACCGATGAACGATTTTGTGCCGAACCATCGCGCCATCCTTGAGCCGCTCGGCATGGGTGCCAGTCGCGCATCGACCCTGTGGAAACCCGCTCTCGTAGCGAGGTTCCCGAAATTCAGCGGCGTCCACGTGTAAAGATGCTGGTCCGGATTCGCTTTCCAGTGGCGCTGCTTCTTCCGGGCGGGCGTTTCGCAGGGAACGACGAGGCGGGCGCGACCGCCCGGCTTGAGCGTGCGAAGAATTCCGCGAAGTGCGTCGAGCGGATTGTCCACATGCTCAAGCGCGTGAAAGCTGATTGCAACGTCAATGCTGCCTGGCGGGATATTCGCGACGCTGGAATGGACCTCAATTCCCTTCGCGCGCGCCTCATCGGCGGCCCGTTCGCCGATCTCCACGCCGAAACGCTTCGACGCGTCCAGGCTGGCAATGATTCCGCCAGTGCCGCAACCAAAATCCAGGATGGTCACCGAATTGTCCGCGAGGTCGCGGAAAAGCGTGGCTCGAAGCTGCTGGTTGCGGTCGCTTCGGGAGGCGCTTCGCTGCGCGAAATACTGGTCGCCGCGAACCTCATAATAATTGTCCATTTCCGAGGCTGATTGCTGGGTACTCATGACGAGCGAACCGTTCCTGCCGGAGAGAGGAGGCGTCTAGCGCTTCGAATAGCCGAAGCGATCGAAATCTTCAGCATAGATTTGCCGGATGAGCGCCCTCTCTTCACGGCTGAGCTCGGCGGAGTGATTCCGGCTGGACTGGTTGGAATGCGCAATCCTGGCTTTCGGGATGTCCCAGCGTTCGGAGATATCGGCGGTGAATGCGGCAAGATCCTCAACGCGGTAGATCTTGTCGGCGTTCAAATCGCGGAGCCATTCCACCTGCGGATTGCACTGGGACAGGCCGCGAGCGTTGTAGGCGCCGATCCGGTCGTAATGGCCATCCGCGATCAGGCGCAGGAACTCGCTGAACGTGGGCTGTTCGTGCCAATTCCGCAGCACGTCGGTGTCCAACAGATATCGATAGAGCGACGCCGCGCGGGCGTAGGGATCGCGCGAGAAAGCGAACTTGAAAGCCCGATCGACGAAATCGCTGGATACGAGTCCGAGGCCGACGAGCGACTGAACCGCCATGTGACCGAACGTGACTCGGCCAGAGTTGTGGAAGCAAAGCCGGACCGTGCGCGTGGTGTGCAGCTTCACCAGGCCGTGCGCCCTCAGCATTTCGTAAACGGACGTGCCGGCGTTCTTCGGAATCCAGATGAACAGCGAATCGTCGAGCCTCGCGGAGCGGCGAGCCTCCGTCCACAGCCTCGCGCCGTCGGCGGCGCGAGAGACGTAAGTTTTCGGCTTCATTGCGCCGGCTCGAGCATTGCGTAGACCCGTTCATAACGGGAAACGACCGCGTCCGGCGCAAACAGGCGTTGAGCCGTGGCGTAGCCTTTCTCTCCCGCCGCGGCTGCAGCGGCAGAGTCATGGCAGTAATTGAGGATTGCCCGCGTCATCGATTCATAGTCGCCGCAATCGACGACAGTGCCTGCACCGCCGGATTCTTCCTCCAATATTTCGCGGGCCGAGCACACATCGAAACTGACCACGGGCCGGCCACAGGTCATTGCCTCGATCATCGCTCGAACCAGCCCTTCATGCCTCGAAGTGACGGCGATTACCGTCGCTTCAGCCATAATGTCCGCAATATCCGTTCGGTAGCCGAGAAACCGAACGCTCTCGCCAAGCGGCGCGGCCGCCGCCCGGCAGGCGGCGGAATAAGGATCGTGGTCCGGATCGAAATCGCCGGCGAACCAGACTTCGACACCCTTCGCCGCGAGCGCGGGAGCCACGTGGGTGATGAATTCGAGCTGGCCCTTGAGCGGCCGTATCAAGCCGGAAACAAGGACCACGGGAGTTCGATCGGACCGGGCAGCCGCCGGGCGAAATCGCGTCTGGTCGACTGGCGAATAGGTGACGCTCGAGGGCACTTTGGATTTGCCGACATAGTCAGACCAGCGGCGCGCCATGTCCTTCGAAAGATAGAGCATGTGGTCCACGGCATCGAAGATGCGCCGATATTTGGTCAACGAGGGCGGAGCATCGGGATCGAAAGTCCCGCGCAAATTGAAGACAAGCTTCGCCCGGTTCAGCTTTGAAGGCAGAATTGCCAGCTGCACTGCAAGGGGATCGTTCGCATGGATGACTCTCGCGCCGGACGCCCTGATCAACCTGGCAAGGGCGCGGGCGTAGCGCCAATAGCTCCGGAGAGCCCCAAGCGGGTTGCGCAGCGCTCCGCTCGACACGGTTTGCGGGAGCACGTGCACCTCGAGACCGCTGCTTCGCCACTCCGCAACCCTGTCGTTGTCGCGGTCGGTCACGATGATCGCGCGGTGGTTTTGCAAGCGCGAGATGATTTGGCTGATGCTCGATGCGCCACCATTCGCTGCTGCCTTCGACTGCAACAGTACAAAGAGGACGGGCCGTGGGTTCACCTGGAGCGGGCCAGCTCTGACCGATAAATGTCGTCGAGATCCTCTATGCATCGTGCGATCCCGAACTGGCTGTCCTCCACTTGTCCCAGCCAGTCTTCCGAATGGGGCCGGCGAGACCCGAGCTCCTCGGCAATCCTGTGGCCCCAGAATTCTGGGCCGTTTGCCAGCGGCAGAAACTGGACAGCGCCAGGGATTACGGCCGCTTCCCGAGCAACGGCATCGGAGACGATCGATCGCGTACCCGCGGCCTGCGCCTCGACAATGACGATTCCCAAGCCCTCGCTGAACGACGGCAGGACGAACAGGTCGAACATGCGCATGTAGGCAGCAACATCGGCGGTCGTGCCGGGAAGAATGACGCGATCGGCTATTCCGAGCGCCTCTGCCTTGGCCGCCACCTCCTCTCGAAGCGGGCCGTCGCCGACCAGGACAAGGCGGGCATCAGGAACCTCGCGAAGAGCGGCCGCGAACGATTCCAGAAGGAAGACGTGGTTCTTCACGGGCTCGAACCGGCCCACGTGACCGACCACCGGCGAATCGCCGCCGATCCCAAGCTCCGACCGAAGCTCGCTTGCCCGCTGGGCGGCCCCCTGGAAGCGCGAGAAATCGAAGCCGTAGAGCAGGATCGTGTTGGCTGGGTCTCGGCTCCAGCCCTTGCCCGCGATTTCCTCGATCGCGGCTTCGGAGATTCCCAGCCTTCGGGTCGCGGCGCGCTTCAACCATGCAATTCCGGCGGTCCGGCGCGCCTTGTGCCGCAAGGTCTGGTGGTCGCTTCCGCGGCTTCGAGCTGCGTGGCAGTGGGCGATCCTGACGGGCACCTTCGCCTTCTTCGCCTCCGACAGCAGAGGTGCGCTGAACAGATAGACATGCGAATGGACCGCTGCGAATGGGCCGTTCGCCTCCAGGAAGTGGCGGAACGAGCGCAGCCAGACACGCTTGTTCGAGCCCATGGGCAGCTTGTGGATTGCGATCCCCAGCCGGCGCGCCTCCTCCTCATACTTTCCCGGCTCGTCGCGGGTTAGGAGAATTTCGTGATCGACGGAAAAACGGTCGTGGTTGCGCAGCATGTGCATCAGCCAGGTCTCGATCCCGCCGAGGGTCAGGGATGCAAGGACGTGAAGGACTCTCGGCCGGGCAGCTGCGGCCGCTACGTGTTGCTCGGCTGGCTCGCGGCTCTGGATGTCCACGCCGATGGGTTCACCTCCGCAAGAGGGGATGTCAAGGCATCGTCGTTCGGGAATGTTCAAACGGGAAATGGAAAAGGCTTGCCTAGGAGTCGGCGGCCATTCTCGAACGCTGGAAATCGGCCGTGCGGACGATGCCGTCGGAAAGCGACACGAGGTCGCGGCCAAGCGCCTCTCGCATCTTCGAATTGTCGGGCTTCCGGCGCCTCATGTCGCCTTCCGGGAGCGCCGGGAGCCGGCTGAGCGGCGCATCGCGGTTGACCAGGTTTCGGACCAGCTCCGCCAGTTCGTTCATGTCGATCTCGTGATCCGACCCGATGTTGACCGTCTCGTTCACATGAAGGTTTTTCTCCAGGCACATCACCTGGAATTCGATGCTGTCATCGACGTAACAGAAGGTCCGCGTCTGCTTGCCGTCGCCGTAGATGGTCAGATCCTCTCCGCGGATCGCGTGCGAGACGAATTTCGAAATGACGAAATCCTCGCTCTGCAGCGGTCCGTAGGTGTTGAAGAACCGAAACACCGTGTACGGCAGGCCGAATTCGCGGTGATAGGTCCTGAAATAGATTTCGCCGAGGTTCTTCACGACCGCATAGGGCAAGCGTGAATTGAGCGGCGTCGTCTCTTCGCGCTGCGGAATTTCGACTGGCTCGCCGTAGACCTCGGACGATGAGGAATAAAAGACCCGCTTCACGCCTGTGCCCTTGCTGAGCATCAGGATGTTGCGAATTCCGTCGATGTCCTCGAGCACCTGCATGGGGTTCTTGAGGGTTCGGGCGACCCCGACAGTCGCGGCATAATGAAAAACATAGTCCGGCTGGTAGGCGGCGAAGATGGGCGCGACGTCGGTGTAGTGGTTCACGTCGGCGCGAATGAATCGCGCATTGTCCGAGCCGGCGGGCAGCTTCTCCATCGACCCGGTCTGCAGATTGTCGACGACCAGCACCTCATAGCCGTCCTTCGACGAGAGGTGCCGGGCGAGGCTGCCGCCGATGTTTCCGGCACCGCCGGTAATCAGAACCTTCGCTTTGGCCATGCTGGAATCCCGAAGACTGGAACCGCGGAAAACTACCTCAAGCTGCGCGTCCACCGCGATCGCTCGGGACGAGCGGACCTTGGTTCATTCTGGACCGTAAATCTGTCACCGGCGCTCGTGCCGATGTCAAGACGAGCAAAGGTCGGCTGCCTCCAGCGGCGGTCGCTTTCCGAAATTCCGCTCGGGCGGATGAAGGGATTCGCGGAAATAAGCGATGGTGCGCTGGAGCCCGGAGTCGAGGCTCACCTTCGGCTCCCATCCCAGGAGTTCGCGCGCCCGGCTGATGTCCGGCTGCCGCTGTTTCGGGTCGTCGGCGGGAAGTTCGCAAAGTTGCAGCTGCGCGTCGGAACCGGTCTTCTCCAGCACCGCTTCGGCAAGCTCCCGAACCGACATCTCGTTCGGGTTGCCGATATTGATGGGTCCGGTGACCTCGTCGGGTGACTCCATCAGGCGGATCAGCCCCTCGACCGTGTCATCGACGTAGCAGAAGCTGCGCGTCTGGCTTCCGTCGCCATAGATCGTGATGGGAACGCCGCTGAGCGCATGGACGATGAAGTTGGAAACCACGCGCCCGTCGTTCGGGTGCATCCGCGGGCCGTAGGTGTTGAAGATGCGGGCGACCTTCACCTTCAGCCCGAGCTGCCGGTGATAGTCGAAGAACAGGGTCTCGGCGCAACGCTTGCCTTCGTCGTAGCAGCTTCGCGTGCCGATGGGGTTCACGTTGCCCCAGTAATCCTCGCGCTGCGGGTGGACGGACGGGTCGCCGTAAACCTCGCTGGTCGAGGCCTGCAGGATGGGAACGTTGAGCCGCTTTGCCAGCCCCAGCATGTTGATGGCGCCGTGGACGCTCGTTTTCGTCGTCTGGATCGGGTCGTGCTGGTAGTGGATCGGCGAAGCCGGGCAGGCGAGGTTATAGATTTGATCCACCTCCACGTAGAGCGGGAAGGTGATGTCGTGGCGCATGAACTCGAACGACGGATCGTCGAGCAAATGCGCAATGTTCCGGCGCGTCCCGGTGAACAGGTTGTCGACGCAAAGAACCTCATGACCGGCCGCGATCAGCCGATCGCATAGATGGGAACCCAGGAACCCGGCGCCGCCGGTGACGAGGATGCGCTTTTGGCGGAAATAATCTCGAGCCATCGAAACGGCCGTAGATTATCGGCGGCGCAAAGGAAACCGGCGCGGTTCTGCCTTGGCTGCCAACTTACATCGCGTGCAATTGCGGCCGGCGCGATCCGGACTTGCGCCCGGCCGGGGGCTTCGGCTCCGATCCGCGCAGCAGCAGCGACCTTATCTTCACGAACAGCTCCTGCTTGTCGGGATGGCGGTCCATGTCTTCGAAAATCGCGCCCATGAACTGAGAGAAATTGCGATTATTGAAGAAGTTATGGCTGAGCGTGATCGATCGGTCGTGGCTTCGGGTATAGTGCCACCAGTCCGGCGGAATGATGATCATCTCGCCTGGCTGCAAAACCGCCGAATAAGCCGTTGCATCGGCCATCTCCGGGAAGCGGCTGAAATCGGGATGCTCCGGATCGAAGATCGCATCGCTCAGCGCATAGGCGTTTGGCTCGAACAGTATGACCGTCTTCGCGCTCTCGAACTGGGCCAGGCTGCCGATCGTATGGTGGAAATCCGTGTGCAGCGGAGTGACGGTATTCTTCCTGCTGATGTAGATGGCGAAGAACCTCACCGAGCAGAGATATTGGAAGATTTCCGAAATCTCGGGCGAGAGGCCTGCCACGATGTTGGGAATGAAAGCGGGGTAGGGAGAGATGTCGTCGCGCAGGCTGGGATAGCGGCCAAGTGCGTCCCAGTTGAAAGCCCAGAGGCATTCTTCCTCGAAATCCGGATTGCCCGGGCCTTGGCCGCCGTCGATCCCGAACCACAGGCCCGGCATTGACGCAAAAGGCTTGTCCATATGGTCGATGTAGGCGCCGAGCTTCGTTGCCTTGCCGCGTTTCGTATCTCGGAAATTCAGGGTCGCAATGCCGAGTTCACCGTGAAAGGCCGAGGAAAAATACTCCAGCGTCCATTTTCGAGCTGCCGGCCACTCGGAAGTCGCCTCAGTCAAGATGATCGGATGGGTCGGCCCCTTCTCGAAATATTCCGAGACCGCCCGATCCGCCTTTGACGAAATCCGTTCGACAGAAGTGAGTTTCACGGCAGAGCCCCCCGGCTCGATCGATGTCCGTCAACTCTTGATCAAAAACGCGGTAAAACGTCAGTTATCCAAAGATCAGTGTCCCAGAATGTTACACTTCGGCGGCGGTTGGGGCCAATGAACTTTTCAGGCTGACATCCAGAGGCAAGCGGCCGCTTCGAAACAATGCACTGGCGGTGATGCGCCGAGGCCGATATGCATCGGCATCAAATTCCGAGAAGGATCACGAGCTTATGGCTACCGTGGAGCGTACCGAGGACGTCCAGGATTATTTCGTCCGCCACGCGGCAAGGTTCGACGGCCTGTACGGCGGCGACAACATGGCGACGCGGATCTTCGACCAGCTGTTCCGCAAGCCGATGTACGAACGCTATCGCCTGACGATCGAGGCGCTCGGCGACGCCAAGGGCAAGACCTACCTCGATCTCGGCTGCGGCTCGGGCCGCTACGCAATCAATCTCGCCAAGCTCGGAGCGAAGGTCGTCGGCCTCGACTTCAGCGAAGCGATGCTCGGCCTCGCCCGCACCTACGCCAAGGAAGAGAGCGTGGGTTCGAAGGTCGAGTTCATCGAAACGGACATGAACCGCTGGATGGATGAGACGAAGCAGCATTTCGACGCCGCCTTCGCCATGGGCGTGTTCGACTATCTCGACGATCCGGTTGCTACCTTGAAGCGGATGCTGAAGGTTGCGGACAGGGCCTATATGTCCATCCCCGCTCCCGAATTCCCGCGCGCGCAACTCCGCCGCCTGCGTTACCGGGGCCAGAATTGCCCGGTCTATTTCTTCACTCGCAAGGACACCGAGGAGCTTGTGAAGAAGGCCGGCGGCAAGATCCTCCGGATGGAGCCGCTCGGACGCCGCTCGGGCTTCTGGGTGGAGGCGACGAAAGCCTAGCGAAGGATCGTGGCGATGGGGCAATCAGGGCAGGACGCGACGAGCGGCCGCCGGCTCGCATTGTCGTTCGACGTCGAATGCTATTACCAGATCGTCGCCAAGGATTTCCTTGGCAAGGCCATCGCCCCGACTGAGGAAGTGCTGGCCAATACGAGCTGGATCCTCGATCTACTGGGGAGGCACGGCAAGAAGGCGACCTTCTTCTTTCTCGGCAATGTCGCCGAGCGCTATCCGGAGCTGGTCCGCCGGGCGGTCGACGAAGGTCACGAAATCGGCGTGCACGGCGATGTCCACGACTATGTGCGCGACATGGACCAGGCGCAGTTCCGCGCCGAGATCGACCGCGGGATGAAGAAAATCCGCGCTGCCGGAGCGAAGAGGATCGCCGGTCATCGGGCCACCGCATTCTCGATAAGTCGAAACAACTTATGGGCGCTCGACACGCTTCGGGATCTTGGAGTCGAATATGATTCCTCGATCTTCCCGTTCCATGGCGGCCGCTATGGGATTGCCGACTGGCCGCGGACGCCGGGAATGACGGACGCGGGCATCGCCGAGGTTCCGATGTCGGTCGTCACCATTGGCGGGCGCAAGCTGCCGTGCATGGGCGGCGGCTATGTGCGCTATTTCCCGCTGGCCTTCACCCGATGGTGTGCACGGCGGCTGCACCGCGAGGGGCTGACCCCGGTTTGCTATTTTCATCCCTACGAATTCGAAAGCCGCAAGCCGGAGTTCGCAGAGAGCGAGTTCGAAGGGGTCGATCCGGAGAAAGTGCGGCAATTGAAGCGATTCAACATGATGCAGGGCATCGGTCGTGGCCGCGGCATGCGCAAGAAGCTGGAAAAGCTGGTCCGCGACTATGACGTCGTTCCGGTCGGCGCGCTGGCGAGCTAGCCGCCTTGCCGAAGAAGATCCTCCTGACTTGCTCGGACGCCAATTCCTTGCGGAATTTTCGCGGCCGCCTGATCGGCGACCTGAGAGCGCTAGGCCATGATGTCGTCGCAGTCGCGCCCGGCTTTCCGCCGGCGGTTGTCGAATGGTGCGACCGCCTCGGGGTCGCGATGGAGCGGACCAGCCTCGACAACCAGTCGCTCAATCCGTTCCGCGACATCGCTGTCATCGGCGAGCTGGTGCAGATCATTCGCCGGCACCGTCCGGACGTGGTGATGGGCTACACCCACAAGCCGGCACTCTACACGGCCTTTGCGGCCAAGCTGGCCGGCGTAAAGCGGGTGACCATGATGGTCACCGGCATCGGCTTCGGTTTCGAGCCGGGCGCCGGCTTCGCGCGAAAGATCGTTCCGGCGATCACGAGGACATTGTTCCGGGCGGGCTGTGCCGTCTCCGACACCGTCATCTTCCACAACAAGGACAACCGCGACTTCTTCCTTTCCGAAAAGCTGCTCAAGCAGCCGAAGAAAGCGGTGGTCGTTGGCGGGTCCGGGGTCGACCTCAGCCACTTCGCGCCCCTGCCGCTCCCGCCCACATCGGCGGACGAAATCACCTTCCTGCTGATTGCGCGAATCGTCCGCTACAAGGGCATCCTGGAATATGCGAAGGCCGCGGAGGCTCTCCGCGCCCACTATCCGAAGGCGCGATTCCTTCTTGCCGGCTATCACGATTCCAATCCGCTCGCTTATTCGGAAGAAGAGTGGCGGTTCATCCAGAAGCAGGTCGACTATGTCGGCCCGAGCGACGACGTTCGTTCGCTGTATGCCAAGGCGCAGGTCTACGTCCTTCCTTCCTACGGCGAAGGCATGCCGCGCACCGTTCTCGAAGCGATGGCGAGCCGGCGGGCGATCGTGACGACGGACACCTACGGCTGCCGCGACACGGTGGAGGAGGGGGTGAATGGCCACCTTGTCCCCACCCGCGACTGGCGGGCCTTGGCGGCGGCGATGGAGCGCTTCCTCTCTGGCGAGTCCGTCTATCAACCGATGGGCGCCGCCAGTCTTGAGCGAGTCCGACGGAACTTCGACGTCGAGCAGGTCAATCGCGACATGCTGAAGGCGCTCGGAGTGGCGCAATCCGACGTGCCTTCCTCGGGTCAGGCCCGCTCGGGCCTGGCGCATAAGGCCGCTTGATCGTCACAGCTGGCCTCAGGCCGATTTGACCAGCTCGGCCAGTCGGCCGCTTTTGAGCCGAAGCGCGCTGTCGCATCGCGCCGTCGTCGTCGCCCGGTGCGAGATGATGACGATCGTCCGGCCCTGCTCGTGAAGTCGGTCGAGCGCCGATAGCACCGCAGCCTCGGTTTCCGTGTCGAGGCCGCTCGTCGCCTCGTCGAGGACAAGCAAGGGCGTGTCCTTGTAAATGGCGCGGGCGATCGCGAGCCGCTGAAGCTGCCCTCCCGACATCCGGGCGCCTCGCTCTCCGACGCGGGACTCGTAACCTTGCGGAAGCGATTCGATGAAGGAGTCCAGCTGGGCGAGGCTCGCGGCGTGGCGGACTCGATCCATGTCGAATTCGGCCGATACGGCGATGTTCCTGGCGAAAGATGCGTCGGCGACGAACGGGACCTGCGGCACGTGGGCTACGTTGGCGCGCCACCGCTGCCGGTTTTCGTCAGTGAGCGGGACTCCGTCGACGAGGATGGTTCCCCCGCTTGGATCGAGCAGGCCCATCAGAAGGTCGGCCGTCGTGCTTTTGCCGCTTCCGGTCGGGCCCGTCAGCGCCACCCGAGACCCACGCTCGATCGTGAAGCTGAGGCTCTCGACGGCCGGGTGAAGCCGGTCGGCATAGACGAAGCTTACGTCCCGAAATTCGATTTCCCGACTGAACGGGAGACGCGGGCCGGGAATGACCGCTTCGGGTATCGGCAGGTTGAGGCGCCGGATGACGTCTTCGAGAACGACCTTGTTGGCCGTCACCGTGCTCCACCCGGTATAGACCTGCTGAACCAGCGGGAGGAGGCGCTGCGCACCGAGCGCGAGCGCACCGAGAACGGGAATGGCGGCAGCAAGGCCGCCCTGCCGGACGGTCAGGAACAGCGCCAGCGCGGCAATGACGACGATGCCCGCGGATTCCACGAGAAAGCGCGGGATCGTTGAAACGAAGCCGCTGTTTGCCAACGAGCGGGCGGCACGCAGGTCCGCCGATCGGAACTGGTCGAGCACGCCGGCTTGCGAGCCGTCCAGGACCACGTCGCGGATCCCGCCGAGTCCTTCCTGAAGGATCCGGATTCGCTCTTCGAACGCGCGATTGAGATTTTGCGAATTGGACTCGAGCCGCTCCCGGGCGAGCGCCGCCAGACCGTAATAAGCCGCGCCGATGCCCAGGCCTGCGACGATTGTAGGGAACGGGGCGATCTGGACGAGGAAGAAGCAAACGACCGCGATCAGGATGCTTGCCGCAAGAGCCTGGGCGAGAGGCAGGAGAACGCCCGTCGTCACGATCTCCGCTTTCTCGATCGTGGCCAGCTGCTCGCTCGAATTATGGGCCGCGTGCCAGGCGAATGGCTGAAGCAGCGTCCGCCGCTGGATTTCCACGGAAAGACGGTGGCCGAAGGAAAAGACGAACTTCTGCGTCTGGAAGGTGAGCACGATCCTCACGATCCCGGCCGCAATGGCCGCGACGCACAGGAATGCGGTTGCCGCGAAGAGCTGTTGCTCGCGAGTTGTCGCGCCGACCATCCGGAACGCCGGTTCGATCCATGGAAAACGGTTGGAGCTGCTTCCGCTGGCCAGCAGCGCGAGGAACGGAACGACCGACCCGATCGTGGCGACTTCGGCGGCCCCGCTCGCCAGGGTGAGGACGGCAATCAGCCAGATTTCACGCCTGCGGCCGGGCTGGAGCAGCGAATAGAGCCGCTTCAGGCTCTTCCAGAAACCGTGTGTTTCAACCACGTCCATGGCCGCCCCTCGTACGCCACCTGCCTAGGCGACCTCGCCGGCGATTGCCATCAGCCGATTCGAAGCCGCCGGCGCGCCACGTCGCGAACCTGGCGGCTCGTTTCGTTCATGGCGAAGGACCAGCCCTCCAGGAGCAGCGGCTGGGTCATGTGGAACAGGAGCGTTCCTCCAAACCGGCCGGTCGGCTCGTCCGTCGTCGACATCGCTCGAAGCGCCGCTCTCGCGAGCAGCCGGCTCGTCCCATCGCGGCGGATTTCGGCCCGGGTCCACGCAGTGAGCGGAAGGCCGAACAGCCGCTCTCCAAGCAAAAGCGCCTGAGCCGGTGCACGGCCCGCCTTTTTCGCGATCGCGTGCCGATAGGCGAGTTCGATTCGCTCTGCGCCCAGCCGATCGAGAAGCGCGCAAACGTCGGACAGCCATTTGAGCCTGAACCATGCGCTCGATGCTCCGTGGATGAAAAGATATGCGAGCAGGTCGTCGGTATCGAGCGTGGGGAGGGCAAGGTCGCGGCCGATCTCGACCCACTGCCTCGAAGAAGCCATCCCGATCGAAGGAATGAGACGCGCGTTGTTCGCCAGCGCGCCATGCAGCTCCACATAGGCGCCGCTCTCGCCGTTCAGCCACGCCGATTCCTTGTTGCGCGCGTGCCAGGAGACGATAGCTTCAACCATGTCGGCTGAGGGAACGACCGAGCGGTAGCCCATTTGGCGAAGAATGCTCGAAGCCGGGCCGATGGCGTTCCGATCGACGAGGATGTCGATGTCCGAACTCATCTTGATGAAAGGGTCGCGATAAGCGAGGGCCGACAGGGTCAGGCCCTTGAAAAACAAGACGTCGACTTCGGCTTTCTCGAAGTTGTGCTGAATCCTCGCGCATTCCGCGGCGGCCTTCAGGTTGGAGGCCGCAACCTCCTTCGCGTCCGCAGACAGAAGCGATGCGATGTCTCGCGGCACCGGCGCGTGGGCGAGAGCGGCGCTCACCAGTCCCTGCACGCGATGAAAGCGGACCAGACGCAGGAACCCGGCCCAGTCCAGGTCGGCGTCAGTGCTGATGGCGGCTTGGCGCGCCGAGGCAAAGTTCCAGCGGCAGCATTCCAGAACCAGCGCGAATTCGGGCGATGACTGCACGTGCCGGCGGGAGCTCCGTCGCGAGGGACGGACGAGCTATGCGCAAATGGACTGACATTGGCAAATAGGCCGCTATTGTGACGATTGAGCCAGCACATGTCCCAAGCCACGCCCATGACACGCTTTTATCGACTATCGCGGGAGCGCCGGCAGTTGGTCTGGCGTGCAGCCATCGCCCTGACGGCAGCATCGGCGGCGGTTGCCTTGCTGCCGTTTCGAAAGGCCATCGAATTCGGCTCGATACCGCTGAAGCGCCCCAACGGAGTCACTGCCGAGGACTGCGTCTGGGCGGTCGAGGCCTTTGCCCGGCGGGTGCCGTGGCCCGCGATGTGCATCCAGAAGGGCCTGGCGGTGCAGCGCCTGCTTCGAAGCGGCGGGGTTGACGCAGTGCTTCATTATGGTGCGAACCGTTCCGCCGAAACCGGCGAGCTGCAGGCTCACGTCTGGGTCAGCGTCTCGGGCGAAACGGTGATAGGAGGGGAAGAGGCCGTCGGGTTTGCCGAAGTGGCGACTTTTCCATGATCATCGGCTCCGCGGAATGTAGATGACCAGTGTAACAGGGGCGAGCGGAGCTCGATGACGGCATTCACCTATCGGCTTTTCGGTCTGCGGGTTCGATCGGAATGGCCGATCGCGTCGCTGCTTCCGTGGGATCCCGCCGACGGCGAGCCAGACGTCGAAATTGTCGAAGGTGAAGTTCCAGCACCTGACCACACCCAAAAGATCGATGGCATTCATGTGAATGTCCGAGGCGGCGATTATTATTTGGGCATCGACGATTGCAGCCGTTTCCTCATCAGCGGTGGGCGCAGGATCGTTGCCCAGCCGGAAGCAAATGCCACCCGCGAGCAGGTGAACCTGTTCCTGCTCGGATCGGTTTTCGGGACGCTTCTGCATTTGCGCGGCAGCTTGCCGTTCCATTGCAATGCCGTTGAGGCAGGCGGTTCGGCGTTTCTCTTCTGCGGGGATTCCGGCGCCGGCAAATCGACGCTGGCGGCTTATTTCGTCGAGCGCGGATACCGGCTGCTGAGCGACGATCTCTGTGCGCTCGATTTCGGCGACGACGGGCGCCTTTTCGCGAGCCCTGGAGTGGCGCGGCTGAAGCTGTGGCGGGAGACGCTCGACCTGTTCGGGCGAAGTGCTGCCGGCCTCAAGCTCGTGCCCTGGTACGACGACAAGTTCGAGCTGTCGCTCGCCACCGAGGGTCTTGTCGAGCCGCTCCCGGTCGCGGGTGTCTATCATCTCCGGACAGCCGAAGACGGTCGGCTTCATGGGATTCATCCGCTGAGGGGCCTGGAGGCCGCCAACGCGATTACTGCGAACATCTATCGGCGCAGGTTCGCGGATCTTGCCGGCGCCGCGCCATCCTATCTGGCGGCAACAAGCAGGATTATCGACCTGGTGCCGATTTTCACCATCAACCGGCACTGGGGCCTTGATCATTTCGCTGACGAAGCCCGTGCCGTCGAAGACCATATGGCGCTGTTGGCCAACAAGAAGGAGCAGGGCTGGGGAACCGGACCGAATTCCGTCCGTTCCAAGAGCGCCGGAGCAGGTTGACCGGGGTTGACAACGAATCGGACTCTCTGCATTTGGTAATTTGCTGGCAGCGACGCTGTTTCGCGTATCTGCAATCCGTTAGGAGTTGGCACGATGAAAGTGACTGAAGCTTCGAACGGCCGTCAACAGTGGGAGCGGCCAGTCCTTCACAAGCTGGATGCAGCTGACGCGCAGATGACCACGAAGGGCGCGCTCAACGACGGTGCTGCCAACAAGAGCTGACCTGCCTGGCGAGTAGGGCGCCATGAGTTTGCAGAAATGTCGCTCTTAACGACCCCGCCACCTCCGGTGGCGGGCGTTGTTTTTTAAGATGATAAATCGAAGCGAGCTGCGGCAGCCGGACAGGCTGACGCGGCGTTCTTCGTGTCCGTGTCTGGCGTCCGCAATTTCGCCGCCGCGGTCCCGACAGTTCGATTCTCCGGGGGTTCCTGTTCATGGCTGATGGGGTGAATGCGCTGACTGAGGACACTCGGGTCGAGTGGACCCAAACGGCCATTTCGACCGAAATCGATGGCGAGTTGGTGGCGCTCGATGTGACGAAGGGCGTCTGTTACGGCCTGAACCGGATCGGGACACGTATCTGGCAGTTGGTGGAAAGCCCGCGCTCCGCGCGGGAGATCGCCGAGATCCTGGTCACGGAATTCGACGTCACGCCGGAGCTTTGCCGGCAGCAGACGCTCAGCCTCTTGCGCGAACTCGCAGCTGCTGAGCTCGTTCGTTAAGGGCCGCCTTTCCAGGGGTCGCCGGATCACTCCGGTCGCCGCCCACACCATTGACTCTGCAGCCGTTCTCCGCCGACCTGAAGTCCACCGCAGCGAGGTTCGGGCACAGCAATGACGGCCATCTTCGGCCTTTGGCGTTTCGACGGCGAGGACGCGACGCCCGACGCTCATCGAATGAGCGAGGCGCTTGCGCGCTACGGCAACGACGACTGCCAGCTTGAATCGCCCATTCCGTCCTTCGCGCTGGGGCGGAGATTGCATCGATCCCTGCCTGAAGATCGCTTCTCCACGCCGATCGATTCCGGCGGACGATATCGGGTCGCCGCGGATGTGCGGCTGACCGAGCGCGACGATTTGCTGAGCCGGCTGGGCCTTCAGCTCGAGGGCGCCGAGATGTCCGACGCGGCCATCGCGGCGAAAGCGATCGAGGCGTGGCATGAGCAGGCGTTCGACCGCATCTACGGCTCGTTCGCGATTGCCGCCTGGGATTCGCGCGAGCAGCGCTTGCTTCTGGCGCGCGATCCGCTCGGGCAAAAGCCGCTCTTCTTCCATTCCGGGCGCGAGTTCTTCGCCTTCGCGTCCATGCCCGTCGGCCTTCATGCACTGGCCGCGATCCCGCGCGCGCCCGATGTCGAAACCGTGAAGCGATTCCTCGCTCTCGAGCTCCCGGCGCCCGGCAAGTCCCACTACGAGGGGATCGGTCGGATCATGCCCGGGCATTATGCCATCGTTTCCGATCACGGCTTCGCCGAGACGCGCTACTGGAATCCCAACCTTGACCCTTTGCGGCTGCCCAGCAACGATGACTATGCCCGGGCGCTGGGGGAGCATATCGACCGGGCCGTTGCCGCGGCGCTTCGAGGCGCCGAGACCCAGGTGGGCGCGCATCTCAGCTCGGGATTCGACAGCACGACGGTGGCGACCAGTGCCGCTCGACAGCTTGCCGATCGGGGCGGCAAGGTCGTGGCGTACACGGCGGCACCGCGGCAGGGGCGCTCCCAGACTTTCCGGCACCGGGGCGGCGACGAGAGCGTCCTCGCCGGCGCAACGGCCAGAATGCACCCGAACATGGAGCATGTCGTCGTCCGGTCGAGCCGGACTCCGATGGCCAATCTCGACCGCACCGCATCGATCTATGGGATGCCCGTTTTCAATATCTGCAATCAAAGCTGGTACGACGCCATCAATGACGACGCCGCAGCGCGCGGGATCGGAGTGATGCTCGAAGGCTCGATGGGAAACTCCACGATCAGCGAGACCGGCTTTCTGGCGCTTCCGGAGCTGATGCGGACTGGCCGCTTGCTGGCATGGGCAAAACTCTCGGCCTCGCTGCACCGCAATGGCGCGCTCGGCTTGCCGGCATTGCTGTGGAGAAGCTTCCGGCCGTGGGTGCCGAACGGCCTCTACCGATGGCTGGTCGAGCGCAGATACGGACCGCTGGTTTCGCCGGAGCGTTTTTCGCCGCTGAGGAAGCCGCATCTGGACGCGGCCATGGCGGACGCTTCGAAGGAAGGCGGGGCTTCCCTGTCCGGCGAGCGCCCGGACCCGGCGAGCGCCTTCCGTTCCCGCGACGACAGCCTTGCCGATCGCCTCGCGGGCCTCGCGGCAGACGATACGGGCGTCCAGTGGAAGGGGCGGCTCGGCGAGTGGAAGATCGACTACCGCGATCCGACGGCGGACCGGCGCCTGGTCGAATTCAGCCTGCGCATTCCGGTCGAGCAATTGATCTGTGACGGGCGGCCTCGGGCATTGCTTCGAAAAGTGCTCGCCGACCGGGCCCCGCAAGAGGTGCTGGATAACCCCACGAGGGGCTACCAGTTCGCCGACTGGCACGAATTGCTTGCCGAAGCCCGTCCCGAGATCGCCGAAGAGATTGGCAAGATCGAAGGATTTGGGCCAAGCGCCGAAATCCTCGATATCGAGCGGCTGAAGGCATTGTTGGAGAATTGGCCGGACCCGGGCTCGGAAGAGTGGACCGGCTATGCGGCAACGATCGACTATCGTTGCTGCCTGCTTCGCGCCATTTCAGCAGGCAGCTTCATGAGGCACGCGGCGGGAGCGGCCCATTGACCAAGGCGCCGGAAACTCCGGATCCCCGGATCGAGTCCCTCATTGAGAAAGTCGCCGGCAATCCTCGAGCGATGGTGATGCTGGCGCGAACATTGCTGCTTCCGAGCGGCCGTGCCGAACGCGCCGAGCAACTCTGCCGACAAGCGCTCGATCTCGCTCCCGACGACGGAGAGGTGCGGGCCTTGGCGCATGCGATACGCTCGCGCCGCGTCGGCGGCTGGTACTTCACCATGATCCGCGACGAGCAGCGCCACGCGCTTTATGCCGAGGCTCTGCGCAAGGTCCTGACGCCCGGCTGCACGGTTCTGGACATCGGAGCGGGGACCGGCCTTTTCGCGATGCTTGCGGCTCGTGAGGGTGCGGCCAGGGTGATCGCGTGCGAGAGGAATCCGCTGGTCGCCGAAGCCGCAGCCGAGATCGTTGAGAGCAACGGATATTCGGACCGGATTCAGGTGATCGCCAAGCATTCGCGGCAGTTGGAAGTCGGGGTCGATTTCGATTCGGCCGCCGACGTGCTGCTTTGGGACAATCTTGCGAACGACCTGTTCGGCGCCGGAGCGCTGGAAACCATCGAGGACGGCCGGCGACGCCTTCTCAAGCCCGGAGCGCCGATCCTTCCGGCGCGCTGCGAGGTGCGGGTCGCGCTGGTTCAGTCCGGGCCGGCTTCGGGCGCGTGGATGACTGGCGTCGATGGTTTCGACATGGCTGCGTTCAATCGGCTTCGGCCGACGCAGGTGACGTTCGACCGAAGCGACTTCGAATGGCGCAGCGGCGCCGCGACCATCTTCGATATCGATTTTGCAGACGACAAGACGTCGACCCCGCAGACCGCCAGGACGGACGTGGCTGCTCTTGGGGGACGGATCGACGGGGTCATCCAGTGGCTCCGCTTCCATATCGCAGAAGGCGTCATTTACGACACCGGCGAGGGAGAGCCGGTGACCGCCTTCGGAATGCAATATCACGCCGTTGAACCGTTCGAGGCGGAGCCCGGACAGCAAATCACCATTGCGGGAGCCCACGACCGGCAGCGTAGCTGGTTCTGGGTTGAGCCGTCGCGTTAGGCTAAGATGCCCCACTTCCCGCCTTCTCACTCACGGCAAGGACCGGGGCGCGACGGATAGCCATGAAGAAATTTTTCAACGAAGAAATGGCTGCGCCAAACGTCTTGCGAGTGCCGATCGACATTGCCGAACTGCAGGACTTGAAGCGCATGGCCGCCTCGGAATCGGGCCGGCGATGGCTATTCTCGATGTCACCGCCATGGGGCAGCGACATTCGATGGCATTCTGCCCGCACGAAGCGGCGGTTCGCCAAGTTCCGGACCATTTTCGAACGGCTCGGGATTGCGGCCCACGTCGAGAAATACCTCGACCTCGACCGCGAGGTGCGGCTGTACAACAGCTTCCTCGTTACCCGCAGCCGCTGCAAGCAGACGAACTTCCACGTCGATTGGGACGATGCGAATAACGAAGGCTTCACGATGATGACCCCGCTCAGCGAGAATTGCAGCGGGTTCGGCCTGCTTTACGAGAAAGCCGACGGAAGCATCGGCGAATATGACTACAAGGCCGGCGAAGCGATCATCTTCGGTGACGATTTCGTCCACTCGACCAAGCCGGGCCAGCGCGACGAGCCGGTGGTTCTGCTCTGCTTCAATTTCGGAACCGACAAGATGGAGCACTGGCACAAGATCGAACGGACTGCCGCCCGCCAGGGACTGCTGATCTGCCGACCCGACGGTCGCTTTCACCGTATCCCGGCCGGCAGGCGAATTCGCTATGCGCTGGGCCGGCTGCTCAGGAAAGCCGGCATCAAGCGGCCTCCCCAATCGCAGCCTGCTTATTGATGGCCTCGAGCTTGGCCGCTTCCGGAATCCACGCGCGAGTCAGGAGCCGGCTGAAAGAAGCCCGGAAGCGCGGAGCCTTGTGGGTTCGCGCCCTGGACACGGCACGTCTCCTGACCACGTCCGAGCGGCGAAGCCTTCTCTGGACCCGGATCGTCCACGCAGGCGAGATCCATCAGTCGACTCCGTTTACCTGCGAGGACCGCTATCCCGAGCTGTTCGATCTCGCCGCGAAGCTTGCTCCGGGAGCACGGCGAATCCATTCGTTCGGCTGCTCGACGGGAGAGGAGCTTCTCGCAATCCGCCGGCGCTTCCCCGAGGCGGAGATCGTCGGCTCCGAAATCAACGCGCGGTCACGCCGGATTGCGGCGGAACGCGTGAAGGCCGACCGGCGCATCGCCGTGGTCGAGCCGAAAGGCGTTCTCGGCAGCTTCGACCTCGTTTTCGCATTGGCCGTTCTTCAGCGGGAACCGCACAAGATCGCCGAAATTGGTGTGACGGACCTCAAACCTTATTATCCGTTCGAGCGCTTCGACAATGCGATTAGTCGCCTAGCCGCCTCCCTGACGCCCAACGGCCTGCTCTGCGTCTTCAACGCGCAATATCGGGTCGAGGACAGTTCCGCCGCGTCGCAGCTGGAGGCGCTTCGATCGCCGCTGCTGGAGCCGCCGCTTTTCGGGCCCGACGGTCGCATTCTCGCCCAACCACGTGCTTCCACAATCTTTCGCAGGCGCTCCGCCGGCAATTAGCCCTTGGCGCGCTTCTCTTTGCGCTTCTGCGAATAGAAATGCTGATCGAGAAAGCGGTTGAGGGCGAAGATATTCACGATCCGCCGCCCGATGCCCTGGCGCTCCTCGGCCGAAGCGTTCGAGAGCGAGGCATTGAGGTCCGAAAGAAGCCGGGTCCGCTCGCTTTTCACCTGTCCGTTGGGATCGACGTCGGTGATCGCGGTGACCAGCGATTTTGCGGTGCCGACGATCCGCTGGGCTTCCGAAAGCGTGACTTCGCCGCTGTCCAGCTTCTTCAACAAATCGCATCGGTAGATCCGGCAGGTCGCGAAACGCGAATCGTAGATGGTGCAGTGGCCGCCTTCGTAATGCGGGCAGGGCAGGCTGAACCACGTCTGCTCGCCATCACCGGAAAACTTGTTCCGGTAAAATTCGATCGGCTTCGTTTCCTGGTCGGGACGGACGAGGCCCCGGTCGAGAAAGGTCCCGTCGCAGCACAGGCCGCATCCGGTGCAGAGCGACGTCGCGGCTTCTTCCACCCCGGCGTGGCCGGAAGGATCGGAGCGCCCGCCGAGCGGAGGCTGGGATGAGGCCGTCATGGCGCGACTTTAGCGCAAGGCCGGAGGAACATTCGACGAAATTCGGCGCGTCTTGCTCGGCCGCTTACCGAGTAGCGGGAAATCCGGGCCAGCGATGCTGGGCAAGCGACTTCAGTGAAGGCTGCGGTTCGTTGCCCAGCCCTTCATAGACCCACAGGTTCCGCATCACCGCCGGCACATAATAGCGCGTCTCCCAATAAGGGATGCTCTCGATCCACAGCAGCGGGTCGCCCTTGTCAGGGATCGTTGCCCAGCGGCCGACGGGCACCGGCCCGGCATTGTAGGACGCGATCACCTTTGGGAGCTGGTCGCCGGTATAAGCGGACCGTCGCATCCGCTCGATGAAGCTCTGCCCGAACTCGAGATTGTAGCGCGGGTCGTAAAGGTAGGACGGCGAAAAGGGCATGCCCGCCGCATTCGCCTCGTCCGACGCACTGCCGGGCCGCACCTGCATCAGTCCGACGGCTCCGGCGGTGCTCACCGCTGCGCTTCGGAAGCTCGATTCCTGGATGATGTGGGCGAAGGCGAGGTCGGGTTTTACCCGCCATCCGCGGATCGGCGTCCAGGATGGGGAAGGATAGCGTTCCGCTGCCGCAATGCGCACGCCCGGCTGGCCGTTGGTCGCCAGCCAATATTGAGCGCCAGCGAGATTGAGCCGCTTGGCGACTTGCAGAAGGGCAGGCTGGTCGTTGGGAGAGCCGATCTTGGCCTGATGCCGAAGCATCTCCTCCGCCAATGCATTCTCGCCGATTCGGGCGAGCTCGACGGCCCGGCGAACGTTGGGCAGGTTGTCGACTGACGCCGTCGAAATTGCCGGCGCGGGCGGCAGGCTCGTCGCCGTTCCCAGCGTTTCCCGGGCAAGCAGGCCGTAGAAGCTCTCGGGCGACGTCGCTGCGGCCTTGAGGAGCCCCTGCACCGCCTGCGGGCGGCGGCAGGCCTGCTCGGCCCGGGCGGTCCAATAATAGCCCGCGGCGATCATCTCGCGCTGGCTGGCCATCGACGCCACGTCGCGAAATTCCCGGGCCGCGGAATTGCAATCGCCGAGACGCCATGACGCCAAACCGGCGATCCAGGCAGCCTGGGAAGCCCAGTCGCCATTGGCTCCATTGCGCCAGTAGTCCGCGACCCGGCGCGCATCGAAATCCTGGCCGAGGACATAATAGATCCAGGCGACCCGCTGCGCCGCTTCGGCGCGGGCGTTCGCGGAGAGATAGGTGGCCTGGGCAAGGAACGCGGCTTCCGCGTTCGCCGCATCGTCGGCCTTCACATAGCCATCGAGTTGGGTCCGGAGCGCGTCCGCCGCCGGCTCTCCGCTGACCGGCCTTACGCGGTACCGTCCGGGAGCCGAGCCGAGTCCGACGGTGGCCTTTTCCGGGATGATCGAAGGCGGCGTCGCTGCTCCCCTCGTGACCGCCATTCGCGCAAGCTGATCGGCGTCCGGCAGCTCGGGCGCCTGGGCGATCACCCATTGCAGCGATTGCAGGTCGACCGTCGGCGAGCCCTTGGCGGTGTAGAGCTCGGCCTTGGCAACCGGCGTCAGAAGATCGGGCGGAAGTGCGGCTATGCCGGCCTGCGCGCTCGCCCAGTTCCCCGCGCGAATGGCATCGAAGACCTCTCGCCAGCTCTTCGGAACCGCAACCACGGGCACAGCTGGCTGCTGCACTGGCGGCGGTGTGACTTGCCGGGGAGAAGGCTGAACCTGGGGCTGAGGAGCGACGGCCTGGGGCTGAGGAAGCGGCGCGAGCGGATGGGCGGTCGTCGGCTGGGCCGCGGCGGCGGCCAGGAGAAAGGCGATCACGGCATATCCTCGGTCAGAAGGAGAAGGTCCTGCCAGGCGAGGCGCTTGTGCTCGCTTCGCTTGAGCAGGTGGCTGGGATGAAAGGTCGCCACGGTGCGGACGCCCTCGACCTTGTGCACGTGGCCGCGGGCCTGGACCAGCGGCTTGCCAAGGACCGCCTGGCATGGCGCGTCGCCCAGGAGGAGGAGCCGCTTTGGCCGGGCGAGCGCGACATGCCTGCGAGCCGCAGAACCGCATTGCTCCAGCTGCCGCGGCGAAAGTCGAGCTCCGGGCGAATGAAAGCACGACAGGTTCGCACGATAGGCCTGGCCGGCCATCCCGATCGCCGCCAGCATCCGTTCCATCAACTCGGCGGACTGGCCCGCGATGGGCAGGCCGGAAGAAAGCTCCTCGCGAGCCGGCGGCTCGAAAAGCAGCATGACCTCGGCCTCTTCCGCGCCTTGCGGCAGGACCGCCTTCGACGGCGAAGCGAGAGGCGCGTCGGAGCTTGTCGCCAGCCAGCGCTGGAAGGCTTCGAGAGTCTCGGGAAGGGGTTCGGTGGATTGTGCCTCCGGTTGGTCCGATTTCGGCGCCGTATCGCGCTGGAACCAGTTGCGCGGCTGTTCCTGGATCGCACCGTCCACGCCGGCCTCGAGCCACCAGCGCAAAGCACTGGCAGCCTCGCGTGCCTCCATCGCGATGCCCGACCCACCCATGGGCCGGTTGTCACCCAGCATATCCGGTGGCGTCAAGGAACTCGCTGCGCCATAGAGAGCCGAACTGCCCGCGGGGTGCGACAGATGGAGACGATGTGAGCGAACGCGAGTCGATGCAGTACGACGTCGTGATCGTCGGAGCCGGCCCGGCGGGCCTGTCCGCGGCGATCCGGCTCAAGCAACTCGCCAGCGAAGCAGGGCGCGAGGTTTCGGTTTGCGTTCTCGAAAAGGGAAGCGAGGTCGGCGCGCACATCCTCTCCGGCGCGGTCGTCGATCCGAAAGCGCTCAACGAGCTGATCCCCGACTGGAAGGACAAGGGGGCGCCGCTGACCGTCGCGGTGACGGAGAACCATCACTGGATCCTCGGCAAGACCGGCAAATGGGCCTTCCCGCACGCACTGCTTCCGCCGTTCATGCACAACAAGGGCACCTACACGCTGAGCCTCGGCAATTTGTGCCGCTGGCTGGCCGGGCAGGCGGAAGAGCTCGGGGTCGAGATTTTCCCCGGTTTCGCCGCCGCCGAAGTGCTGTTCAACGACGATGGCTCGGTGAAGGGCGTGGCCACAGGCGACATGGGCGTTGCCCGCGACGGGACCCACCGGCCCGACTATCAGCCGGGGATCGAGCTTCACGCCCGCTATACCTTCTTCGCGGAGGGCGCGCGTGGTTCGCTGACCAAGGAACTGACCCGCATTTTCGACCTGCGCAAGGAAAGTGGGCCGCAGGTTTATGGCTTGGGTGTCAAAGAGCTGTGGGACATTCCTCCCGAGAAACATAAGCCGGGAAGAGTGATCCACACCCAGGGATGGCCGCTAGAGGATGCCTGGGGCGGCGGGTTTCTGTACCATCAGGAGAACAATCAGGTTGCGCTCGGCTTCGTCGTCGCGCTCGATTACGAGAACCCGTACCTGTCGCCGTTCGAGGAATTCCAGCGGTGGAAGACTCACCCGGCGATCCGGGCCGAGATCGAGGGCGGACGGCGCGTTTCTTATGGCGCCCGAGCGATCAACGAGGGCGGGTGGCAGTCCGTGCCGGAGCTCGTGTTTCCGGGCGGTGCTCTGATCGGCTGTTCTGCCGGCTTCGTGAACGTTCCCCGGATCAAGGGTACGCACACGGCGATGAAGTCGGCGATGCTCGCGGCGGAGGCGGCGTTCGAGGCGATCGCGGCCGAGCGGAGTGGCGATCGGCTGGAAACCTATCCGACCGCCCTTCGCTCCAGTTGGATCGCGAAGGAGCTGAAGCTGGTTCGGAACTCGCAGCCCGCGGTCGCGCGTTGGGGCGGCTTTCTCGGGACGCTCTACGCCGGCCTCGACATGTGGCTGGGCCAGCTCGGCCTGACGCTCCCGTGGACGCTTCGGCATCGCCACGCGGACAATGCGACCCTGAAGCCGAAGGCAGAGGCGCAACCGATAGATTATCCGAAGCCCGATGGTGTGATAAGCTTCGATCGGCTGTCGTCCGTGTACCTGTCCAACACGAACCACGAGGAGAACCAGCCGGTTCATCTGACGCTCAAGGACGCGGCCATACCCGTAGCCGTGAATCTGGCCGATTATGCCGGCCCGGAGCAGCGTTATTGCCCGGCCGGAGTCTATGAATTCGTGGAGGAGGGCGGACAGCCGCGACTGCAAATCAATGCCCAGAACTGCGTCCACTGCAAAACCTGCGACATCAAGGACCCCACGCAGAACATCAACTGGGTGGTGCCCGAAGGCGGGGGAGGCCCGAACTATCCCAACATGTAGAGCTTTTCCGATCGGCGTCGCGGCGCTGCTGGCGGCGGCTCCGGCAATTGCGACCGTGCCGGCGGTGCCCTCGGACCCGGCGACCGCTTATGTCGCCGCCCGCGCGGCTTCGATCAGCGGCAATCACGTCCAGGCCGCAGAACTCTACGCGCGCCTCGCGTCCGGATCGAGCGACTCCGATCTTCAACGCCGCGCCATTTCGGAAGCGATCACCGCGGGCGACATGCCGCTTGCGCTCCGCCTCGTGCGTCAGTCGGCAAAGCCGACGGCAACCGTCGATTCCAAGCTCCTGCTCGTCGCCGATGCCCTGAAGCGCAACAAGGGCGCGGAGGCGGTTCAGTGGCTGTCGGCGTCTTCCGGCGGGGCCGATCTCAGTTTCTGGTCGCCGATGGTGCAGGCGTGGGATGCCGCGCAGCGCCGGGACAGCGCCTCGGCGATTGCCTATTTGGCTGCGGTTCCGCGAAACAGCGCCCTTGCGCCGTTCATCGACGAGGAAAGTGCGCTGGTTCTGCTGAAGCTGGGCCGCACCGCCGATGCCGAAACCTATGCGCGCCGGGCGATCGGAAGCGCCGGGCCGCGGGAGTACCGCCTTCGTCTTGCGCTCGCCCAGGGGTTTGCGGCGGCGGGCGATCGCGATCGCGCTCTGGCGATGCTCGACGGCGTTTCCGGCGACACGACCGCGGTCCGGCAGGCGCTCTTCTCCGGCGGCCTGAAGAGCCTCGCGATCGATTCCGCGGCAGAGGCTTTTTCCGACCAACTGGTGGCCCTGGCTCTGGAGATGCAGCGCTCCGATCGTCCGCCGACGGACCCGCTCAATGTCGTCCAGATCGCTCGCTATGCCGCTCCGGACAGCAGCGCCGCGGCCATCCTTCTCGGCAACCTGCTCGCTGGCGACGACCGGCTCGCCGATGCGCTTGCAGCCTATCGGTCCGTACGCGACCGCGACCCGCTCAAGAGCGAAGCCCTCGATTCCGAGGTCCGGGCCCTGTCCGACGCCAAGCGCTTCGACGAGGCCCTTGCAGTGGCGAGCCGGGCGGCCGCCGCGCCCAATGCCAGGAGCGACGATTTCGCGCGTCTCGGCGACGTCTATTCGTCGATGAAGCGCTATAACGACGCGGCTGCCGCTTATTCGAAAGCGGTCGCGCTCGCGCCGCAGGCTGACACCGCCCACATCTGGCCCTTGCTCCTCCTCCAGGCGAGCGCGCTCGACTCGGCGAAACGATGGCCCGAAGCGAAGGCCGCTTTGGGGTCGGCGATCGGAATGGCTCCCAACGAGCCGCTGATCCTCAACTTCCTCGGCTATGCGAAGCTGGAGCATGGCGAGGATCCGAACTCCGCCGAAGCCCTGATCCGCCGGGCCAGCGAACTCGCGCCGAACGACGCCTCGATCACCGACTCGCTCGGCTGGGCCCTCTACAAGCAGGGCAAGGTCGAAGAGGCCATCGACATCCTCCAGAAGGCAGCAGTGGGCGATCCGGCGCAGGCCGAAATCCAGGAGCATCTCGGCGACGCGCTTTACGCATCGGGCCGTCGGTTCGAGGCACGGTTCGCCTGGTCTGCGGCGCTTGCCACCGCCGACGATGAAGAGACTGCAAGGATCAGGAGCAAGATCGAGACGGGGCTCACGAAGGCGACCGCCGCGCCGTGAGCGGCCTGGCGGAAACAGCTTATGCAAAGCTGAACCTGGCGCTGCACGTCCGCGAGAAGCAGCCCGACGGCTATCACCGGATCGAGACCATTTTCGCCTTTTGCGAGGATGGAGATCAGCTTTCGGCCGAGCATTCGGCGACGCCTTCGCTGAAGATATCCGGGGAGTTTGCGGGCGGCCTTCGCTCGGTCGACAATCTCGTCGACAGGGCCGCGGCGGCGCTTCGCGAGGCGTCGGGGATGCGCGAGGGCGCGGCGATCCACCTGCAAAAGCGATTGCCGGTGGCTTCCGGAATCGGAGGCGGCTCGGCGGACGCGGCGGCGACTCTCAGGCTCCTCAGCCGGCTTTGGAACCTGCCGGTGCCGATCGAACAGCTGGAAGAAATCGCTCGAACGCTGGGTGCGGACGTGGCGGCCTGCACCCGGTCCGAATCGGTTCGCGGCACGGGCCGCGGAGACATTCTCGAGCCGATCGACCTCGGCATCGGCGGAACACCGGTCCTTCTGATCAACCCGCGGGTCGAGCTTTCGACCGCGGAAGTCTTCGGCCGCTGGGACGGGGCGGATCGCGGAGAGCTGGAGGACTGGCGCCAGGGCCGCAACGATCTCGAGGCGGCGGCGACGGCGATGGCTCCGCAGATCGGTGGCATCCTGGCGTGGCTTTCGGCGCAGAGGGGCGCCAATTGCGTGCGCATGTCGGGCAGCGGCGCGACCTGCTTCGCGCTGTTCGATAGCGACGCCGCCCGCGACCACGCCGCCATAGCGGTGCCCCGCGAATGGTGGTCATTGGCGACTCGCCTGAGGTAGAGGGGCGCGATGCGCCCGATCCTGACCACCGACGCCATGCGAGCCGCCGAACATTCGGCAATGGAGGCGGGAACTTCGGTGGAAACACTGATGGAGCGCGCTGGGGCGGCGCTCGCCGAAGCGGCTCTACGCTATGCCGGATCCCTGCCGACGCTCGTCTTGTGCGGCCCTGGCAACAATGGCGGTGACGGCTATGTCGCGGCGCGCCATCTCCAGGAGCGGGGATTGAAGGTTCGAGTGGCGGCGCTCGCCGAACCCAAAAGCGAGGCGGCCAAGTGGGCTCGGTCGAAGTTCGGAGGCGACGTCGAGCCGCTGACGGCTTCCACCGCTCCGGAGCCGCTGCTCATCGATGCAATGTTCGGGACGGGCCTGAAGAGACCGCTGGAACAGACTGTCATTCAACAATTTCTGCGTCTTTCGGAACAGGCTTCGGTACGGGTTGCCTGCGACGTCCCGAGCGGCGTCGACAGCGATAGCGGCGCTCTCCTGAGCGAGATTCCCAAGTTCGACCTGACCGTCGCTTTCGGCGCTCTGAAGCCTGCGCACCGTCTGATGCCGGCGATGGCGCGCTGTGGCCGGGTGGTGGCGGCGGACATCGGGATCGAGGCCGACACGCGCTGGCACGAGATCGGCGCTCCGCAATTGCCGCCGCTCGACCCGGAAGGACACAAATACAGCCGCGGCCTGGTCCACTGCCTGGCCGGAAAAATGCCGGGCGCCATCGCCCTTTCCGCAACGGCGGCGGCGAGGGCAGGGGCCGGCTATGTCCGTGTCAGCACCTCGCGGACGATCGACAACCTTCCGTCCGCCATCGTCCAGACCGACACCGCCCATCTCGACGACGAGCGGATCGGCTGCATCCTCGTCGGGCCCGGCATGGGCGAAGTTCCGCAGCTCCTGACCCTCGCACTGACCGCCAAGGCGCCCAAGGTGATCGATGCCGACGCAATCGGGCTGATCGGCGAGCCCGAGCGCCTCAAGGGGCAGGACTCCATTCTCACTCCGCACGAAGGCGAGTTCCGGAAGCTGTTCGGCGACATCGAAGGCTCCAAGGCGGAGCGTGCGCTTCAGGCGGCGCGGCAAAGCGGCGCCGTCATCGTCTACAAGGGAGCGGATACGGTTGTGGCAGCGCCCGACGGCCGGGTCGGCTTCGCTCCGCCGGCGCCGGCGTGGCTGGCAAGCGCCGGGACTGGGGATGTGCTGGCCGGCATGATCGCGGCGATCCGCGCTCGCGGGATGAGCGCCTTCGAAGCCGCTTGTGCCGCCGTGTGGCTGCACGGCCGAGCCGCCGAAATTGCCGGCCGCGGAATGATTGCCGACGATCTGGCCGCTGCAATCCCGCAGGCTCTCGACCTCCTGTGAGCGAGCTGATCGTCCGGATCGCCGCCCGTGGCGACGGGGTGACGGCAAGCGGCCGGCACGTGCCGTTTGCCGTTCCGGGCGACGCGGTGCTGGAGGACGGCGCGCTCGCCTTCGGTCCGCAGCACCAGGAGCCGCCCTGCAGCCTGTTTCCGGAGTGCGGCGGCTGCCAGCTCCAGCATGCCGACGACCAGGCCTATCGCGCCTATCTCGTCTCACGGGTCGAGACGGCGCTGGCGCAGCACGATCTCCAGTGTGAAGTCCGCGAGCCGCACCTTTCGCCGCCCTGTTCCCGGCGCCGGGCGACTCTCAAGGCGCTAAAGGTGGGGCAGGGGGCCGTGCTCGGTTTCAATGCCGAGAAGTCGCACCGCATCGTCGACATGACCGAGTGCCACATCTTGAGGCCGGAGCTGTTCGCGCTGGTCCCGCCTCTGAGGACTCTGCTGGCCGGCCTGCTCAAGCCACGACAGGGCGCGGAGGCACAGCTGACCCTGGTCAACCAGGGTGTCGATCTCCTGCTCCGCAATGTCTCGTCCGAAGGGCTGGCCGCCATTCAGGCGCTGACCGACTTTGCGGGCGAGCATGGGCTCGCCCGTCTCTCGGTCGACACCGGCAATGGGCCCGAGGCGCTCTACGAGCCGCTGCCGGTGACGGTTACGTTGTCCGGGACTCCAGTCGCCTTCCCCGCCGGGTCGTTCCTGCAAGCGACTGCGGACGGAGAAGATGCGCTTGTCGACTGCGCACGACAGGCGGTCGGGAACGCGACAGGTGTTGCCGACCTCTTCGCCGGCCTTGGTACCTTCACGCTCGCAACCGACGCGGCCTACGCCGCCGAGGCATCGCGCGATTCGGTCGCCGCTCTCAAGCGAGCTGCGCCCCGAACGGCAGTGGAGCATCGCGACCTGTATCGCCGCCCGCTCGATCGAGCCGAGTTGAAAGCCTTCGAAGCCATCATCCTCGATCCGCCACGCGCCGGAGCGCAACAGCAGGTCGCGCAGCTTGCCCAATCGGCAGTCCCACGCATTGCCTATGTCAGCTGCAACCCGGCGACTTTCGCGCGCGATTCGCGGCTGCTCGTCGACGGCGGCTACGCTCTGGAATGGGTGAGGCCGGTGGGTCAGTTCCGCTGGTCGACCCACATAGAGCTGGCGGCCAGCTTCCGCCGCTAGAGCATTCCGCTATCGTGAATCATGCGAACCGCGGCGTGAATCGTCAGGCCCAGCAGGCAGAGGCTCGCCAGGACGAACAGGGGAAAGCGGATCTGGACGATGTTCACCGTCGCCTGCACCATGCT
>JBQCIU010000102.1:0-11195 GCA_051953395.1 Sphingomicrobium sp.
ACGGGCAGAAGGTCGCCGCCTACTTCCTCTCGGCCAATCGCGGAAAGCGCTCCGCGGCCATCGATTTCGCGACGGAAGAGGGTGCTGCGCTCGTCCGCCGCCTCGCCGGCTATGCCGACGTGGTCGTCGAGAATTTCAAGGCCGGCGGGCTCAGCAAGTTCGGGCTCGATGCGGCCTCGCTTCACGACGTGAATCCGCGCCTCGTCATCGCTTCGATCACCGGCTTCGGCCAGGACGGGCCGTACGCCGGCCGCGCCGGCTACGATTATATCATCCAGGGAATGGGCGGGCTGATGAGCATCACCGGCAAGCCCGACAGCGAGCCCGGCGGCGAGCCGATGCGCGTCGGCGTCGCGGTCGCCGACCTGTTCACCGGAATGTACACGGCCACGGCCATCCTGTCGGCGCTCTACCGCCGCGAAAAGACGGGCGAGGGCGCGTATATCGACATGGCGCTGTTCGACACGCAGCTGGCGATGCTCGCCAACCAGGCGTCGAATGCGCTGGTTTCCGGCGAAGACCCGCCCCGGCAAGGCAACACGCACCCGAATATCGTTCCGTACCAAACGTTCGAAGCCGCCGATCAGCGCATCATCATCGCCGTCGGCAACGACCGCCAGTTCGGCCGGCTTGCCGAAATCTGCGGCCATCCCGAATGGACGACGGACGAACGGTTCGCGACGAACTCGGCTCGAGTGGCGAACCGGCCCGCGATCGTGGAAGCGGTCGCCGAGCGCATTCGGACCCAGCCCGCGTCGGAGTGGCTCCAGAAGCTGGAGAAAGCCGGAATCCCCGCCGGTCCGATCAACACGATCACACAGGCGCTGGACGACGTGCAGGCGCAGCACCGCGCCATGGTGCGGATGATGGCCGGCGCGCCCGTCGTCGGCTCGCCCGTTCGGATCGACGGGACGCGAGCGGATTCCGACCTGCCGCCGCCGATGCTCGGCGAGCATACGGCAGCGGTGCTCCGGGAACTCGGGATCGAGCCCGCGGAGATCGCCCGGCTGAAAAGCGAGGCGATCGTCGGCGGTTGAGCGACGTCAGTCGGTGCTCGGAGACCCGTCGACCAGGACGTCGAGCTGGTTGTTGCAACCGTTCGCGATCAGCGACTGCGCGGTGCTGATCGTGTCCTTGGGCGGACTTGCAAGGGTCACGAAGGTCACCCGCGCCATGTCGCCGCTGCCGACCTGGCTCAGCTCATATTCCGACCCGCTGGTGACCGGCAGCGATGACGGCCAGGCAATCGTGTCCTTGCCCGCGGCCCAGTCGATCGTCTGCTCGCCGCCGCCACCGCGGATGGTGAGCTTGATCGCGTCGTCCTTCTCCGGACGCCAGAGCGTCAGGCTGGCCGGGCTGGCGACGCACAATTTGCCGCTCTGCGTGATGTCGAGGTTCCACGGGCTCGGGTTCAAGGGAACCGCGGCGCTGCGCATGGCGCTGAATCGGGCGCGCCGGTTGGCCTGCGCCGCAAGACCCTCGCCCGACGAAGCGACCGCGAAGGTTCCCGGCCCCCGCAGCGTCCTCGCGCCATTGGTGTTGAGAAGCATGACGCTGTCGCCCGGCTGAAGCTGGATCTTGGCGCTTTCCGGAAGCGCCTTGCCCGGCGGGTAAACCTTCGCGGAAGGCCCCGCCGCCCGAACGACAAGAACAGTTGCAATCGACGCGGACGATGCGGCGAGCGCAATTGCCGCCGCTCCAATCTTGATTAGCCGAGTAGTTTTCATCCCCAGGTCCCTCCTCAAGCCTTGATCAGTGTGCGTTCGCTACGTTGTACTTCACCGTTTCTTCTGGAGTTAGACAGCGGCGTGTCGACTTGTCGTCCGCCTCGGCAATTGCCTTCTGCCGATACATGACGTCGGTCAACAGCTTTCGCGACACGCCCATTCGAATGAGGAAATCATTGTCCTCGCTGGCAAGCAGCGCCGAATCCTGCTCGACGTCTCCGATGAGGTCGAGCGCCTGGTCGGTGCCCTGCTTGATCTCTTCGCGGACCGCTTCCTTGTCGCCCAGGTGCGTGAACATGTGGACGACGAAATAACCGCCGTCGTCGACGTAGCGGATCGGGCCGCCCATGAAGACGAAATTGCAGGCGGAAAAGCAGGCCCAGCCGCCCGGGATACGCGTAGGGATGCCGGCCGCTCGGATGATCTTCCCGGCTTCGTTCCCCGCCCGCGCATTGCCGCCCGGTGAGCGGATCCAGATTTCATCGATCGGCGCGTTCTGCTTCAGCGCGTCCTGCAGCCGGGCAGCGACCATGTCGTCGACGATGCCCTCGGCCTTCAGAATCCGATGCCCACTCGACGTATCGAGCGTGAACTTCATTTCGCGGTACGTCGACCAGTTCAGATGCTTCGGACAGGTCGGATTGTCGGTGTCCATCTCGTCCGCCGCCACGGCCGCGGTCGAGAAAAGCAGCGCCGCGAAGGCAAGCGCGTGGATCGCGCGGTGCATCAGACCTTCACGTAGCCCGACTTGCCGGGGGCCCGGCACATTTTCTTCGGAACCGTGGTCTCCTCTCCGTCGACGATGACAACGTCGGTGACGGTCATGCACTGGCTTCCGTCCGCGAGCTGCTCCTGTCCGGTCACCTTCGACGATCCATGGACGTTCGGGCGGGATTCGCTTTGCCAGCTGGATTCCGTGCCGACGCCGCCGCGGATGGCCTCGTCCGTCGCTTTGGCCGCCTGCTGCTGTTCCTTGCAGTCGAGCATCTTGAGCAGTTCGTCGCCGAGGTAGGAGGCGGCGGGAAGAGCGGCGACCGCGACCGTTCCGGCAGTGCCGCCGACCGATCCGGCCACGCTCCCCGCGATGCTTCCAAGGATTCCGCCGAACATCGAACGTCGCGCCTTTTTCTGCGGCGTGTCGGCGCATTGGTTCGGATTATCGGCGGCGAACGCGGCTTGCGCCGGAAATGCCGGAATGACTGGCGCTGCGGTCAACAGCGCGACAATGACCAGGATACGCATGCCCCGACTCCCTGAATTGCATCAAACTATTAGCCTCGATTGGGCTGGTCAAACGCGCGACGATTTCTTGATGGAACCGGCTATCGCCGCTGTTTGAGGGCGTTTTCCAGTGCCTCGATGCGCTTGGCATTGGACTCGATAAGCTGCGCGATGGTCGCTTCCCGGGCCTCGCGCTTGACGACCGTGCGGATGGCCCGTGCGATGTCCTCGGAAACCCCGGCAAGCGCCTTCTGCTCGTCGCGGCTCGGGATCGAGCCGTCGGGCCGAGTCCCGACCAGCAGGAACCCGATCGGCGGCTCGTCTTCGGAGCTTGGCACCAGCGGCACCCGGATCGGGAACAGCTTGTCCGACGGCTCGCAAATGTCGTCCTTGTAATCCTCGGCGAGCTTCGACGTCTTCCAGGCTTCGACCTCGTCGGCCGGAATGTCGCGCGTTCGAAGCACGCGCCCGCCGACGATGACCGCGCTCCGGATCGCCCTCACGCCGCGATCGACGCGCTCGAGAATCTCGTCGACCATCTCTCCCAGCGACGCCGTCTCGCGCATGTCGCGAACGCAATCGGGAAGGTCGTCGCGGAGCAGCACCAGGTTCTTCTGGAATCGCTGCTCCGACCATCGCTGGATTCGCTCCTGGATCGGGTTGACCATCACCGTCGAAAGCGCGGCCGCGATGATCACCGGCCCTTCGCTATTGGTGTTGCCGTAGTAATTATAGACGATCTGCTTGAGCGCGTCCGCGACGCCCGCGAACACGGCGACGATGATCAGCGTGATCAGCGCGTAATTGGCCGATTTGCTGATGACGAATTCCGCATCGTACAGCCGGAAGCGGATGAGGGCGATGAGGAGCCCGAACTGAAGGATGAGGACTCCGAGCGCGAGAGTCACCCCGGCGAGGACTTCCAGAGTTAGCTGGAGCCCGAATGTGCCGGTCGACCATTTGAAATAGTCGCAGGCCATCGAGATCACCCGAAGCCCGGCATAGCCGCTGAAGCCGAGAAGCGCCCATCGTACCTGCTGCAGCGTCTCGCCCGACGTCTTGCGCAGCGAGCGAAGCAGCATCAGCACCGCAAGGATCATGAAGCAGACCAGATAGGCCTGGTACAGCTGGCCGTGGAGAAGCATGAGCACCGGCAAGGCGGCGATCAGCCCGACGATGCCCCACGTCAGCCGCCCGTGGGGGAACAGCAGGATCCCGGCGATAAGCAGGACATTGTTGAGGTCATAGAGGGCGACGTTGATCCCCCTCGGCACCCCGACCTGGGCGAGGAAAGCGGAAGACGGAAGCTCGGATCCGATCATCAGCAGGATTGCGAAGGAGAGGATCGAGCTGACCGCGTCCTTCGCGTTCCTTCGGTGCAGGATCCAGGCCGCCCAGATCAGGAATGGGTAGAAAATGACGTGGACGACGTAGATGAAGCTCAGAAGCGTCGGCGAAAATCCGGCTTCCTTCGCCGCATTGTTGATGTGGCTCTCGCCGGTCGTGACCGTCACGTCGTGGACCGAGCCGTCTGCCGAACGGACGGTCAGCGGGAAGGGCAGCTTGTCCGTGCCGGTCAGAAGGTTGCCCATCGCCACATAGGCGGCGTCGTTCCCGTGCAGCGCGATCGCCTGCTCGGTGAACGGCATCGTGTCGGGGAGCGGCAAACCGTAAATGGCAATGATGTGGTCGCCGGCGCGAAGCCCCGCCTGCCTTGCGTCCGGCCCGATCGTGTAGCGGATCCTGGTGGCATCCTTGGGCGCCACCGCGAATCCCGCACGGCTTCCTAGCAACAGCTGGCTATTGTCGCCGGGCGCTGTGTAGCGTTCGTAGAGGCCCATGGCGGGGCCGACGATCGCGAGCAGCAAGGCCGCGAACCAGACGACCGAGACGATCCAGTAGGTCGCGGTATTGAACGGCGGCACCCGCTGCGGAAGCTTCCACCCGCCGCCGGGCGAGCCCAGCTTCAGCTTCTGCGGGATCGCCAGCTGCGCGGTCATTGCGCGGCCCGGCCCCGCCGGATCGGCCGGCGCTCGCCATGCTCGCCCAACTCAAGCGACCGATGCATTCGGCAGCCCCCTTGCGTCCCCAACCGCAGCTCCAAGAAGTGCTCTAGCGGGCCCCGCGCTGCAAGCTTTTCCTGATTTTCGAATGGGAAGCGGTCGAAAGCCTATCCGTCGATCGACTGCTCGCCGTATCGCGACTTGATGAAGCGGCCCTGCGTTTCGAAGGCGTCCAGGTCGCTCTTGGCCAGGTCCTTCGAAATTTCGTCGAGCGCGGTCCTTGCCGCCGACAGGCCCTCCACCAGCCGCTGGTCGACCGTAAGGCCTTCTCCGTCCTCCTGCTGCCGGTATCCGGCGGGGACGGCGAGATAGCGATCGATCAGCCCCGGAAGGTGAATCGACATCAGCCGCCGCGCATCCTGCGCCTTGGGATCGAGGGTCTCCACCCGTTGCAGCGAAGCCTTGAGCGAGGGGAGTGCGGCGCTGATCGAATCGATCTCAGCCCGGGCCGGAGCGGGCAGGGCGCCGCGGGTCCGGTAAAGGTAGGAATCGAAGCGCTGGACCATTTGGCCGTTGGGCAGGTCGGCGCTCGGCGCCCTTGCCGACGGTTCGGATGGGACGAAAGCCAGCAAGGCGGCGATCCCGATGGCAAGTCCGACCGCCGCCAGGAAGCCGAACATTCCGATGGGGGTGATCAGGCCGACGACGATCGTCAGGATGCTGATGAATCCGATGCCCACGCCGACCCGCGCCAGGCGGTGGCCGAGGTCGCGGTTCACCCGCTGCCGTTCCCTTCGGGCTGCGGCGCGGACCGGGCCGTCGCGCTCGTCGAGAGCGCGCGTGACCCGGTCGAAGCGTGCGAGCGCCCGCTCGACCTTGACGTTGACCTCTTCGCTCACTTGGACTCGATCGGGATGAACGGCGAGCCTGGGCTCTCCAGCTTCGCTTTCTCAACACCCTCGGCGCGGGCGATATAGCCTTTCGACTTCTCGACCTCGTTCGAAAGCGTGTTCACCGTCTGCTTCATGTTGTCGAGCGCCTGCAGCTTGAAACGATCGATCTGATCCATCGTCTCGTAGATGTTCTGGAAGGCGCGCTGGAGGGTCTCAAGCGGGATCGTCGAAGATGCCGCCTGTTCGTGGATTGCTCCGGTCTGGCTCTTCAGCATCTCGCCGGTCGTGTCGATCATTCCGGCAGTCGTCGTGTTGAGCGCGCCGATCTGCTCCAGAACCAGCTTCTGGTTGGTGAGCGCCTGGGCGACGGTCACCGCGGTGCGGAGCGCGGAAACGGTGGTCGTCGAGGCGCGGTCGACGCCCTTCACCAGCTCGACATTGTTCTTCTTGACGAGGTCGAGCGCGAGATAGCCCTGCACGGTGACCGCCATCTGGGTCAGAAGGTCGGTGGTGCGCTGGCGGGTATAGAAGAGGGCGGTCTCGCGGATCGCCTTGGCCTTCGCCGGATCGGTGGCGTCGAGATCCGCCGCTTTCTCTTCCAGCTGCTGGTCCAGGCTCTTCGAGATGTGCGCCATCTGCTCGAGCTTGTGCATCGTCTTCCACAGATTGGCGCGCTCGGTATCGATGGCGGCATTGTCCATCAGCAACTCGTCCTTGCCGTCGGCGAGGCTCCCGAGGATCTTCTGGATGTGCGTCTGCGAGCTTCGGTACTTGTCGAAATAGCGGTCGACGCGGTTGCCGAACGGGATGATGCCGAGAAGCTTCTTCGTCTTCGTCGCTTCCTTCGGATCGAGCGCCTCGACCGTGCGGCGGAGCTCGGTGAGGTCGGCCCCGATCCCGGTGTCCTTATCGATCGCCTTCACCGGCCGGTCGAGAAAGCGGTTCGATGCCCCGGCCGCCTCGGCGATCTCCTTTCGGCCCATCGACGTCAGCTGATCGACCTTCTTCCCGAATTCCGGGCTGTTGGCATCCAGTGCCGCGAGCTCGTCGACGAATTGCGAGACCCGCTTGTCGAGCTCGCTGACCTCTTCCTGCTTGAGCGGGACCAGGCCCGCGGCCTCGGCGGGAGCGACCGCCTGCAGAGCTTCCGGCGGGTCAAGCTGCAGCTTCGTCGTGGTCTTGGTGGCGTCCTTGGCCATCTCTTCTCTGCCCTTTCCTGGCTCACGAGGCCGTCCGACATTCGACGTCGGGGCACGGCCATGCAAGCGCCTTCAACTGTATTATAGGTGTAACACGGAGCTGCGCAAGGAGTCGCGGATCGGTACGGTTGAGGAACATTAACCATGAACTTGAACGGTTTACTCACCTTGAACGCCGATAGAGCTCCCAAAGCGCATGGGCTGTGCAGGGCGAGGCAATATGATCCGTTCCCTCAGGAAAATCTGGAAAGACAAGCGCGGCAACGCGCTGATCATCGCGGGCGCTGCGCTGCCGGTCCTGGTCGGCGCCGCCGGCCTCGGAACGGACACGGTGCAGTGGGTGCTGTGGAAACGCGAGCTGCAGCGCGCCGCGGACACCGCCGCTCTCGCCGGCGCCTACGCGCAGATGCAGACCGGGGAATCGGTCAGCGACGCGGTCGCGGCTCACCTGACAGACAACAACCACACCGGCATCGCACTGTGGTCCGGCTATCCGCAGATCGGCTATCCGGCGGACACCGGCACGTACAGCAAGGCGGTTTCCGTCACCCTGGCGATGCAGCGGACTCTGGGCTTCTCCTCGATGTTTCTTTCCAGCCCGCCGACGATCAACGCCACGGCGACGGCCGCGCTGGTCAACGACGGAAGCTACTGCGTCGTGGCGCTGAACAAGTCGACGAGCCCGTCGATCACCGTCGGCGGCAGCTCGAGCATCAACATGGGCTGCGGAGCAATCTCCAACTCGACGTCGACGACCGCCGCCGTCGGGACCAACGGCGCATCCTACAACTTCACGGCCTCCCCGGTCGCGGGCGTCGGCGCGATGCCGGATTCGATCAACGGCGCGACTGACATCCAGGCCCATCACGTCGCCATGCCGGATCCCTATGCGGGCAAATATTCGACGACCCCGACGTCGAACTGCAGCAACAAGATCAACGGCAACAAGACGACCTTCAGCCCGGGCTGCTACAACGACTTCAAATTCACCGGCAACACGACCTACACGCTCCAGCCGGGCACCTATTACCTCTGGAACACCAACTTCGACGTTGCCGGCGGCGTCACCGTGCAGGGCACGGGCGTCACCATCATCCTGACCGGCGATACGCCTGGAGTGCTCGGCACGAACGGTAATGCGACCATCAAGCTGAGCGCCCCGACCAGCGGCGCCTACGCCAACATGCTGTTCATCGGCATGGGGACGAACGACAATACGGTGAACGGGAATATCGGCTCCTTCTATGACGGAGCGATGTACTTCCCGAACAGCACGGTGAATTTCACGGGCAACTCCGGCACGATGACTCAGTGCGCGATGGTGGTCGGCAATTACGTGAATTTCAGCGGCAACTCGAACCTTCAGAATACGCTCACCCACCCGGATGGAACGCCGTGCCTGGCCAACACCCAGGTCTCGGGCAAGGCCGTCAGGCTGATCGGCTGATGCTTCGCTTGCGCGCCCTTTGCCGCGACGAAAGCGGCAATTCGATCATCGAGCTCGCGCTCGTGACCCCGCTGCTCGCGTCGCTGTTCATCGGCATGGTCGATATCAGCCGCGCCGTCACCGCGAAGGTGACGCTGGAGCAGGCCGCGCAGCGCACGCTTGAAAAGGTGCAGGCCGCAGCGGACTTCAAGACGAGCCAGATCGGCGACCTCGAAGCGGACGCGGAAGCCGCCGGCGGCGCCGGCTCGCAGGCAACCGTCTCGGCCTGGCTCGAGTGCAACCACGACGGCGTGCATCTCGATTACGACACCGGCGATTGCGGAACCGGCGTGATCTATGGCCGCTATGTCAGCGTCAATATCTCCAACAGCTTCACGCCGATGTTCGGAAGCCGCTTCTTCCCGGGGGCGAGCGCCAACGGGACGGTCACCGTCAGCGGCGGGGCGACGGTGAGGGTCCAATGATCCGGCGTCTCCGCAATTTCCGCGACGATAGCGGCTCCGCGGCGATGGAGTTCGCGCTCGCGGTGCCGGTGCTGATCATGATGATCTGGGGAATCTTCCAGATTGCGATGGTCCTGCAGGCCGATGCAGGCGTCCAGCAGGCGCTCGGCGAGGGCGCCCGCCTGGCCACCATCTACGACACCGATACCAACAGCCGCCCGTCGGACAGCGACATCTCCTCGGCGATCGTGTCGGCCAAGTTCGGGGTCGGCAACGGGACCTGGCATACGCCGGTGATCGACGATTCGAACGAGGCCGCGGACGGCTACATCGACATCTCGGTGCAGTATGACGTGCCCACGGACTTCCTGCTGTTCCAGGGGCCGGACGTCACATTGTCCCACAGCAAGCGGGTCTACACCCAGACCGCCTAACTGCCGCCCTTCTTCTCGAAGAAGGCGGTGATCGCTCCGGCGACTTCGGGCGATTTCAGCCGTTCCGAAAAATGGCCGTTTTCGAGCGCCATTCGCTCCAGCACTTCGCCGCTCGAATGGTGGCGAAGCAGCTCCTGGGTCAGGCGGAGTGCCTCCGGCGGCTTTGCAAGCAGGGTCGCGACGATCGTCTCGAGCGCGCCGTCCAGTTCCCCTTCGCCGACGACATGGCTGACGATGCCGGCTTCGAGCGCGTCTTCGGCGTCGAACGGTTCGCCGAGCAGCAGGTAACGCGCTGCGCGGCGTCGGCCGGCGAGCCGCGGGAGCAACAAGGTGCTCGCCGCTTCCGGGACCAGCCCCAGGTCGACGAACGGAAGGGAAAAGCGCGCGCTGCGGTCGGCGACGACGAGATCGCAGTGGAGGAGCAAGGTCGTGCCGATGCCCACCGCGTTGCCATGGACGGCGGCGACGATCGGGACCGTGTTCCGGGCCAGTGCCCGCAGGAGTCTCCACACGGGAATGTCGTCCGAGTCGCGGGGAAGAGCGCTGAGGAAATCGCGAAGGTCGTTTCCGGCCGTGAAGTCCTGGCCTTCGCCTTGGACGGTGATCACCCGGACGGAGCGGTCGTCGGCCGCGCCTTCGATCGCATCGGCGAGGGCTGAATACATAGCCACCGTGATCGCGTTTCGCCGCTCCGGCCGGGCGAAGGTGATCCGAAGTCGCTCGCCCTCGCGCTCAATCCGCACATCACTCATCTCGCAGTCCCCCGAATCGGATGACTGTTGCTTTAGCAGCCGCTATCCCGCGCGAAACTTCCGGGAAGAGCCATGAAATTTTTCGCCGACACCGCCGAAATCAACGAGATCCGCGATCTTGCGGCCACCGGCCTGCTGGACGGGGTCACGACCAATCCCTCGCTCGTGCAGAAATCGGGGCGGGACTTCATCGAAGTCCTTCGTGAGATCACCCAGGTCTGCAGCGGCCCAGTTTCGGCCGAGGTCGTCGCCATCGACCATGACGGGATGATGGCGCAGGCCGAGAAGCTTCGCCGAGTCGCCGACAATGTCGCGATCAAGGTCCCGCTGACCGAAGCAGGCCTCAAGACCTGCCGTTCGCTCAGCAGCGACGGGACCATGGTCAACGTCACGCTGTGCTTCTCCGCCGCTCAGGCGCTTCTCGCGGCCAAGGCCGGCGCTACCTTCATCTCGCCCTTCGTCGGCCGGCTCGACGATATCGGCCACAGCGGCATGGAGCTGATTTCCGATATCCGGATGATCTACGACAATTACGATTTTGCGACCGAGATCCTGGTCGCGTCGGTTCGAAGCCCGATGCACGTCGTCGAAGCGGCGAAGATCGGCGCCGACGTCATGACTGCACCGCCCAAGGTCATTCACCAGCTTTTCAAGCACCCGCTGACCGAGGCGGGCCTGGCGGCCTTCCTCAAGGACTGGGAATCGACCGGCCAGAAGATCTGACCGCGGTTCCCGCTTATTGCGGCGCCTTGAACAGCACCGCTCCGGTGACGACGGCCGGAACCGGCTGTCCGCTCGGCCCGAGCACCGGCTTGTGGTCCGCGCTCTCGAGAAGCTGCTTGCAGCCGACGTCGACCAGCACCTGCGGCTGGCGAAGCGAGTCCGGCATCATCGTGCACGACGACGGCGTCCCTTTGGCATCGACCGCATAAGCGAGCTTGACCGCCGCCGGCTCGGTGGTGTTCGCCGGAAGCTTGTTCAACGTCACCTCGAGGTCGGGGGCCGGCGGAGCGTAAAGCCGGTGGTCGGGGATCGCCCACACCGCCTGGCTTCGATACAGGCCCCACACCGGCATT
>JBQCIU010000103.1:0-5414 GCA_051953395.1 Sphingomicrobium sp.
CTTCGAAAGCCCCGTGGCCTCGGCGGTGCCCGGCGGCGCGTTCAAACCCTACGTGGCACCGTCGGAAAAGAAGTGAGAACCCTCCCCCTTGATGGGGGAGGGCAGGGTGGGGGTGAGCGTGGAGACCACGCCAATTTTTCCGGAGACCCCACCCCACCTCAACCCCCCTTCCCATCAAGGGGAGGGGCTGAGTGAAGCATCATCCGCCCACGGGCGCTGTCGGGCGCGCGCGCGATCTTCGGAAAAAGATGACCGATGCCGAGCGGGCAATGTGGCGACTGCTGAAGCTGAGTTTCGCCGATTACCATTTCAGAAAGCAGGTTCCGATCCGGCACTACATCGCCGACTTCGTCAATCACCGGGCAAAGCTGGTCATCGAAGTCGACGGCGGTCAGCACAGTCCTGAAGTGGACGCCGAGCGGACGAGGATAATCGAAGCAGAGGGATATCGGGTGCTTCGATTTTGGAACAATGATGTTCTTCGCAATCCTGATGGCGTGTGGGCGCTGATCGAAGGCGCGTTGCGCGAGCGTCACCCCACCCCAACCCCTCCCCATCAAGGGGAGGGGCAATAGGTGGCGGCCCGCGACACCGACCGCCCGGCCGAGCAGCGCCCGCTCGCAGGGATCGCGCTTCGGCTGCTGACCGCGCTGCTGCTCGCGGTCATGTTCGCGCTGGTGAAGCTCGCTTCGACGCGCGGGGTGAACGTGGTCGAAAGCCTGTTCTACCGCCAGTGCGGCTCCGCAATTGCAGCCACGTCGTTCGTTGCGCTGGGGCCGGGCTTCGAATCCCTGAAGACGCAGCGCGTGTGGGCGCATGTCGGGCGGATGGCGCTTGGAGTCAGCGCCATGGGCCTCAACTTTCTTGCCTTCGTGCTGCTTCCGCTGGCCGAAGCGACGACCATAGGATTCTCGGTGCCGATCTTCTCCGTCATTCTCGCCGCGATGATGCTCGGCGAGCCGACCGGCAAGTGGCGCTGGGGGGCCGTCGCCGTGGGCTTCGCCGGCGTGCTCCTGATCGTCCAGCCGGGGAGCGGCGACGTGCCCTTGCTCGGCGCCTCGGTGGCGCTCGTGGCGGCTTTACTGACGGCGTCGGTGACGATCGTCATCCGGAAGCTCGGCGCGACCGAGCGGGCCGCGACGACCGTCTTCTGGTTCGCGGTCAGCTCGCTGGTTCCGCTGGGGCTGCTGATGCCCTGGTTCGCAGGTCCGCACGATCTCGCTTCCTGGGGAATTCTCGCGGGGATGGCGCTTGCAGGAGGCCTCGCCCAGCTGACCCTGACCGGCGCGCTTCGGCTGGCTCCCGTCGCGCTGATCATGCCGATGGATTACACCAGCCTGCTGTGGGCGGTGCTGCTCGGCTCCTGGCTGTTCGGCGAGCTTCCGAGCCCGTGGACCTGGGTCGGCGCTCCGATCATTATCGCCAGCGGCCTCGTCATCGTCTGGCGCGAGCACCGGCTTCACCGGCGCGCGGCCTTGGCGGCGGAGGCGGCGACCACCACTTGAGGTGGCAAGGAGATTGCGATGGCCGGCGGATGGACCCGCGACGGAGCGGTTCAGGACCAGATCGACGACACGGTGAAGGACGCCGTGCTCCGCGCCCGAGCGCTCACGCCGAAGGGCGAAGGCGCGACCGAGTGCGACGAATGCGGCGAGCCGATCCCGAAGAAGAGGCGCGATGCGCTTCCCGGCGTCCGGACCTGCGTCGCCTGCCAGTCGGAGCGCGACAAGGCAGTGGTCCACTCCACGATCAACCGGCGCGGGAGCAAGGATAGCCAGCTGCGGTGATCGTCACCCCGGACTTGATCCGGGGCCTGCCTTTCCTTTTCCGACGTTTCGAAGAAGAAGGCGGGTCCCGGGTCAAGCCCGGGATGACGAAAGGTTCTGATGCCCCGCAAACCCTCCCCCGCACTTCCATCGCGAAAGCAGATCCTCGATTTCATCGCCGGCTCAGACCAGCCGGCGGGGAAGCGCGAGATCGCGCGGGCGTTCGGGCTCAAGGGCAATGACAAGATCGCGCTCAAGAAGCTGCTGAACGACATGGGCGACGAGGGGCTGATCGAAACCTCGCGCGGGCGCGCGTTCCATCAGGTTGGCGGTATCCCGAAGGTCACGGTGCTCAAGATCGTCGAGGCGGACGAGGACGGAGCGGTCTGGGCGAGGCCGGAGAATTGGGAGGCGGGCACGCCGCCGCCGAAGCTGCGCGTCATCGAGAAGGGACGGCATAGCGCGCTCGGCATCGGCGACCGAGTGCTGGCGCGGACCGAAGAGCGCGGGAAAGGCCATGTCGCGCATCCATTGAAGAAGCTCGCCCGGCAGGCGGAGCTGGTGCTCGGCGTGCTCCGCAAGGAGGGCACGCGCTTCTGGCTGACCCCAGTTGAGAAAAAGGAGCGCCGCGAGCTTCCCGTCAGCGATGTGAAGGAAGGCGAGGCCGGCGACCTGGTGCTGTGCGAGGTGACGGGCCGCGGCTCGCGCGTCACGGCAAAGGTCGACGCGGTGCTCGGCGACCCCTTCGCGCCCAAGAGCTTCAGCCTTATCGCGATCCACAAATACGAGCTTCCGCACGAGTTCAGCGACGCGGTGATCGAGGAAGCGAAGCGCGTTGCGAAGCTCGATCTCGGCGAACGCGAGGACCTGACGCACCTGCCGATCGTCGCCATCGACCCCGCGGATGCCCGCGACCACGACGACGCGATCTGGGCGGAAGCGGACGGCGAGGGCGGATGGAACGTGATCGTCGCGATCGCCGACGTCAGCTTCTACGTCCGCCCAGGGAGCGAGCTCGACCGTTCGGCGCGGGCGCGGGGCAACAGCGTCTATTTCCCGGACCGGGTGGTTCCGATGCTTCCCGAGGAGCTGTCGGCGGACATTTGTTCGCTGAAGGCGGGCAAGGCACGCGCGGCGCTGGCCTGCCATCTTAAAATCGCGAAGGACGGTAGCCTCAAGAGTTGGAGATTTTCACGGGCGAAGATTTGCGTAGCTGCAAACATTGCCTACGAAGATGCGCAGGCCGCGATCGATATTTCGAACGAAGAGCGCGTCGATGTCGCCTCTCCGGTTTGCTTCATGCCCGAGGTCGAAGGGCCGGTTCCGAGCGAGCTCGTCGAAAAGGCGCTGAAACCCTTGTGGGGTTGCTGGCGGGCCTTGCTCGCGGCGCGCGAGAAGCGGCAGCCGCTGGAGCTCGACCTTCCCGAGCGCCAGGTGATGCTCGACGAAAAGGGGCGGATCACGTCGGTCGCGCCGCGCGAGCGGCTCGACGCGCACCGGCTGGTCGAGGATTACATGATTGCCGCCAATGTCGCCGCGGCCCGAGCCGTCGAAGCGAAAAAGGCGCCGGTCATGTACCGGATCCACGAACCGCCGAGCCGGGAGAAGCTGGAGGCGCTGAAAGACTATCTCGACACCTTCGATATCCCGTTCACGCTCGGCCAGCTGATCAAGCCCGAAACGTTCAACCGGATCATCAGCCAAGCCGGCGAGGCCGACTTCCGGCCGGAAATCATGGAGCAGCTGCTGCGCACGCAGATGCAGGCGCGCTACGGGCCGGAGCGGCTCGGGCACTTCGGGCTGGCGCTCGCGACCTACGCCCATTTCACCTCGCCGATCCGCCGCTACGCTGACCTGCTGGTCCACCGCGCCCTCGTCAGCGCCTACAAGCTCGGGGAAGGTGGCCTGCCGCCCGCCGACGCCGCGAAGTTCGACGAGATCGGCGAGCAGATTTCGCGGCTGGAGCGGCGCGCGATGGAAGCCGAGCGCGAGACCGTCGACCGCTATGTCGCAGCGTTCTTGGCCGACCAGGTCGGGCAGGTCGTGCCGTGTCGAATTACCGGGGTTCAGCCGTTCGGGTTCTTCGCGACCGTCGTCGAGTTCGGCGGCGACGGGATCGTCCCGGTCTCGACGATCGGCGACGAATATTTCCGCTACGACGAAAAGGCGCAGCAGCTGGTGGGCGAGGAGAGCGGGACGACCTACCGGCTCGGCCAGAAGCTGAAATTGCGGATCGTCGAATCGAATCCTGTGACGGGCGGCCTCAGGTTCGCGGTTCCGCTCGACGAGCAGGGCAGCGCCGAACCGCGCCGCGACCGCGTCCGTCCGCAGCAAAGGCGCGGCCGGCCGACGAATATTCGTCACACCAATCGCCGCCGCTGATCGGCCGTCGCAACCATTCGCGCGCCGGTTTATTGGAGCAGCGAGAAGGAGCGAGAGCATGGCCTACAAGATCGCAATCCTCGTCGGCAGCCTGAGGAAAGACAGTTTCAACCGTCGGATCGCCCGGTCGATCTGCGCGATCCGCAACGACGGGCTCGACTGCTCGTTCGTCGAGATCGGCGACCTGCCCCTCTACAACCAGGATTACGACGGCTCGCCCGATGAGCCGGAGCAATATCGACGCTTCCGCGACCAAATCCGTCCGGTCGACGGCGTCCTGTTCGTGTCGCCCGAATATAATCGCGGCATGCCGGGCGTTCTGAAAAACGCCATCGATGTCGGGTCGCGGCCCTACGGCCAGAGTGTGTGGGACAAGAAGCCCGCGGCCATCGTTACCGCGTCGCCGGGATCGATCGGCGGCTTCGGGTCGAACCATCAGCTCCGCCAGTCCTGCGTGTTCCTGAACATGCCGGTGATGCAGCAGCCGGAGGCCTATCTCGGCCATGTCACCGACGACAGCTTCGACGAGAGCGGCTGCCTGAAGGACGGTCCGCTCAAGGGCCTGGTCGAAAAGCTCGCCCACAGCTTCCATGACTGGGTCGACATGATCCACCGGTCGCGCGCAGCGCTCGCCGAGGACAGCGCGCACGCGGCGAAGGAAAAGGCGAACGCTTAAGTGACTTTGCGGCGCTCGCGGAAGCGCGGCTGATCCCACTCGCGGGTGGCGAGGATGTCGGCGAGGGCGTCGGCGGCCCGCCACGCATCCTCGAAGCTGGTGTAGAGCGGTGTGAAGCCGAAGCGCATCAGGTCGGGCGCCCGGAAATCGCCGACGATCCCGCGGGCGATCAGCGATTGCATCACCGCATAGCCTTCCGGATGCGCGAAGCAGACATGGCTTCCGCGTGAGGCCAGGTCGCGGGGACCGAACAGGCGGACTTCGTCGCCGCAGCGCGCCTCGACCTCGGCGATGAAGAGTTCGAGCAGCGACCGAGCCTTGGCTTCGACGTCGGCCATTCGGACGTCGGCGAAGGTGTCGAGACCCGCGTCCAGAGCTGCGAGGGCGAGGATGGACGGTGTGCCGGTGAGGAAGCGGGCGATGCCGCTCGTCGGCCGATAGCTCCCTTCGAACGCGAAGGGCTCGGCATGGCCCATCCAGCCCTGCAGCGGCGGCTGGAGCTGATCCTGCAGAGCCTCCGAGACGTAGAGGAAAGCCGGCGCTCCCGGGCCGCCGTTCAGATATTTATAGCCGCAGCCGACGGCGAGCTC
>JBQCIU010000104.1:0-6733 GCA_051953395.1 Sphingomicrobium sp.
GAACGAGAAATTCCCGAGCATTTCAAAGAAGGTGTGGTGGCGCGCGGTGTATCCGACATTGTCGAGATCGTTGTGCTTCCCGCCAGCGCGAACGCATTTCTGCGAGCTGGTCGCCTGGCTGCAGGGCCGAGTTTCCAGGCCCGTGAATACGTTCTTGAACGGCACCATTCCGGCGTTCACGAACATCAGGGTCGGGTCGTTGTGCGGCACCAGCGGAGCCGAGGGCACCCGCGCGTGGCCGTTCGCCTCAAAGAAGTCGAGAAAGGAGCGGCGGATATCGTTGGTCGAGGCGGTCATCGCCAAGCGATGTAAATGCGCTGCTGCACTGCGGCAAGGAGCGCGCTAAGCAACAGCAATGGCGAAACGCTCCACCACCGCGATCCCCAGCTACAAGCGCCGGCGCAAGCGCAGCCTTTTCGGCCGGATCATCGGCTGGATCGTCCGCATCGTCCTCGCCTTCCTGGTCATCTCGGTGCTGTGGGTCCTGGCCTACCGCTTCATCAACCCGCCGATCACGCCGAACATGCTCGTCGACATCGTCTCGGGCCGGGGCGCGACGAAGGCCTGGATGCCGATCACGCAGATCGACCGCGACATGGTCCGCGCAGCGATCGCCGCCGAGGACGACAAATTCTGTTCGCATCACGGCTTCGACTGGGACGCGATCCAGGACGCTGCGAAGCGCAATGCGAGTGGAGGCCGGATCCGCGGCGGATCGACCATCAGCCAGCAGACGGCCAAGAACGCCTTCCTGTGGAACGGCGGCGGCTACGCACGCAAAGGCGTGGAAGCCTGGTTCACCTTCCTGATGGAGCACATGTATCCGAAACGGCGGATCATGGAGCTGTACCTCAACCTCGCCGAGACTGGCATCGGCACCTACGGAGTGAATGCGGGCGCCGAACGCTATTTCGGCCATGATGCCAGCGCGATGACGGCGACCGAGGCCGCGCGCCTCGCTGCGATCCTGCCGCTGCCGAAGAAGCGCGGAGCGATCGCTCCCAAGGGCTTCACTCGCCGTTATGGCAATACAATCGCCGCGCGGATCGGGGTGGTCGCCCGCGACGGGCTCGATTCGTGCGTCTATTCCGGCATCACCCCGCCGCCGAAAAAGGCGCCGCCGAAGGTCAGCGCGAAGCCGCGGCCGCAACCCGGCGCCGAATATGAAACGCCGACTCCGCCCCCGCCCGCCGAGCAGCCCGTTCCGGAGCCGCAGCAGCAACAGCAACAGCCTGTCGCGGTCCCGCTGACCGAGCCGGTCGCGGCTCCTCCGCCCGCAAATGAGACCGCCCCGACGAACGGGATCTGACCAGCGGCCCGCGGCAAGCGACGATCTGCCCTCCACGCTGGGAACGGCGGGGCGAAGCCCTCCGTTGAATCCGCCGGACAATGGAGGTGCCAATGCCGACGCGTACGCAATCGAGATCGAGCAATCGTCAGGACAATCGAAGCGCATTTTCCTGGGGCGACAACGCCGGCCCGCTGATCGGCGCAGCGCTCGCCGGAGCAGCCATCGGGTTCGCGGCCAATATCGGCCGCAAGTTCGCCATGCAGGGAATCGAAGCCGCCGCCGGCGACTGGCTCGACATGCTCAAGAAGGATCATGACGAGATCCAGAAGATCGTCGAGCAGATGCTCGCGACCGACGAGAGCCAGACGTGGAAGCGGTCGATGCTTTTGATGAAGCTCGCCCACAAGCTCGACAAGCACAGCTACGAGGAAGAGACGGTCATCTATCCCGCTCTCCGCGACGACAACGGCACGGTGGAAGCCGACCAGCTGGACACCGAGCATGGCCATGTGAAGACGCTGATCTTCGACCTCAAGCGGATGGAATCGGATTCGCCGCTGTGGCTGGAGAAAGTCCGGAAGCTGCGCGACTCGCTCGACGAGCATATCCGCATGGAAGAAGAGCAGGTTCTCCCGAAGCTGAAGCGCGACCTCGATGAGGAGCAGAACGCCGAGATCACCACCATGGTGAACAAGGCCGGCTTCATGATGGCCTAGCCCACGAGGGCCAGCTTCGGCGGCTCCTGGACGGACAGGTCGACGGCGCCCTCGCCGACGATTCGCTCGATGCGGGCGGCAAGTTCCGCATCGAGCGCGAAGTCGCGGCCGACGAGAACGCTTGCTTCGCCGCCCTCGGCGAGCGGCAGGCGCAACCGGACGGTGCCGGTGCCTCCCCGGCACTGCGCCAGTTCACGCGCCACCCGCGGGATCAGCACAGACTCCTTCAAGGTCACCGCCATCTGCAGCCGGGTCCGCTTCGCCAACGACTCGATCGGCTGAAAGCGCTTGATCGCAACGCGCGGCGTGTCGTCTCCGGCGCGCCGGTCAAGCTCGACCGTCAGCAGGCCGCAGGCTCCACGCTCGGCAGCACTGCGAAGCGCCTCGATCGGCTCGTCATCGAAGGCGGTCGCCTGGAACTGCCCAGACGCATCGCTGAGCACCGCGGTGAGGAATCGCCGGCCCTTCGCCGACGTTCGCCAGCGCGCGTCCTCGACCATCCCCGCCATCGTCACCGCGACGCGCTCGCCTTCGCCGATCCGGATTTCGCCCAACTCGCCAAACGTCTTGACCTTGTGGAGGGCCAGCAGGTGCGCGTGCGCCTGGATCGGGTGGGCGGAGAAATAGAAGCCGAACGCCTCCCGTTCCGCCGCCATTCGCTCGGCCAGCGACCATTCCGAATTCGGGAACCGGATCGGTGGCACGCTCGTGTCCCCCGAAAGGAACAGTCCGTGCTGTCCGCTCTCGCGATGATCGGCGGCGCTCGCTGCGTGGGCCAGGATCGTCTCGGCCGCGGCGAAGACCGATGCGCGGTTCGGATTCAGGGCATCGAAGGCACCTGCGCCCGCTAGGCTCTCCATCTGTCGCCGATTGAGCAGCCGCGGCTCGATCCGGCCCGCAAAGTCCTCGAAGGACTTGAAAGCTCCCCTGCCCTCGCGTTCCGCGACGACCGATTCCATCGCCTTCTCGCCGACGCCTTTGAGTGCGCCCAGCGCATAGCGCACCGCCCCCTCTTCGACCGTGAAGAAGGCGTGGCTGGCGTTGATGCACGGGGGCAGGCACTCCACGTCGCCTCGCCGCATGTCCTCGACGAACAGGGCCAGCTTGTCCGTCTGAGTCATGTCGAAGCTCATCGACGCAGCGTAGAATTCGGCCCGGTGGTACGCCTTCAGCCAGGCGGTATGATAGGCGACCAGCGCGTAAGCGGCGGCGTGGCTCTTGTTGAAGCCGTAGCCGGCGAACTTGTCGATCAAGTCGAACAGCTCGTTCGCCTTGGCTGCGGGAATGGCATTGTGGGTCGCGCAGCCTTCGACAAAAGTCGCCCGCTGCGCGTCCATCTCGCTCTGGATCTTCTTGCCCATCGCGCGGCGGAGAAGGTCCGCGCCGCCGAGCGAGTAACCGGCGAGCACCTGCGCCGCCTGCATTACCTGCTCCTGATAGACGAAGACGCCGTAGGTTTCCTTCAACACGTCTTCGAGGAGCGGGTGCGGATAATCGATTGCGACGCGCCCGTTCTTCCGGTCGCCGAACAGCGGGATATTGTCCATCGGACCGGGCCGATAGAGCGCGACGAGAGCGATGATGTCGCCGAAGTTGGTCGGCCGGACCGCCGAAAGCGTCCGCCGCATGCCTTCGGATTCCAGCTGGAACACGCCGACGGTGTCGCCGCGCTGGAGAAGCTCGTAGACCGCCGGATCGTCGGTCGGGAGCTTGCTGTAATCCAGCTCGATCCCGCGTTGGGCGAGCAGCCGCTGGCCTTCCTTGAGCACCGACAGGGTCTTGAGGCCGAGGAAGTCGAACTTCACCAGGCCTGCGGCTTCGACATATTTCATGTCGAACTGCGTCACCGGCATGTCCGAGCGCGGATCGCGGTAAAGCGGGACCAGCTCGTCGAGCGGCCGGTCGCCGATGACGACGCCCGCCGCGTGGGTCGAGCTGTGGCGCGGCAAGCCTTCGAGCTTCATTGCCAGGTCGAACAGGCGTTTGACGTCAGCGTCGCCCTTATACTCGGCGGCAAGCTCCGAAACCCCGTTGAGCGAGCGCTCCAATGTCCAGGGGTCGGCTGGAAGGTTCGGGATCAGCTTCGCCAGCCGGTCCACCTGCCCATAGCTCATCTGCAGCACTCGGCCGGTGTCCTTCAGCACCGCACGAGCCTTCAACCGCCCAAAGGTGATGATCTGCGCGACCTTGTCGCGGCCGTACTTGCCCTGGACGTACGCGATGACCTTGTCGCGATGGGTTTCGCAGAAATCGATGTCGAAGTCCGGCATCGAGACGCGTTCCGGGTTGAGGAAGCGCTCGAACAGAAGGTTGAGCTCTATCGGGTCGAGGTCCGTGATCGTCAGCGCCCAGGCGACGACGGACCCCGCCCCGGAACCGCGGCCCGGCCCAACCGGGATATCATTGAGCTTGGCCCATTTGATGAAGTCCGCGACGATCAGGAAGTAACCCGCGAAGCCCATGTTGATGATGATCTCGAGCTCGTAATCGAGCCGCTCCCGATAGCGTCCGAGATCCGACGGCCTGCCTTCGAGCCGCGCCTCCAGCCCGGCCAGCGCATCCCGGCGAAGCTGTTCATCCTCGTCGTCGCTGAGCCTCGGCAGGATCGGCTTGCGCTTCGGCGCCCCGACCGCGCAGCGCTGCGCGACGACCGCCGTATTGGCGATCGCCTCCGGAATGTCGGAGAACAGCTCCGCCATCATCGGTGCCGTCTTCAGCCACGCTTCGGGCGAGGAGGTCGCACTCCGCTCCCCGCTCTCCACATATTCGCCAGCAGCAATGCACAGCATGGCGTCGTGGGCCGCGTGAAAAGCGGGATCGACATAAGCGGCGGGGTTGGTCGCAACCAGCGGCAAGTCTCGCTCGTAAGCCATCTCGATCAGCGGTTCTTCCGCCCGCTCTTCGACCGGATCGCCGCGCCGGCTCAACTCCACGTAGAGCCGCCCGGGAAACAGCGCCTGCAGCCGGTCCATATAGGCTCCGGCCTTGCCGCTCTGTCCCTCCGCGATAAGGCGAGCGATCGCCCCTTCCGCTCCGGCAGTGAGCGCGATCAGGCCCTCGTTGAGGCCATCGAGCTTCGAGAAGGGCACGTGCGGCTGCTCCGCCAGCGGCCGATCCAGATGCGCCGCGGAAACCAGCTTGCAGAGGTTGGCATAGCCCTGCTCGTCCTTGGCGAGCAGCACCAACCAGTCGATCGCTGATCCAAGCTCGGCTGGACGGGCGACCGCAAGCAGGGTCCCGATCACCGGCTGCACGCCCTTTTCGGTGCAGGCGGCGGTGAACGGCATTGCCGCGTAGAGCCCGTTGCGATCGGTGACTGCGACTGCGGGAAAACCAAGCTTCGCCGCCTTCGCGGCGATCGCCTTGGGCTCCATCGCGCCTTCAAGCATCGTGAAGGAGGAGAAGACTCGAAGCGGGACGTAAGGACCGGTCACGCGGAAACTATGGGGGCGAAGCGCGTCCACTGCAAAGCCGCTGCCGCGACTTATCCACGATTCATCCGCGCCAGCGGCCGGTCATGATATCGCCGATCTCGCGGCTGCGGCTCTGATAGGTTTCGGCGATGCACTGGTTGGTTGCGCAGCGGTTGCGATAACCCAGAAATCGCTTCTGCGTACGTTCCAGAAGCCGGCGCTGGTGCTTATCCGCAGTCATCAACGCACGCTGGAAATCGGCCGCCATCTGACGGTCCAGCGAAGCGAGGCCAGGATCGCCGCAGATCGCCGCTTCGGCGTCATTGCCGACATGGTCGCAATCGAAGCTCGGGTTCGCCTGCACCGGCTCAGGCTGCGGCTGTGGCTGCTGAGCCGGCGGCTGCTGCGCGGCCGGCTGCTCCGGGCCGACGGCATTGCCTTGCGGCAGGGCCGGCACCGGCGTTTGCGGAGCGCTGGTTCGGCTCAACGTCGCCAGCGGCACCACGATCGAGTCTGCATTGCCGAGGCTGACGACCCTGCCGCTGCCATCCGCCGCGGGCTGGATCGAATAATCGACATCGCCCGATAGGGCCCGCCGCCCGCCGGCGACCGCGACTCCCGGCGGCAGGTCGAGCAAGGCCGTTCCGCTGCAGCTGACGCTCTGGAGCTGGTCGTCGAGTCCGCGGACGATGGGCCCGTTCACCCGAAGGAGCGCGAAGTCGGCCAGCTTGGCATAGGCCTGGTCGTCGCTGCCCCGCACCTGAGCGGCGCGGCGGAACAGCTCGCGCTTCATCGCATCGTAAGTCGATTGAGCGGCGCACCACGCCTGCGGGTCCTGGGCCTTCTTCGCCTCGACCGAATTTTCCGGGGCTTCGCTGGCGCCGCCAAAACGGCCGGTCCAGACGCTGCTGGCGAGCAGCACGCCCGCAGCGATCGCGGCGATGATGGCGACGATCAGCCACGGATTGATCCGCTTGCGCGGCCTTTCCTCGATGACTTCGTCTTGCTCGTTCATTGCTCTCGAAGCACGCCCTCATGCAGCCGGATCACGCGATCCATCTTGTTGGCGATCCGCTCGTTGTGCGTCGCGACAAGCGCCGCGCTTCCCTCGCCGTGCACCAGCCGCAGGAATTCGTCAAAAACCACGTCAGCCGTCGCCTCGTCGAGATTGCCCGTGGGTTCGTCGGCAAGGACCAACGGCGGGCGGTTGGCGAGCGCTCGGGCAACGGCGACGCGCTGCTGCTCACCGCCGGAAAGCTTGGTCGGCCGGTGCTCGAGCCGGTTCTTCAGCCCCAGCTTGGTCAGCAGGTCCT
>JBQCIU010000105.1:0-19190 GCA_051953395.1 Sphingomicrobium sp.
ATAGCGATAGTCGGCGTACATCTTGATGACATCCGCGCCCGCCGCGATCTGGTCGCGCGCCGCCTTCGTCATTTCGTCGGGCCCGCTGATTTCTTCCGCACCCTGCGGGATCGCAACTCCCGGCTCGAACCCTTTCGGCCCCTAGGCGCCGCGGGCGACGTTCGCCTTGGTCGCGACCAGTAGCCGCGGACCCGGCACGATCCCCTGGTCGATCGCTTCCTTCAGCCCGACATCTGCGTAGCCGGCGCCTTCCGTGCCGAGATCGCGCTCCGTCGTGAAGCCGGCATCGAGGGTCTTCTCGGCATGAACGACGGCGCGCGCGGTGCGGAGCGCGAGCGGCTCGTGCAGAACCTGATCGTCCCAGAGCGTCTCGTTATAGGGATGAAGGAAAAGGTGCGAATGTCCCTCGATCATTCCCGGCATCAGGGTCGCGCCGGGAAGCTCGATCACTTTGGTTCCTGAAGGAGCGGCAATGTCGGGACCGGCAGCCGCAATCCTGTCGCCTTGGACGAGGACCGACCAGCCCGGATGCGGCTGCGGGTTCACTCCGTCGAATACCCGCTCGGGATGGAGCAGGATTGCGCCACTCGTCTGCGCGACTGCGGGACTGGCAAGGGCAATGGCCATGGCGATGAGAAAACGCATCGAAACCTCCCCGGTTTGCCATAGCCTAGAATCGAAAAGGGCGGCTGGGAAACCCCAACCGCCCTTCGCGTGACGTTCTGTCGAAAGTCTTAGCGCTTCGAGAACTGGAAGCTGCGGCGTGCCTTTGCCCGGCCGTACTTCTTGCGCTCGACGACGCGCGGGTCGCGGGTCAGGAACCCGGCCTGCTTCACCGCCGTGCGGAGCGCCGGCTCGTAGCGCGAAAGCGCCTGGGCGATGCCATGCTTCACGGCGCCTGCCTGGCCCGACAGTCCGCCGCCCTTGACGGTGGCGACGACGTCATACTGGCCCTTGCGGTCGGCGACGTCGAACGGCTGGTTGATCACCAGGCGAAGCGACGGGCGAGCGAAATAGACTTCCTGCTCGCGTCCGTTGACGACGATCTTGCCCGAGCCCGGCTTCAGCCAGACGCGCGCGAGGGCGTCCTTGCGGCGGCCGGTCGCATAAGCGCGGCCGTGCTTGTCGAGCTGCTGCTCGCGGAGCGGAGCGGCTTCGACCGGCGGAGGAGCGGCTTCCGCGGGAGCTGCTGCTTCTTCGGCCGGAGCTTCGGCGGCGGGGGCCGGAGCCTCTTCCTTGGTCAGCTCGGCGAGGTCGGAAAGGGACTTCTTGTCGGCCATATTATGCGCCCACCTTGTTCTTGCGGTTCATCGACGCGACGTCGAGGACCTCAGGGTTCTGACCGGCATGCGGATGCTCGGTACCGTTGTAGAGGTGAAGGGCGCGCATCTGGTCGCGGCCCAGCGGCCCGCGCGGGATCATCCGCTCGACAGCCTTCTCGAGACCGCGCTCCGGGAACCGACCCTCGAGCACCTTGCCCGCGGTGACTTCCTTCAAGCCGCCGGCATAGCCGGTGTGCTTGTAATAGACCTTCTGGTCGAGCTTGCGGCCGGTGAACTTCACCTTGTCGGCGTTGATGACGACGACATGGTCGCCGCAATCGACATGCGGGGTGTAGCTCGGCTTGTGCTTGCCGCGCAGGATGTTGGCGATGATCGTCGCGACGCGCCCGACAACCAGGCCGTCGGCATCGATCAGGTGCCATTTCTTCTCGACCTCGGCCGGCTTCGCCGACTTGGTCGTCTTCATCAGCGCCTTCATGGCGTTGATCCTTTCGTTGAAATGCGAAAGGCGACGCTTCCCTGCGCCGCCGGTGGTCGCGCTATTTGCGTGCGGGCTTCGGAAAGTCAAGCAAATGCGGGGCTTTCTCGACGGGTAAAATACTACCGAAGCGAGTTTGATCGTCGTCAAAAGGACCGATCGGCAATCTGCCGTTCAGCTTCGCTTTATAGCCCTGACAGCCTGTCGATAGATAGAATCCAGGAGGAAATCCCATGCGCAGGCTCGTCAAGCTCGCATTCGCCGGTGTCGCCGCGGCCGCGATTGCCGGAACCGCATTTGCCGCCAGCAGCGACAAGCACCGGATGGACGTCGCCCTTCCCGACGGGGGGACCGCGCACATCGAATATTATGGCGATGTCGCTCCCAGGGTGACGATCGCTCCCGGAGAGTTCGCGCCTTTCTCTGCCGGTTGGGCGCCCATGGCATTCCCCGATTTCGGGCGGATCATTCAGCGGATGAATGCCGAGCAAGCCGCAAAGGCGAAGCAGGTCCAGGAGTTGACGCGCGACGGGGTCGGAAGCGCCGTCGCGCCGGTCAATGTCGCGTCCTATGGCAACATGCCGGCCGGAGCGAATAGCGTGAGCGTCGTTTCCGTAAGCAACGGCGCTGGCACCTGCACCCGCACGACGCAGATCACGTCGCAGGGCCAGGGCAAGGCGCCGAAGGTCGTCAGCAAGATCAGCGGCAATTGCGGCAATGCGCCGACCGAGCGGCCATCGGCCGAGGTTCAGTCGCGCGGTCCGCTCGACCGCACCTGATCAGTCGGAATCGGCAGGGTCGATCCTCGCGACCCGCCGGTTCCGCTCCCACACTTCCGACGCGACGGGCAGCTTCTTGGCGCGGACCTGGCGCAGGGCATCGGCATCGTCGGTGGCCTCGAACCACTCGGCATTGCTGATGTTACCCGCTCCGTCGAGCCGATAGTGCCTGTATGCTGGCAACGCCGCCCCCCATGAACGAGCAAATCATAGCTTCGTTTTCGCAGGAAACGATTCACCCATGTTACGTGAACGCGCCGTTCACGCTTTAAGAAACAGGAGTTTTTCTATAAAAGTAACGGTGGTGTAACCCAGGTTATCCGCGAAGGCCTTTCCCCGGCTGCATGTGTCGCGCCCGATGATCACCGCTCATTTGAAAAAGCTGAGGCTGCGCGCTGCGATCAGCCCAGATGAAGAGCAGATCATCCGGGATCTCGTTTCCGAAACGCGACAAGTCGTGCCCGACCAGTTCCTGGTCCGGGCGGGCAAGGAACTCTCACAGAGCATCCTGCTCCTCGACGGGTGGCTTGCCCGTTCCAAGGATCTGCCGAGCGGCGAGCGGCAAATCATGGAAATCCATCTCCCTGGGGACTTCGCCGACCTTCACGGATTCACCCTCAAAAGGCTCGACCACGATGTCGTGTCGATCACCGAATGCGTCATCGGAATCGTTCCGCACGAGCGTTTGCTGGCTCTGACCGAGGAGCAACCTCACCTCACGCGCATCTACTGGCTGCTCACCAACATTGACGCCGCTATTGCGCGCGAGCTCGCGCTGTCGCTTGGCCAACGATCCGCGATCTCGCGCATGGCCCACCTTTTTTGCGAGTTGCACACCAGGCTGGCCGTCGTGGGCAAAGCCGACCGGGACGCATTCGACCTGCCGCTGACTCAGCGCGAAGTTTCGGAATGCCTGGGACTGACGGTCGTGCATGTGAACCGGACGCTGCAGGAATTGCGGCGGCGGCGGCTGGTCGAAGCCGAAAACCGGCGGATTCATATCCTCGACATGGCCGCGCTCGAATCCCTCGCCGAGTTCGATCCGGCCTATTTGCAGCTGGAAAAGCACCGGCTTTAGAAAAGTTGGCGCAGCGCGGGCACCGCAACGGCTGAAGCGGCGTTGCCCCGCCGATGCCCAACGACGCTGCCAAGGCCAAGCCGCGCGAAGCCGACTCGCTGACCGACAAGGCGCTCGCCAGCTGGAGGACCTGGCTGCTCGGCCTGCTGCTTGCCGCCGCGGTCGTGTTCGCCGCCTTCCACTGGGGCGACGTGAAGAAATTCGCTCAGCTGGTTTCCCATTCGAAGCCGTTGTGGCTGCTCGCAGCTTTCGCGGCGCAACTCCTGACCTATGTCGCGCTCGCCGCCGAATGGTTCGTCGTGCTCCGCGCCTGCGAGTGCGACACGTCCTTCACCAGGCTGCTTCCGCTGACTCTGACCAAGCATTTCGCCGACCAGATGGTCCCGACCGCCGGGATGAGCGGCAATGTCGTCGTCGTCGATCGGCTGCGGACTCTGGGCGCCTCGCGCAAGGTCGCGGTTGCGGCCGTGATCCTGACCATCATCAGCTACTATGCCTCCTACGCCATCGCGGCGCTCGGCGTTCTGTTCCTGCTGTGGCTGATGAGCGAGAACAGCTGGGCGATGGTCGGGCTGATCAGCGTCTTCCTCGTCGTCGCAGCCGGAATCCCGTCGCTTGCCCTGTGGCTCCAGAAGAAAGGCCGCAAAGCCATTCCCAAATGGCTTCGAAGCGTTGGTCCGGTACGCGAGCTGTTCGACATGATCGGAGAGGCGCCGGAGAAGCTGGTTCGAAGCAAGGAGCTGATCACCGAGCTGACGGTGCTCAATGGCATAACCTTCGCGCTCGATGGCCTGACCATGCAATTCTGCCTTTACGCGCTCGGCATCGACGTGCCGTTCGCCTCCGCCTTCATCGCGTTCATCATCGCTTCGATCGTGGTCACGCTCGGACCGATACCGATGGGGCTGGGATCGTTCGAGGCGGTCTCGATCGGAACTCTTCGACTGGCGGGAGTCTCGTTCGAGGCGGCCCTTTCGGCGACGCTTCTGTTCCGCGGGTTCACCCTCTGGTTACCGCTGCTCCCCGGAATGATCGCCGCTCGTCGCGATCTCAAGCATCGCCCGAAGGGGAAGCGCTAGCTTTCGCCCAGGACCGATTCCTCGACCCAGTCGGCATAGCGGCGGAGGAGCTTCTCGATCGGCCACACGGCAATGCACGGCGTGTCGTAGCTGTGGAGCGCGGCGATCCGCTCGATCAGCGCATCCCCTTGCCAGCCGTGAGTCTTCAGGATTGCAGGAACCTCCTCGGCACTCTCGATGCTTCCTTGCCAGCGATAGATCGACCGGCAGGGCGCAAGGATGTTGATGCACGCGGCAAGCTTTTCCTCGATGACGATACGGCCGATCCGCTCCGCTTCCTCCGCGCTTGCGAAGACCGCGTAGACGGAAAGGATCGTCACCGGCGCGCCTCGCCAACCACGTGGGCTCCCCACACCATCGTTGCGAGGACGAGTGCTCCGCAGGCCTGGTGAAGGACCGCGACTGGCAGGTCGATTCCAGTCATCACCGTCGCGATCCCGAGGATGATCTGTGTTCCGAACGCCGTGTGGATCGCGATCGAGGCGGGGCGGCTCCCGGCTTTGCGGACTCTCCGGGCGAAGATCACCAGCGCGGCAACCACCGCCCATGCCCACCAGCGATGCATCCAGTGCAGAAGGAACAGGTCGTGGGTGAAGGCGTAGCCGGCGCCGTTGGACCAATCGACTCCCTCGGGGAAGAAGCGGTCGTTCATCAAAGGCCAGGTGTTGGAAACATAGCCTGCGCGGAAGCCGGCAACCCAGGCGCCCAGCAAAAGCTGGACGAAAACGACAGCCAGGGTTGCGACGGAGGCGCCCGTGAGGCGCGCGGGCCGCGAAGCCTTATTCTTGCCGATGGCCCGCAGATCGAGCGCGGTCCAGATCAGCGCACTCATCAGGAACAGCGCGAACAGGAGGTGGGCCGAGAGCCTGTAGGGGCTGACCTCGGTCCGGCCCTCAAGTCCCGACATGACCATCAGCCAGCCGACCGCGCCCTGCATCCCGCCGAGGACGAACAGCGCCGCAAAGCGCCACGCGAAGCCGTTCGGGATCGCGCGCTTCGCCGCAAACCATAACGTCCCGGCTAGGAAGACCAGGCCGATGACGCGACCGAGGAAGCGGTGGGCCCATTCCCAGAAGAAGATGAACTTGAAGCCGGCAAGGTCCATTCCGGCGGGGCCGGCAACCTGCTGATATTGCGGCGTCTGCTGGTAAAGCCGGAATTCGTGCACCCAGTCGGCGTGGCTCAGCGGCGGGATCGACCCGGAGATGACGTTCCACTGAGTGATCGAAAGTCCGCTCTCGGTCAGCCTGGTGATTCCGCCGATGACCACCATCGCGAATACCATGGCGGCGACCACGAACAGCAGGTTTGCGAGCGCGAAGGGGCGGGTCCGGTCGCGGGCGGCGCTGGCGGGGAGGGGAGCGTTCATTGCGAAGCCGCCTATGGCCCCACCATGCAAGCCGCGGCAAGAGCGGTCTGCAGGTTGATGTGATATTGTAACCTGATCGGCTTTGGCCTATATGATCGCGCGCAATGTTCGCCATCCTTCAGCAGCCGGGACGCCTGGACCGCATAGCCATGGGCTTGTCGGGAATCTGTCTCGTGCATTGCCTGGCGACCGCGGTCTTCCTCGGGCTCCTCGCCTCGATCGGCGGCTTTCTCGGCCAGCCCATCTTCCACGAAGTCGGCCTTACTCTTGCGATGATTCTCGGCGCCGTCGCCCTCGGCAGGGGAGCGCTGGAGCATGGCTTCGTCCTGCCGACTGCAATTGGAGCGCTGGGACTTGGGGTCATGGCGGGCGCGCTGACCCTCCACGAAGGCGGGGTCGAGCCCATCTACACGGTCGTCGGAGTCAGCATCCTCGCGCTCGGCCACAGGCTGAATTTCCTGGCCGCCGACTGACCTTGCTCCGGCGTCGGGCCGGGCCTATCTCAAGCCGCGAGATGAAATCTCACAACCATCAGGTCCACGAAGGCGAATCGCTGCGCTCCGCAGCGCGCGGGCATCTCGAAGCCAAGGGCGAGCAGTGGACCGACATGCGGGCCGCCGTCTTCGATGCGCTTGCCGGGTTCGACCGCCCTGCGAGCGCCTATGACATCGCTGAAGCGGTTTCGAAGGCGCAGGACCGCCGGGTCGCCGCCAACAGCGTCTATCGCATTCTCGATCTTTTCGTCGGTGCGAATCTGGCGCGCAGGGTCGAAAGCGCCAACGCCTATGTCGCCAACCAGCACCCCGACTGTCTCCACGATTGCATCTTCCTGATCTGCGACAATTGCGGACAGGCGGTGCACATCGATGATGACAAATTGTCCGGCGAAATCCGCGACGCGGCGGCGAGTGCCGGCTTTGCCGCGAAGCGCCCGGTCATTGAAGTCCGCGGTACTTGCGAGGATTGCTCCGGCTCCAAATAGCTGAGCGAAACCTGAGCATTCGCTGAAATCGTCATTCGCGGGGCGGGCATTCGTGACATGGCCGCTCCATCGGGATAAGGCCGCGGACCATGTCGGATCGCCCGAAAACGCCACTGCTGGACACGGTCGAGCTGCCGGAGGATGTCCGGAAGCTCGACAAGGCCCAGCTTGCCCAGCTTGCCGATGAGTTGAGGCAGGAGGTGATTTCGGCCGTGTCGGTGACAGGGGGCCATCTTGGCGCCGGTCTCGGCGTCGTCGAACTCACCGTCGCGCTTCATTACGTGTTCGACACGCCCAACGACAAAGTGGTCTGGGACGTCGGCCACCAGGCCTACCCGCACAAGATCCTGACCGGCCGCCGCGACCGCATCCGGACTCTCCGGCAGGGCGGTGGCCTGAGCGGCTTCACCAAGCGAAGCGAAAGCGAATACGACCCGTTCGGAGCGGCGCACAGCTCCACCTCCATTTCGGCTGCGCTCGGTTTCGCCATCGCGAACAAGCTTTCGGGCGATCCGCACCACGGCATTGCGGTGATCGGCGACGGGGCGATGACCGCCGGTATGGCCTATGAGGCGATGAACAACGCCGCTGCTGCCGGCAACCGGCTCATCGTCATCCTCAACGACAACGACATGTCGATCGCGCCGCCGGTGGGAAGCCTCCGCAACTCGCTCGCTCGGCTGGTCAGCTCGGGCAAGTATCTCGCGCCCAGGCGGCTGGCGCAGAAATTCGCCCGGGCGATGCCGGAGCCGATCCACGTCGCTGCGCATCGAATGGAGCAATATGCGCGCGGCCTGTTCACCGGCGGCACGCTCTTCGACGAGCTCGGCTTCTATTATGTCGGCCCGGTCGACGGCCATGACGTCAACGCACTGATCGATGTCCTCGAGAATGTCCGCGACGCCGAGGAAGGGCCCATGCTGGTCCACGTCGTTACCCGCAAGGGCAAAGGCTATGCCCCGGCGGAGAATGCCGCGGACAAATATCATGGCGTCGTGAAGTTCGACATCGTCTCGGGCAAGCAGGCCAAGTCGACCGGCGGGCCGCCGAGCTACACCAGCGTCTTCGCGACTGCGATGCTGGGCGAGATGAAGCGGGACGAAAAGGTCGTCGCGATCACCGCGGCAATGCCGTCGGGCACCGGCCTCGACAAGGTGCAGGACGCGTTTCCCGAACGGACGTTCGACGTCGGGATTGCCGAACAGCACGCGGTGACCTTCGCGGCCGGGCTTGCGGCACAAGGGTACCGGCCGTTCTGCGCGATTTATTCCACCTTCCTCCAGCGCGCTTACGACCAGGTCGTGCACGACGTGGCGATCCAGAACCTGCCGGTGCGTTTCGCGATGGACCGCGCGGGACTGGTCGGCGCCGACGGCGCAACCCACGCTGGAAGTTTCGATCTCGCTTACCTCTGCACGCTTCCCAATTTCGTCGTGATGGCGGCCGCCGACGAGGCCGAGCTCGTCAACATGGTCCACACCATGGCGCTGCACGACAGCGGACCGATAGCCGTCCGCTATCCGCGCGGCGAGGGCAGGGGCATGCCGCTTCCGGAGGTTCCCCAGGCGCTGGAGATCGGGAAGGGGCGGATCGTCCGCCAGGGAAGCAAGGTGGCGATCCTGTCGCTCGGCACCCGGCTAGAGGAGGCAGAGAAGGCCGCCGACCAGCTCGAAGCCAAGGGGCTTTCGACAACGGTCGCGGACCTGCGCTTCGCAAAGCCGCTCGACGAGGTGCTGATCCGCAAGCTGCTGACGACCCATGAAGTCGCGGTGACGGTGGAGGAAGCGTCCGTCGGCGGCCTCGGCGCGCATGTGCTGACCATGGCGAGCGACAAGGGGCTGGTCGACGCGGGTCTGAAGATCCGCACGATGCGGCTTCCCGACCGGTTCATCGACCAGGACAAGCCCGAAAAGCAGTATGACGAGGCAGGGCTGAATGCCCCGCAGATCGTCGAGACCGTGCTGAAGGCGCTTCGCAGCAACAGCGCGGGCGTCGAGGAGGTCCGGGCGTAGCCAAGGTTCGGGCAGACCAACTTTTGGTGAGCCGCGGGCTGGCCGAGAGCCGCACGAGGGCTCAGGCGCTGATCATGGCCGGCGCTGTTTTCTCCGGACAGAAGAAGCTGGCTAAGGCCGGCGACATGCTCTCCGAGGATGCGCCGCTGGAGGTCAGGGGCAAGGACCATCCGTGGGTGTCGCGCGGCGGCATCAAGCTCGCGCATGGGCTCGATTTTTTCGGCTTTGACGTCACCGGAACGATCGCCCTCGACGTGGGCAGTTCGACGGGCGGATTCACCGACGTCCTGCTGACCAAGGGAGCGGCCAAGGTCTATGCGGTGGACGTCGGCACCAACCAGCTTGCGTGGAAGCTCCGGCAGGATCCCCGCGTGGTCGTCCTGGAACAGACCAACGCCCGCTATCTCACGAGCGAGCAGATCGCCGAGCAAATCGATATCGTAACTTGCGATGCAAGCTTCATATCGCTTTCCAAAGTTCTGGAATGGCCGCTGAAATTGGCGCGCGTTGGCGGCAAGCTAATTGCCCTGGTCAAACCGCAATTCGAGGCTGGCCGCGAGGAAGTCGGGAAGGGCGGCGTCGTCCGCGACGCGGTCGTGCACGAGCGGGTCTGCACCGAGGCCAAGGGTTGGGTTGAAAGCCAGGGCTGGACCGTTGTTGGGGTCACCCCAAGCCCGATCACCGGGCCCGAGGGCAATGTCGAGTTTCTTCTGGGAGCGATCAACGATGGCTGAAGCTGCAAGAAAAGCGTGGTGGAAGATCGCGATCGTCACAATCGTCGTCATCGAGGTTCTGGGCGGACTTAGCGGATGGCTGTCGAACAGCGGATTCGGCAACGGCTGGTTCGACGCCCTGGAAAAGCCGAGCTTCATGCCGCCCGGTGCGGCCTTCGGCATCGTCTGGCCGATCCTTTACGCGCTTCTGGGCATTTCATTGGCAATGGTCGTCGCCGAACCGCCCTCGAACCGCAGACTCGTCGGCCTGATCCTGTTCTTCGCGCAGCTGGCGCTCAATTTCGCCTGGTCGCCGCTCTTCTTTGCAGCGCACGACATTCGGTTGGCGAAGTACCTCATATTCGTGATGGCCGCCCTTGCAGCCGCCGCCGCAGGCCAGTTCTGGCGGCTTCGCCCGGTCGCGGGGTTGTTGATGGTTCCGTATCTCGCGTGGCTCGTCTTCGCTGCGACGTTGAACGCGACAATCGAGCAGCTGAACCCGAATGCCGGGATCTCGCTGCTCGGATTTTAATTCGCAGCGGCCGCAGCAAGTTGGGGATAGACTGGGTTGCCGGGGTGGCGGAACTACCGGCAAGTCCCTATTTCCGCGCCGAAAGGGGTTCAGCAATGCAATCCGAAAACCGGGTCTTCGACGATTTCGTGAAGATGGTGAATGGCTTCGCCGGAACGTTCGCCGGAATGGGCCGCGAGGCGGAAGCGTCCGCTCGCGAGAAGATGCGCGAGTGGATGGGCGGCGTGGATTTCGTCTCCCGCGACGAATTCGACGCCGTGAAGGCAATGGCGGCCAAGGCGCGCGAAGAGAATGAGGCGCTGAAGGCCCGCGTCGCCGTGCTCGAAGCCAAGCTCGGCGGATCGGCCGCAAAGCCCAAGGCTGCGCCGAAGGGAAAGGGATCGAAATCCTGAGCGAATCAGAAGCGAGCGATGAGCGCGAGGACGGCGCTCCGATCGAGGTTCTCGAGCAATATTTCGAAGCCCGCGGCTGGCCCTGCGAGCGGGCCGGCGACGGGGAGATTGTCGGTTCGGCGAGCGGAAGCTGGGCGCAGTACGAGCTTCGCGGAGTCTGGCGGCCTGAAGACCAGGTGCTTCAGTTCCTTGCCTTTCCCGACATCAAGGTCGCTCCGGAAAAGCGCTCGGCAATCTATGAATCGCTGGGCCTCATCAACGAGCAGCTTTGGCTCGGCCATTTCGAGATGTGGTCGGGCTCCGGCCTGATCATTTTCCGCCACTCCACTGTCCTAGACACGCGCGACGGAGAAGGGCTGAGCCTCGAGCAGGCCGAAGCCATCGCCGAGGCCGCGCTCGAGGAGTGCGAGCGGTTCTACCCCGTCTTCCAATTCGTGCTGTGGGGCGGAAAGAGCCCGGGCGAGGCCATCGCCGCGGCGCTTATCGATACGCACGGAGAAGCCTGATGCAGCTTTTGGCGCCGACCTGGTTCGTTGGCTGCGGCAACATGGGCCAAGCGATGGTCGAAGGCTGGCGATCGGCCGGGGTCGACCTCTCCACGTTGACAGCGATCCGGCCCAGCGGACGGCTGGTCACCGGAGTGAAGACTGTGACCTCGCTCAAGGAAGCCGGGAACGCTCCGCGCCTGGTGATCCTTGGGTTCAAGCCGCAAAAGCTGGACGAGGTCGCGCCGGAACTCGCGCCCTGGCTGTCGTCGAAGACGGTGGTCGTTTCCCTGCTCGCCGGGGTCGAGACCGCAAGCCTCCGCCAGCGCTTTCCCAAGGGAATCCTCGTCCGGGCAACGACCAACCTGCCGGTCTCGGTCCGCCGTGGCGTGTCCGCGCTCTACAGCGAGGATGCGATCGAGGAAGGGCTGAAGGCCAAGATCGCCGACCTTTTCGCCGCCCTTGGCTTCGCCATGTGGGCGCAGAGCGAAGCTGGGCTGGGCGCCATCGGAGCCGTTGCGGGTGCGGGGCCCGCTTATGTCGCGCGATTCATCGAGGCGTTCGCCGACGCAGCAGTCGAGCAGGGGCTGTCTCGGGAAATCGCCGGGACCATCGCGCTGGAAACCTTCATGGGCACGGCCTGGATGGCCGCCGCGACCAAGGAAAGCATGGACCAGATCGCTCGGCGCGTCGCCAGTCCGAACGGGACCACCGAAGCCGGACTGTCCGTGCTCGACCGCGACGACGCTCTCGACCGTCTCGTAGCAAGGACAATCGACGCGGCGCGGCGGCGTGGCGCTGAACTCGCGGCCGAGGCCCGCGGCGAGCAGGTGGCGTAAACTTTACGACTCTGTTCCGGCGTCCTAGGCGCTTCGGCATGGCAAACACCCAGACTTACGACGACCGCGACGGCTGGATCTGGTTCGACGGCAAGCTCGTCCCATGGCGAGAGGCCGAAGTTCATGTCCTCAGCCACGCGCTTCACTACGCTTCTTCCGTCTTCGAGGGCCAACGCGCCTACAACGGTCAGATCTTCAAGCTCGATCAGCATTGTGCACGGCTTCGCAAGAGCGCGAACATCCTCGGCTTCGACATTCCGTGGAGGGATGAGGAAATCGCCGCGGCGTGCAAGGAGGTCCTCAAGGCGAACGGGCTGACCGACGCCTACATGAGGCCGGTCGCCTGGCTCGGCTCCGAGCGCATGGGCGTCTCGCCGTCCGGAACGAAGCCGCATGTCGCGATCGCGGCTTGGGAATGGGGCAAATATTTCTCGCCGGAGACTGCGGCGAAGGGGATCCGGCTGACGATCGCGCCGTGGCGGCGGCCCGCGCCTTATACGGCGCCCGTCCATTCCAAGGCGTCGGGCCTGTACATGATTGCGATGCTGTCGCGGAAACACGCGGAGGACACCGGGTTCGACGACGCGTTGATGTTCGACTGGCGCGGACAGGTCGCCGAAGCCACCGGAGCCAACGCCTTCTTCGTCCGCGACGGCGAGCTGCACACGCCGACTCCCGACTGCTTCCTCAACGGGATCACGCGCCAGACGATCATCGAGCTCGCCCAGCGGCGAGGAATCGTCGTCCACGAGCGGGCAATCTGGCCGGAGGAGCTGGAAAGCTTCGAGCAGATGTTCCTGACCGGAAGCGCCGCGGAGGTGACTCCCGTCGGCTCGGTCGGCCCGTGGAGCTTCGAAGTCGGCGATCTCACGCGTCAGCTGGACAAGGACTACGAGGATCTCGTCAACGGCAGGCTGTCGAACGGCTGACATCGCATCCGATTTGAATAACCGCCGTTCACATTTTGTTTGGCGTTAGCCGTTACCCCTGCGCGGCCAGCAAGTGTTGCGGGCCGGAGAGTGGCGGGCGGGGCGGCAGTGATACTCCACGCATTTCGGCAAAGGAGGGGAGAGGCCGGTTCGGTTGAATCGGGCGAGCCCCTGCGCGAGCTGCTGACCTTCAGGGACCCCGGCGATGCTGTGTCCGTGGCCGTTCGCCGCGCCCAGCTCGACGCGCTCATCCGGCTGGTTCCCGTTACGGTCTCCTGTCAGCTGCTGGCCGCCTTCCTCGTGACGGCCGCAATCATCCGGCATGTTTCGACGCCCGCGCTCTTGCTGTGGCTCTCGGCAATGATTGCGATCTGCGTGCTTCGCGGCGGCCGCGCGCTGCGTGTCCGGGTCGACCCCGAATATGCGACCCGCAAGCCGCCGAGCATCCGCGCGGTCGCGGTCATCGTTTCGCTGCTCGCGCTGCTTTGGCTGGTCCCTCCCGTCTTCTGGTTCGACAGCCTCGACGTCGACGAAAAGATCCTGCTCTGCGTCGTCGTCGCCGGCCTGATGAGCGGCGCCAGCGTCAGCCTGGCCAGCGTTCCCCAGGCCGGAATCGCCTATGTCGCACTGATGTGCGTCGGCGGGGTCATCATGGGCGCGCGCTTCGATGATCCCGTGCAGATGGTCACCCTGGAGCTGTTGTTCGCCTGCGTCCTTTCCTGGGCCATGATCCTCAACACCCGGAGGTTTGTCAGTCACGTCCGCGGCCAGCTCGACCTTCATGAGCAGAGCGAGCTGATCCGGCTGCTGCGCGAATTTGAGGCCAGCGGCAGCGACTGGTTGTGGGAGCTGGGGCCCGATTACCGGCTTCGCTACATGTCGAAGGCGATGGCTGAGGCCTTCGGAAGCCCGCTTCGAGAGCTCATCGGCAAGCGCGCGATCGAGATCCTCGATCCGGACGGGCGTGCGGCGCCGCTTTCGGTCGGCCTGCGCATCCTGGAAAGCCATGCCCGAGAGAGGAGCGCGTTCAAGGACGTCGCGATCCCGGTCCAGTATGGTCGGCGCTGGTGGCTTCTGTCGGGCAAGCCGCTGATCGATTCGACCGGAAAGTTCCTCGGCTGGCGTGGCGTGGGCTCGGACATCACCGATATCCGGCTGACCGGTACGGATTCTGTCCGAACCGCGAGGCTCGATCCGCTGACCGGAGTGGCCAATCGCCTGCTCGTCCGGGAGCAGCTCGAGGGCGCCCTGCTTCGCTGCCTGGCGGGCGATTCCGGGTGCGCGCTGCTCCTGGTGGACCTCGACCGGTTCAAGCTGGTCAACGACACGCTGGGGCACGGCGCCGGCGACCAGTTGCTATGCGAAGTGGCCGTCCGGCTCGAGCAGAGCGCGGCCGGGGTCGGCACGGTGGGTCGTCTTGGGGGCGACGAGTTCGCGCTCGTGTGGAGCATGCCCGAAGACAGGAACACGCTGTCGCTGATCGCCGACCGGATCATCGCCGATCTCAGCCGGCCATTCGAAATCGGGGGAACCACGATCCACGTTGGCGCCACGGTCGGAATCGCGCTCGCGCCCGATGATGGCGGCAACGAGGAGGAGCTCATTCGGAGCGCCGATCTCGCTCTTTACCGAGCCAAGGCGCAGGGCAGGGGCAGCCACCAGTTCTTCGCCCGCTGGATGGCGGACGAGGCAATGGCGACGCGGCGGCTCGAATCCGACCTCAGGAGCGCCTTGTTCGAAGGCGGGCTTTCGCTCGTCTACCAGCCGATCGTCGACGCCCGCAGCGGCGCCATCGTCGCGCGGGAAGCTCTCCTGCGCTGGACTCACCCGCAACATGGCGAAATCGATCCCGAGACTTTCATCCCGATCATCGAAGAAGCCGGCCTGATCGGCCAGGTCGGCGCCTGGGTACTTCGCGAGGCGTGCGCGGAAGCGGCAAGCTGGGCCTGCGGAAGCGCGGTTGCGGTCAACGTTTCCGCCGTGCAGCTGGGAGGCGCCGGCCTCGAAGCGACGGTCGTCAGCGCGCTTGCGTCCGCCGGGCTGGACGCGGGCCGGTTGGAGCTCGAGGTCACCGAAAGCGTGTTCCTGAGCGACGATCCGTCGACCCGCGAAGCTCTTTCCCGGCTTCACAGCCTCGGAATCGGGCTGGTCCTCGACGACTTCGGCACCGGCTACAGCTCGTTCGGCTCGCTTGCGCGCGGCGAATTCTCGAAGATCAAGATCGACCGGTCGTTCGCGAGTGCAGCCGCGGCCGGCGACTGCCAGGCCCGCTCGATCGTCGAGGCGATGATCGGACTTGCCGCGGGCCTCGGCCTGCAGGTCACCGCGGAAGGGATCGAAACCGCCGACGAGGCCCGGGCGCTGGCCGAGCTGGGCTGCGATCAGCTGCAAGGCTTTTATTTCGGCCGGCCGGAGCAGTCCGCGCGGCCGCCGCGCCCCGACCTCCTCCCGGCGCGCAAACCCGGAGGAGAGCGTCCGGAACGCCGCCGCCTCGGCGGCCGCGCCTAAACCGGCGCCAGGCGAAGCCTTCCAAACCGTTGGAGCCCCGCTATATGCGCCTCTCTCCTGCTGGGGCGTAGCCAAGTGGTAAGGCACCGGTTTTTGGTACCGGCATTCGCAGGTTCGAATCCTGCCGCCCCAGCCAGCGAGACTGCTCCGCTTCGGAGAAATAAGTAAGCTGCGGGAGAAAACTGGCCTGCCATTTGCGCATGCATGCGGAACGGCGGGACGAAGTTGGCGCTTCGGGCGCGAGAGGAGCGGCAAAGGGTCATCCTGCCTGCCCGAATGCGAAGCCGTGCCGGCTGGAGCGATGCCTGCATCCTCAACATCTCGAGCCGTGGGCTGCTCGTCTATTCCGCTGGCGCCGCCGACCCCGGAAGCTTCGTGGAGATCCGTCGCGGCGGCCAGCTGGTCGTCGCGCGGGTGGTGTGGCGCAAGAACCAGCGGATGGGTTTGCAGAGCCCCGATCCCGTGCGGATCGAGGACATCATCAGCACGGAGACGGCGGCTTGCGCGGTCCAATCCGGGTCCGTCCAGCGACCGATCGAACGTCGCCGGATGCCCCGCGATGCCCAGCGCAGCCGCGATCACGGCCGAGCGATGGAATTCATGGCGATCGTACTCACGGGCACGGCGATTGCAGGGATTGCGATCGCCTGCGTCGAGGACGCACTGGCGAGGCCGATCCACTCCGTGCGGGTTGCGCTCGACGGCCGCTGATATCCGCGGCTTGAGTTCTCGCCCCGGCCCAGTGCATCACTGCGGGCGATGCCGGGGCCGCTCCAGGGACTGAAGATCGTCGAGATGGCCGGACTCGGCCCGGCTCCGTTCGCTGGAATGATGCTCGCCGACCATGGCGCCGAAGTCATCCGGATCGAGCGCGAAGGGTTGATCGGGATCCCGAACGACCCGCTGTTGCGGTCGCGGCGCACTATCGCCCTGGACCTGAAAAAGGAATCGGCGCGAGAGGCGGTGACACGCATTGCGTCCACGGCCGATGGACTGATCGACGGCTATCGTCCGGGCGTGATGGAACGGCTCGGCCTCGGCCCCGAGAGGCTGCTCGAGGTCAATTCGAGCCTCGTTTATGGACGGGTCACCGGCTGGGGTCAGGACGGGCCGCTTTCGGCCGCAGCCGGGCACGACATCGACTATCTCGCGATCAGCGGCTTGCTCCACGGAATTGGGCCCAGGGACCGTCCATCGGTCCCGGTCAATTACATCGCCGATTTCGCCGGCGGCGGAATGATGCTCGCCTTCGCCATGCTGGCCGCGTTGCTGAATGTGCAGCGCGGCGGATCCGGCCAGGTCATCGACTGTGCAATGAGCGACGGCGCCGCCCTGATCGGAGCGCTGACGTACGGGATGCGCGCCGCCGGCCTGTGGAGCGACGAGCGGGAGTCGAACCTTCTGGATGGCGGCTCGGCGACCTACGGAATCTACGAGTGCAGCGACGGCAGGTTCCTCGCCGTCGGGGCGATCGAACCGCAATTCCGCCAGGCGCTCCTGCAAGGTCTCGGTCTTGATCACGACGCGGGCAAGGCGGAGATCAGCGCCGCCATTGCCGGCCGGCCCCGTGACGAATGGGTCCGGCATTTTGCCGGCCGAGACGCCTGCGTCGCGCCTGTCCTGACCCTGGAGGAAGCGCCGGAGGACCCGCACAATCGCACCCGCCGCACCTTCATTGACCTTGAAGGTGTCGTTCAGCCGGCTCCGGCGCCGCGCTATTCCGACACTCGGCCGCCTGATCCGACGCCGCCCCGCGAGCCCGGCGCCGACGGAGAGGCGATCCTCGCCGATCTCGGCTATTCGCAGGACGAAATCGGCCAATTGCGCCGTGAAGGAGCGCTTCTTTGAACCCCATCTACCAGGACATGCCGACCAGCGTCTTCGAGCGCATGTCGCTACTTGCCGCCAAGCATGGCGCGGTGAATTTAGGGCAGGGCTTTCCGGATTTCGGCTGGCCCGACGCAATCCTCGATTCGGCGGCCCGCGCTCTCAAGGAAGGTTCGAACCAATATGCGCCTTCGCGCGGCCTTCCGCAGCTGCGGCAGGCCGTCGCGGATCACTACAATCGCTTCTTCGGCGAGAAGCTTGGCGCCGAGAGCGTCTGCGTCACCTCGGGCGCAACGGAGGCGCTGGGGTCCGCCATCCTCGCGACCATCTCGCCCGGGGACGAGGTCATCGTCTTCACGCCGGCGTACGACAGCTATGCGCCCATGATCCGCAGGGGAGGGGGCACGGTCCGCGAGATCGCGCTCCGGCCCCCGGAATGGCGGATCGAGCGCGATCTGCTCGAGGCGGCGATCGGCCCGAAGACCCGCGCGATCCTCTTCAACAACCCGCAAAATCCGACGGGTCGGTTGTTCGGCACCGACGAGTTGCAGGCGATCGCCGACGTGGCGACGAAGCACGACCTCATCGTGATCAGCGACGAGGTGTGGGAGCACGTCCTGCTCGACGGCCAGGCGTTCACCCCGATCGCGACGCTTCCGGGAATGGCGGAGCGGACGCTGAAGGTCGGGTCGGCCGGCAAGATCTTCTCGCTGACCGGCTGGAAGGTCGGATGGATCGTCGCCTCGCCCGAAATGGCGGGTGTCGCGGCGAGAGCTCACCAGTTCCTGACCTTCTCCACCGCCCCGAATCTTCAGGCCGCGGTCGCTTTCGGAATGGCGGAGGGCGACAGCTGGATCGATCCGATGCGGGAGCGCTTCGCTCGCGCCTGCGACCGGCTGGTCGGTGGACTGCAGGCCGCAGGCTATTCGACGCTCCAACCCGCTTCCACCTACTTCCTGTGCGTCGACCTGGAGAAGTCCGGCATCGCCGTCGACGACGAGAGGTTCGCAACCACCGCAGTCGAGAAGGCCGGAGTTGCCGTGGTGCCGGTCTCCGCCTTCGCGGAGCAGGACCCTGCACGGCACATCGTGCGCCTGTGTTTCGCCAAGCGAGACGAAACGCTGGATGCGGGGATCGCGGCAATGGCGAAGGCGCGGGAGCTTGTGGCATGAGCCCGGCGGAGGAAACCCGCCAGCTGCTTGAGGTGCTTGGCGTCCGCTGCAGCGGTTCGCTCGAAAGCCGCTCGCCGATCGACGGGAATGTCATCGGCAGCGTCAGCGAGAGCAACGATGTCGCTGGGGCTTGCGAGCGCGCGCAGGAGGCATTTCTCGACTGGCGCGCGGTCCCGGCTCCGCGGCGCGGCGAATTGGTGCGGTTGCTCGGCGAGGAGCTTCGCGCGGCCAAGGAACCCCTGGCGCGCCTCGTCACGCTCGAATGCGGCAAGATCGTCCAGGAGGGCCTGGGCGAGGTCCAGGAATTGATCGACATCTGCGACTTCGCCGTCGGACTGTCGCGCCAGCTCTACGGCCTCACGATTGCCAGCGAGCGGCCCAATCACCGGATGATCGAGCAATGGCATCCGCTCGGGCCTGTCGCGGTGATTACAGCCTTCAACTTCCCCGTTGCGGTGTGGGCGTGGAACGCGGCGCTCGCGCTGGTTTGCGGCAATTCCGTCGTCTGGAAGCCGAGCGAGAAGACCCCGCTCTGCGCCGAGGCCGTAATGGCGATCGCGCGCCGTGCCCTCGATCGTTTCGGCGATTCACCAGACGACCTCCTTCAGTGCGTGCAGGGCGGTCGTGGGGTGGGCGAAGCTTTGGTGGCGGATGAGCGGATTGCGCTCCTCTCCGCAACCGGATCGACCGCGATGGGACGAATCGTCGGGCCGGCGGTCGCGAAGCGCTTCGG